>CALMNW010000036.1 GCA_937872095.1 uncultured Verrucomicrobiota bacterium
CTTCAAACCAGCCTTTTCTTTATCCCCACCCGATTCCTATGGGACGGTAGTGGAATTTTTCCACACCGTGGAAAACTTTTTTCCACGCTACGTAAAACTTGCGCGGGTTTGATCAACCGCGATTTATCGCACCCGGGAACTTCAGGAGCTATTTGGCGCCGCCGGTGTCGAACGGATAGTCGCAAGGCCTTCCGCGGAAGCAGAATCCGAGGTTGTCGCCCTTGACGTCGTCGTATTCGATCCCGCGCAGCGCCAGCGCCGTTTTCTCGGCAGTCAGCGGCATGGTTTTGAGGCGAACGCCGACGGCATCGGCGATGGCGTCGGCCACCATGGGCGCGCAGGCGACCATGGTGTGCTCGCCCACCCCGCGCGCGCCGAAGGGGCCGTCGGGCTGGGCGGTCTCGAGGATGATCGGCACGATCTCGCCGGGGCAGTCGAGCGCGGTCGGGATCTTGTAGTCCGTGAAGTTCGGGTTGAGGAGGCGCCCGTTGGCGCCGTAGCGGATGTCTTCGTAGAGGGCCGTGGCGAGGCCTTGGACGATGCCGCCGACGATCTGGCCGTCGACGAGCTCGGGGTTGATCGCCTTGCCGGCGTCCACCGCGAGCGCGGTTTTGAGGACGGCCAGCTTGCCGGTTTCCTTGTCCACTTCCACGACGACGCCGGCGCAGCCGACGGTGTAGTGCACGTTGGGGTGGCCGCCCTGGCTGGTTTCGGGATCGCCCAGCGCGGAGGTGAACTCCGGCATGAACATGCCCGTGCCGTGGATGGGCCCGCCGATGAAGTTGCCGTTGGGCCGCATGATGCCGTCGATGACGAAATCCCGGAACGGCAGGGCGAGTTTCTTGTCCTTGCGGCTCTTGACGCATTCGTCGGCGAGGTAGAGATCCTCGGCCTTCAAATGCTTGGCGCGGGCGACGGTGGCGAGGAGGCGGGTCTTCACCTCTTCGGCGGCGGCGCGGACGGCGTTGCCGCAGCTCCAGGTGACGTGCGAACCGACGGTCTGCCATTCGTAGGGGTTGCGGTCGGTGTCGGGCGTCTCGACGCGGATTTTCTCCACGGGGACGGTCAGCACCTCGGCGGCGCACTGCGCCATGACGGTCAGGAAGCCCTGGCCGATCTCCATGCCGGAGACCGTCAGGTTCAGGGAGCCGTCCTCGTTGAACTTGAGGAAAGCGGCGGACGAGGCGTTCGGCGGCATGGCCGGCGCCTTCCAGAAGCACGCCAGGCCCTTGCCGATGGCCTTGCCGGGCTTGGCGGCCTTTTCCTTCCGGCCCCAGCGGATTTCCTTGGCGATGCGGTCGATGGCCCCGCGCAGGTTGCCCGGGTTCATGTGCGCGCCGTAGGCCAGCGTATCGCCTTCCTGGATCGCGTTGAGCCGGCGGAACTTCACCGGATCCATGCCGATGGCCTGGGCGACGCGCGTGATGTGCGACTCGAGGCCGAAGTGGAACTCCGAGTAGCCGAAACCGCGGTAGGCGCCGCACGGCGGCATGTTGGTGTAGACGCAGACCGAGTCGATCTTGACGTTGGGCACGCTGTAGGGGCCCGTGGCCGAAAGGCCGACGGCGTTCACGACGTTGGCGCCGTATTCCGCCGACGCGCCGGCGTCCCAGTGCAGGGTGTGCTCGAGGGCGACGATCTTGCCGCTCTTCTTCACGCCCATCTTGATGCGGGCGATGACGCCCTGCCGCTGCGAGGTGTTCATGAACTCCTGCTCGCGGGTCCAGTTCAGCTTGACCGGACGGCCCTTCATCGCGATGGCCAGCACGGCGGCGATGATTTCCATCGAGACGCCGGCCTTGCCGCCGAAACCGCCGCCGACGTAGGGCGTCACGATGCGGATGTCGCGATGCGTCAGGCCGAACGGCTTGAGCGCGGTGGCCATGACGTTGCGCTGGGCAAACGGCGACTGCGACGACGCCCACAGCGTGAGGCGGCCGGAAAGGTCGAACAGGCCCGTCACGGCGTGGGGCTCGATGGGGCAGTGCGCGTAGCGCGGCACCGTGTAGGTGTCCTCGAGGATGAAATCGGCCTGCTTGAAGCCCTGGGCGACGTTGCCCTTGCGGGTCTTGCGCCAATGGGCGATGTTGGTGCCCGCGCGCGGGAAGAACCACGGCACTTTCTGGTAGTTGCCGAGGTCGGGATGGATGAGGACGGCATCCTTTTTCAAGGCTTCGCCGAGGCTCAGCACGGTCGGCAGCGGTTCGTAGTCGATCCGAACCAGCTTGGCGGCGCGCAGGGCGGCCTCGGGGGTTTCGGCGATGACGGCGGCGATCTGCTCGCCGACGAAGCGCACGCGGTCCTGCGCGAAGATGTAGCGGTCCTGCATGTAGAGCCCGAACATGTACGGGAAGTCCTTGCCCGTCACCACGCGGACGACGCCGGGTTCCTTCTCCGCCTTCGAGACGTCGACCTTCTTGAGCTTGGCGTGGGCGCGCGTGCTCTCCACCACCACGGCGTGCAGCAGTCCGGGACCGAAATCGAGGTCGTCCACGTACTGCGCGGCGCCCGTCACTTTGGCCAGCCCGTCCACGCGGACGGACGAGGATCCGACGATTTTCGTTTTGCTCATGACCGGGCCCTCCGGGAGGCGGGTTTTTTCTTGGCCGACTTCTTCGCGACGGCCAAGACGGTTGCGACGATGGGCGCGTAGCCGGTGCAGCGGCAGAGGTTGCCGGCGAGGGCTTCGCGAACGTCGTGTTCGCTGGGCTGCGGCTTTTCGACCAACAGGGCCGAGGCGGACAGGATCACGCCGGGGGCGCAGAATCCGCACTGGAACACGTTGTTTTTCACGAACGCCTTCTGCAGGGCCGTCGGGCCGGCCTTCCCCACCCCTTCGAGGGTGACGACCGACTGGCCGTCGACTTCGATGGCGAGAATGAGACAGCTGCGCACGGCTTTGCCGTCCAGCAAGACGGTGCAGGCGCCGCAATCGCCGCGGCCGCAGCCTTCCTTGGGCGTCTTGACGCCGAGTTTGGCGCGCAGGACGTCGAGCAGGGTTTCGTTGGGGGCCACCGCCACGCGGCGGACCTCCCCGTTCAAGCGGATGGCGATTTCCTTCATTGCGCGTCCTCCTCCATGACGTTGATGCCGTAGGCCGGACCGCGGCCCGCGAGGCGCGCGGCCGCGAGGCGGACGGCGCGCTTGAGCATGACGCCGACCATGAGCCGGCGGTAGATGTCCGAGCTGCGGATGTCGGTGATGGGCGCCACTTCGGCTTCGGCCAAGGCGACGGCCTTCTTCAGCAGCGCGGCGTCCGGCTTCTTGACGCCCTTGAGCAGGCGTTCGACCTTCGGCCCGCGGATGGGCGTGGGCGCGACGGAGCCGTAGGCCACGCGCCAGACGCCCTTGGCGTCCACGCGCACGCCCACGCTGGCCTGCGCGAGATCTTCGCCGCGGTAGCGCTTGAGCTTGGCGAACGCGCCGGCGTGCTTCGCCAGCGGCAGGCTGAAGCCCAGGACGATGCCGCCCTTGGCCAGCGCGGTGCGGCGCGGGCCCAGGAACCACTGCTTCATGGGAATGCGCTTCTGCCCGCGCGGCGTCGCCACGTGGACGACCGCTTCGTGGACGAGCAAGGTCGGCCCGCTGTCGCAGCACGGCACGGCCGAGCAGACGTTGCCGCCGATCGTGGCGCGGTTGCGCACGCCGACGGACGCGACCAGGCCCGACGATTCGACGAGCAGCGGCGCGTGCCTTTTCACCAGGGGCGATGCGATGATCTCGGCGAAGGTCGCGGCCGCGCCGATCCAGAGCTTGCCGCCCTTCAGGCGGATGCCGCGCAGTTCGGCCAGACCCTTGAGATCCACCAGCCGGCCGGGGCTGACGGCGCCGTCGCGCAGCCAGGCGACCAGATCGGTGCCGCCCGCGAGAGAAACGGCGCCGCCGGGAACCGGACGGGCCAGCAGGGCCAGCGCCTCTTTCAGGCTCGCCGGCTTGGCGTAATCGAATTCGTGCGCAATGCTCATGGATGTCCTCCGTTGGGGTTCGGGGCCGCTTCCGTCTCGTCGGCGGCGCCGAGCAATTCTTCGAGCTTGTCGGGAATCGGCAGGAAGCTGTCGTCCTCGTGGCGCAGGCCGACCAGGATCGTCTTGAACGTGCGCAGCAGGATCGAGACGTCCAGCAAGAAGCCCATGTTCTTGATGTAATAGAGGTCGAACTGCAGCTTGCGGGCGGCGGCCTCGAAGCTGGCGGCATAGGGGTAACGAACCTGCGCCCAGCCGGTCAGCCCGGGCTGGACGAGATGGCGTTCGTCGTAGAACGGGATGAACTCGGCGAGCTTCTCGGTGAATTCCGGCCGTTCGGGACGCGGGCCGACCAAGCTCATCTCGCCCTTGAGGATGTTGAACAGCTGGGGAATTTCGTCGATGCGCCATTTGCGGAGATAGTAGCCGACGCGGGTCACGCGGGCATCTTGTTTGCAGGCCCAGACCGCGCCGCCGGCCTCCGCGTCGCTGCGCATGGTGCGCAGCTTGTAGAGGACGTAGGGGGCGCCGCCCATGCCCACGCGCGTTTGCCGATAGATGACCGCTCCGGGCGAGGTCAGCTTGATCAGGAGACCGGCCAGCAAAATCAGCGGGATGCCGAGCACCAGGCCGATCAACGAAACGACGATGTCCGTGGCGCGCTTGATTTTCCGGATCTGCATCACGGAACTGTTCAACGCGACGGTCATCAGCCATTCGTCGTTGATGTGGGCCAGCGGAATTTCCTGCGCCAGTTCCTCGGACAAGGAGACGTAATCCATGATTTCCACGCCGGCATAGCGCAGCGGACGCAACCGGGAAAGCAGCTCGTGGCTGCGCATGGGCGACACGGAGAGCAACAGGACGGAGACGTCGTGGGCTTCGACCAGCCGGCCCAAATCGTCGGCCGAACCGAGCACGGGCGGCGACGCCCCGTAGGCCGGTGCCGGCACGGCGCCGCAGATCGCCAAGCCGGCCACGCTATACAGCGAGGACGGATTTTCCTTCAGCAGGCGCAGCAGATCGGCGGCGCGGTCGGGATGGTCGCACAGCACCATCGCCCGTTTGAGGAAAAGCCCTCGCCGGACCAGCGACATGAACAAGCGGCGCAAGGCGTAGGCCAGCCCCAAGATCAGGAGGGAGGAGATGGCCCAGATGCCGCGGCCGAGGGTCATCTGCGGCCGGGTATAGAGCAGCAGGCCCGTGATGCCGGCGGCGATGCTCGTCACCACCAAGGGCAGGAAATCGAAATCCACGCGGCGGCTGCGCGTCGGCGGTTCGTACATGCCGCCGGCATAGAACACCAGCATGTAGACCAAGACGGCGCCGACCAGCGACCCCCAGTTGTCCAGCAGGTATTCCTGTCCGACGTCGAATCCCAACCGCAGAAAGACCGCCGCCAACTGGGCCAGCACGATGATCAACCAGTCGCCCAAGGTCAAAAACAAGTGGCGGCTGGAAACCTGCAGGCCGCGATGGAAAATGACAACCACTGCGATTCAACTCCTCGCCCGGCGACCGCGGATCAGGTCGCCGTCTTTTCCCGACCGGGAGACGCGGAAGGGGCCTCCTCCTCATACCGATAATCGTAGCCGTAATAATGGTAATATCCGGAAGCTCCATAGTTGCCCATGCGGGCCAAGTCCAGATTGTTCAGTACGAAGCCCAGCAGATTGGCGCCGCGCGAGAGCAGTTGGCGAACCGCCACGGCCACCAGTTTGCGCGAGGTCCGCCCGCCCCAGACCACCAGCAAGACGCCATCGGTCTGGGAAGCGATCACCGTGGATTCCGACACCGCGAGGATCGGCGGCGCATCCAGCACGACCAAATCGTAGATTTCCGATGCGTGGGCCAGAAATTCCTTCATTTCCCGCCGGAGGACGAGTTCCGCCGGGTTGTCGGGAAACGCGCCGGTGCCGATCAGGTCCAGCCCTTCCACCGCCGTATGCTGCACGACCTGGTCCAGCTTCGCGTGGCCCGTCAGGATTTCGGACAGCCCGCGGCCGGCCTGCAGGCCGAAGAAGCGATGGATTCCGCCGCGGTGCAAGTCGGCATCCACCATCAAAACCTTGTGGCCCGTTTGCGCGAAGCTGGTAGCCAGATTCGCGCTGGTCGTCGTCTTGCCTTCCTTCGGAACCGCCGAGATGACCGTCAAGGTCCGGAAGGGCTTGCCGGACGGGTTGAGCAGCAAGGCGGAGCGTATGTTGCGGTAGGCTTCGGCAAATCCGCTGGAGGGATCCACGTTGCCCAGCCAATACGACGCATCGTCCGTTTGCTTCCAGTGGGCGGTCGGAACCAATCCGAGATAGGGCGCGCCTAGACTCCGAACGACTTCTTCCGGATAGCGGATGGAATCGTCCATGAATTCCAGGGCGAAAATCAGTCCGATGCCGATCGCCAACCCGATCAGGGCCGCCAGGAAAAGGCTTTGCAGGTTCCGGGGTTTCAACGGACCGCCGGGCACGATCGCGCGTTCCAAAATCCGCACGGATTCCAGCTGGATGCCGGCCGAAATGTCGATCTCCTGCAGGCGGTTGAAAATCAGATCGTAGAGCCCTTGCAGACGCTTCAGGTTGCGCTGAAGCCCTTCGTATTCCTTCTGTTTGCGGTCAATCTCCAGCGCCTGTTCTTCCCACTCCTGCTCCACGTGCCGGGCCGCCTTTTCCTTGATGTTCAAGGCCTCCAGCTGGGAATAATACTGTTTCAGGGCGAACTGGATCTCCACTTTGAGGGCGTCCTCGTTTTGCTGAAGTTTCAGCTGCGTTTCCTGGATCAGCGGATGCTCGTCCTTGTATTTCTTCCGGTAGGCGATCAGCTGGGCTTCGAGCAGCGCGTTCTCGCGCTTCAGATTGTCCCAATTCGGCGGCGCCACCACCCCGTGCTCGAGCAGGCTTTCCGCGCCTTCCTCCGTCGTTTCCCCTTCCCCGACGGCGCCGGCGGCCGGCGCTTCCGAGGGGGCGGGCAAGCCATATTCCAACGTGGCCAAGACGACTTCGTCCGACGCCTGGGTCAACAGGGGTTGCTGGGCTTCCAGCAGCATGCGCTGCGTCCGGTATTCGGCGGACTTCCGGGACAAACTGGCCAGCAAGTTCGCCGCGACGTTGCCCCGTTCCTGGATGCCCACCACGCTGTTTTCGCGCACGAACGCCAGCAGATCCCCTTCCATCTTCGTGATTTTTTCGAGGAGATCGCCGGCTTGGCGGGAAAGGTTCTCGCCGGTGCTCTGGGAACTGCCGCTCCGCTCCTCGGCCTTGTAGTCGATGTAGGCGTCGGCGATCGCGTTGGCGTAATCGGCGCAAAAGGCCGGATCCAAGCCCGTCACCTTGATGGCGAGGATGGCGGTTTGCCAAACCGGGCCCACCGACATGCCGCGGAACTTTTCACCGAACTCCTGCGACGTGATGTTCAGCTTTTCCCGGGCGCGACGGACGACGTCGCGGCTGCGGATCACGTTGCACTGCGTCGTGATGTAATCCCCCACGATCGCATCCGCGTCGCGCGGCTGCAGACTGGCGGGAATTCCGACGGATCGCGTCAGCTGCAATTTGGCCGTCGCCTGGTATTCCGGCACCTGCCGGGCCATCATCACCAGCATGATCACCACGGACGTCATGAAGCAAAGCAAGAGCAGCCACAGGCGCTTCGCGATCATGTAGAAGTATTTCCGGATGTCCAAGCCCTTGGCGGCACCCAGCGGATTCTCCGCCTCCGCAGGCGGCGGCGTCGCCATCGATTCCGGCCGTTGTATCATTTCGCGCATGTCAGAGCCCCAACAGTCCTTTCTCCGGCACAATCACCACGTCGCCGTCCTGCAGGGGCACGTCCTCTTCGAACGAGCCTTCCTTCAAAATCCGGCCCACGTCGACCACCAAGGTTTTCTTGCTGCCGTCCGGCGCGGTCCGTTGGATCTGGACCTTGCCGGGATTGGCAAAGTCCGTCACGCCGCCTTGCTCCAAAATCAACCGCGCCACCGTCGCGTTGGGGCCCGACCGCAACGACACGGCGCCGGGCTTGTTGACCTCGCCCAGCAGATAGACCTGCTCGCGAACCTGGTTGGCGGACGAAGGAACGAAAAAGATGTCGCCCTTTTGCAGCGGCAGATTCATGCTCATGTCCGCCGCTCCGAACAGGCGCTGGAGATCCAGCGGCACGAGGGCATATTCCCCGTTGGCCCGCGGACGCAGGATGCGGGCTCCGCTCCAATCCGCGCTGGGGCTCAATCCGCCGACCAGCGTCACGGTCTTGATGACGTCCAAGCCTTCCGTATACGGCTTGAATCCCGGCGAGCCGACTTCGCCCAAGGCCAAGAATTCGTCGCGGCCCTCTTCTTTGCCCCGGGAAGGCACGATGACGATGTCGCGCGGACGCAAATACTGGTCTTTCGAGAAATCCAGCGTGTCCAGCATCGCCTGGACGTTCACTTCGATGCTCTGCCGCTCCATGCTCCCCCCCGGCACCCAGCGCAGGATGCGCACCCGGTCGCCGGCGGCGTCGGCCGCCAAACCTCCGCTGCGGGAAATGGCCTCCATCAGCGTCAAAATCGAATCCCCCCGAAACGGCAAACTGCCCGGCGAACGGATGGCGCCCGTCATGAGAACGTCGCCCTCCACGAAGTTGGCGACCGAAATGCTGACGTTCGCGTCCTTGAAGTACTTCTCTTCCAGCACGGACTCCAGCTTGCGCGCCGCCTCGTCGGCCGTGAGTTCGGCGATCACGATCCGGCCCGCGAACCCGAAGTCGACGGTGCCGTCGCCGGCCACCGAATAGACCCGGGTCATGTCGGGCTGTTCCCGCACGGAGATGTTCAGGCGATCCCCCGCCAGAATGCGCCGCACGGAAGAATCGATCTTCTCCTGCGCGATCGCCGGCCGCCCCCCGTCCCAGGCCAGAGCCCATCCCAACCCGATCCAAAGGAGCAGGCGACCGACCGCCGCAAATTGAAAACCGCAGGATTTCATGGGCGCAATCTACATGAAAAAAACCGCCGGGACAATGGCGGATTTTCATTTCCGGACGCGGGACTTCCGGAGCGGCTAGAAATCGTAGGTAAACCCATAGATGGCCAGATGCTTTTCCTGGGCGCCGAAATCGTGGAAATTGGAGCTTTCCCGCGTGTATTCATAGGAAATGATCCGGCTCAGTTTCCGGGTCAGCGGCCGCACGTGGTTCAGCCCGACGGACACCATGGTGGTTTTTTCCGTCTCCGCGTTTTCCTCTTCCAACGGCGTGCTTTCCTCGTACGACGCGTTGAATTTCAGCGACAGGTTCTGGACCAGCAGATTGTTCCATCTGAAGTCGTACCCGTACGTCGTGGTCTTGGTCTCGGTGGTGGATCCGAACGTGGCCTCCGGCTCTTGGGAAAAAGTCAAGGCGTGCCGGATATTGGGCCCCAATTGCTGTTCCAGCAGAAAGTCGTAGGTGAACGAAATCTCGTCGGTGTCGACCTCGCTTTTCCACGTGGCGCTGCCCGCCAGCCGGAACGATTTCGAAATCTGGAAGTCGTCGATCGCGGAAAGGGTGTGGACGGGCTCCCACGTCTTGACGACTTCGCCGGAATCCTGGGTTTCCTCTTCATACGCAAGGCCGAGCGAATAGCTCAATTGAGGATGACGCAGCAATTCGACGGGGATCGTCCCCCGCACGCCAAACGTCGTCGTGGTGTCTTCGTCCGTGGCGTCCGTTTTCTTCTCGACGGTGATGGTCCGCTCCCAATCGTAGTACAACCCGCCCCAGGAGAACAAATTCAGCGTGGCGCCGGCGGCATAGCCCGTTTCTTCGGTTTCGTCGCCCGACAGAGTGAAAAGCGTAATGCTTTTATCCCAAGCGGCGTGAAGGATCAATTTGCTCAGGGGGGTCAGTTGCGCGCCGACGGAAAACACGGTCTCGTCGTTGTCCCCTTCCCAATATTTTTCAAGGTCGTGCCGCTCGCTGGTGAAGCCCGCGCGGGCATCCATCCGCAGTCCCCGGTAAAGCAGGCTGGCAAAACCGTTTTCCCGATGGGTCAAGGTCGGATCCCGGCCCACGCCTCCCGGCACGTAGGTTTCCGCGATGCTGTCCGCGGCATAATCGACGCCCGCCAGGCCGCCCAACGTCAGTCGCGGGCTGGCCGACTGAAACGCCAATTGGGCGTTGTACAGCGCGGTATCCAAGTCGTTGCGCGCGAAATAATCCTGATACGCGACGCCGGCATCCACGTTGTAGGTGGTCCGGGGCGCCGTCACCCAAGGAGCGGAGCGCAGCGTCAGTCCCGGCATCCAGTAGAAATCCGCTTTGTCGCGAAAAGGATCTTCTTCCTCGGGATAGGCATCGTCCACGTTGCTGTCGTACGCCACGTCCGTCTTGGCCTGCATGAACCAGTCGATCCCTCCCAGCCGGAAGGATTGCGCGAAGACGGAGCCCGGGACGAGAAGCCCGGCGAAGCACACCCAGGACAACAGGGGGAATGCGCCAGCCAGGCGCTTCCGGTCCGGACGGGTCGAAAAAGGCCTGCGCCCGTTCGCCTGGGTGCTGTTACGCATGGTGCACGTGCCGTTGTCCGAACCCAAAAGCGCTCCCGGATAAACGGGCAACGCCTATGCGGACACGGTCAACCTAGCGGGTACCCTTCCCCTCGCTGTAATCCAAAACGGCCATGATCGGCTTGCCGGTGAAATCGCCCGGTTCGCCCCACTGCACCACCTTGCCGTTCTTGAAATACACCCAATAGGTTTTCGGCGTCCACGTGAAGGCCGGCGGAAGATATTCCCACACCTCGGTCCACTCTTCGTTTTCGTACACCTTGGCGGCGCGAATGGTGAACGGTTTGCCGATGGCTTCGCGGACCGCTTCCGGCTCCATGCCCAGCTGCAGCCTGTCCACGTTGACGTTCCAAGACGCGCAAGCGCTCAACCCAAGCGCCAACATCAATCCCGCCAGTAATCCTCTCGCTGTCCGCATCATCGGTCTTCTCCCTGTTGTGGAAGTTTTGCCTCGGTCCAAATATGGAGAGGCAGTTTGCCACGGAACGCACGTGGCTGGCAAGCAAAACGAAAATCAATTGACAAATCGCCCCCCCCGCCCCGGGAGGGGGCAAGCGAAGCTATTTCTTGAGGGCTTTGACCAGTTCCGGGACAACCTGGAACAGATCGCCCACGATGCCGACGTCCGCCACCCCGAAAATCGGGGCGTCCGGGTCCTTGTTGATGGCGATGATCGTATCGCTGCTGTTCATGCCCACCAGATGCTGGATCTGGCCGGACACGCCGCAGGCGACGTAGATCTTGGGCCGGACCGTCTTGCCCGTCTGGCCCACCTGGTGGAAGCTGGAAATCCAGCCCGCGTCCACGGCCGCGCGGCTGGCGCCGATCGCCGCCCCGCCCAGGGCTTCCGCCAGTTCGGCCAGCAGCTTGAAGTTTTCGGGACCGCCTACCCCGCGGCCGCCCGTCACGATGAACTCCGCCCCCGCCACGTTCACTTCGTTCTGCATGGCGTTGACGGTTTCCAGGACCTTCACGACCGGATCTTTCAGGTCCAGCTTTTCCGCGACCAGTTGGCCGGTCCGGCCCGCCGTCGGCGCCGGCTGCTTGAAGACCTTCGGGCGTACCGTCGCCATCTGCGGCCGATGGTCGGGGCAGACGATGCACGCCATGATGTTGCCGCCGAACGCCGGGCGCGTCTGCAGCAGCAGGCGCTTGTCGACGTCCACGCCCAGCTCGGTGCAGTCCGCCGTCAGGCCGGCGTTCACCTGGATCGCCACGCGGGCGATGAAGCCCCGGCCCATGCTCGTCGCGCCGGCCAGCACCACCTCGGGCTTGTACTTCTTGATCAAGGCGCTCATCGCCTCGGAATACGGCTCGGCCGTGTATTTTTCCAGCGCCGGGTGGTCCACCACGTAGACCTTGTCCGCGCCGTGCTCGAACAGCGTCGCCGCGCAATTCCCGATCTGGTGGCCCAGCAGGACGGCGCAGAGTTCGACGCCCAGCTTGTCGGCCAGCACGCGGCCCTCGCCCAGCAGTTCGTACGCCACTTCCTGGACCTTCCCGCCGCGCTGCTCCGCGAAGACCCACAGGCCGCGGAACGCGTCCAGCGCGGCCGCATCGGCCTTCTTCTCGGCCACTTCCATCGACAGCGCACCCACCGGGCAGGTCTCGAGGCACGCGCCGCACGCCGTGCAGGCTTCGTTGACTTCCACCTTGCCGTCCGCGGCCCGCTGCGCCAGCGCGCAGAACGGACACACCGCCACGCACGCCCCGCAGCCCGTGCACAGATCCAAATCGATTTTCAGGCCCATGTCCGCGCTCCTTCTCAGATCAGTTTCCGCTCGCGGAGCAGGTCCGCCAGCCGCTGCGCCAGGACGGCGGGCTCCTCGCCCTGCCACTTCACCCCGCCCGTCTTGGGCGGCGGCGAGAAAATCTTCACCACGCGCGTCGGCGAGGCGTTCAACCCCAACTTGGCCGGATCGGCCCCCACCGCTTCGGCCGTCATCGGCGCGATGACCAGCTTTTTGGCCGCCATCTTGCCGCGCAGCGACGCCATCCGGGGCACGTTGGCCTCCTTCAGCACCGTCAGCGCGCAGGGCAACGCGACGTCCAGCTTCTCGTAGCCGTCTTCGAAATTCCGTTCCACGACGGCCTTGCCGTCGGCAACCTCGATCTTGCGGGCGTAGGCGACGCAGGGGATGCCCAGCCAGTCGGCCACGCCCGGCCCCACCTGCGCGGTGTCGCCGTCGATGGCCTGCTTGCCGAACAGCACCAGGTCCGCCGGCTCCATTTTCCGGATCGCCGTGGAGAGCGCGTAGCTCGTCGCCCAGGTGTCCGACCCCGCGAAGGCCCGGTCGCACAGCAGGACCACCGCGTCCGCGCCGCGGCCGACGGCTTCCTTCAGGACTTCCGCCGCCTGCGGCGGGCCCATGGTCAGCACCGTCACTTTCGTGCCGGGGTGCTTTTCCTTCAGCTGCAGCGCCATCTCCAGCGCGTTTTCGTCGAACGGATTCAGGATGGATTCGACCCCGTCGCGCACCAGCGTGTTGGTTTCGGGATTGATCCGGACCTGCGTGGTGTTGGGAACCTGCTTGACGCAAACGACAATGTGCATCTCGATCTCCTCCGGCCGGAGACGTCCGTCCCCGGCCGCGTCCTTCGTTCGAACCCGGCCAGCCGCCCTACTTCTTGGCGACCGCGCCGTATTCCTTGTTCAGCGCCAGCCCGATGATGTCGCGCTGGATCTGGTTGGTGCCTTCGTAGATCTGCAGGATCTTCGCGTCGCGCATCATCTTCTCGACGGGATATTCCTTCATGTAGCCGTAGCCGCCGAACACCTGCACGGCGTCCGTCGTCACCTGCATCGCGACGTCCGAGGCATAGACCTTGCACATCGCCGAGAACTTCGAATAATCTTTCGCGCCGCGGTCGATGGATTGGACCGTCGCGTAGGTCAGCGCCCGGGCCGTCTCGACCTTCGTGGCCATGTCCGCCAGCATCCAGCTCAGGCCCTGGTTGGCGATGATCGGCTTGCCGAACTGCTCGCGCACCTTCGCGTAGAGGACCGCTTCGTCCAGCGCGCCCTGCGCCAACCCCACCGCCTGCGCCGCGATGCCCGGCCGCGACACGTCGAACGTCTTCATCGCCCAGATGAAGCCCGTGCCTTCGCGCCCGATCAGGTTCGCCGCCGGCACTTCGCAATCCTCGAAAATCAGCTCGCGCGTCGCGCTCGCCCGGATGCCCAGCTTGTTTTCCTTCTTGCCGAATTTAAAGCCCGGCGTGCCCTTTTCGACGATGAAGCAGCTCACGCCGCGCGCGCCGCGGTTCTTGTCCGTCACCGCGAACACGGTGTAGATGTCGGCCTCGCCGCCGTTGGTGATCCACTGCTTGGTGCCGTTGAGGACGTACTTGTCGCCCTTCTTGACGGCCGTCGTGCGGATCGAGCCCGCGTCGGAGCCCGCGTTGGGTTCCGTCAGCGCGTAGGCCGCCCATTTTTCGCCGCTGGCCAGCGGGGGCAGGAACTTCTTCTTCTGCTCGTCGCTCGCGCCGATCAGGATCGGGTCCGCGCCCAGACCGTTCGCCGCGAAGGAGACCGACACGCCGATGCAGATCCGGCTCAGTTCTTCCACCGCGATCAGGTTCGGCATGCTGTCGCCCTCGAACGTCCCGCCGTATTCCGCCGGGATGTACAGGCCCATCAGATCCATCTTGCCGAGTTCCCGCAGGATTTCCGTCGGGAAATGCCCCGTTTCGTCCAATTCCGCCCGCACGGGTTTCACGCGCGACTCCGCGAATTCCCGCACCATGGCGCGGATTTCCAGCGCCAGTTCCGACAGCCCGTAGTTCAATTCAGACATTGCTCGCTCCTTGCTTGCGATTACGCCCCAAAAAAAGGCATTGGCCGCCTGTTATGCCAGCTTGGCGGCCGCGATGCAACCCAAAGAAAAGCGTTCCACGCGGTTTTTCCCGCGCGGGCCGCGGACTACGGCATCTGCTTCTCGCCCCACTGCCGGGCCAGCTCGAAAACGGCCTCGTTCTGCGCCACGATCTTCTTCTGGCCGGCGAAATTGGCCGCGATGGCGTCGCGGTAGGCCGCGTCGGGCAAACCAAGTCCCCCCAGCGCCGCAAGCACGCCGACCATGGCCACGTTCGCGGCGCGCGGGTTGCCGCCCTCCTTCGCCAGTTCCAGCGCCGGCACCGCCAGCGCCCGCACGCCCGCCGGCGCCGGAAATTCGCCGATCGCCGCGTTGTACAGCAACCAGCCGCCCGGCTTCACCTCGCCCGCGAATTTCTCCAGGGAGGGCCGGTTCATCGCCACCAGCACGTCGGCGGCGGTCACCATCGGCGTGCCGATGGGCTGGCCCGAGATCACGACCCCGCAGTTGGCCGTCCCGCCCCGCTGCTCGGGACCGTAGGACGGATACCACGACGTGAACTTCCCGGCGGCGCAAGCCGCGCGCGCCAGGATCACGCCCATGCTCAGGACGCCCTGCCCGCCGAACCCCGCCATCTTCACGTTGAGCGTCGGCGCCGCCGGGTCGAGCTGCGCGTCCGGCGCGCGGTCGACGTCGAGGCGCAGCAGCTTGTCCAGCGTCTCTTTGCGGTAATCGCTCTCCGCGCGCACGAGCGGCGCGACTTCGGCCGACCGGTCGCGCAAAACGCCCAGCGGGAATTCCGGTTCCATCTGCTCGGCAACGAACCGGGTCGCGGCTTCCACGTTCATCTTCTGGTTCGTCGGGCACGCCATCAGCACCTCGACGAACGCGTAGCCCTTGCCGTCCCGCTGGATTTCCAGCGCTTTGCGGATCGCCTGCCGGGCCTGCTTGAGCTTGGCCATGTTCGAGAACGAGACGCGCGCGATATAGATCGGCGCCCGCAACTGGCTGATCAATTCCGCCATGTGCAGCGGATAGCCCGTCAGCAACGGGTCGCGGCCGTCGGGCGAAGTCTCCGTCTTCTCGCCCACGAGCGTCGTCGGCGCCATCTGGCCGCCGGTCATCCCGTAGACCGTGTTGTTCACGAAGAACACCGCCAGCTTCTCGCCGCGGTTCGCCGCCTGCAGCGTCTCGTTCAGGCCGATGGACGCCAGATCGCCGTCGCCCTGGTACGAAACCACCACCGCATCGTTCTTCGTGCGCGAAATCCCGGTGCCCACCGCCGCCGCGCGGCCGTGCGCCACCTGGACGTTGCCCGTGTCGAAATAGTAGTACGCGAACACCGAACAGCCCACCGGGCTGATCACGATCGTCCGGTCCTGCAGGTCCATGTCCGCGAGCGCCTCGCCGATCAGCTTGTGCAGCACGCCGTGTTCGCAGCCGGGGCAGTAATGCGTCGCCGTCAGCGCCGAACCGCCCTTGCGCGGGAAGGTCTTGTAGAGGCCCCGGGTCTGGATCACCTTTTCCATCGCTCGCTCTCCTGCCTCAAGCCGGTTTCGCCGTTTCGCGGATTTTCGTCTGGATCGCGTCCTGCGTCACGAGATTGCCGCCGAGCCGGTAGACCAGATGCACGGGACACCGGCATTCGATCGCCAGCTTCACGTCGTCGCGCATCTGCCCGTTGCTCATTTCCACGCAAATCAACTGTTTTCCGCCTTTCGCCACGAAGGCGTTCAGCGCGTCTTGCGGGAACGGGAAGAGCGTCTTGGGCCGGAAGAGACCGACCTTGAAGCCTTCCTGCCGCGCCGCGTCCACCGCGCCCTGCGCGATGCGCGCGCTGATGCCGTAGGCCACCAAGGCGACGTCCGCGTCGTCCATCCGGTAGCTTTCGGAATCCTGCTCCGCCGCCGCGACCGCCGCGTATTTCGCCTGCAGCTCGTGGTTGAACGCCTCCTGCTGGTCGAAGTTGAGGAAGATCGACGTCACCACGTTCGGCCGCGTGGCCGCCGTGCCGTCCACCGCCCAGCTTTCGTCCGTGACCGGCGCGACGCTCGTTTCCGGAAACCGCAGCGGCTCGATCATCTGGCCCAGCACGCCGTCGGCCAGCACGTAGACGACCATCCGCCATTTGCTCGCCAGTTCGAAGGCCTTGAACGTGAAGTCGCACATTTCCTGCACGCTGGCCGGCGCCAGCACGATCGTCCGGTAGTTGCCGTGGCCCCCGCCCTTGACCACCTGGTTGTAGTCGCCCTGCTCGGGCCCGATGTTCCCCAAGCCCGGCCCCGCCCGCATGACGTCGACGATCACCGCCGGCAGCTGCGCGCCCGACAGGTAGGAAATCCCCTCCTGCTTCAGGCTGATGCCCGGCCCCGACGACGCCGTCATCGCGCGCCGGCCCGTCGTAGCCGCGCCGAATACCATGTTGATCGCGGCTTCTTCGCTCTCCGCCTGCACCATGCGGCGCCCCGCCGGCGGAAATTTCTTGGCCGCCTCGTGCAGGATCTCGCTCGCCGGCGTGATGGGATATCCGAAAAAGCTGTCGCAGCCCGCGTAGAGCGCGCCGATGATGACCGCCGTGTTGCCCTTGACCAATTGCGTCGCCATGGCTACCGGCCCTCCTTCGCGACCACGTGCACGGCGATCGCATTCGGTTCGGGGCAGACGTAGAAGCAGTTCAGGCAGCCGATGCAGCCGGCGCCGGCGTACTTCGCGAAGACGTAGCCCCGCGCGTTCAGTTCCGCCCCCAGCGCGATCACCTTTTTCGGGCATGCCGCGATGCAGCGCCCGCAGGCCTTGCATTCCAGCGGATCGATCGCCGGATACGGGAGGTTGAACTCGTTCGCTTGCTCGCTCATGTCGTTGCTCCAAAGTGCCGCAAAATCGGTTGAATCTACCCCATCCGCCCCCCCCGTTCAATCCGATTCTCCGCCCCGGCACGGAACGCGCCGACCGCCCGAAACTACCGCTTTTCCACGCCATGGAAAAAGCGGCCGGTTTTTCCCACGCCGTGGAAAAAATGTTTCCACGGCATGGAAAACCGGCCGCGCTTCCCGCGGATCGGAGGGTTCCGGCCGCTATTCGCCGGCTTTGATCTCGTCCCAGATCTTCGTGTACTTGACGTTGTCTTCGCCGAGGTCGGCGAGAGTCTCGAGCTTGGCGACGACTTCCGCCGGCGGGAAGAGGATCGGATCCTGGCGGATTTCCTCGGACAGCAGGTCGTAGCTGGGCAGGTTCGGGCAGAGGAAGTAGATGAACTCGGTCAGCTCGGCGGCGGACTGCGGCTCGAGGATGAAGTTGATCATCTTGTGGGCCAGTTCGGGCTGCGGAGCGTTCTCGGGAATCACCATGTCGTCGAAGTTGATCTGGGAGCCCTCTTCCGGCACGGCGATCTGGATGTCGTCGTTTTCGCTCTGCACGAGCATCAGGTCGCCGCTGTAGCCGTGGGTCAGCAGGAACTCGCCGGACGCGAGGCCGGTCTTGTATTGCTCGTTCTCGAACTTGGCGAGGTTCTTCTTCCAGCCCAGGACGACGTTCTTGGCCTGTTCCAGTTCGTCGTCGTTGGTCGTGTTGAGGCTGTAGCCGAGGAACTTGAGGGCGGAACCGATCACCTCGCGGTGGTCGTTGAGCATCGTCATGCGGCCCTTGAGGTCCTCGCGGTCGAGCATGGCCCAGGTGGGTTTGAAGTCCTGCACCTTGCTGCCGAGATAGCCCAGGCAGGTGATCGTGACCGTGTAGGGCACGCTGTATTCCATGTCCTTGTCGTAGGCGAGCTTCATGTAGGCCGGATCGACGTTCGCGCGGTTCGGAATGAGATCGAGGTTCAGCTTCTGCAGCATGCCCTGGTCGTGCATGATCTTGACCATGTAGCTGCTCGGGAAGAGCAGATCGTAGCCCGTGGCGCCGGCTTTCAGCTTGGCGTACATGGCTTCGTTGGAGTCGTAGGTGTCGATGACGACCTTGCAGTCGTTCTCGCGCTCGAACTGCTGCACGAGTTCGGGCTTGATGTAGTCCGACCACGTGTAGACGTGCAGGACCGGTTTCTTCTCCGCGCAGCCGCACAGGGCCGCCAGCGCCGCGGCCAGGCCGGCCATCGCCAGGATTTTCTTCGTCATCGTCGTTTCTCCGGGTTGTTTTTCATGAAATCGCCTAGGCGGCCTTGCGGTCGCGGTTGGAAAGATACTGGCTGGCGGCCACGCACAGGAAGGTGATGGCCAGCAGGATGGTCGACAGCGCGTTGATCAGCGGCGGCGCGCCGTACTTGATCATGCTGTAGATCTTGATGGGCAGCGTGGTCGAGCCCGGCCCGGCCACGAAGAAGGAGATGACGAAGTCGTCGATCGACAGCGTGAAAGCCAGCAGGCCGCCGGCGAGGATGCCCGGCGCCAGCATGGGCAGCAGCACCTTCCAGACCGTGGTCCACCAGCCGGCGCCGAGATCCTGCGCGGCCTCGATGATCGCGAAGTCGAAGTCCTGCAGGCGCGCCAGCACCGTCATGGCCACGTAGGACAGGCAGAAGGTCACGTGCGCGACGGCGATCGTCGCCAGCCCCAGCTGCACCTTGAGCTGCACGAAGAACAGCAGCAGGCTCAGGCCCATGAGGATCTCGGGCAGGACCAGAGGCAGGTAGATCACGCTGTAGTGCAGCTTCTGCAGCTTGCTGCCCGCGAACCGGTGCAGCGCGAACGCCGCCGACGTGCCCAGCACCATCGACGCCAGCGTCGCCGTCGTCGCGATGATCAGCGTGTTGGTCAGCGCGTGCCAGATGCTCGGCTCGTTCATCAGCCGGATGTACCACTTCAGCGAGGTGGATTCCCACGAACCGCCGAACCGCGAGGAATTGAAGGAATTGACCACCAGGATCGCGATCGGGACGTAGAAGAAGGCGATCACCGCCCAAGTCACGATCAACGGCAGACGACTGGGTTTCATGGCCTCAGACCCCCTCCTCGATCAAGGTGTCCTTGGGGTTTTCCTTCCGCCGCAGAACCGTGATGGCCACCATCGGGATCAGCACCGCGATGGTCAGCAAGGCCGACAGGCCCGCCGCGTGCGGCAGATTGCGGTCCACGAACGTCCGCTGGGCGATCTTGTTGCCGATCATCTCGCTGGTGGGTCCGCCGACGATGTCGGGAATCACGTACGAGCCCAGCGAGGGAATGAACACCATCAGGAACGCGGTCAACAGCCCGACGCGGATGCCGGGCAGGAAGATCTTGCGGAAGGCCAGGAACGAAGAGGCGCCGAGATCCTTCGCCGCCTCGATCAGGCGGAAATCGAATTTTTCCGAGGCGGCGTAGATCGGCAGGATGGCGAACGGCAATTCGGTGTAGACCATCACCAGCAGCACCGCGTAGGCGTTGTAGAGCAGCGACGTCTCCGGCGCAATCAGGCCGAGGAAGACCAGCGCGTGCTTGAGCGCCCCTTCCGGATGCAGCAGGACCTTCCAGGCGAAGATGCGGACGAGGAAGCTTGTCCAGAACGGCAGGATGACCAGCAGCAGCACCAGCCGGCGCCGCGAGGGGCTCACCCGCGCCATGTAGTAGCCCATCGGCGTCGCCAGCAGGATGCACAGCCCCGTCGCCGCCACGCTCAGCCACAGCGTGCGCCAGACGATCGCCGGATAGTTCGGGTTGCCCAGCGTCCGCAGCGTCGCCAGCGTCCAGCCCTCCCCGATCCCGCCGTAGGGCGTCGCCGGCTTGAACATGATCGCGAACACCAGCACCGTCGGAACCAGGAACAGCACCAACAGCCAGACGAACGAAGGCAGCGTGACCAGCCATTCGGAGAATTTGAGGCGGCTGCCGGCCTTCATCGGGCCGCATCCCCCGCCGCCGCCGGCTCGCCGGCATCGGCCGGCCGGGCGAGGATCTGGTTGCTTTCGGTCGTTTCGCCGACTTCTTCGGGCGGCAACTGGATGAGGTTTTCGTCCTGCTCGCTGTATTTTTCCAGCATGAAGCCGTCGTCCGCATGCCAGCTGAGCCAGACTTTTTCGCGCCAGCGGATCGGCTTTTCATCCAGCAGGTAGCGGCTGTGCTGGCGGATCACCGAAATGCGGTAGTCGCCCGTCCGCACCCAGTACTTCGTCTGCGAGCCCAGGTAGATGACGTCTTCCACGTGGCCTTCGATGACGTTCAGGTGGGGCAGCGGCTCGGGCCGCTCGCGCGAAATGCGCAGCTTCTCGGGCCGGATGCTCAGGAAGATGTGTTCGCCTTCCTTGATCTGCTTGTCGTTGAAACATTCCAAGTCGGGAAAATCCTCGATTTTCAGGCGGCTGTAGTCCTTGTCCACCGCCACGGACAGGAACCCGTCCAGCACCGAGTTCTTTTCCAGGGGCTCCGCCACGATGCCGTCGAAGAAGTTCGTGTCGCCGATGAAGGCGGCGACGAAGCTGCTGCGCGGCGCCTCGTAGATTTCCGCCGGCGTGCCGAGCTGCTCGATCTTGCCCAGCTTCATCACCGCGATGCGGTCGGACAGGCTCATGGCCTCGCCCTGGTCGTGGGTGACGTAGAGGAAGGTGATGCCCACTTCGTCGTGGATCAGGTCCAGTTCGATCAGCATGCGCTGGCGCAGCTTGAGATCCAGCGCGGCCAGCGGTTCGTCCAGCAGCAACACGCGCGGCTTGTTCACCAGGGCCCGCGCGATCGCCACGCGCTGTTTTTGCCCGCCCGAGATCTGGTCGGGCTTCTTCCAGGCCTGGTCTTCCATCTGGATCAGGGCCAGCATCTTCGCGACCTCGGCCTTGATCTCCTTCTTCGGGCGCTTGGCGACCTTGAGGCCGAAGGCGATGTTGTCCCAGACCGACAGGTGCGGGAACAGCGCGTAGCTCTGGAAGATGGTGTTGACCTTGCGCTCGTAGGGCGGCAAGTCGGTCACGTCCTCGCCCCCCAGCAGGACGCGGCCCGTGTCGGGCTGTTCGAAGCCGGCCAGGATGCGCAGCAGCGTCGTCTTTCCGCAGCCGCTCGGCCCCAGCAGCGAGAAGAACTCGCCCTGCTTCACGGTCAGCGACACGTGGTCGACCGCTTTTACCGCGCCATAATGCTTGGATACGTCCTCGAACTCCAGGAACTCGCTCACAGCCCTTCGCGTCCTCCGTTTTAAGACACCGGAACCGATTTCTTCTCGCCGCCAGATTGTTCCGCATTATGAAACAGCCGGCTCCCATTTCAATCAAAACTTTCGCGGCGCGGTCGGCGTTTGACTTGGCGCGGCCGTTGCGCGATAAATAGCCCGTGAAAAGCCGGCCCGGCGATCTTATCGCCTGCGCGGCTCCCATGAGGAAATCGACATGAAAACCATGCTGTTGCGTCTGGCCGCCGCCCTCGCTTTCGCCGCGGGCGGCCCGTCCCTCCGGGCGGAAGCCCCGCCCTTGTTCGCCCCGGAACCGCCCGAACCCGCCGCCGCCGCGCTGGTGGAAACCTATCTGCCCCTGCTGGCCTCCGGCCAATTCGAGCAGGCGCTGGCCCTGAATGATCTGCGCGGCATGCGCCAATATCTCCTGGACCGCCGGCTGGAAGAGCTCAAGATCAGGAACCCGGAACTGACCGCGCAAGAACTGGCGGACATCTCCGCGCAGCTGCAAGTGAACGACCTGAGCCCCGCCCGGTTGCAAGGCATCTTGCTGGACATGATGAAACAGGCTTCCTACGAGGGCATCACGTGGCGCATCCGGGGATTCGCCCCCGCGCCAAAGATCGACGGCGGCTTTCTGGCCAGCATCGACGCCCGCACGCCCGCAGGCAAGGAACGCCCCGTCCTGCTCGGGATCCGGAAACTGGGCGAGCAATGGCTGGTTGCGCCGGACATCGTCGAGGAACTGGGGCGCAAGGTCGTGGCGCCCGGCGTCCAGCGCATGCCGCCGCCCGACGAAGTGGCCGCCGCCGTGGATGCCTTCTGGACCCGCTGGCAGGCCGGCGAGCTCAACGAAGCGTATGAAATGCTCGGCGAGGATTACCGCCGCAAAGTCCCGCTCCTGGCGTTCCTGCAGCAGGCCCAGGATTTCATCGCGCAGATCGGCGTGCCCACCTCCTGGAAGATCGTCCAAAGCCGCGTCATCTCCCCGACCATCTTGGGCATCGGCGTGGACGTCCAAGGGTCGTCGATCCCCAAACCGACCATCATGATTTTCCGGAAAATCGGCGAAACCTGGGTGCCAGAGGGTTGCCAGTTCCAAATGCCGACGAACCGGCCCGCCCCGCCGGCCCCCGCCGGGGCCGGCCAATCGAGCCCGTTCCGGACGGATCTCCGGCCCAACCTGCATCCGGCCCCGGAGCCGACGCCCGCCGCGCCGGAAGCCGCTCCGGCCCCCAAAGCCGCCCCCGTCCCCATCCAGCCGGACGGCCCCGTGGGCCCCGAGGCCCCATAGGGCTTGATCAAAAACCGCCGACAGGACATTCTAGCGACCTGAAGTTGTTGTTTCGCCATGCGCGAACCGTCTTCCATGGAAACCGCTCCTGCTCCGTTTTCCGCCCAAGGAAAACGCTTGGGCGTTTTTGTCATCTCCTACAACGCCGAGCGCTTGATCCAAAACACCCTGCGGCGCATTCCCGAGGAAATCTGGCGCGAAGTGGAAATCGTCTACGTCGTGGACGACTGCAGCATGGACGAAACCACGCGGCAGGCGATGGACTATCCCGACCCCTACGGCAAACTGAAGGTGTTCCGCAACCGAACCAACCGCCGGTACGGCGGCAACCAGAAGTTCGGCTATCAATACGCCATCGACCTCGGCCTGGATGCCGTCGTCATGCTTCACGGCGACGGCCAGTACGCGCCGGAAATGCTGCCGGACCTGTTCCGGCCGCTGGTGGCGGGCGCGGCCGACGTCGTCATCGGCTCGCGCATGATCCACCGGCGCGACGCCCTCAAGGGCGGCATGCCGAAGTACAAGTTCGCCGCCAACATTTTCCTGACCGGGGTCGAAAACCTGCTGAGCGGACTATCTCTGTCCGAATTCCATTCGGGCTACCGGGGCTATTCCACCGCCTTTCTCCGGCGCATTCCCTTATGGGAAAACAGCGATGAATGGCACTTCGATTCGCACATCCTGTTCCAGGCCCGCCAAGCCGACGCGGTCGTGCGCGAACTCCCCATTCCCACGCGCTACGGCGACGAGGTTTGCCACGTCAACGGCATCTCCTACGGCCTCAACTGCCTCCGCAGCGCGTTCCTCTTCCGCCTGCATCGCTGGGGCCTGATCCGCCTGAACCGCTACGACATCGCGCCGCGTTCCCTGATCGACTCCCGCAAGCTGGACGATCCCTATTCTTCCCACTCCCTCATCCTGCGCCGCCTGCGCCAGATGAAACTCGCGGGCGACCAGGTGCTCGATCTCGGGTTCGGTTGCGCCGCCATCGCCGCCGCCCTCCGGCAGGACGGCGCCATTCTCGACGGCATCGACCGCGATCCGCGGGCCATCGCCGAATCCGGCCCCCTTTTCCGGCGCGTCTTCCAGAACGACCTCAACCGGCCCGGCGAAATCCATCTGGAGCACAAGTACGACATCGTCCTCGCCGCCGACATCCTCCAATTCCTGGTGGACCCGGCCGACGTCCTGTCGCGCCTGAAGAAATTCCTCGTCAAGGGCGGGCTGCTCGCGGTCTCCCTCCCCAACGTGGTCAACGTCCAGACGCGCGGCCGCATTTTGTTCGGTCGATTCCCCCTGCATCACCGCGGCCTGCTGGAAGAGCAAGCCCTGCACTTCTACACCCTCGACAGCATGCGCCAGCTGCTCGTCCGCGCCGGCTGGAAGGTGGAATCCACGGACGTCACTTCGTTTCCCCTGACGTTGGTCTTCCCGTTTCTCCGGCGCAAGCGCTGGCGCTTGCCGCTGTGGATCTGCCGGGGCCTCACGCTGGCGTGCAAAGGCTTGTTCGCCTATCAAGGCGTTTTGTTCTGCAAGAACCCCAACGAGTCCGACCTCCTGTGAAAACCGAAGCCCAGGCCGAGGCCGCCATACCCCGGGTGCCTTATCGGCAGGCGCCGCTCGTCCTGCTCGTGCTGGTGGCCGCCATTCTGGCCATCACCTGGCCATGGGCCCGGACTTTCGCGACCGCCGTCTTCGACCATTGGGACCCGCCTTTCCACGCCTGGAAACTGGAATTCGTGGCCCGCACCATCCTGTCCGGGCACCTGTTGCCGCCGGACGGCGACACCAACATGTACTATCCCCATTCGGGCGCGCTCTATTTCGAAGCCCTGCACTGGCCGCAAGCCTTGATCGCCGCGCCGCTCTTCGCCCTGCCGAACGCCAATCCCGTGCTGATCTACCACGTCGTGCTCGTCTTCTTCTGGGCGCTGTCGGGGCTTTGCTTCTGGATGCTGATGCTCGCGCTGGGCGCCACGCGGCGCGCCGCCTTGCTGGGCGGCCTGCTGTTCGCGCTCATGCCCTATCGGATCAGCTATCTGCTCGAATTCAACATGCAGCTGAATTTCGGCATCCCCCTGTTTTTCTTTTTCATGGTCCGCTATTTCCAGCGGCCTGCGATCCGCCATGCCTGCGGAATGGCCGTCGCCTGGTGGCTGCAAGCCTCCAGCGAACTGTACCAAGCCGTTTTCCTCGTGCTGATCCTGCCGTTCCCCGGCCTGGCCCTCCTGGCCGGCCGCTGGGACTTGTTGCGATCCATCCGGCGCTTCTGGCTCCCGGCGCTGTGCGCCGCCGCGCTGGGCGGCACCCTGACCTTCGTCCTCCTCGGCCCGTATCTCACGATGCTCAACGTGCACGCGGTCAACCGCAACTTGCTGGAAATCGCCACCCACATCCTCGAACCGCTCTCCTATCTGCGTCCCGGCGGGCGGTTCCATTTCCTGCACGCCCTCGACGCCCGCCAGGACGAGATGATCGTTTATCCCACCGTCGCCATCGCCTTGCTGGCGATGTTCCACCTCGCCTTCGACGCCCGCCGTCTGGCTCGGATCGCCGTGCCCCGCTGGGTGGGAGCCGCGCGCGCGATCCGCTGGACCGCCTTGTCGGCCTTCCTGCTCCTGACGTTCGGCATCTACTTCCTGGGCGCGCCGGGAAAAGCGGGTTGCGTCTACGCGGCCCTGCCCGTCGTCGCCACGGCCCTTTCGATCCTCGTGCTGTTCCATCCGACCGAACGCGCTCCCGAAACGCGCTTCATGACCGGCCTGTTTGCCGGCGCCGTCTTCGCTTTTTTCATGAGCATGGGGCCCCTGATTTCCATCCGGCATTCCGAATTCGCCGCCGTCAACTACCTCTACGTTTGGATCTACGAGCACTTTTCGGCGCTGCAGGGCTTCCGCGTGGTCTCCCGCTTCAGCATCTATTTGCTGCTCTTCCTGGTGGCCGCCGCCAGCTTGGCCTGGAGCCAGATCGAACGCCGTTGGCTCCGGCGCCGCGGCCTGCGCGTACTCTGGCTCCTGCCGCTGCTGCTGGCCGTCCCCGAATCCATGCCGACGGACATCCGCGTCCGCCCGCTGGAATACCCCTTGTCGTCTCCCGTCCTGGATCGGCTCGATCGCCTGGACAAGCCCTACGTGCTCGCCATGGTGCCCATGGGCCAACGCAGCTACGACTCGCGCGACATGCTCCAGATCGCCCGCACCGATCGGCTCTCCGTCTACGCCTGGGGCGGCACCTATCCCCGCTATACGGCGCAAGTCCGCGATTCCCTCGCCCCGCTGGATCCGCACCCAGCCGAAACCGCCCGGCTCCTCCGCCAACTCTGGCCCGAATGCTTCCTGCTCGAAGACAAGCCCCTCGCCCGGGCCCGCCTGCCCGAAATGCTGGACCGTCCCAGCCGCCAGCGGTGGCGTGCCCGCAACTACACCGAGCTCCTGTCCGCCGAAACCGAAATCGTCGCCGAGGACGAACGGTTCGCCTTGCTGCGCCTAAAGCCGGACGCCGTCCCCCGCGCCGAACGAATCCGGTTGATCCGGCGCGATTATCTCGCGGCCAACCCGCTCCTGGCTTTCCGCGCCCGCACGCCCGCCGGTGCCCCTTCCGCCACGCTGTGGCTCGACGTGAACGGCTACATGGTCGGCCGGTGGGAAATCGCGCCCGAAGCGCGCGATTTCCAAATCGAAATCCCGCCCCGCTATTTCGTCCCGATCATCCCCAACCGTCTCCGCTTCCACGCCGACGGAGATGCGCTTTTCTTCCTGGACTCGTTCGAGCCGCGCCCGGCCTCCGGCGGCGCCGCAAGCGCCATCGACGAAACCCTTGCTTCCACATGCGCGCCTTGGCTCGGTCACGTCCACGACCTGCCGGCCGCCGCGCTCCCGCTGGACATCCATTATCCCAACGGTTTCGCGATCTTGGCCTGCGAGCCCGTGCAGACCGAGACGCCCGTCGGCGGCGCCCTGCGCTTTCGCCACTACGTGGAATGCCCCCGCAATCCCGAAGTGGCCGTGAACATGTCCGTCCACAGCCACCTGCGCGCGCCGGACGGCCGCTGGATGGAGGAAAGCATTTCCCTGGCTTCCAACGATCTCAACGACGTCCAATGCCAGATCCACCCCGGCATCTACGTGCTGGACCAGACCATCCCGATCCCCGCACGCTTCGGCCCCGGCGACTACGAACTGTCCCTCGTTCTGCGCAACGAAAAAGGCAAACGCCAGAAGGGCCAGCAAAACGGGAAAACCGGCCGGCTGTTCCCCCTCGACGTCCCCGTCCGGATTCAGGCCCCCGCCGAACCTTGAAACGTCGGCTTCACGCCGAATTCAACCGCGAGAATCTCCACCAGTTCCGTCAGCGGCAGCCCCACCACGTTGGTGTAGGACCCCCGAATCTGCCGGATCATGTAGGCCGCCCGCCCCTGGATCGCGTAGGCCCCCGCCTTGTCCATCGGTTCGCCGCTGTGGATGTAGGCGAAAATTTCCTCGTCGGACAGCGGCTTGAATTCCACATCCGTCGAAACCGCCAGCGCGCGGACGGTTTCGGCGCCGGCGCGGCCCGGGCCCCGCACGCAGAAGCCCGTGACGACCTGGTGGACCTGGCCGCTCAAGGATCGCAACATTTCGCGCGCGTCGTCTTCGGACCGGGGCTTTTCCATGATCCGGCCGCGCAGCACCACGACCGTGTCCGCCGCGATCACGACCGCGCCCGCCGCCGTCCGGCCCGCCACGTCCGCGGATTTCTCCGCGGCGTTGCGCAGCACGTAGTCCGTCGGGCTTTCGCCGGGGCGCGCTTTTTCTTCCGTGGCGGGCGTCACCACCTCGAAATGGTAGCCCAGCTGGTGCAGGAATCCGCGCCGCCGGGGGCTGGCGCTCGCCAGCACGACGTTCGGGGTTCCGCGATCGGTTTCGTCCATGGGGATTTCCTCGGAGCCGGCGGCCGCGTCAGGCGTTCTCGCGCGGGCAATTGCGTTTTTGGTCCCAATAGGGGGACATGTTCCGGAGATTCGCGACGACCTTCGGGAAGATTTCCGCGATGCGCTTCGTTTCCGCTTCCGTCGTGTAGGCGCTGAAGCTCAGCCGGACGGAGCCGTGCATCGCCGTGAAGGGCACGCCCATCGCCTTGAGCACGTGGCTCGGTTCCAGCGATCCGCTCGAACAGGCGCTGCCCGTGCTCGCGCAGATGCCGTAGCCGTTCAACTCGTAGAGGATGCTCTCCCCCTCGATGAAGTGGCACGCCATGTTCAAGGTGTTCGGCGTGCGCGGCACGCCGCGGCCGTTCACCTCCACGTGCGAAACCGTCCGCAAAATCGCCTCTTCCAGCCCGTCCCGCAGCTTCCCGATGCGGGCCATGTCGCCGGCGTGCTCCTTCGCGAGTTCGCAGGCCCGGGCCAAGCCGACGATGTAGGGCACGTTTTCCGTCCCGCCGCGCCGGCCGCCTTCCTGGTGGCCGCCCAGCAGGTACGGCCGCAGGGGCGTCCCGCGCCGGACGAACAGCGCGCCCACGCCTTTTGGCGCATGCATCTTGTGGCCCGAAAACGACAGCAAATCCACGTGCGCGAGTTCGCCGACCAGATCCAGCGGCAACTTGCCGGCCGTCTGCGTCGCATCCGTGTGGAAGACGATCCCGGCATCCGTTTCCTTCGCGATCCGCGCCCACTCGCCCACGGGCCAGACCACGCCGGTTTCGTTGTTCGCGTGCATCAGGCTCACCAGCAAGGTGTCCGGCCGCAGCGCCCGCACGTAGTCGGCCATCGCGACCCGGCCCTGCCGGTCCACCGGCAAAACCGTCACCTCGTAGCCGCGCCGCTGCATTTCGCGGCAAACCTCCAGTACCGCGGGATGCTCCACCGCGCTGGTCACGATGTGCTTCCGCTTCGGATTCGCCGCCGCCGCGCCGAAAATCGCCGCGTTGTTGCTTTCCGTCGCGCACGACGTGAACAGCACTTCCGTCGGCTCCACGCCGCCCAGGAATTCCGCCACCGTCTTCCGCGCGGCCTTCAGCGCCCCCGCCACCTTCAGCGCCGGCTCGTACATCGAACTCGGATTGAAAAATTCCGGCCCGAAATACGGTTGCATCGCGGCGACCACTTCCGGCGCCACCGGCGTCGTCGCGTTGTTGTCGGCGAAAATCAGCTGGGTATCGCTCATGGGGCGCCTTTCCGCGTCAGACGGGGATCACCTGGATCCGCTCGTCCACCTGGTCCTTGAGCGTGCGCTCGACGATGAGCTGCAGCGTGCGCGCGGCCCCGGCGCAGCCCGCGCACATGCCGCGCAGCGCGCAGTAGACTTTCCAGTCCTTGATGTCCACCAGCTCGATGTCGCCGCCGTCGCCTTGCAGCACCGGGCGAACCGTCTCGTCGATCACCTTTTCGATCTTGCGGTAAAGCTGGAACGGCGACGGCGCTCCTTCCGCGACCGGCGCCGCGGCCATGGTCGTGGGCGCCGGCTCGCCGGTGCCCCAGGTCTCGTTCAGGATGTCTTGGATGCCGCCCGGCGCGTAGCGGCAGGCGCCGCACATGCCGCCGGCCTTCAGGGCGGAGATGACGTCTTCGATCGTCCGCAGGTTCAATTCCTTGATCTTCCGCCGCAGGTAGGGCTCCGTGATGCTGAAGCACTTGCACACCACCCGGCCCTCGTCCTCTTCGGCGTGGGCGCCCGACAATTTCACCCCTTGCGCCGCCAGGTCCACGCCCCGCTTCTTCGCCCAGTCCGCCACCGCGTCCTCCAAGGCTTCCGCGCCCATCACCGAGCAATGGATCTTCTGCTGCGGCAAGCCTTCCAGGAAATCCACGATGTCCTGGTTGCGGATCTGGAGCGCCTGGATCGGCGTCAGCCCGTGGCCTTCGATCATCGCGCACAGCGCTTCCGAAGCCGCGATCGCCGACGTGCAGCCGAACGTCAGGTACTTGGCCTCCGTGATGACGTCCTTCAGCGGGTCCGCGTTTTTCTTCACGCGGAACGTGAATTTCAGGGCGTCGCCGCAGACGATGGAGCCGTGCTGGCCGACGCCGTCGGCGTCTTCGATCTCGCCCAGATGCGTGCCGGGCTTGCCCTGCACCGCGTCCATGAAGATCCGCTTCGTTTTTTCGCTGTATTCCCAAGCCATGGAAAACCTTCTTTCGGTCGGAGGAAGATACGCCCATCCGGCGTTTTTTCAACTATTTCGGCCGGAGGGGGGGCGTCACCCCTGGTTGTCCAGCCGCCTTCCGTGCCGGAGGATCTTCCAGCCCTTGGTGAACAGCCGCCGGAAAAACGGCGGGCAATCGCCCACGTGGCTGATGACCAGCGCCCGGTTCACGTAGCGGAAATCGCATTTCGCACTCATCCGTTTCCAGAGGTCGTAATCGTCGAAATAGTCCTTCGGATCCCAGCCCCCCACCTGGTCGATCAGGGTTTTCCGGTGCACGACGTTGGCCGTGTTGATGAAGTTGTAGCGCATCAGCTTCTCGCGGCTCCACCGGTGCAACCAGGGCTGGAACGGATTCCCGAAGATGCGCCGGCCGGTCGCCTTGTCGCGGTATTGGCAGCGGCAATAGAAAACGGGCTGGTCCGGATGCCGGGCCGCCGCCCCCATCATGATCCGCAGGAAATCGGGGTGGTACTCGTCGTCGTCGTCCAGATACGCGATATAGGGCGCCCGGGCCATCTGGAAAACGCCGTGGTTCTTGGCGATCGCCCCGTGCGCGATGGGCGGCGACTTCTCGGGCAGATTGTAGAACCGCAGTCGCGGATCCCCGAACGAAGCCACGACGGCCGCGCTGTCGTCGGGCGTGCAATCGCCCACGACGCACATTTCCCAGTCGGCGAAGCCCCGCTGGGCCAGGACGGACCGGATCGCGCGCTTCAGGACCGCCGAGCGGTTGTAGGTGCTCGTGACGATGCTGACCTGGGGCGCCGCGCTCACGTCCGGGCTCCGGCTACAGCGCCTTCAGGACGTCCAGCGCCGCATCCACGTCCGACGGCACCAGCACCAGGCCCTTTTCGTTGCCCGGCCCGCCGGAGGAATAGCCGTATTCGATGTTCAAATTGCGCTTGGCCAGCGCTTCCAGCATCCGCGCCAATTCGCCGGGCTCGTTGGCCACCTGGATCAGCAGCACCTCGCGCGCGGCCACCAGTTCGCCGGAATCCTCCACCAGCTGCCGGGCCTTTTCGGTGTCGTCCACGATCAGCCGCGCGTAGCCGTGGCCTTCCGTGTCCGCCAGCGTCAGCCCGTAGATGTTGATGCCGTGCTTGCCCAGGAACGTCGCCAGCGCGGAGAGCGTCCCCTTCCGGTTGTCGATGTACACCGTGAGCTGCGTGCCCTTGGAATAAACGATCTTCGCTCCCGCCATGGCGCACCTCCTAGAACGTCAGCCCGGCGCTCGCCAGCCGGCGGCCCAATTCCTCCAGCACGCGCGCGTCGTCCGCGCGCCCCGCCGATTCGAACGTCGCGCCGAAGCGCAGGAAGGCGCCCGCATCGTCCCACGGCACCGTGGAAATGCAATGCTCCTTGATAAGATATTGCGAGGCTTCCTCCGCGTTGGCGAACGTCCGCCCGCCTGCGGCGCCCTTCGGCGCCGGCACGTAGAGATAGAACGTCCCGCCCGGCATCTTCGCCTTGAAGCCCGCCGCCTTCAGGACCTTCACCAGGCCGCGCAGACGCTGCTGGTAGTGCGCGCGGATCTTTTCCGAAAGCCGGACGTCCGCGATGCCCGCGCAGGCCGCGATCTGGATCGCCTTGAACTGGCCGCTATCGACGTTGTCCTTCACTTCGGCCAGCGCCGCCACGACCCGCGCCGAACCCGCCGCGAAGCCCAGCCGCCAGCCGGTCATGTTGTAGCTCTTGCTCATGGAGTGCAGCTCGATCGCCGCCTCCTTGCCGCCCGGCCGCGACAGGATCGACAGCCGCGGCCGCCCGTAGATCAGCGTCGCGTAGGCCGCGTCCTGCACGATCAGGATATTATGCCGCTGGGCGAAGGCGATCAGCTCGTCGAAGAACGCCTCCGTCGCCGCCGTGCCCGTCGGGTTGTTCGGGTAATTGACGTAGAACAGCTTCACCTTCGACAGATCCGTCTGTTCCAGCGCCTTCAGGTCCGGGAAAAAGCCGTTCTTCGCCAGCAGCGGCACCGGAATCACGGTCCCGCCCAAGTACTTGGCATGGGTCGCCAGCACGGGATAGCCCGGGATCGTCGCCAGCACCGCGTCGCCCGGATTCACGAAGCACAGCGGCAGCATCGCCAGCGCCGGCTTCGAGCCGATCGTGTGGTTGATTTCCGTCGCCGGGTCCAGGTCCGTCACGCCGAAGAAATCGGCCATGTACTTCGCCGCCGCCGTCTTGAATTCCGCGATGCCGTTGTCCGCGTAGCCGCGGTTCGCCGGATCGTCCACGGCCTTCTTCAGCGCCTGGCGGATCGCCCGGGGCGCCATCTGGTCCGGCTCGCCGACGCCGAAATCGAGCATTTCCACGCCCGGATGGGCTTCCTTGGCCGCCCGCTTCGCCCGCTTGATCTTCTCGAACTTGTAGATCGCCGTGCT
>CALMNW010000037.1 GCA_937872095.1 uncultured Verrucomicrobiota bacterium
CGAAGACCACGGCCGGATTGGCCATGCCGTTGGTGGCGCCCCACAGCCGCACGGCGGTCGTTCCGGACAGCACCTTGTTGGTGGCCGTCGCCGCGCCCGAACCCAAGTCCGCGAGGGTCGTGACCGCGCTGTTGTCCAGATAGACGACGCTCCAGCTCCACGGATGCACGTCCACGTCGTCGAAGCCCTGCGAGGCGATGCAGTCCGCACCGACCGGTTGCAGGGAATAGACCCGCGTCACGGTGCCGGTCGTGGCGGAAACGACCGTCACGTTGGTCGCTGCCGGCGTGACGTAGCCCGTCACCGGGCCGAAGGTCACCGTGTAGCCGCCGGGAGCCAGATCGGTCGCGGTGGCGCCGGAGGCCAGCCAGTTCGTGCCGGCGTCGAGGCTCCACTGCGCGCTCGCGGGCGTCAGGTTGACCGTCAGCGCGCCCGGCAGCGCCACGTAGGTGGCGGAGAACGCGTTGGTCGTGCTGTTCGTGGTCGCCGTGGAAACGTCCGCCGGCGCGGTCCAACCGGACACGGCGCTGAACGACACCGTATGGGCGCCCGCGACCAGGCCGGTCGCCACGGCGCCGCTCGCGCGCCACGCGCCGCCGTCCACGCGCCACTGCGCGCCGGCGGAGACCGCGGCGGCGGGCAGGATCGACACGGACAAGGCGCTGGACAGCACGGGCGAGACTCCCTCCTGCCCCCGGAGCTGGATTTCGTCGAGGTAGTAGTAGTCGCCGGTGTTGGGCGAACCGGTGGCATTGAAGAACGCCACGCGCACCATGAGCTGGGTGGCGCTGTCCGCCACGCCCAGCACGTAGGGCGTGCCCTGCGGCTGGCGATCCACGCTGTTGGTGACGTTGTAGTCCAGGTTCAGGGTGCTGTAGCCATCGGCGATTTCCACGCCGAAAGCGGAGGGCGACCAGGTGGCGCCGCCGTCCGTGCTGATGGCCACGTAGAGATCGTCGCCGCTGTCCGGCCCGGCGGCGGCGAAGGGCACCGTCAGCGTCACGTTCGTATAGCCGCTGATGTCCACGTTCGCGAAGACCACGGCCGGATTGGCCATGCCGTTGGTGGCGCCCCACAGCCGCACGGCATTTGCGCCCGACAGCACCTTGTTGGTGGCCGTCGCCGCGCCGGAGCCCTCGTCCGCGAGGGTCGCGGCGGCGCTGTTGTCCAGATAGACGACGCTCCAGCTCCACGGATGCACATCCAGATCGTCGAAGCCCTGCGAGGCGATGCAATCCGCGCCGACCGGCTGGATTTCGTCGTACGTGCCGGACAAGGAAGCGGCCTCGCCCGCCGCGAGCGCGTAGTTGGTCGTGGCGGGCGCGGTATAGCCGTCCGCCGCGGAGAAGAGGATCGTGTAGGTCTTGACGGTCAAATCCTGGACGGTCGCGCCGCTTTCGTTCCAGTTGGTGCCGCCGTCGAGGCTCCACGTGGCGCCGGCGGCGACCGCGCCCGTGGGCGACAGCGTCACGGTGATCGAGCCGGGCAGCGCGGTGTAGCTGTAGGAGCGCGAGATGTTGGTGTCGGCGATGACGGTCGTGTAGGTGGTGCTCGGCACGGTATAGCCGGTGGCCGAATGGAAGGTGTAGTACTGGCGGCCGGCCAGCAGGTCGGTCGCGGTGGCGCCGCTGGCGTACCAGGTGCTGCCGCCGTCCACGCTCCAGGCCGCGCCGTTGGCGATCGCCGCCGCCGGCGACAACGTCACGGTCAGATCGCCCGTCAGGGCGACGTAGGCGCCCGTGATCGAAACCGCCCCGCCCGAGATGACCACGTTGGTGGCGGCCGGCGTCGTATGGCTGTCGATATCCTGGTAGGTCACGGTGTAGGTGCCGTTGCTCAAGTTGGACAGCGTGGATCCGCTGGTCCGCCACGTGCCGCCGCCGTCGACGCTCCAGCGCCCGTCGGCCACGGCCGTGGAGGGTTGCAGCGCGACGGTCAACGAGCCGGAAGCGGCCTCGTAGACGGCGGTGAAGACGTTGGTCGCGCCGGCCGTCACCACGACGGACGTCGCGGCGGGCGCCGTGTAGCCCGCCACGGTCCCGAAGGTGACCTGGAAGGTGCCGGCATTCAGGCCGGTGCGCGCGACGCCGCTCAGGTTGGTCGTGCCGTTGACCATCCAGCGCGCCGCGTTCGTGACGGCCGTCGGCGAGAGCGTGACGCGGATGGCGCCCGGCGTGGCCGAATCGCCGAGGAACTGCATGGCCTCGGTCATGACCGTGGCGCGAGTATCCGCGTTGGTGATGGTTTCGAACGGGAAGCCCATGACGATGGTGCGGTAGGTCGCGTTGCTGTACTGGACGATCGCGCCGCTGGTGCCGGCTGCGCTCGTGCCGTATACGGCCGCGGTGACGGCCCCGCTGCCGACGCGCAGCACGTCGGGATAATTTGCCGCGTAGACTTGCGGCAGCAGGTTCGTGTAGTTGAACGCGATGGACACGCCGCTCAGGAAGCCGGCCGCGGTGCCCGTGACGTTGCCGGTCCCGCCGCTGTCGGCCGCATAGACCGCGCGCAGCACGTTGGTGAAGAAGTTCACGTCCGCCGCCGACGACACGCCCGCGCGCCCGATGTCCCAGCCGATTTCCGCGCCCGACACGAACAGGCGCCCGCCGGCGTTCAGGTACGCCGCGACCGCCGTCTGTTCGGCGGTGCTGAACGTTTCGTCCGCGGTGGATTCCTCGCCCAGCATCCAGACGACCTTGGCGTAGTTCGTCAGCAGCGCGGAGGAAACGAGGGTCGCATCGACGTAGTCGAAGGTCTGTCCGGCGGCGGCCAGGGCGAGGCCGTGTTCCTTGACGTAGTCGAAGGCGTTGATCATGCGCGGCCGGACCAAGGTGACGTTGCCGCTCAGGCCGTTGGCGAAATAGCGCGTCGGGGCCAGCCCGGAATCGTTGCGCTTGAAGCCGTCCACCACCAGGACGCCGGCTCTGGCGCCGTTGGCGGTGACGCGCGCGCCGGCCACGGCGGAACCGAACGACTCGCCGCCGGCGTTGGTGGCGCAGACCTTGAAGAAAATCGCGGCGCCCGCGTTCAGGTTGGTGATGACCTTGTTCGTGGCGCTCGCGCCGGGCACGGCGATGGGATTGCCGAAGCCCTGGCCGTCAGTCGAAGTGTAGAGGACGAAGCCCTGCGGCAGGCCGCCGCTGGCGGCGTCGCGCGCGGGCATCGCCCACGACACCGTGATCTGGCCGCTGCCGGAATTGACGGCCTTGAGGCTCGTCGGGCGATCCGGGGCGTTGGTGTTGACGATGCCGCTGGCGTAGTAGCCGGCCAGATGCTTGATGAGGCCGCGCACGGTCGCGCGCGCCAGCCATTCGCGGCCGGCGGGCGTCTTCAGCACCGTGCAGTCGTCCACGTTGTCGTGGAAGGCCACTTCGTTGATGGTCGTGTCCATCTTGAGGAACACGCTGGAGTTGTAGATTTCGCCGTAGGTGCTGCCGTAGAGATACGTGGTGCGCGTGCTCCAGCTGGGAATCACGCTGTTCGTGCCGGCGCGCATGTCGACGTTGCACTGGCGGGCGATCGCGGCGGCCAGGTTGGTTTGCGCCGCATAGGTGGACGGATAGCCGGACTGGATGCGCGTATCGTAGAGGCCGATCGACCCGCGGCCGGTGGTGTCGCCCGCGTTGGAGTGGAAGCCCACGTAAACGCGCTGCCAGCGCGCCGCGTCGTTCGAGCGGCACATCCAGGCCGCCATGCGCGCGGGCTGGCCGATGTTGTCGCTGCGGTCGTCGTAGCCGGCCAAATCGTAGAGCGTGCTGTCCATCCCCTGCCCCATGGACTTGATGGTCCAGAAGCGGGCCGACTCCAGTTCCTGCTCGAAGCCCGAAATGCCCGCCGTGCCGCGCGACACGTTGCCCCGGCCGTTGCCGAAGCGGATGGCGTCGGCGAAGACGTAGTCGCCCGTCTCGCCGGGCAGCACGTAATTGCCGATGTTGACGCAGCCGTTCGTGCCGGCCTCGAAATGGTAGTTGCCCAGCCAGACCCAGCCGCAGCCGACGTCGCGATGGTTCACGCGCACGTCCGTCACGCCGCCGGAGTGATAGACGCGATAGAGCTGGTTGGCGCGGTCGAGATCGTGGCGGACCCAAGTGTAGACCGGATATTCGCCCGCTTCCGGCAGGATCGGCCGGTACGACGCCCACGACGTCGAACCGTTCGTGCTGACCGCGGCGTAGCGATACGGCACCGCGTCGCCGGCGTTGCCGTAGAAGATGGTCTGGGAAGAGTTGTACCACGTGCCGCCGAACGTCACCTGGCCGCGCGCGGACGCGTTGGTGTCCATGTTGTCGAGCACCACTTCGTTCGTCTGGTAGCCCACGGGACGGAACGGGACGACCGTCGCGCCCGCTTTCCAGGCCGCTTCCGCGAACCGGGTCATCTGGTCGACGTTGCCCATGTCTTCGTTCACGGCGTTGAGCAGCGGCCGTTCGGGAATCCAGGCGGTCAGGTTGCTGTTCGCGCCGAAGCCGTGGCCGGCGCTGGTATAGACCACCACGCCCGACAGCGGACCCGTCGGCTGCGCGGCGGCCACCTGGGGCAATCCCGTTTCGTCCGGCGTGGACACGGGCTCCTCGCCCCCGCCGGTTTCGCCTTCGCCGCCGGGCTCGCCTTCGTCGCCCCCCGTCGTCGCGCCGGCCATGGTGCCCTTGGTCAGGATCGTGCCGTTGAAGCCCACCGCCGCGAACTGGTCGTTGGCGTAGCTGATGCCGCGGATGTCGTTGGTCGTGCCGGAGGTTTCCGCTTCCCAGGTCAGGCCGTCCGCCGAAGTCCAGATCGCGCCGCTCCGGCCGGTCGCCTTGAACACGCCGGAGCAATACGCCGCGCGGTAGAGATAGGTGGCGTTGGTCGTGAAACTCCACGCCACGCCGTCCGCGGAACGCAAAATGCGCGTGTTGCCCACGGCCACGTAGTAGCCGTTGCCGTACATCACGTCGGAGATGTAGACGGTCGTGCCCGAGGTCTGCGTCGTCCAGCTCGCGCCGTTCGTCGACGTCATGATCAAGCCGTTCGCGCCCACGACGACGAACAGGGGCGATTCCGCCGTCACGCCGTTCGTGTCGCCCGCATCCACGAATTCGGCGCCGTAGCCGACGCCCTGCAGGGAGAGCGTCGTGCCGGACGCCACGCTCGCCCATGTCGTGCCGTTGGTCGAGCGCACGAGGGCGCCGTTGTCGCCGCAGGCCAGATACGTCCCGTCGCCGTAGGCCACGCCCCGGAACAGCGCGTTCGTCGGCGAGGTCCGCGAGGTCCAGTCGAAGCCGTTGGTCGAGGTGACGATGGCACCGCCTTCGCCGACGGCCACCCACAGCGGGCCGTCGCCGTTCACGTTCATCATCAGGCCGCTCTTGCCGCTGCTGCGGGCCGTCCAGTCGATGCCGTTGGTCGAGGTATAGATCGCCCCGCTCGCGCCGCAGGCCACGTGCAGCCCGCTGCGGCTCGCCACGCCGTAGAAGTTCCCCGTGTGCGCCGAGACGCGGTTCGTCCAGGGCGAGGTCGCCGACGAGCCCGTTTCGTCCCCGCCGGGATCGCCCGGTTCGAGGGCGCCGGCGCCGAACTTCTGGTCGATCAGTTCCCAGAGCGCCGTTTGCCCCGTGCCTTGGTTGAGGGACCAGATGCCGATGCCGCCCATGCCCTTCACGTTGGACAGGTCGTATTTCATCCCGAGGCTGGTCGTGTCGTCGTAGAAGCACTGGTAGGCCGTGCTGTTGGAGGTATAGACGTAGTACGGCACGCTGGCGTTGTCGTCCCAGCGCTTGCCCCATTTGGCGGCTTCCGACTCGCAAGCGCCGTAGATCAGCGCCGAGGAATAGGCGCTGCCGAGGCTGGCCGCGCCCAGGTTCGTGCTGGCGGCCGCCCAGCGCCGGCCGTAGTACGGCACGCCGAGCATCAGCTTGTTCGTGCTGATGCCCTTGCCGAGATAGTAGTTCATCGAATAGTTGACCGAGCACCAGGAACTGGCGCCGATCCACTGCGCGCTGCTGTAGAGCGGCGCGTTGGGCCCCGGCGTCGCGCTGCCGGAATAGTAGTAGTCGTAGCCCATGATGATCGCGCAATCCAACCCCGCCTTGTCCAGATTGGAGACCGCGTAGTTCGCGTACCAATCCACGGAAGGCAGGGCCACCGACACTTCCGAACCCGGGAGGTCCTGGTGGAAACGCGCGGTCAGGTTGCTCAGGAACGCGGTCATGTTCGTGGTCGCGCCCGTCCACGACCCGACGCCTTCGAAATCGATGCACACGCCGTCGCCGCCGCGGTTGGACACCACGGTGGCCAGGTTGGCGATCAGGTTGTTGCGCGCCGTGACGTTGGTCAGCAGGCGATGCGTGGCGGCGTCGCCGAACAGCGTCGCCGTCAGCACCACTTTCACGCCGTTGCTGTGCGCCCACTCCACCACCGGCGACGTGTTCCACGAACCGATGCTGTCGTAGCCGCCGTTCGTCGAATTCACCGCGTAGGAAAAATACGCGATCGTCGTCAGGTTCGAGTACTGGTAGTTCTGGATGTCCGTCATCGTCGCCCAGTACGGATGCCAGCCCAGCACGCGCTTGCCGGCGGCGATGGCCTTGGGCGCCGCTTTGGGCAGCACCAGCAGCGACTTCGTTACCGTGCGGGACGGCTTGACCGTCGGGTCGTAATCCGTCGGCTCCTCGCCTTGGTGTTCTTCGAACGCTTCCTGCAGCGGGCTTTTCCACTCGTCCAGATATTCCGGCACGACGAAGGCGGCCTGTTCGGCTTCTTCTTCCGTCGCGCCCATTTCCAGCGCGGTCGTTTTGGCCAGGCTGCGCGCCTTGGTCACCGCCGGCGAGACTTCGCCGACGTCCGGGATTTCCGGAACCGCCCAGTCCGGTCCGGTTTCGTCGTACAGCTCGGCGGCGCGGCCGCTGCCCGCCGCCAGCCAAATCGCGATCGTTCCCCACACCCAAAAACGACGGAAGGATGAATTCGAGTCCATATTAAATGAATATCCCATACCCCTCGGAATCCCGTCAAGCATTGGCCCGCATCCGAAGGCGGATTGTTCGGATTTCGATAAAACGTCGCCGGGCGACGTTTTTCCGTTGCCCGGCGAACCGTCGAAAGAGCAAAATGCGTGCGTGAAAGCGAGATGCGCATGTGGAAGGCCGACCGAGCGCAATCGGCGGCGGGGTCTCGCATAAAACGGAGGGTGCCATGAATGCTCGTTGGATGCGTTGGTTGACGACCGTGTTGGTGATTTTCCTTTCCTGCCCCTTGCCGCCGCCGGCGCAAGCCGCCAAGACCAAGAGCACCAAGACCAAGAAAAAATCTCCGCCCGTCGAAACGCAGGAGCGCACGTGGCTGCCGGCCGAAATGACGTTCGGTTTCCAGACGCGCGATTCGGAAACCGAAGGACTCGGCGACCTGCTCGTTCCGCTGTGGAATCCCGGCGGCAAGGGCCTGCTGTTCGTGAATCCCCGGGCCACCCTCACGGACAACGACGAGGAAGAAGGCAATCTCGGCGTCGGCTATCGGCAGTTGCTGGGCAGCCAGGTCATCTTGGGCGCGAACGCCTATTACGACTATCGCGACGTGGATTCGAACCACTACGATCAATGGGGCGTCGGCTTCGAAATCCTGAGCACCTGGATCGACGCGCGGGCCAACTACTACGACGCCGGCGACGACGAGAATATCGTCGACAGCCGGACCGAGACGTCCACGAGCCAATCCTCGCAAACCACCACGCGCTGGAGCGATCCGTATGCGCTGGACCATTACATCCTGCAGGACTACGCCACCACCCGCACCCTCACCACGGTCACGACGTCCCGCACGTTCGAGCAGTTCGAAGCGGCCTACGGCGGCTACGACTGGGAAATCGGCCTGCGCCTGCCGATCAAATCCACGGCGCTGGAAGCCCGCCTGTTCGGCGGCTACTACGACTTCGACCGCGATTTCGCCGCCGACGTCCGCGGCTGGAAAACGCGCGCGGAACTGCGCGTGCTGTCCACGCTCTTCCTCGACGCCGGCCTCTATGAAAACGACGAGCTGACCGGCAGCGACTGGTTCGCCGGCGCCCGCCTGACCGTCCCGCTCGACCTCGCCAAGATCGCCCGCGGCCGCAATCCCTTCGCCACCGCCAAATCGCGCCTCGCGCACGAACCCCGCGATCTGTCCGCCCGCCTGACCGAGATGGTCATGCGCGATTCCCAGATCCGCATCGAAACCTCCGACTTCATCGAAAACGAAAGCCTGGCCACCGAAGAAATCACCCGGAAGAGCAGCACGGACCGGGACACCTACGTGATGATGTCCGACGTGAACTTCGTGGACGGCGACGATGGCGCCGCCACCGGCGACGGCACCGCCGAACAACCCTTCGCGACCATCCAGCAGGGCGTGGACGCGGTCTTCGGTTCGCGCAACGTGTACGTCTACAACGCGGCTTCCGCCTACGTGGAGAACGTCGTGCTGACGCCGGGCGTGCGCCTCTGGGGCAGCGGCGTCCTCGTGCCGGGCGGCGTGGGCGGCGCCACGTTCGGCAGCGGCATCGCCCCCATCGTGGATGGCGGCGGAACCGGTCCGGCCATCACCTTGGCCGATGGAACCACGGTCCTCGGCTTCCGCATCCAGAACACCTGCGCGGGCGGCCCGGGCGTCTTCGTGAATCTGCCCGTTCGGGGGCTGACCGACGTCAGCTGCGTCGGCATCCTCGGCAACGGCGTCACCGATCTGACGATCCTGGACAACGTCATTTCCGGCAACGGCATCGGCGTCCTGCTGGCGCGGCAAGGCGATTTCCTCCTCGATTTCGAAAACAACCTGGTTTCCGGCAACGCCGCCAACGGCATGGAAGTCTGGACGGCCGGCAACAGCGGCACCAGCGAGGTGTTCATTGCCGGCAGCACCTACGCGAACAACGGCGGCGACGGCCTCCAGATCTACAACTCCACCTACGACCGGTCCCTCGTCCTCATCCAGGACAGCCAGTTCCTGAACAACGGCGGCGACGGGCTCCAGATCGCGCAGCTGAATTCCGATTGGGCCGGTACCGGACTGTTGAACGTCCTCGCCGACGGCAACGCCGGCAGCGGCTTCGATCTCCGGACGCAGGACAACGACCTCTATCTGGCCGCCGTCACCGGGTCCGCCTTCACGGCCAACAGCGGCGACGGAATGTCGTTCCTGTCTTCCGGCAACGTCTCTGCCGAGATCGAAATCGACAACAGCCGCTTCGCGAACAACGACCAAAACGGGCTCCTGTACGAAGCCTACGACGGCGGCACCGATCGCCTCTACGTCGCGGCCAGCTCGTTCACCAACAACGGCGCCAACGGCTTGCTCGTCCAATCGACCAACCGGGATCTCCTGGCCGCCAGCGTCGCGGATTCCGAATTCGCGGCCAACGGCGCCAACGGCCTCGCCGCGGACGTCGCGGACGGCGGGCTCTTCGGTCTCTTCGCCGACGCCTCGTCCTTCGACGGCAACGCCGCCAACGGCATGGCCGTGAACGGCGCCGATTTGGACCTGGGTCTCGTCATGATCCAGGACGGCGCGTTCCGCAACAACGCCCAGGCCGGAGCCGCGGTCGCCATGGACTCCACCGACGTCGCGATCCTGGAAATCTTCGGCGCGCAGGCCGAAGGCAACGGCGGAAACGGCATCGACGTGGCCATGGACGACGCCGGATTCGTCGGCGTCGGGTTCACCAACGTCTCCGCCAATCAAAACGCGCAGATGGGCGTCGAAATCGCCGTCCAAAACGCGGACGAAGCCCAGGTCATCCTGCTCGGCTCCCAAGCCAGCCGCAACGGGGCCGACGGCCTCGCGGTGGATCTCACCGGCGTGGACGATTCCATGATCTTCGTGCAAAACGCGACCTTCGACCAAAACGCCGGCCACGGCATTTTCACCACCCAGACCATCTCGGATGAAGCGTCGGCCCAATTGTCCGGCGTGCAGGCGAACAACAACGCCTCCGTCGGCATCGAAATCGCCCAATCCGCCACCGACCTGTCGACCGCCCGCGTTTCGGACAGCGTCGCCGACGACAACGCCGGACTGGGCCTGATGCTTGCGCAGGGCAACACCTTCTTGGCCGTGGCGGCCGTCGACGGGCTGCAGGCCAACGGCAATGCCTCCGGCCTGTATCTCCACCAGACGGACGTGGGCATCGCGCTCGCCAACGTGTCGGGTTCCTGCGCCGACGAAAACGCGCAGTTCGGCATGTGGATCTTGCAGAACAGCGATCTCGCCTCCATCAACGTCGTCGGCATGCCCGACGGATTGGCGGCGTCGATCGACGGCATCGCCGGTCTGCTGGGCCTCGATCTGCCGGACGAAATCCTGCCGTTCCTGGGTCCGTCCGGCGGCGTGTCCGCCAGCGGCAACGGCGTCAGCGGCCTGCGCACCACCATCCATTCCGACGGCCTGCTCGCTCTGAACGGACTGTTCGACGTGACGGCCAACGACAACGTGATCGGCGACGGCATCTCGGCCAGCACGATCGCCTTCAACGGCATCGGGGTGAATCTGCTCGGCTCTTCGGAAAACTGGGCGGATATCTTCCAGCTCGGCACGCAGATCGGCGATCTTTTCGACGTGGATCTGCCGCTGGCCCTGGCCGGCGACGGCCATCTGCAGGCCAACGGCAACGGAGCCTGCGGAATCCTGATCAGTTCCTTCGGCGATCTCGCCGCGGTCAATCTCACGGTCGGCGCCGAAGCTTCCGGCAACGGCGTGGCCGGCATGGCCTCGATCAGCACGGGCGGTGAAATCGGCATCGACGCCGTTGTCCGCCTCGAAGCCCTGGACAACGCCAATTACGGACTGTACCAGAGCGTGTTTGGCGGCGATCTGGCGGCGATCGGTCTGCTGGCCGACATAAACGCCTCTGGCAACGGCACCGAACCCTTGTCGGACGGCGGCATCTATTCGCACGTGTTTAGTCCCAACGGCGTCGCCGCCCTCCTCGCCTTCTCCTCCGATGCGCTCCGGCCCGCCGCCGCGTTTCTCGGCGATGAATTCCTCGGCGCGCCGTTCGAGATCCCCGGCGATCCGTTCGGCCCCGTCGTCGCTTCCGACAACGTCGGCTTCGGCTTCCAAGCCGAAGTGGAGGGAGACGTCGCCGCCGTCGCCGCCTTGCTCGACGTGCAGGCGAACAACAACTCGACCGACGGCATTAACCTCGCGCTCCTGTCGGACGACGGCGTGACGGCCTCCCTGCTCGCCTCCTCCGATCTGCTCTACGACGTGCTGCCGGGCGCCTTCGGCGCGAATCCCATCGCGGGCGCGGGTCTGGGTCCCGTGACGGCCAACGGCAACGGCGGCGGCGGCATCGTCATCGAGCAAATCGGCGCGGGCCCGGCCATCAGCCTGCTGGCCGGCGTCGAGGCCAACAACAACGTCGCCGACGACGGCATCCTCGCCACGCTGACCGCGGACAACAGCTTCGCCGGCGCCTTCCTCGTCGACGTCGAAGCCAGCGGCAACGCCGCGGGCCGCGGCATCGATCTGGACCTGACCGGCTACGACGACGTCCTCGCGGGCTTGGTCTACGTCACGGCCGAAGACAACGGCCAGCAAGGCATCCGGGTCACCGGCAACAGCGGCGACGCCGACGCCTATGCCCTCCTCGCCGGCATCGACGCCAACCGGAACGGCTTGCTCGGCAGCCAGGCCGGCATCGTCGTCGATTTGACCGCCGCCGAGGACGCCTCCGCGGCCCTGACGGACGTCTACGCCCGGGACAACACCGGCCGCGGCGCCAACGTGCTCCTGGATGCCGGCGGCGACGCCAACCTGTTCGCGGGCGATTTCGCCGCCGACGATCTGGACGCCATCTATGGGTTCAGCGGAGACCTCGGTCCCCTGTTCGGCCTGATTCCGACCGGCAACGACGTGTTCAGCGACAACGGCAGCGGCGGCTTGCACGCCGAACTGACCAGCGCCGCCGGAAACGCCCTCGTCGGCATCAGCGGCGTCAACGCCGACTACAACGGCAACGCGGGCTTCAACCTCACCCTGAACGCCCTCAACGGCAACGCGATGGCCAGCCTCCAGTATGCCTATGCCAACGACAACGGCGGCAACGGCATCAACCTGAGCCTGAGCGGCGGCGGCGGCGTTGCCGACGTCCTGGTGAGCCACGTCGGCGTCAACGGCAACGGCGCCAACGGCCTCCAAATCACCGACGACAACTACAATGGCCCGGTGGGCGTCCTCGGCTCCTATATCTCGGCGACCAGCAACGACGGCAACGGCGTGCGCCTGGCGATGTCGGGTCTGGCCGGCGCACCGAACCTCGACTTCGGCGGCGGCGGCGACAGCCTCGGCCAAAGCTCGTTCTACGCCAACGGCAACCGCGACTTCCGCTACAACAACGGCGGCGGCGCGACCGTCATGGCCGAGAACAACTTCTGGGGAGCCGACCTCGATCCGGTGGCCAACGGCCAGACCGCCGGCTCCATCGATGCCAATCCGTGGCTGCCGGCCGCGCCGTAAACCGGCGGGCACGCTCCCAACGAACGGGGCCGGGCGATCGCCCGGCCCCTTCTTTTGCGCGAATTCCGTCCGCGCCGGCTAGGTGCCGGCCGCCGTGCCGATCTTGGAGCCCAAGGCCGCTTCGGCGATGCTCCGCCCGTCGCGCAGGCGCGGCGTGACCCGCGGCACCCACATCATCCGGCGCTTGGCGCGCAAGACCATGTGGTGGTCCGGCAGGAAGAAAAAGACCGCGTCGAGGAATTCCGCCAGCCAGAAGATCGGCGTAAACGCGGCGAAAACGGCGGCGGCGCGCTTCAACCGCCGGACGTCCAGCGCCGCCGGCTCGCAGGACGCGGGGATCAGTCCCGCGAAGAGTTCCGCGAGCAGATTGGCGAATTCCGTGAAAAACCGTCCGTAGCCCGACGTTTCCTGCACGTCGAAACCGTCTTTGAGCACGTCGAACAGTTCCGCCGGCGTGAATCCCGGCCGCATGGCCGGCCGCGTGGGATCCGTCAGGCCCGACCATCTCCGGAACAACTCGACCAGCGTGCGGCGCTTGCGGCGCACATGCAGGATCAGGCGGGTTTTCGAGCGCAGCACCCGGTGCAGTTCGGCCATCAGTTCGGCGGGCTTTTCGACGTATTCGAGCATGTCGCTGGCCACGACGGCGTCGAACGCGGCTTCCTCGAACGGCAATTGCGGCAACTCTCCCAGATGGATGTGCGCGACGCCCGCTTCCGCCAGCAGTTCCGCCTGCGTCTCGGAAACCGCCAAGCTGCTCCAGGCGGCGCCGCCCCCGCCCCCGGCGTTCTGCATCGCGACGCTGAAGGCGTCGTCCGCCGACATTTCCAGGACTTCCTGGCCGTTCACCTTGTCCAGCAGGCGCATCGTCCGCACCAGCAATTTGCGGCGCAAGGGCGAGCGCAGGAAAATCTTCATCCGCAACTGGACGATTTCCGCGGTGACCAAGCTGGGGGCTGCATCGCTCATATCGCCCGCAATATGCCACCCCCGGCCCCCCTTTGTCCAGTCCCGGAACCCCGCCGGGAAGCCTTTCCTGGCGCCGCTCCGCGGATTTTCCGCGCTTTTCCTTGCCAGCGCGCAACCCGCGGCGCATCATTTACCCGAATTTCGCGCGTTCCGGCGAAGCGCTCGCCGGCCGCACCCCGTTTTCCGGAGAAACAACCATGATCCGTACGCACGTGCTGAGCCAAGGCAAGCTGGTCAACCAGGACCTCTCCCTGGATCTGCTGCGCGTCGTCCGCTACGACGACGACGTCCAGATCTGGGTGGACATGGAAAAATCCACCCCCGAGGAAAACAAGGCGGTGCTCGAAACCGTCTTCGACTTCCACCCCCTCGCCATCGAGGACTGCGTGGCCGTCAGCGAACGCCCCAAGATCGACGACTACGACAGCTACGTCTTCATGGTCATCCACGCCGTGGACTACATCAACAGCCGCCACGTGTTCCAGACCACCGAGCTCAACCTGTTCATCGGCCGCAATTTCCTCGTCACCTTCCACGACGAGCCCATCCGCAGCATCGGCACCGTGCACGAACGCCTCCAGAAAAAAGGCGTCGCGCATCCGCGCGCGCCGGACCTGCTAGCCTACCACGTCCTCGATCTCCTCTTCGACAACTACCAGCCGGCCCTCGACGAACTGTCGGCCGAATTGGCCACGCTGGAGCACCGGGTCCTCACCGGCGAAACCCAGGACATCCTCGCCGAGGTCGTCAACCTCCAGAGCGAAGTCCAGCGCCTCCGGCAGATCATGGCCCCCCAGCGCGACGTCATCGCCCGCATGATGCGCGGCGAATTCCCGAAGGTCGTGCGCACCCATCTCGTCCCGTACCTGCGCGATCTGCAGGACAACCTCTCCCGGATCAGCGATCTGGCCGAAACCTTCCGCGAATCCCTCGCCAGCACCCTGCAGATCCATCTCAACCTGCAGCAGATGCAGATCAACCGCGTCATCAAGGTCCTGACCATCCTGGCGACCCTCTCGATGCCGATCCTGCTCGTCACCAGCTTCTACGGCATGAACATCCGGCACATGCCCAACGTGGATTGGCCGTCGTGGGAATGGGCCTATCTCTATATCCTGGTCCTCAACGGCGTGCTGATTTTCGCCCTTTATCGCTTCATGAAGCGGAACCGCTGGCTCTAGGCGGCCGATTGCCGCGCCGGTTCCGACCCGGGCGGCCAACTTCGGCCTTGTCTTCCCCCGGGCCTTGCCGCATGCTTTTTTCCGTTTACGGAGTCCGCATGATTCTCCGCCATTTGTTGTTGCCCGACATCCTCGATCTGGTCGAAGCCGGCCGTCTCAACGACGTCCGCGAGTTTCTGGCCATGCAGCCCGTGCCGGAAATCGCGGAGCTGCTCACCGCGCTCGAAGACAAGGACCGCGTGCTGCTGTTCCGCCTCCTGCCCCGCCAGCTGGCCGACGAAGTGTTTTCGCTGCTCGAACCGCCCTTCCAAAACCTCCTGCTCAAGAACATGGCGCAGGAAGAAGTCCGCCAGGTCCTCGCCGGACTTTCGCCCGACGACCGCACCGCCCTGTTCGAGGAATTGCCCGCGCGCGTCACCAAGGGCCTGCTCGGCCTGCTGGACGACCAGGACCGCAAGCAGACCCTCACCCTGCTCAGCTATCCCGAAGGCAGCGTCGGCCGCCTCATGACCGATCGCTACGTCACGGTCGATCCCGCCTGGACCGCCGCCCAGGCGCTGGCGCATCTCCGCCAGGTCGGCACCGATTCCGAAACCTTGGCGATGACCTACATCGTCGACGAACAAGGCCGCCTGACCGACGATCTGCGCCTGCGCAAAATCATTCTCGCGGCGCCGGAAACGCCCATCGCCGACCTGCTGGACGGCCATTACGCCTCGCTGCGGTCCCGGCAGGACCGCGAGGAAGCCGTGCAGGTGTTCCGGAAGTACGACCTCTACGCGCTGCCCGTCGTCGATGCCGACGGCGTGCTCCTCGGCATCGTCACCGTGGACGACATTCTCGACGTCGCCGAAGAAGAAGCGACCGAGGACTTCCACAAGTTGGCCACGGTGAGTCCCCTGCAGGTCAGCCTCAAGGACGCGACCGTCGGGTTGCTGTTCCGCAAGCGCATCGGCTGGCTGCTCGGCCTGGTGCTGGTCAACATCTTCACGGGCATGGGCATCAAGATGTTCGAAGACACCATCGTCGCCGTCGCCGCCCTGGTCGCGCTCATGCCGCTGCTGATCGGCAGCGGCGGCAACGCCGGCGCCCAGGCGGCCACCCTCGTCGTCCGCGCCATCGCCACCGGCGAGATCGATTCCAACGACTGGTGGAAGCTCTTCCTGCGCGAAATCGGCGTCAGCGCCTCCATCGGGCTGGCCATGGCCGGCGCCGCCTTTTTCCTCGGCTGGGCGCTGGGCGACCTGCGCGTCGCGACCGTCGTCTCGTTCAGCATGATCGCGGTGGTCGTCGCCGGCAGCCTGATGGGGACGGTCTTGCCCATGATCCTCAACCGCCTCAAGCTCGATCCGGCCACCGCCAGCGTCCCGCTCATCACGTCCATGGCCGACATCCTCGGCGTGCTCATCTATTTTTCGATCGCCAACGCCGTTCTTCATTTCCTGAAAATGCACCCTGCTTGAAAGGAGCTTCGATGAAATCCCGTTCCATCCCCTTCGTCCTGATCGCCGCTCTCGGCCTGGCGACCGCCGCCGCGGCCCAGCGCATCGAATTCCAGCGGCAGAAATTCGACCGTTCCCGCTTCGAGCGCGCCGGCCAGCCCGCCGCCCCGGCGCCCGCGCCGGAACCCGCCGCCGAACCCGTCGGCACGTTCCCGCCGGCCCCGATGCCCACGGAACCGCCGGCCTCCTCGCCGCAATCCTCCGTGTTTTCCTATTCCAATGCCCCGTCGACGTCCTGGGATTCCTCGTCCGCGCCGGCGGCCGCCGCCACCAACTCCGCCATCTTCTCGGCGGACGCCCCGCCGCTGTCCGGGCGCCCCCCCGCGAACTATCCGCCCGACGCCACCCCCGAGGAAAAGGCCGCCATCGACCACCCGCTGGTCGACCAGGTGCCCAGCAAGTGGTTCAACAA
>CALMNW010000038.1 GCA_937872095.1 uncultured Verrucomicrobiota bacterium
CACAAGGCACTTGCCATACAACCTCTTGGCGCCCCACGCCACCACCGTCCCGTCGGACTTCAGCGCCAAAGCATGATAAGCTCCCGCCGCGATTTTCACCACGTTGCTCAACCCCGTCGGTACGGGATACTGGCCCAACGGATTTGCGCCCCACGCCACCACCGTCCCATTCGTCCGCAGGGCAAAACTTTCGCCATACCCCGCGGCAATCCCCGCCACGCCGCTCAATCCGGCCGGCACGTTGCACTGGCCATTCTCGTTCTGACCCCATGCCACCACCGTCCCATTGGATCGAAGCGCCAAGGTGTGGAACGTGCCTGCGGCGATCGCGACGACGCTGCTCAATCCCGCCGGCACGTGACGCTGATCAAAGTCGAGGCGGGTGGCTCCCCACACGGCCACGGTCCCGTCCCCGCGCAGGGCGACGTTATGCCAAGCCCCGGCGGAAATCGCCGTGACGTTCGTGAGCCCCGCCGGCACGTCGCATTGGCCATTGTCATTGTCGCCCCATACCGCAATCGTCGGAATGGACAGGGTCAGCGTGAATTGGCAGGTGTTCGTGTTGCCTGACGCGTCCCACGCCGTCACCGTCACCGGCGTTTCCCCGAGCGGGAGCAACGTGCCGTCCGGCGGGTCGAAAACCGCCGTCGGTGACGGATCGGCGGCGTCGCTAACCGTCAGCCAGGTGTAGGACACCGTTCTGCCGGCGGGATTGTAGGCCGGCATGGCATGGTCGCCACATCCATCGATTGTCGGAGCCTCCGTATCCGGCAACACGGTCATCGTGAATCCACAGGTGTTCGTGTTGCCCGAGGCATCCCACGCCGTCACCGTCACCGGCGTGTCTCCGATCGGGAAGAGCGAGCCGGACGGCGGGTTGAAAACCACCGTCGGATTCGGGTCGGCGGCGTCGTTCACGGTCAACCATGCATAGGCAACGGCTCGGCCGGCGGGATTGCTGGCCGTCACCGTCTGGTTGCTGCATCCGTTGATTGCCGGAGCGGCCGCATCCGGCAGCACCGTCATCGTAAATTCGCAGGTGTTCGTGTGGCCCGTCATGTCCCAGGCGACAATGCTCACCGGCGTATCGCCGATCGGGAAGAACGAGCCGGACGGCGGGTCGAAAACCACCGTCGGATTCGGATCGGCGTTGTCGCTAATGGTCAACCAGGAATACGCAACGGACCGGCCGAAGGAATTGCTGGCCGTTACCACATGGTTGCTGCACCCGTTGATCGCCGGCGCCACCGTATCCGGCACCACGGTCACCGTGAATTCGCAGGTGTTCGTAACGCCAAAAGCATTCCAGGCCGTAACCGTTACCAAAGTATCCCCCATCGGCAAGAACGAACCGGATGGGGGCTCGATGATCACCGTCGGATCGGGATCGGCAATATCGCTAACCATGATGTCATAGAACACCGTCACCTCGAAACCGTCCGCCGAGACCACCTGGATGTTGTCGCATCCGCTGATCACCGGTCCCTCCGCCGCAGTGCTCACCTGGGCCGTCACGCCCGGGGAATAATAGAAGCCAACGGCATCATCATATCCGGGCATGTAGTCGAACATGGAAGAGTCGTTCACCGAGTAGAACTTGAAGTCATAGGTCGTTCCCGGAGCCAGATCGGTCACGAGCAGGGAGGATTCCCATTGCATCCCATCAGCAACGACCGTTCCCGCGCCGAGGCTGTCGCCGACATTGTAGATGGTTCCCTGCGTGGGCTCGGTCCAAGCATCGGTGGCGAGCTTGCGCACGACCATCACGCCGTTGTTCTGCGCGTTCATCATCCACCACAGATCGATCTGGCTGGTCGGATTCTCATAACCGGGATTTGCGAATACTTCCGCCGGATCGTTGATCGGCAGGACGGATACCGTCAGGCCCGATTCGGTCACGTTGCCATTTCTTTCCAAATCGGCCCATTCCGAGCTGTCGTTCATGTACCACCAGCTATCCATAAGAGGGTCCGAACCACCGTAGTCCAACTGCACGCACCAATGCCAAGTGCCGGTCGCGTTGAACACTCCCGAGGCGAGAGTCCGGTGCTCGTCTGGAGCGTAATCGGTCCAATTGCCCCAGATGACGTTCTCCCACCCTTCGCCGTGGCTCATCCACAAGCTCGCCCGGCCCCAATTTTCATCCAGGGTTCCCCATGAATCCAACCCGAACGGCAAACCGGCGTCGCCGAGGAAGATCTCGGTAGGCACCTCCGGCGAACCGCCGTTGGTGTTGCGCGCCTGCGGCCGGCCCATGAAGACCTGCGCCATCTGACTCACGGAATAGTACGAGTTGTTCTCCGTGTAGAAGAAGAAAAAGTAAGTCTGGTCCGGCTCGAGGCCGGGCACTTCCAGTTCGAATCCGCTCTGGCTTCCCGCAATCACGGTCTGGTTGCCGAACGTCTGGCCGGCGCTGTAGGCCGTCCCCTGCTCCGGGCTGCCATCCGGCCAAGGGTCGCTCGCCATCGTGATCAACACGTTCTTGTCGCCCATGGTGGTCCAACTCAAGAGGGCCCGCGTGGCGGGGTTCAGGGGTGCCCGATCCGCCCACACGTAACCCGGCGCTTCCAGTTCATCGACTTGAACATAGCTTTCGGCCGCCAAGGGTTCGCCGCTGTTGGCGGTCCAGTCGGTCGCGGCGTAATAGGTATCCCCGCCATTCACGAACCGGCCGGCGCAGTACCAAGCGCCGGCCGAAGTGAACTGGTGCTCAAACGGTCGGGAAATCCAGACGCGGTTGTCTCCATCCATGCGCGACCAATCGGCCCCGCGCCATGACCAGTCCGTACCGTCCGTGGTCGCGCCCAAGCCGTATTCCGCGCCCCAGCCGGTCGTGTCCGTGTTGATGGCGAATTCGTATTGGTAGTCCAAAACGTCGCCCACCACGTAGGTGGCAAGGGGTTGGCCGCGGTTGTACAGCGCCGTCCACTGCGTCGGCGCGGCGAGCGCCGATTGGGCACATATGCAGATTCCCAACGTCCATGACGCGATGGCACATCTCGTCCACATTGCCGATTGCTTTGCTTTCATGAGAATCCCCTTTAATTCATCCAATCCAAATGCGCGGCGAAAAACGACGTTCCATGACCATCCAACGGTTCGTTCTCCGGAATTTCCGATCCCAACGGCATAAAGTTTATTCTCATTTTAAACCAAAGGATAGGTAAAAAAGCGCATCGCCGGTAAAGCGATACACCGGCGGCCGTGGGGTGATCGCAGGGCAGAAACGAAAATCCGGCCGGACGGTTCCTGCAAACCGCCCGGCCGGATGACAACGAACGCCGATCTACGGATTGGGCACGATTTCCAGGACTTGAGGCACGGCGGCGGTGCCGTCGTCCGGGAAAATCAGCCACAAGTAATTCAGCGATATTGGATTGGAGTCCAAGTCGTCCGGCAAGGGCTGCCAGTTCTGGGCATCGGCGCTGTAAAGGTACTGGACATTGGTCAGCGATCCTTCGGCCATGACCACTTCCAGCGCGGAGAGCTCCAAGACCGGCTGGTATTCCACGACGATATAGCCGCCGCCGACCTTCTGCCCAATCCATGCCGTTTCGTCGTCGCCGTCCACCGCGTTCCAGACAGTTTCGTCTTCCGCACCGTCGCTGGTCAGGACCAACACGGGCTCAGGTTCCACCAGACCGACGCCGAATGCCGCAGATGCCTCCGAAACCGACGAAACAGCCGCCACGCTGCGCCGGGCCGCCGGACGCGTCCCCCACACCTCGAGTTCGGCCAGGCAGACCGCCGCGTTGGCCGAGTTGGACAAACCCGTGAACCGCAGGTAGCGGAAGGCGCCGGCCGTCGCCGGCCATTCTTCCCAGCCGTGATGCAGGCCCGTGCTCGCATCCGCCAGCAATGTCCAGTTGGCGCCGTCCACGGACGTTTCGACGATGTACCGGTGGGTCCGATAGGTCCAATCCCAATTCAACAGGCGCACTTGCGCGACATCCCGCGCAGCGCCCAAATCCAGCGTCAGGCTGCCGGGTTCTTCGTTGGTCCAGATCGTGTAGCCGTATTGGCTGAGGACGGTATTCGTTCCGTCGATCACGTAGGGCATGAAATACGCCCGGCGGCCCGTCAGCGTGGCGCTCCGCGCCAGATTCTCGCCGACGTCGTCTTCCAGGGCGGCGACCGCAACGTCGATGCTGGGCATGCCCGGCGTCGAAACCCGGAAGATCGCGGTCTCGACGTCGGCGTTCGCGTCGTCGGTCTGGACCAGCGTCACCCGTTGCCACGTGCTCCAATTCGACGGCTTGAAGGTCAACGCGGCGCCGTCCTGGATTTGCAGGCTGGCATCGCCGGCGATCTGCTCTACGCGAACCGCGACGTTCGAGACCGGCTCCTGGGCCAAGCGCACGAAGAAACGGCCTTCGCCGCCCTCCCGCACGAGGACGTTCGTCTTCGACGTTTCCAGCGCGGGCGCCGCCGGCCGCTCGCCGTATACTTCCCATTCGGGCACGCACACGGCCGAGTTCACGGAATTCTCCAGCCCCGTGAACCGCAGATAGCGAATCGGCTCCGCCGGACCCGGCCAGTCATCCCAGCCGCGGTAGGCCCCGGCGCTGGCATCGGCCAACAGCGTCCAGGTCTCGCCGTCCACCGACGACTCCACGACGTAGCGGTGATCGCGGTAGGTCCAATCCCAGGTCATCAGCCGGACGCGCGACACGAGCGCCGTGGTTTGCAGGTCGAGGCTGATCGAACCCGGCGGCACGGTCGCCCAGGTCGTAAAGGCGTAGTTGGTCATCGTCGCATGCACGCCGTCGATCGCGTCCGCCAGGCGGTAGCCGCGCGATCCCGAAATCGTCGCCCCGCCGGTCGCCAGCGCCAAATTCTCGCCGATGTCGTCGTCCAGCACGGTCGCCGTCACGATGCGGCCCGTCGGGCACAGACCGGCCACGCGGAATTCCGCCGTTTCGCCGACGGCGTTATCGTCCTCGCCGGCGGTCAACGTCACCGGCTGCCAGACGTCCCAGTTCGCGGGCTTGAACGTCAAGGACGCGCCGCTCGCCACCGCGACGTTCGTGCTGCCGCCGATGTGCGCGACGGTCACCGCGACGTCCGCCGTCGGCGCCGCGCCCAGGCGCACGAAGAAGCGGCCTTCGCCCCCTTCGCGGACGTTGACGTTCGTCTGGCTGAATTGCAGGCCGATTTCCGCGCACGACACGTCGAAGGTCACGGCCACGTCTTCCGCCGCATTCCAGTTGGCGTCGCCGGCCTGGGACGCAACGATGGTCACCGTGCCCGTCCCGGTAAACGACAGGCGGAGGCCGAATTCATCGAGGACGGCCGGACCGGCCGCCACCGCGTAGGCGACCGGCAAACCGCTGGACGCCTCGGCCTGCAAATACGGGCTGTTCTGGAGGGTCTGAGGTCCGGGATTCGGGAACGACAGGGTTTGTTCGGCCTTTTCGATGACGAACGTGTCTTCCGCGAACCCGTCGTAGTTTTCGTCGTCCACTTCGGCCTGCACGAAGTAAATACCGGCCGCCACCGGCGGTTCGGTCGCCGTTGCGGAGGCCGCTTCCAAGCTGCGGCGCGCGACCGCGTCTTCGTACACGACCGCGACCGGCAAAGCCGGCGGATCGGTTTCCACCGAGACGGCCTTGGGCTGGCCGTCGTAGACCTGCCGGAGATCATGCAGGGTGATCGCCGCCGGCTTCGGCAAGCGCTTGCCGCAGACTTCCCATTCCGCGATGCACACCAGCGGATTCGCCGTATTCGACAGGGCGACGAAACGCAAATAGTTCAGGGTTTGCTCCGGAATTTCCCATTCGTCCCAGCCCTGGCGATCGTTCGCGCTGGCATCGACCAGCCGCGTCCAGTTCGTGCCATCCGCCGAACCTTCGATCTGGTAGCGGTGGAAAACGGGATATAGCCAATTCCAATTCAGCACCCGGATCCGCGACACGGCGCTGGGCTCGTCCAGCGTCAGCGTCAGCGTTGCCTGAAGCTCGTTGCCCCAAACCGCGAAACCGTAGTTGAAGAAACTCTTGTGGACGCCGTCGATCAACTGACCGGCATTCACGCCGCCCGAAATCGCGGCCCCGTTCGCCGCCAGCGCCAGATTTTCGCCGACGTCGTCGTCCAGTTCCTTGGCCAACGCCAGCTGCGGCTCGCAGCCCGGCAAGGACAACTGGAACGTCGCGCCGCCGTCGACGGCATCCTCGTCGTGCGCCGCCACCAGCGTCACCGCTTGCCACCAATCCCAGTTCGCCGGACCGAAGGTCAAAACCGGGCTGTTCTTGACCGCGAAATCGTCGTCCCCAGCCACCTTCGCCACGGTCACGGTCAAGTCCGCGGACGGCGCGCCGTTGAGCCTCACGAACAGGCGGCCTTCCCCGTTCTCGCGGACGTTGACCTGATCCGAACTGATGGCCAAAGCCGGCAGCACCTCGAATTCGCGCACCATGTCCGACGCCGCGTTCCAGTTGCCGTCGCCCGCTTGCGAGGCCACGATCAACACGCGGCCCGTACCGGCGAAGGAAACGCTCGCGCCGTCCGCCGCGATCGTCGCCGGGCCGAAGCCGACCGCGAAGGCCACCGGCAACCCGCTGGAAGCGGCGGCGGCCAGTTCCAGCGTCTGGAATTCCGCCGGATCCGCGATGGGCGCGAAATCGATGGCCTGATCGGCCTGGGCCACCGCGAGAAGGCCGGTGGCGGAACCGGCGTAATCGTCGTCGACGACCGTGGCCACCACCGCATAAGAACCGGCATCCGTTGGAGCGACCTCCGCACCGGCGTAGGTAAGGACTACCGCCAGGCCGGTGGGTTCCGTCGTCGCCGTCACCGTTCGCGGCGTGCCGTCGTAGGTTTGCTCCAGGCCGTCCAGCGCGACCGTCGCCGGCAGCTTGCATTCCGTCCATTCGACGTCGTCTATCGTGATGGCTCCGCCGTTGACGTTGTTGGTCAGCATCAGGACGAATTCGCCGGCGACGTTCACCAACCCGCTGGTCCAGGTCTGGATCGAGCCGTCGCCGCCGGACACCGTGCCGATCCGGACATCGTTCACGAACACGCCGCAGGCCACGCTTTGGTTGCCCGCCTTGCGGAATTTCAGCGAGATCTCTCCCACTCCGCCCGGAATCGCGCCCGAGCGAATGAAGGCGCCTTTGGCCTTTGCCAGCGTGGGCGATTTTCCGGAAATGCTCAAATCGCCGCGCGCCTGCGCATAGGTCCAAACGGAACCGTCCTGTCCCCGGAACACTCCGCTTTCATAACCGCTGCCCGCCGGGGCAAAATTTTCGAAGGTTTCCAGACCCCGCGTCGGTTCGCCGCCGCCGGCTTCTTGCACCACCAACCAGTCGCTGGCCGAACCTTCGTAGCCGGGTTCCGCAACCGTGGCGACCACGGCATAGATGCCGGTCGCGACCGGCGCGGCCACGGAACCGTCGTAGGTCACCGCCACGGCCAAGCCCTCCGGCACCGTCTCGACCGTCACGGCGCGCGGCGTGCCGTCGCAGGTCTGGACCAGTTGCCCGAGCGTCACGATCGCCAAAGCGTTGCTCGCGACCACCGCCGGACTCGTTCCGATCGAATCGAAGGTTCCGCCGGCCTGACGGGTTTGGACCGCAAACAGGTGGGATCCCGCCGCCGATGGCGCGGCATCCGCATACGCCAAGTCGAATCCATTGGCCGTCCCTTTATTCGCGGTGAAATCGATCAGGACGGTCCACGGACCGGCGCCCGAGATGGAGGCGATCGCGGCGGACGCCACGCCCGCCGTGGAAGCCACGGCCAGATATCCGGGTGCGCCGGCATCCGCGGTTTGCGGAACGGTCCATCCCGCCGGGATGGAAAGTTCCAGTTGGGAACCCGCGTTGAACGGACCGCGATTCAAGTTGCGAAACGCGAAGTCGAAATGCTCGGCGTGGCCCGCCAAGACCGCATCCGGCGCAACGGACATCGTGCCGTCGCCGTCTTTCGCCGCGGGGGCCGCCCAAACCGACGCGGCGGAAACCGCGAAGGAAACAAGCGCCGCGCCGAGCGTCCGGACACCATTCGAGAGGTTCGAAAAACTGGAAATAGACGTTTTCATGTAAGGAGTATTTCACGAAAAACACCGCTTTCCCGTCAAACCTTGTAGGGTTAATTTCACATGAGCAATATTGTCGGTTTATTACGGTGTTTATTAGGGTTTCGTGAGATGACGGCATGTCAATATTCCGGCATTTCGCGCAAAATTGCGTCGAATCAAGCCGCCATTATTCCGACATAAAAATGGCGACAGAGTGAGCCGCCCGGGCATAAAAAAATCAGGCGGCGCATGCGCGCCGCCTGATGGGCATCGGCTAATCCGATGCGATTACGGATTCGGCCGGATTTCGATCACGTTGGGCACGGCCTCCGTGCCGTCGTCCGGGAACACGAGCCACAGGAAGTTCAGGGCGACGGGATTCTTCTCCATGTCTTCCGGCAGCGGCTGCCATTCCTTGGCGTCCAGGCTGTAGAGGTATTCGATGCCGGCCAAGGAGCCTTCCGCCACGTCGATTTCCAGCGCCGACAGGTTCAGCGTCGGGGCGTATTCGACCACGACGTATCCGCCGCCGGCCTTCTGGCCGACCCAAGCCGTCGCGTCGTCGCCATCGACGGCGTTCCAGCCGGTTTCGTCGTCCAGCCCGTCGCTGGTCACCACCGCCACCGGTTCGCTCGCCGCGATCGCCGCGACGCCGCTGGAGGCCAAGCTCCGCCGCCGCACGGCGCGCGTGCCGTAGACCTCCAGTTCGGAGATGCAGACCGCCACGTTCGCGCTGTTCGTCAGGCCCGTGAACCGCACGTACCGGACCGTCTCGTCCGCCACCGCCCAGTCGTCCCAGCCCTGCCGGTCCGCCCCGCTGGCGTCCGCCAGCGTCGTCCAGCTCGAACCGTCCGCCGATCCTTCCACCACGTAGCGGTGGAACCGGCAGGTCCAGTCCCAGTTCAGGAGGCGCACGCGCGACACCGTCGTCGCTTCCTGCAGGTCCAGCGTCATCGTTCCGGGCGGTTCGTTCGTCCAGATCGTGTAGCCGTACTGGTTCAACGCCGTATGCGTCCCGTCGATCACGTAGCCCATGAAGTACGCCTTGCGGCCCGACATCGTCGTGCCTTCCGACGCCAGCGCCAGATTCTCGCCGATATCGTCGTCCAAGGCCACCACCGACACGGTGCGCGGCAGCACGCCCGGCATCGAAACCTCGAGGCTCGCGGTTTCGCCGTCGGCGTTTTCGTCGTTCGCCTGCGTCAGCGTCACTTTCTGCCACGTGCTCCAGTTCGAAGGCTTGAAGGTCAAGCTCGAGCCGTCCGCGAGCACCAAGCTCTCATCCCCGCTCACGCGGGCCACGCTGATCACGACGTTCGCCGCCGGCGCGCTGGCCAGGCGCACGAAGAACCGACCTTCGCCGTCTTCGCGGACGTTGACGGTGGTCTTCGACAGCTGGATCAGCTCCGGCAGGGGCCGTTCGCCGTACACTTCCAGTTCCGGCACGCAGACGCCCGCGTTCACGGAATTGGTCAACCCGGTGAACCGCAGATAGCGGATCGATTCGTCCGCCACCGGCCAGTCTTCCCAGCCGCGGTGAGCGCCCGTGCTGGCATCCGCCAGCGTCGACCAGCTGGAGCCGTCCACCGAGGATTCGATGACGTAGCGGTGGTCCCGGTAGTTCCAGTCCCACGTCAGGATGCGCACGCGCGACACGGTCATCGCCGTCTGCATGTCCACGGTCATCGTCCCCGGCGGCACGCTGGTCCACGTCGTGAAGGCGTAGTTGGTGCTGAGCATGTGCACGCCGTCGATCAGATCGGCCGTCCGGTAACCGCGCACGCCCGAAACCGTCGCGCCGCCCGAAGCCAGCGCCACGTTCTCGCCGATGTCGACGTCCAGAACCTCGACGTCCACGAATTGGTCGGCCGCGCCGATCGTGGAAATCTGCAGCGACGCGGTCTCGTTGATGGCGTTCGCGTCGGAGCCGGCCGCCAGCGTCACCCACTGCCAGGTGTCGTAGTTCGTCGGCTTGAAGACCAGGGTCGTTTCGCCCTGCAGCGCCACGTCGGCATCGCCGGGGTTGAGCGAGACGTTGACCGTGACGTTGCCTTCCGGCGCTTCGGTCATGTGGATGAACAGGCGGCCTTCGCCCGCTTCGCGGACGAGCACGTTGTCCGTCGAGAACTCCAGCGCCGGCGCCTGCAGGCGTTCGCCGTACACTTCCAGTTCCGGCACGCAGACGCCCGCGTTCACGGAATTGGTCAACCCGGTGAACCGCAGGTAGCGCATCTGCGCGTCGGCGGCATCCCAATCTTCCCAGCCGCGGTGTTCGCCCGTGCCGGCATCCGCCAGCATCGACCAGCTGGAACCGTCCAGCGACGATTCGATGGTGTACTGGTGGTTGCGATAGTTCCAATCCCACGTCAGGATGCGCACGCGCGACACGACCGACGTGGCCTGCAGATCCAGCGTGATCGTTCCCGGCGGCACGCTGGTCCACGTCGTGAAGGCGTAGTTGGTGCTGACCGCGTGCACGCCGTCGATCAGGTGCGACAGGCGATAGCCGCGCCAGGCGGAGAGCGTGGCGCCCGCCGCCGCCGAGGCCAGATTGTCGGCGATATCGTCGTCCAGCGTGGCCGCTTCCGCGAACACGTCGTCCGCGCCGGCCAGCGCCACCAGGAACGTGGCCGATTCGCTGGCGGCATTCGCATCTTCGGGCGCCGTCAGCGTCACGGCCTGCCAGGTGCTCCAGTCCGACGACCGGAAGGTCAGGGTGGTCGTCGTGCCGACGATCGCGATGTCTTCGTCGCCCGAGCTGTGGCTCACGGCGACTTCCACGACCTGGCCCGGATCCTGGTTCAGGCGCACGAAGAACCGGCCTTCGCCGCCTTCGCGGACGTTGGCGACCGCCGGGGTGACCTGCGGACGGAGATGTTCCAGCGTGGTCGTGCTGGCCGTGGCGGAATCGACGCTCGGGCAGCCGCCCTCGCCTTCCGCGCGCACGCGGAAGTAGTAGGTGACGCCTTCCGTCAGGCCCGTCACCGACTGGCTCGTGCCCGCGACCGCCAGATTCTCGAAGCCGGCAACGAAGGACGGGGTCGTGCCCGGATTGAAGTCGTGGGCATCCAAATGCGATTCGTCGCTGATGGCGTACTGGTCCCACTCCGTCGCCAGCGTCGGGAATCCGCTGCCGGGGTTGCTCGTCACGCCGCCGGTCACCGTCGCTTTCCGGACCAGCGTCTTGTCCAAGGTCGAGAAGGATCCGCTCGTCCAGGCGGTGCCCGGATCTTCGCCGATGCGTCCGAAGATGTCCACATAGGCTTCCGTCGACTTCTTCAGCAGGGCCACCGCGTCGTCGCCGTTGTAGTTGACCGAACTGCTGGTCGAGCCGATCAGGTTCGTCGCGGAGGAATTCCGATAGACGGCGACGGCGCCGTTGGCCAGCGTGCCCGCAAGCGTGTTGCTGGCGGTCGGGGTGGCGGATCCGTTGGCGTAGAGCATCAAGGCGTAGTCCGCCAGATCGACGCTGGCGCCGGTGCCGTTGAAGATTTCGACGTACTTCTCGTTGCTTGCGCCTTCGACGTATTCGGAAATGAACAGGTCCGTGGCGTAGATCGGCGTGCCGAATTCCTCTTCCGTGCTGACGTCGAGGCGATAGCCGGTCGCGCGATCCGCGGCATTCCAACTGGCCGCGAAGCTCACGTAGTCCGGAACGGCGTCCAAGCCCGTGGGCGCGTCCGGCTCGCAGGGCAGGGTGGTTTCCTGCGCCGTCACGCCGGCGGAATAGTAGTCGTTGTTCACGGAATAGAACTTGTAGTCGTAGGTCGTGTCTGCCAGCAGGCCGGTGTCGTAGAACACCTCGGCGCCGCCCTTATAGATGACGGTGCCCGCGCCGATGGTGTCGGAGGCGGAATAGCTCTGGCCTTGCGTCGGCTCGGTCCAGGAATCGGTGGCCAGCTTGTGCACCACCATCACGGCGTGGTCCTGGGCGTTGTTGGTCCAGAACAGATTGATTTGGGAGGATTGGTCCGCCTCGGCGGTCTGGCCGGACGGATCGTTCAGGGCGCTGACCGCAAAATAGGCCGAAGACAGGTCCGCCGGAGGATAGATCTGCGAATTGCCCCACCCGTTGCCCGACTTCGACGTGTAGTCGTCTCCGGACGTGGCCTTGGCCTGGCAGATGACGTAGTAGTTCGCCGTGGACGTGAACTGGACGCCACTCAGATCGCGGCGGACGCGCTTGTTGGACCCTTCCCCATCCTCGTACCAATTGGCCACGCCCCAATTGTAGTCGGTTCCCGCCGGGCTGGTGCCGATGCCGACTTGGGCGTAGTCCCAGGTGGTTTGGCCGATTTCGAAGTTCACGTACCATTCGCCCATGGTGTCGCCCAGATAGTAGGTCCCCATCGGGGTGCCGGCGCTCATCGGATTGATCCAGATGCCGGTGGGAGCCGCCGAGGTCGATTCGCTGGCCACTGCGCCGAACGCGGTTTCCACGCTCGCGCCGTTGCGGGCCTTGACCTGGAAGCCGTATTCGGTTTCGGGCGTCAGTCCGGTGGCCGTGGTCGTATCCCACTCGGCCGCGGTCTGCCAGTCTTCCGAGGCGCCGAACGAGCCGTCCGCCTGCAGGTAATAGTTGTCGTTGGTCCGCTGGATCGCAAACTCCGTCGAGGCCGGGTTGCCGTTGGCGTTGACCGCGACGTCCAGCGTCGAATACGTCGCATTGCCCACCGTGGGGGCGGCCGGGACGTTCGCCAAGGTCGTGAAGTTCAATTCGTTGTCGGCCAGCGTTGTGTCGATGCCGTTGATGGCATAGGCCTTGAAATAGTAGATCTGGTTGACGTCCAGGCTCGACAGATCCACGGAGAATTCGCCCGTTCCGCCGGCCGCCGCCGCGGTCGGATTGTCCGTGATCGCGACGCCGCTGGAGGTCTTGTAGCACACGCCGCGTTCCGTCACGGTGTCGCCGCCGTCGTCCGTTACGTCGCCGTTGGCGGTGGCCGTCGTCGTGTCGATGGCGCTGGCCGCCACCGTCGTCACGGAGGGCGCCGAGGCGCCGCCGACGGAAGACACGGTGCCGTTCACGACGATGTCGTTGCCCGTGCCGTCTCCCGGTCCGCCCGTGCCCGTGATGGCCTCGGCCCAGGAATACAGGCGATAGGTGACCGGCGTGGCGCTGTTGCCCTGGTCGAAGGTCCAGGTGTTGTTCTGGGTGGTGGTGACGTCGTTCAGGGCCCATTCCGACCCGATGTCGCTGGCATAGCTATCCAGCGAACTCCGGAGCGAAACTCCCCGGTTGCCGGTCGACGAGCGCTGCCATTGGACATAAATGGAGCTGACGTTGAACTGGTAACCCGCCTTGGGCGTGATCGTGAATTCCATGTACTTGCCGCCGGAAACGGCATTGGCGATGGAAACGATGGCCCAGTTGGTCGAATTGAATCGATCGCCGTTGCTGGCCGCCGACGGCATGGTGGGCGAACGGGAAATGACGGTGTCATCCAGATTGGCGTCTTTGGCGTTGTTGGTCGCCGTGGCCTCGTTTCCGGCCAACCCGGCGAAATCGAACGTGACGATCTGGGCCAAAGCGGAAGAACCGCCCGCCAAAACCGCCGCCAGCGCGACGCCCGCACACCACTTCCACATTTTCATCGTCTTCATGTGTTTACCCTCTTGTTTTTTCTAAATCGCCCGCGCGGCAGGACGCCGCACTCCGAACGTTGAATGGAATCTGGCCGTAGTTCATGTGCCTATCCCGACACTTATGTAAAAAATATCCGATCTGCTCCGAACGCCGCAAATCATTTAATGTTCGTTTTTCATTAATACCGCCCATGCCGATCCGAACCGTTTCCGATCGCCCCCCTCCCCGCTGCGGGCATCGAAAATTGACCTTGCATCCCGCCCCGCCCCCCTCGTATAGTCCGCGCTTCAACCAAACGTAAAAAGAAGCAAAGTTGGATCAAGCAGTTATGATGGATAGCTCAGTCAAGGCGACGATCAAGCAAGAATATCAGCAGCACGAGAAGGATACCGGTTCCGTGGAGGTCCAAGTGGCCCTCCTTTCCAAGCGGATCCAGGACCTGACCGCGCATCTCCAGGCCCACAAAGGCGATCACAACTCGCGCCGCGGACTGATCGTCATGGTCAGCCAGCGCCGCCGCCTGTTGGATTACCTCCGCAGCACGGAACTGGCCCGCTACCAGAAGCTCATCGAGCGTCTCGGCCTGCGCCGCTAGTCCTCCCCGGGGGCCCTCCCCCGCTCGCTGGCGGCCCCGCGGCCGTTGACGGACGAGTCCAACTCCTTCCTTCATTGCGCCGCGTCGCGTTCCGCCGCGATGCGCTCCCGCGCGCCCCACGTAACAAGACAGAAAAAGCAGAAGAAGAGAAGCAGCAAGCAAGGAAAGCAAGAGAATGAAGAACACCACATCCGTCAGCGTCGCCCTCGGCGAAAAAACGATGACGTTCGAAACGGGCTTGTTGGCCCGCCAGGCGGCCGGCCAGGCCACCTGCCAGCTCGGGGAGACCATGGTCTTTTCCGCCGTCACCACCACCGCCAAGCCGCGCGAAGGCATCGATTTCTTCCCGCTCCAGGTCGAATACCGCGAGCGCTTCTACGCCGCCGGCCGCTTTCCCGGCGGGTACTTCAAGCGCGAGGGACGTCCCACCGAGAAGGAAATCCTCACGGCCCGCGTCACCGACCGCCCCATCCGGCCCCTGTTCGCCGAAGGATTCTTCAACGACGTCCAGATCAACAACGCCCTCATGACCGTCGATGGCGAAAACGAGAGCGACATCCTCAGCATCAACGCCGCCTCCGCGGCCCTCATGCTCAGCGAATTGCCCTTCCTCGGCCCGCTCGGCGCCGTGCGCGTCGGCCGCCTCAACGGCCAATTCGTCCTCAATCCGTCGCATAGCCAGATGAAGGATTCCGACCTCGACCTCGTCTACGTCGGCCGCCGCGACCTGCCGATGATGATCGAAGGCTCCGCCCTTGAAATCAACAACGCCGACATGGTCGCCGCGATGAAGTTCGGCCACGAGGCCGTCGTCAAGATCTGCGACGCCCAGACCGAGCTGCGGGCCAAGATGGGCCTCGCTCCCAAGACGTTCGCCGAGTCCGGCCCCGATGCCGGCCAGGTCGCCAAGCTGCGCGAAATCGCCGGCGCGGATCTGGAAGAAGCTCTCTTCACCGTGAAGAAGCTCGAGCGCCAGACCAAGATGCGCGCCGTCTTCGACGCCGCCTTCGCCAAGATGAAGGAAGCCTACGGCGAAGAGCTCATGACCGAAAACAAGTTCAAGATGCTGTTCGACGTCGTCGAGATCGAGCTCGTCCGCAAGGGCGTCCTTGAGAAGGGCAAGCGCATGGACGGCCGCGCGATGGACCAGCTCCGGCCGCTGTTGGCCGACGTGGCCCTGCTCCCGCGCGTGCACGGTTCCGCCCTCTTCTCCCGCGGCGAGACGCAGGCCATGGCCGTCGTCACCCTCGGCACCGGCCAGGACGAGCAGGAAATGGACGGCCTCACCGGCGGCGAAACGACCAAGCGCTTCACGCTGCACTACAACTTCCCGCCCTACTCCACGGGCGAAGTCAAGCGCCTCGGCGGCCTCAACCGCCGCGAAATCGGCCACGGCGC
>CALMNW010000039.1 GCA_937872095.1 uncultured Verrucomicrobiota bacterium
CCGCCCCCCCCGCCGCCCCCCCCCCCCCCGCGCCCCCCCCCGCCGCCCCCCCCCCCGCCCCCCCCCCCAAACCCGCCGAAGACCCCCCCGCCCCCAGCCCCGCCGACATCGCCGCCCGCCAGCTCTGCGCCTTGGCCCCCACGCGCAAACACGTCGTCCCCGGCCAGGGCGCGCTCAAGCCCGACGTCATGTTCGTCGGCGAAGGCCCCGGCGCCGACGAAGACGAGCAGGGACTCGCGTTCGTCGGCCGCGCCGGCCAGCTGCTGACCAAGATGATCGTCGCCATGGGCTACACGCGCGAGCAGGTGTTCATCGGCAACATCGTCAAGTGCCGTCCGCCGGGCAACCGCGTGCCCACGCCCGAAGAGATGGAAGGCTGCATCCCCTATCTCAAGCGGCAGATCGCCGTCATCCAGCCCAAGCTGATCGTGTGCCTCGGCGCGACGGCCGCCCGCGGCCTCGTGCAAGAAACCATGCCCATCGGCAAGGCCCGCGGCAGCTGGCGCGAATTCGAAGGCATCCCCGTCATGCTCACCTTCCACCCCGCCTACCTCCTACGCGACCCGCGCCAGAAGGCCCCCTGCTGGGCCGACCTCAAGGCCGTCCTCGCCCGCCTCGGCAAGACCCCGCCCGGCAAAGACGCCTAGACTACGAAACACGCCAAACACGCGAAACGGGACCCGGATCCCGGACCGCAGCCGTCACTACGAATCACGCGAATGGCACGAATTGTCGGAGCAGGCTTTTCGGAGATAAATAGGATTTGGACCGGCAAGGAAGGGGCGGCGCTAAATTGCGCCGTGAGGGACGATAGGGATTCTGTCGCGAAACGCACGCGTCCCGTGCGCGTTGGCGACAGAGCCCCATCGCCCCGGCGATTCAGCCCTGCCGAACCGCTCCCCCTTCCCTGTTCCCATTCGCGCTATTCGCGTTATTCGTAGTTATCCGGATGCCCCGCCCCCCTCTCCGTGCCTCTGTGTCTCCGCGTGAGACGCCCGGACAGACGGGTAGCGCAAGTTGCGCCGGTGGATCGGAAGGGTGGCGGGAGTATCGAAGGGTGGCTTGCCACCCGAAGCGCGGCACGCGCGAAGGGTGGTGGGCGTTACTGGACTCGAACCAGTGACCTCGTGCATGTGAGGCACGCGCTCTAACCAACTGAGCTAAACGCCCTTCGTCGATGAAGCGGGGAAAGCATACGGGCTGGCCGCCAAATGTCAAGCGAGCGCCCGCCTCCCCCGCATGTTTAATCGCGGCTTGTGGTTTTCCCCTTTTCAGCTCAGGCGCAGCGCGCTAGACTGCTTTTCCGCCATGAAACGCAACGCCCAGCTCGTTTGCCAGCACCTCGAAAACATCTCCCGTGAAGCCCTCGAGGAATATCAGGACATCATCCGGCAATACGTGCGTGGACGCCAAGGCATCTATGCCCTTTTCCGGCGCGGCAAGCTCTACTACGTCGGTCTCGCCACCAACCTCCGCACCCGTCTCACCCAGCACCTGCGCGATCGGCACGCCGATTCCTGGGACCGCTTCTCGGTATACATCACCATCGGCGACCACCACTTGCGCGAGCTGGAAGCCTTGATCCTCCGCACCGTCAAGCCCGCCGGGAACAAGCAAAAGGGCAAGTTCGCCAAGTCCGACGACCTCCGCCGCCGTTTCCGCCGCGACATGAAGCAAAGCTTCAACGACGAGATCGACGGCATGTTTGAAGAATTCCGCCCCGCCCGCCGCAAAGCTGCCCCCAAGAAAACGAACGGCCGCACCCCGGCGCTCGCCAAATACATTTTCAACGCCTTCCCCATCCGTGCCCGGTTCAAAGGCAAGATCATCAAGGCTCAGGTGCGCCGCGACGGAACGATCCGCTTTGCCGGCAAGCTCTACAATTCTCCCTCTCTCGCCGCCGCCGTCGCCTGCAATCGTGTTTCATGCAACGGCTGGACGTTCTGGACCTACGAACGCGCCCCCGGCGACTGGGTTCCTCTTGACGCCCTCCGATCCTAAGAAGCTATGAAAAACTTGGTGTAAGCCCCGCGGCAAAGCCTTTGCAAATCACTGCGCGCCCTGCTATTCTGCGGGTCAGCATGAGCACCAAGCCCCATTCTGTGGAGGAATACTTCACCGAGGTTGCGCGCATTTGCTATAGCGGCGCGGGCGTGGCCGAAACCTCTTACTACATCGCCCTATCCAACCTCCTTAATTCAATCGGCGATACCCTCAAGCCCAAGGTCGCTTGCGTCATCAATCCCCACAGTCTGGGCGCGGGCATTCCCGACGGCGGTTTCTACACCGCCGATCAACTCCGCAAGGTAGACCGCGCCAACCCGCCGCGAGAAATCGTCCCCGCGCGGGGCGTCATGGAAGTCAAGCCGCCCGCGCAAGATCTCCAAGCGCTGATGGAAAGCGAACAGGTCGCCAAGTATCTCCGGCGCTACGGCCTCGTGTTCGTCACGAATTTGCGCGCCTTCGCCCTCGTCGAAGCCGACCGCGATGGCAACCCCGTCGTCCTTGAACGCTGCGAGCTGGCCCCCGACGAGAAATCCTTCCGCGCGGACCTTTGCCACCCCCATAAACTGGCGCAGGAACTTGGCTCCATACTGGAAGAGTATCTCAAACGCGTTCTGACCCACAATGCCCCCCTCAAGACCCCGCAGGATGTCGCCCGCCTCCTCTCTTCCTATGCCCGCGAAGCAAAGGCCCGCATCGAAAACGGCGATCTGGCGACCCTCGCCGCCATCAAGAATGCCCTCGAAAGCGCCCTCGGGCTGCACTTTGAAGGCGAAAAAGGCGAACACTTTTTCCGCTCCACCCTTGTTCAAACGTTGTTTTACGGCATTTTCTCCGCCTGGGTCATTCACGCCCGCCACCGCATCGCCGTCGCCGCGAAAAAGCCTAAAACCCGCGCCGTCCGCGAAGCCGCCGCCGCCTACCTTCCCACAGGCAACCGCTTCGATTGGAAAGATACTGGCTTTATCCTGCGCGTCCCCATGATTCGTGCGCTCTTCAACCTCGTAGTCCATTCCCGTGATCTCGAACAGCTTCATCTTCCCGAAGTCCTCGACTGGGCCGGAGCCGCCCTCAACCGCGTCGATGCCAGTCTCTTTTTCGAAGGCTTCGAGGAACACCACGCTGTCCAGTACTTCTACGAACCTTTCCTCGCCGAATTCGATCCCGCGCTTCGTAAAGAACTCGGTGTTTGGTACACACCCTCCGAAATCGTCGACTACCAGGTCGAGCGCGTCGATTCCGTACTCCGCTCCGAACTCGGCATCGCCGACGGCCTCGCCGATCCCCAAGTCGTCGTTCTCGACCCCTGCTGTGGTACCGGCGCTTACCTCTGCGCCGTCCTCCGCCGCATCCACAAGACTTTTTCCGACAAAGGCGCCGATGCCCTCGCTGCCCACGACCTCAAGCAAGCCGCATTGCAGCGCATCTTTGGGTTCGAGATCATGCCCGCCCCCTTCGTCGTCTCCCACCTTCAGCTCGGCCTGCTATTGGAATCTCTGGGCGCCCCTCTCGACGACGCCAAAACCGAACGCCCCGGTGTATTTCTCACCAATTCGCTCACCGGGTGGGAGCCGCCCAATGAAAAAGCCAAGCAGGACCTCATCTCCTTTCCCGAACTTGCCGCCGAACGCGACGCCGCCGGGAAAGTAAAACGCGAAAAACCCATCCTTGTCATTCTCGGCAACCCTCCTTACAACGCCTACGCCGGCGTCAGCCCCGAAGAAGAAAACAGCCTGGTCGAACCATACAAAAAAGGCCTGGCTTCTGAGTGGAAAATTAGAAAATACAATCTCGACGAACTCTATGTCCGTTTCTTCCGCCTCGCCGAAAAACGCATCGCCGAACATGGCGGTCGCGGCGTTGTTTCTTTCATTACCAGTTTCTCATACCTTGGTGATCCATCCTTCGTCGTCATGCGCCAAAGCCTCGCCAGCCATTTCGACCGCCTCTGGTTCGACTGCCTAAACGGCGACAGCCGCGAAACTGGCAAGCTCACTCCCGAAGGCATGCCAGATCCCTCCGTTTTCTCAACCGAGTGGAGCCGCGAAGGCATTCGAGTCGGCACAGCCATTTCAACCCTCGTGCGGAAAACAAAAGAGCCCAAACCGCAAGTTCTGTTCCGCCACTTCTGGGGCACGAAAAAACGCGAGGAAATTGTTGCCAGTCTAGCCACCGCAGACTTCAACGCTCAATATCAAGCCGCTAAGCCAAACAAAGACAACCGCTTTTCATTCAAACCTTCAGATGACACTACGGCCTATAGAAGCTGGCCGAGTCTGCTAGACCTTTGTTCGGCCACACCAGTAAACGGGCTCATGGAAAAACGCGGCGGGGCGTTGATGGATGTCAACAAGGAAGCCCTGGCGGCCCGCATGCAACGCTATTTCGATCCTAATATTTCCTTCGACTCCCTTGTCAAAGAAGGCCATCCGTTGACAAAAAATGCGGCAGCACACGACGCAAAAAAAGCCCGAGGAAAAGTTCAAGAAGAAGAAGGATATATTCAAGGCCGCCTACATAGATACGCGATACGCCCGCTCGACACTTGCTGGTGCTATTACACGGGCGTTGGCTCAGTATGGAACCGAGCAAGACCCAATTTATGGGCGCAGAATTGGCCCGGAAATGCCTTTTTTCTTTCAAGATTCAATCGCTCCAAAGATGCCGAAGGCTTTCCTTTTTATTTTACACATATCCTTTGTGATGACCACTTGTTGGCTACGGATGCATCCGCATTCCCTCATCGGCTCAATACCCTCCCGGGCCTCGGACAAGTGGAGGAAAACATTGTCGCCAATCTTTCCCCCATGGCCCGCTCATATCTCGCAGGTCTTGGCCTCCCCGATCCCGATAAAGACCAAGGAACCGCCGAACTGATTTGGATGCACGCCTTGGCGATTGGGTATTCCCCCGCGTACCTTTCGGAAAATGCCGACGGGATACGCCAGGACTGGCCGAGAATACCGCTCCCCAAGGATAAATCCGCGCTGCTCGATTCCGCAACGCTAGGCCGGAAGGTGGCGGTGCTGCTCGACACCGAAGCTCCCGTGGATGGCGTCACGGTCGGTACGATCCGCCCCGAACTCCGGGACATCGCCGTGTTCCGGCGCGCCGATGGTCAGCCGGCCGATCCCGACACCGGCGATTTGGATCTCGTGGCTGGCTGGGGCCACACCGGCAAAGACGGCGTCACCATGCCCGGCCGAGGTAAAACTGCTCCCCACGGAACCGATTCGCTAGACATCTACTTGAACGATTCCGCCTGCTGGCGCAATGTTCCCCGGTCCGTTTGGGATTTCACCATCGGCGGTTACCAAGTCATCAAAAAATGGCTCTCCTACCGCGAAAAGCCCCTACTTGGCCGCGCCCTGACCACCATCGAAGTCCGCTATGTCACGGAAATGGCCCGCCGCCTCGCCGCACTCCTCGCCCTCCAACCCGAACTCGACGCCAACTACCGGACCGCCGCCAAACCCTAAGGAAAGCCCGGCATGAAGGAACATCTAAACGTCTATTGCGACGAGAGCTGCCATCTGGAAAACGACGGCCATCGCGTCATGGTCTTGGGGGCGGTCTGGTGTCCGGAGGTTCAAGTCCGCGATGCACACCTGCACTTGCGCAACCTGAAACGGGCCTATGGATTATCGGACAACTTTGAATTGAAGTGGACCAAGGCCTCTCCCGCAAAACTGGATTTCTACCGTGCCGTCATGGATTTTTTCTTCCGGTCGGAACACCTGCATTTTCGCGCATTGGTTGTGCCGGACAAAACCATTCTGGATCATATCCGCATGGGTCAAACCCACGACGATTGGTATTATAAAATGTACTTCCGAATGCTGGAGGCCGTGATCCAGCCAGATTCCGCCCACCGGATATTTCTGGACTACAAGGATAGCCAGGGCGCCGTCAAAACGCGCAAGCTGCATGAAGTACTTTGCAACAGCATCCACGATTTCGAGCGCAAAGCCATCGCCAACGTGCAAATCGTCCACTCGCATGAAGTTGGGCTGCTGCAACTGGCCGACCTGTTAATTGGTGCCGTCGGATATGCGTGCCGGGGAGAGACAGGCAGTTCCGCCAAATTAACTCTCGTGTCAGACATGCAGCGGCGTTCGGGCTATCCCCTAACCCACACCACCTTCCTTAAGGAACCCAAAACGAATATCTTGGTCTGGCATCCCAAGGATGATCACCCATGACCGGTTTCCCGGATTGGCTCCCCCCTTTGCTTACGCTGCCAGATCATGGCGGAAGTTGGGATGCATACGCCGCCGCCGTCTATTCAAAGTTCAAAGCCGATTTGATCGATAAACCGCCGTTTTATCGAGGAATGCGGGTTGGCCTGCGCCGACATCCCATGCATCATAACCGGGAGTGGGCTTTCTGGCATATCGTTCAGGAAGGCAATGTTGAAGCAAATCGGACTCCGGATCTGCGACGATGCGAACGCATCGGCTGGGTCCGGGCAATCATTCATCATGCCCACGACCCCCGCGTCAAGACATGGGAAAACATGCGCAGCGGGAATCCCCGAATCCTGCTTTGGCTGGAAGAACAGGACTTTCTTGTCGTCTTGGCGCCCCGCGGCAGAAGGTATGCCCTGCTCGTCACGGCCTATCCAACGGATCGGGGGCACACACGACACAAACTCCAACAGGAATATGAGGCCGCCCGAAAAAAGGCTGGCCCAGCCGATGAAGCTGGGCCGAATACTCCTCCCACACATGGTGGTTAAGCTGTAGTTACGGTAGCATAACGGTTAGGTTGTGCAACAATTTTTCGCCCCTATTTTTCATTCGCCACATTTCATTCTGTGCACGAGATCTACAATGTCGCAGCTTCGCGCGGCATCTGTTCCCAGGTCCGTTTTTCGAGGAGACGTCCGGCCTTTTTCTTGCGGACGCCGCCCCACTGCTTGAAGAAGAAGGCGACGCCGGCATTCAGGCATTGGTCGCGCAGGTCGAGCACCCAAGCGGGATCCATGGGGCGGGCGCCGGGGCCGGATTCGCCGCCGACGATGACCCAATCGATGCGGGTCAAATCCAGTTCGGGCAGCGGCCCCAGCAACGGTTCCAGCGAGAGGAACCGAACGGCCGCCGGGACTTCGCGCAGCCGGTCGATCCGGTCCACGTGCTTGTCGTTCTCGACCGTGACGCCCATCCAGACGTTCGGCGTCCATTTCAAGCGCGGGGCCAGTTGAAGCAGCCGATCCGCACGCTTGGTCAGGATCTGGAACGTGTGCCACCGGGCCTGGTTCATGGTGAAGAAGATTTCCTCGATGAACTCCGCGGGCACCGCCTTGTGGAACAAATCGCTCATGGAATTCACGAAAATCACCTGCGGTTTCTTCCACTTCAGCGGCAGCCCGAGCGCGTCGGGATGGCAGGTCACATCGAACCCGTTGCGGTAGTTCGGCTGGCCCATGGCGTGCAGGCGCCGCGCCATGCGCTCGGCATAGCAGTGCGCGCACCCCGCGCTGATCTTCGTGCACCCCGTCACCGGGTTCCACGACGCTTCCGTCCATTCGATGGCTGAATGGTTGGCCATGGCTAAGGGGTTTTTCCCAGGATTTTTTGCATGCCATTCCGCTCGTTTTCGCAGCCGCCAATTGCTCCCAAGCCTGAATTTCCGACCACGCACGGACAATGAACGCCGGTTCAGTATTGGGCAAGGGAAAAGTACTGATTTTATCCCCCAATGGAGCATTTTTAGGCACCCAAAGCCTCTTGAACCGGTCAAAATGCCGTTTTCAGGCGCAAAATCGAAAAAATGCCGTTTTTCAGGCGATTTTCACCATTTCTGGGCCTGTTTTGGACGATTTTCAGTGCCGAAAACACCTCAAGCCGCGATTTGTCGCAGCGGGAGCGGTGGTCAGCCGGCTTTGCCGGCGTATTTGTGGGTTTTGGTATCGACCAGGAGGGTCTCGCCGGGGGCGATGAACAAGGGCACCTGGATCTTGAATCCGTCTACTTGCCGCTCGGATAGCGACGTGGAGGCTCCTCCATCCGTCAGGTGGCGGATTTTTTCCAAATATATCGCTCCCGCATGCGGTTCAGCGCCGTCACCACGGGCAATTGTTGATCGTGCTGGAGCCGACCCACGACAATCCCGGGATGCACGCCCATCTCTTTCGCAAACGCGCGAATCGTCTCCGTTCCGAGCTGCGTCGATTGGATAAATGCCGCGTAGGCTTTGCCTGGAATCAACTGCTCGCCCGCAAAGGCATTGGCCTCGTCCTCTTGTTTCTGCACCTCGGGATTGGATACGCCGTCGTCGATGAACGTCAGGCGCTTGTCGTGCTTGAGGACGTGGGCCAGCTCGTGGAACAGGCTGAACCAAAACATGTCGGCCCAACTGCCCCGGATGCTCATCAGCACCACGGCCTTCTCGGAGCCAAGCCAGAACGTGGCTCCGTGGGCATAGGTTTTGGGTAAATGCGGCAGCATGACCAGGGCCACGCCCGCTTCCGCCAGCAGCCGCTTTAGAACGGGCAGGAAAATCGCGGGAGGCTGACGGGTCATCTTTTTGGCTTCCGCCAGCACCGCCTCCAACTTTTCCTTGGAAAACGGTTTCGTTTCGATCTCCCGCGCCTTGATCTCGCCGCACCGGAGCCATGCCGCCAAGGCATACGGAGAGGCCTTGTGCTTGCCGCTGCAACGGAAAGCGGGAGCAAAAGCCTTCACTTGGGGCATGTTCGACAACGCGGAAACCCCAAAGAAACGCTGGAGTTCCTTTATCTTTTCGAAGGCAATGCGCGTTTTCTTCACGAACCCCAGCCGGGCAAGCTCCACAAAAGGTATTTGCTCCAGCAAGGGGATGTCTTTCTCCTGTTGGGCCTGTTCATTTGCCCGGGCCTTCACAAGCTGGTATTGCGCCTCCAGCCCGGTCCAAATGTGCGCGGGAACGCCCAGCACCTGCTCCAACTGCAGGGCCGTCTCCGAGGTGATGGCCTTGTCGCCCTTTACGATCTCGTTGATCGCGGGAATGGGCCGGCCCATCCGGCGGGCCAAATCCGCCTGATAGATCCCCTTTTCCTCCAGCACCTCGGCGAGGTACTCCCCCGGCGGAACGGCTAGATCGGAATAATATATTCGGTCAGTCGTCATAGTGCTTGCTTACCTCCTCGATCATCGCGATTTCCAATTGCTCGCCCTGCAACGTGAAGATCAATCTGCAAAAACCCGTCAATCTCGCGGCATATTCGCCTTGCCGATCGCCTTTCAATGGATGGCATTTCAAACCTGGCAACTTGCACACCTCGGCAATGTCCTTCGCCGCCTGTATCAAGCCGACGCGCTGGATATAACGCCTTGCCACCTCGTCGCCCCAGGTTCGGCGCGCCAGTTTGTAGCTGGCAAAGCAATTTTCGAGCTTATTGGTTCTGAACCCTATTTGCATGCGCTCTCTGGTTCATCTGGGACAATTCAATTATGAATTGTCCCAATATTACCCCTCGCACAATAGATGTCAATATATTATTAACCCTATGGGTTAATGGTCGCTGGCCATTCCCATTCTCGTGCAAAGGCCCGGCCCTTCGTCCATCTACCCGGCTTTGCCGGCGTATTTGTGGGTTTTGGTGTCGACCTGGAGGGTTTCGCCGGGGGCGATGAACAAGGGCACTTGGATTTCCAAGCCGCCTTCGAGTTGCGCGGGCTTCCAGGTGGAATCGCCGCCCGCGTGCTGCACCGGGGCGGTCTCGACGACTTTCATGGCCATGCTGTCGGGCAATTCGATGTCCAGCAGCCGGCCTTCCAGGACCAAGGCGCGATATTCTTCGTTTTCTTTCAGGAAATAGCGGCGGTCGCCGATCTGTTCGGCGGTCAGCGTCAGCTCTTCGAAGGTTTCGGCGTCCAGGAAGGTATAAACGTCCCCCTGGACGTAGCTGTAATCGACCCGGCGGTGCTCGAGTTCGGCCGTCGGCACCCGTTCGTTGTCCGGAAAGGTCCGTTCGAACACGTGTCCGCTCTGGAGGTTCCGTAGCTGCACGTGCAGCTTGTGCTTGGTCTTCGCGGTGCCCGAGACGTGCAGGTCTTCGACGACGTGCGGGACGCCGTCGAGGAGAAGCGCCTGGCCGCGTTTGAATTCTGCCGGCAATGCGGTTTGCATGGGGCTGCCCTCCGGTTTCGTTCGCCGACTTCAGCATGCCAAATTCCCGAGCCGCAACAAAGCACAAATCCGGATCCGGAATCCGTTTTTTAGCAGGAAAACAGGAAATGATCAGGAAAACAGGTCCCGGAATTTAGCCGCAGAGAACACAGAGACATCAAAGAGAATGCCTTGGGATTCTTTGTGATCTT
>CALMNW010000040.1 GCA_937872095.1 uncultured Verrucomicrobiota bacterium
AGTATCCCGTACCGTCGGGGTTGAGCATCGTGGTGTAAATCGCGGCGGGAGCTTAGCATTCTTTGGCGCTGATTTCCGACGGGACGGTAGTGGCGTGGGGAAACAATAGTTTGTATGGCCAGTGCCCTGTGCCCGCTGGGTTGAGCGACGTGGTGCAGGTGGCGGCTGGTCATGCGCACAGTCTGGCGCTGAAGTCCGACGGACCGGTGGTGGCGTGGGGCGGCAACAACTATAATCAGTGCAATGTGCCGGCGGGACTGAGTGGCGTGATCAAGATCGATGCGGGAGAAGGTTATCACAGCTTGGCGCTGAAGTCCGACGGGACGGTGGTGGCGTGGGGCCGGAATACGGACGGCCAGTGTACGCTTCCGGAAGGCCTGACGAACGTGGTGGATATTGCAGGCGGGTTCCTGAGCAGTATGGCGCTTCTGAACGTGTCCAACCAAGAAGCGCCGCCGTCCGCGCCGGTGGCGAATGCGGCGACGGATGTGACAACCACAAGCTTCTCGGCGAACTGGAGCGCCTCGGCAGGAGCCGCGAACTACTTCCTGGATGTTGCGACGGACAGCGGGTTCACGGTTTTCGTGACCGGGTATCAGAATCGGCTTGCCGGAAGCGCGACGACGATACCGGTGGCCGGGCTTGCGGCGGGCGGCACCTATTTCTACCGTGTCCGGGCGCAGAACACCGGCGGCACCAGTGACAACTCGGCAACAATAACGGTAACTTTGCTAGCCGACCAGGTCATCGACTTCCCGGCGATCGGCAACCAGTTAACGACGAATGTCGTGGTACTGTCGGCCACGGCCTCCAGCGGTTTGCCGGTGAATTTTGCCGTGGCCAACGGACCGGGCAGTCTCGACAACACAACCCTGACCTTTACCGGAGCCGGTATCGTTTCGATCGTGGCTTCGCAGGCGGGCAATGGCAGCTGGGGTCCGGCACCGAACGCAACGAACACGTTTGCCGTATCCTATCCACTGCCTCAAATCACGACGACCTCGTTGCCGAATGGCACGGAAGGGATTCCGTACAGCGCAAGCTTGGACGCGACCAACGGTGTGCCGCCATATGCCTGGAGCGTCCATTCCGTCTCGTCCGTGGTTGCTTGGTGGCAAACTTCGGCGAATCAGCCAGAGGACTTGGAGGACGTGGTGGCTATCGCTGGAGGCTATCTGCACAGTTTGGCGCTGAAGTCCGATGGCACGGTGGTCGCTTGGGGCGATAATGAGTATGGCCAACTCAATGTTCCCGGAAACTTGACGAATGGGATTGCAATTTCGACGAGACATAATTTCAGCCTGGCGGTGAAGTCCGATGGCACCGTGGTTGCCTGGGGCGACAATTCGAATGGCCAGACGAACGTGCCCGCGGGGTTGACAGGCGTGGTGAACGTCGCGGCCGGGCAGGTCCATAGTCTGGCGCTGAAGTCGGATGGCACCGTGGTTGCTTGGGGCCGGAATTCGGAGAACCAGAGCACGGTTCCCACGGGCTTGACGGGCGTAGTGGCGATCGCGGCAGGTAGCTCTCATAGTCTGGCGTTGAAGGCTGATGGCTCTGTGGTCACTTGGGGAAATAATCTCCAAGGCCAGTGCACTGTACCCACAGGCTTGACGGGCGTAGTGGCGATCGCGGCAGGTAGCTATCATAGTCTGGCGTTGAAGGGTGACGGCACCGTGGTGGCGTGGGGATATAATTATCTTGGCCAGACGAACGTACCGTCGAATTTAACGGGTGTGGTGTCGATTGCGGCAGGTACATTTCACAATCTGGCACTGAAATCTGATGGCACCGTGGCCGTATTTGGGTGGTACAATGTTCCTGGCGGACTTGTGCCGGAAGGATTGAGGAACGTAACGGCAATTGCCGCAGGCGGTTATCACAGTATGGCGTTGCGTTCGGATTTCGCGTTGCCCGCAGGACTGTCTTGTTCTACGAACGGCATGATTACAGGAACGCCAACGCAAGCCGGGACCAATTGGGTGATGTTCGTGGTCCAAGACAGCGTCGGCGGAACCACGAACAAAGCGCTGGAAATCGTGATCGAGCCGGCTCTGCCCGAACTCCTGCTGAGCCAGACGGACGTGAACGTGCGCGAGGGCGGCGAAGGCCGGTTCTTCGTGCGGCTGGACCGCGCGCCGGCGGCGAACGTCGTGGTCGACGTGGCGCGGACGAGCGGCGCTGAAAGCCTGGAAATCGCGAGCGGCGCAAGTCTGACGTTCAAGCCGTCGAACTGGAGCACGTGGCAGGTTGTGACGCTGACGGCGCCGGACGACGCGAATGCCGTCGGCGAAACGACCGTCTTCCGGGTGTCGCTGGCAGGCGCGGACGACCAATTCGTGACGGCGACGGCGCTGGACGACGACATCGCCGAAAACCTGGCCCTGGCCTCTTCCGGGACGACGATTTCGGGCACGCGTGGCTACCGGCTGGCGGATGCGATCGACGGCCAGCATGTCGCCAGCTCCAACTACGCGTTCACGACATGGGCGAGCGTGCCGCCGGGCGCGATCACCCTGGATCTGCAGGCGGCGATGGCGGTATCGCGCGTGCGCATCCTGACCTGGGACTGGAACTACCGGGATCATCGCTACGTCATCGAAGCGTCCGTCGACGGCGCGAGCTGGTCGCTGCTGGCGGATGCCAGCGCCGGCGCGCACCGCGGGTGGGAGGATTGGGCGGTGGCCGACGAGCCGATCCGCTACCTGCGGTTCACGGGGCTGGAGAATTCCGCGAATTCGGCCGTGTGCCTGCCCGAATGGGAAGTGTACGGCGCGCGGCCGCTGCCGGAACTGATCCAGTTGTCGGAGACCAACGTGAACGTGCGCGAAGGCGGCGAAGGCCGGTTCTTCGTGCGGCTGGATCGCGCGCCGGCGGCGAACGTCGTGGTCGACGTGGCGCGGACGAGCGGCGATGACAGCCTGGTGATCGCGAGCGGCGCGAGTCTGACGTTCAGGCCCTCGGACTGGAACATGTGGCAGGTCGTGACGTTGACGCAGGCGGACGACGGCAACGCGGACGGCGAGACGGCCGTCTTCCGGGTGTCGCTGGCGGGCGCGGACGACCAGTTCGTGACGGCGACGGCGCTGGACGACGACATCGCCGAAAACCTGGCCCTGGCCTCTTCCGGGACGACGATTTCGGGCACGCGTGGCTACCGGCTGGCGGATGCGATCGACGGCCAGCATGTCGCCAGCTCCAACTACGCGTTCACGACATGGGCGAGCGTGCCGCCGGGCGCGATCACCCTGGATCTGCAGGCGGCGATGGCGGTATCGCGCGTGCGCATCCTGACCTGGGACTGGAACTACCGGGATCATCGCTACGTCATCGAAGCGTCCGTCGACGGCGCGAGCTGGTCGCTGCTGGCGGATGCCAGCGCCGGCGCGCACCGCGGGTGGGAGGATTGGGCGGTGGCCGACGAGCCGATCCGCTACCTGCGGTTCACGGGGCTGGAGAATTCCGCGAATTCGGCCGTGTGCCTGCCCGAATGGGAAGTGTACGGCGCGCGGCCGTTGCCGGAATTGATCCAGCTCTCGAAGACCGGCGTCAACGTGCGCGAGGGCGGGGAGGGTCGGTTCTTCGTGCGTCTGGCTAGCGAACCGGCGGCGAACGTCGTGGTCGACGTGGCGCGGACGAGCGGCGATGAAAGTCTGGTGATCGCAAGCGGCGCGAATCTGACGTTCAAGCCCTCGAACTGGAGCACATGGCAGGCCGTGACGCTGACGCAGGCGGACGACGCCGACGCCGACGGCGAGACCGCGACGCTGGAAGTCTCGATGCCGGGCGTGCTGCCCCGCACCGTTGCGGTGGCTGCGCTGGATGACGACATCGGCGACAATCTGGCGCTGGCGTCGGCCGGCACGACGCTGACGGGCCGGAGAGCCTATTTCCTGCCCTACGTGATCGACGGCGTGCATACCGTGCTCAACCAATTCGGCTACACGATCTGGACGAACGTACCGCCGGGCACGATGACGCTGGATCTGCGGCAAGCGACGACCGTGTCGCGCGTGCGGGTGTTGAATTGGGACTGGACCTGCCGGTTCCACCGCTACGTGGTGGAAGGTTCGGCGGACGGTTCGAGCTGGACGACGCTGGCGGACGCCAGCGGGGCGGACCGGCAGGGCTGGGACGACTGGGCGGTGGCGGACGTGACGGTGCGCTACGTGCGCTTCACGGGCCTGACGAACAGCGCGAACGTGGCGGTCTGCATCTCCGAGCTGGAAGTGATCGGCACGCGCGCGGCGACGCGGCGGAGCCTGGCGTCGACAGGCGTCATGGCGGCGGAATCCGCGCCCGTCTCGGTGCTCACCAGCGATGGACCGACCGATGAAACCGGCTGGAATGCGGTGGACGGCGACGAGAATACGGCCTGGATCGGTCAGAAGGCCGGCGGCGGCTACGTGGTGGTGGAATATGCGCCTGCGATGAAACTGTCTGCCCTGGAAGTGGTTTTGTCGGAAGGCTCGCTGACGAACGTCCAGTATCTCTACGGTGGCGATGCCCAGAACTGGCAGCCGCTGCCGGAGGATCTGGAATCCAATCCCATATCGCTGAATTACTTGTGGCTGATCTTCCCGGACGACGGCACGGACGCCGTGCCCCAAGTCCTGGAAATCGTGCCCAATCCGTAAATCGCAAACCCCTAGGGGAGCAAAACGGCTTGCAAGAGCAGGCCGTTTTTTGCTTTCATCCGACCTCGTGGACGCAACCCCCACGGAAAAGGAAAAACGTTTTATGTCTAAGAAAAACGCAAAAATCGTCGGCAACATGCTGATCGCCCAGAGCGGCGGCCCCACGGTCGTCATCAACCAGAGCCTGGTCGGCGCGGTGCTGGAAGCCAAGAAGCATAAAGAGATCAAGAAGATCTACGGCGCGCTGCACGGCATCAAGGGCATCCTGAACGAGGATCTGATCGATCTGGGCCGCGAAACCGTCGCCACGCTCAAGGCCGTCGCCCAGACGCCGTCGTCGGGCCTCGGTTCCGTCCGCAAGAAGCCCACGCCGGACGATTGCGCGAAGATCTTCGAGAAGCTCCAGAAGTACGGCGTGCGCTATTTCTTCTACATCGGCGGAAACGACTCGGCCGAAACCACGCACATCATCAACGAAGAGGCCAAGAAGGCCGGCTTCGAGATGCATTGCTTCCACATTCCCAAGACGGTGGACAACGATCTGCGCGAGAACGACCACACGCCGGGCTGGGCCAGCGGCGCCAAGTTCGTGGCGCAGGCCTTCATGGGCGACGATCTCGACAACGCGGCGCTGCCGGGCGTGAAGATCAACGTCGTCATGGGTCGCCACGCCGGCTTCCTGACGGCGGCCGCGGCGCTGGCGCGCACCTATCCCGGCGCCGGCCCGCACCTGATCTACCTGCCCGAGCGGCCCTTCGACCTCGAGCAGTTCCCGCAGCAGGTCAAGGCCGTCGTCGAGAAGTACGGCCGTTGCGTCGTGGCGGTTTCCGAAGGCGTTTCGGACATCACCGGCACGGCGATCGCCGCCGCGTTCACGAAGGAAGTGGATAGCCACGGCAACGTGCAGCTCTCCGGTTCCGGCGCTTTGGGCGACGCCTTGGCCAACCTGATCAAGACCAAGACCGACATCACCCGCGTGCGCGCCGACACGTTCGGCTACCTGCAGCGCTCGTTCCCGGGCGTGGTCTCGGCCAACGACGCCAAGGAAGCCTTCGCGGTCGGCCGCGAGGCCGTCAAGCTGGCCACCAGCGGCGACGTCGACGGCAGCGTGGCCATCCGCCGCAAGAAGGGCAAGAAGTACCAGACGTTCTTGGAGCGCGTCGAACTGCGCAGCGTGGCGAAGGAAACCCGTCACATGCCCGACGAATACATCGCGGCGAACGGCTGCGACGTGACCAAGGCTTTCCTCGACTACGCCCGCCCGATCGTCGGCGACCTGCCCAAGATCGGCCGCTTCAAGCGGATCAAGGCCAAGAAGTAGGAAGGCGTTGAAGAAGGGAAGGCCGGAATGATGGAATGGTGGAATGATGGGCAGAAATGAGGACCTAAACTCTTCCGCCCCATTTTTCCAATAGTCCAGCATTCCACTTTTCCATTATTCCATTTCCGAAAGGATTCCCCCATGCCCCGCCGCAAACGACTCGACACGACCCCGGAATGGAAGGCCCTGAAGGCCCACGCGGCGCAGATGAAAGGCGCCTCGCTGCGGGAACTCTTCGCGGCGGATCCCGCTCGCGGCCAGGCGTTCGGCCTCGAGGTCGGCGGCTGGTACCTGGACTATTCCAAGAACCTGGCCACGGCCGAGACGATGCGGCTTCTGCAGGCCTTGTGCCCCATGGCCGATCTGCGCGGCGAAATCGACGCGATGTTCTCCGGCAAGAAGATCAACGCGACGGAAAACCGGCCCGTGCTGCACGTCGCGCTGCGCAACCGGTCGAATACCCCGATCGTCGTCGACCGCAAGGACGTCATGCCGGCGGTGAACGCGGTGCTGGAGAAGATGAGCGGGTTCGCCGATCTCGTGCGCTCCGGCCAGTGGCTCGGATTCACCGGCAAGCCGATTCGCAACGTCGTCAACATCGGCATCGGCGGCAGCGATCTGGGCCCCGTCATGGCGACCGAAGCCCTCAAACCCTACAGCCAGCGCGACCTGACGGTGCGGTTCGTCTCGAACGTGGACGGCACGCACGTCGTCGAAGCCGTGCGCGACCTCGATGCGGCGGAAACGCTGTTCATCGTGGCCTCCAAGACCTTCACCACGCAGGAAACCATGACCAACGCCGAAACGGCGAAGGCGTGGCTGCTGGAGAAGCTGGGCGATCCGGCTGCCGTGGCGCGGCATTTCGTGGCGGTCTCGACCGCGGCCAAGGAAGTGCAGGCGTTCGGCATCGACGTGGCCAACATGTTCGAATTCTGGGACTGGGTCGGCGGGCGTTACTCGCTGACCTCGGCCATCGGCCTGCCGCTGATGATCGCCATCGGCCCGGAGAACTTCGTGCGCATGCTCGAGGGCTACCACGAGATGGACCGCCATTTCGCGACGGCTCCGTTCGAGCGCAACGCGCCGGTGATCCTGGCGCTGCTGGGCATCTGGTACGGCGATTTCTTCGGCGCGCAAAGCACGGCGCTCCTGCCGTACGACCAGTATCTCTCGCGCTTCGCGGCCTACTTCCAGCAGGGCGACATGGAGAGCAACGGCAAGCGCGTCACCAAGAACGGCAAGCCCGTGACCTACGAGACCGGCCCGGTGGTGTGGGGCGAACCCGGCACCAACGGCCAGCACGCGTTCTACCAGCTCATCCACCAGGGCACCAAGCTGATCCCGTGCGACTTCATCGGCTTCTGCAAGAGCCACAACCCGGTGGGCGACCACCACGCGAAGCTCATGAGCAATTTCTTCGCGCAGACCGAGGCGCTGGCCTTCGGCAAGACGGCCGACGAATGCCGCGCCGAGGGCGTGCCCGAGAAGCTCGTTCCGCACAAAACCTTCCCCGGCAACCGGCCGACCAACACGCTGCTGGCCGAGCAGCTCACCCCGGAAACCTTCGGCCAGCTCGTGGCGCTCTACGAACACAAAATCTTCGTACAGGGCGTGATTTGGAACGTCTTCTCGTTCGACCAGTGGGGCGTCCAGCTCGGTAAGGTGCTGGCCAACCGCATCTTGCCCGAGCTCAAGGACCGGAATTCCGAGCTGAAGCACGACGGCTCCACCAACGAGCTGATCCGCCGCTTCCGCGCCAAAGCCTAGGCTCGCCGCGCCAGGGCGCGGGGAATCGCAGCTTGTTTCCGGAGAAAAGTTTTCCACGCCGTGGAAAATTATTTTCCACGCCGTGGAAAACTCAGGGTTCGGCAAGGTGGGCGAGTTCGACGGCGCGGCTCCAGGGGAGAACGGTTTCGCGCCAGAGGAAGAGGGCGAGGTCGGGATCCAGATCCGGCGCGGCCTGCGGAACGGCGGCACGGACGAAATCCATGGTGCTCAGCTCGTCGGCGAGATCGATCAGCAGCAAGGCCAGTTGCTCGCGGTCGCCGATCGCCAGCGCGGCGTGGAAGTCGTCGGGGCGGCGGGCGGCCTTGGCGTCAGCGATTTCGCCGGCCAGCCGTTGGCGCGCGGCGAGGGCGGCGATCAAGCCGCGATTTTCCGCATCCGGGTCGCCCGCGGATCCGGCGGGGGCGAGGGTGTAGAGAATGTCCGCGAGGGGCGGCGGGGGCAGGCGGCGGTCGGCGGCGGGCCAATCCGGCCCCGGTTCGCGCGGG
>CALMNW010000041.1 GCA_937872095.1 uncultured Verrucomicrobiota bacterium
CCTTCGACCGCGCCCATCAGGCCCGCCAGAAGATCCTGGACACGATGCTGGCGGCCCTGCCGGCCCCGCGTCCGGAACTCTCGCCCTACGCCCCGCGCATCGTCGTCGTCAACATCAACCCCGAAAAGATCGGCGCCCTCATCGGTCCCGGCGGCAAGAACATCCGCCGCATCACCGAGACCACCGGCACCCAGATCGACATCGAGGACGACGGCAAGGTCTCCATCTTCTCCAACAACAAGGAGAACCTGGACGCCGCCCTGCGCGAAGTCTCGGCCCTCACGGCGGAAGCCGAGGTCGGCAAGATCTACCGCGCCACCGTCACCGGCATCAAGGACTTCGGCTGCTTCGCCGAATTCCTCCCCGGTCAGGAAGGGCTCGTCCACATCAGCGAACTTGCCGACTTCCGCGTCAACCGCACGGACGACGTCGTCAAAATGGGCGAGGAGATCTGGGTCAAGGTGCTCAGCGTCGAGGACAACGGCAAGGTCCGCCTCTCCCGCAAGGCCGCCATGGCCGAAAAGGGCGAAAGCAAGAAGTAATCCTTCCCGCCCCTGCGGCCGCCGGGTTCTCCCGGCGGCCTTTTTCGTTTTCAGCAGATCCTTTCCCTTGCCTGCCGCATCCCGCCGGACTAGGATTGATACTCGCCGTCGCCCCCGGATGGCCCAACCCGCGGCGGCGGAATTTCGCCGCGGCCGTAAATCGAAACGAACCCGGGCGCTTGCGCCCCTGATGGAGACCGGACATGACGCTCAAGGAGACGCTGGACCATTCCGCGCAGAAAAACGGCGACAAGATCCTGATGAAATTCAAGCGGGACGGGGAATGGAAAACCCTCACCTACCGCGAATTCCTTTCTCTGGTCCGCAACATCGCCGAAGCCCTGGTCCGGGTGTGCCACGTCCGGCCCGGCGACCGGGTCGCCCTGCTCGGCGCCAACTCGCCCGAATGGTGCGCCATCCATTACGCCATCACCGGCATCGCCGCCACCGCCGTGCCCGTCGACGTCAAGCTGCAAGACCAGGAAGTCACCCACATCCTTTCCGATTCCGGCGCCGCCGCCCTGCTGATGGATTCCGCCAGCGAGGCCAACGTCTACGGTCTGGCCGGCCGCTGCCCCAACCTTCGCCACGTCATCCTCTACGGCGACCGCAAACCCGAACTCGACAATGGCCGGGCCCGCGGCATCGTGATGCACGATTTCGACAAGATCCTCGACGAAACCAAGGCCCAGGCCGAAGGCCACGGCGCGGCCTACGACCGCTTCCAGCCCAAGGACGACGATGTCGCGTCTTTCATCTACACGTCCGGCACCACCGGTCGCCAAAAGGGCGCCATGCTCACCCATGGCAATTTCACCGCCAACTTCCGGCAACTCGATGGCGCCATCGATATCCTGCCCGACGACAATTTCATGGTGATCCTGCCGCTGCACCACTCCTTCGCCTTCACCACCTGTCTTGTCACCCCCATCGCTTCCGGCACGCAGATGAGCTTCGTCGAAAGCCTTCGCACCGTCGGCGAGAACATCCGCGAGGCGTCCCCCTCGCTCGTGCTGGCGGTGCCCCTCCTGCTTGAAAAGGTCTACAACAAGCTTCTCGCCGGTCTGAAGGCCAACCGCATGGGCAGCCTCCTCTGGAACCTCGGCCTCCGTAACCCCGTCCGCAAGGGCATCATGGACAAGCTCGGCGGCAAGCTGCGCATGATGATCTCCGGCGGCGCTCCCGCCGATCCCCAGCTCCTGGCCGGACTCGAAGCTCTTGGTCTCAAGGCTCGCGAAGGCTACGGTCTGACCGAATGCGCCCCCGTCCTCACCGTGTCGCCCTTCGACGCTCCCATCCGCCCCGGCTCCTGCGGCAAGATCCTGCCCGAAGTCGAAATGCAGGTTTTCGACCCCAATTCCGAAGGCGTCGGCGAACTTGCCGCCCGGGGCGAAAACGTCATGAAGGGCTATTACAACAATCCCGGCGCCACCGAGGAAGTCTTCCGCGACGGCTGGTTCCTGACCGGCGACCTCGGCTACATCGACGCCGACGGCTACGTCTTCATCACCGGCCGCAAAAAGGCCCTGATCGTCAACCGCGAAGGCAAGAACGTCTATCCCGAAGAGGTCGAACTCCAGATCAACCAATCGCCGCTCGTTCTCGAATCGGTCGTGCTCGGTTATCGCCCGGCCGGCGAAACCGTCGGCGAACAGGTCGGCGTCATCGTCGTGCCCGACGAGGAAGGCATCGGCGCCCTCGAAACCGCCGAAAAGCGGAAGTTCAGCGAAGCGGAAATCGAGGCGCGCCTGCGCGCCGAGGTCAAGAAGCAGGTCGCCGCTCTGGCCGACTACAAGCATCCCCGCCGCGTCCAGATCCGCTGGGAGGAGTTCAACAAAACCTCCACCGGCAAGATCAAGCGCTACCTCTACGCCATGTCGGAAACGTCGCCGGAATAAGACGGCCCGCGTTCCCGCCGGCCCCGCGCCCCTTCCGGACGCGGGGCCTTTCGTTTGCGCCCCCACGTGGTAGGTTGGAGGCGTGGGCAAGCGAATCGTCATTCTGTTGGCATTTTTGTTTCTCCTCGCCTTGCCGCTGGCCGGCGGAGTTTGGCGCGGCCTGCCGCCCGGCTTCGGTTCGTTTCCTCCGCTGGTGACGCATCCGCCGGTCCACGCCCCGTTTTCCGGACCGGTTTTCGCCGGCGTGGCCGCGCTCGGCCTGCTCGCCGCCGGTCTCTTGCTCTTTCCGCGCCGGTTCGGATTCGCCGCTTGCTCGCCGACGCGTGTACCCGCTCCGAGCCGGGTCCGGTTCCCGCTCCATGGAAAACTGGGACTCGTCCTGCTGGTCGTGGCGTGGGCTGGCGCCTGGAGCCGGTTCGAACTCCCTCCGGCCATTCAGGATCACACCTTCTTCCCGCTGTGGCTTGGGTTCATCTTCTTCCTCGACGGCCTCGTCTTCCGCCGGCAGGGGCGTTCGCTCTTCGCGAGCCGGCGCGCCGCTTTCTTCGCCCTGTTTCCCGTTTCCGCCCTCTCGTGGTGGTATTTCGAATACCTCAACCGCTTCGTCCAGAACTGGTGGTACGTCATTCCCATGAAGTTCGGGCCGGCACACTACGTCGTCTACGCCACGCTCTGTTTTTCCACGGTCATCCCGGCGATCTTCGAGATCCGCGATTTCCTGGTTTCTGTCCCCGCCCTGCGCAACCGCTGGTCCCAAGGCCCGCGCATGCGCCTGTCCCGCGCCGCCGCGATTTCCTTCGGCCTCGGCGCCGGCGGGTTGCCTCTGGTCCCGCTTTTCCCCGATCCGCTCTTCTTCGCCGTTTGGGTCGCCCCCCTCGCCCTGCTCGCCGGCGCCCTCGGCCTCGCCCGCGTGGAAACGCCGTTCGCTCCGCTCCGGGACGGCGACTGGACGCCCGTCCTGTCGCTCGCCCTCGCCGCGCTGATTTGCGGATTCTTTTGGGAACTATGGAATGCGGGGAGTTCCCCGCGCTGGGCCTATGCCGTACCCTACGTCGACCGCTTCCACCTGTTCGCCATGCCGGCCGTCGGGTATGCCGGCTATTTGCCCTTCGGCCCCGTCTGCGCCTGCTTCTGGCTGGCGTGGACGGAATTCCTCCCCGTCCGGTTCCGCACCGCTCTTCGGGATTGAATCGCCCCCCCCGAATCCGCTACCTTCCCCCATCATGAACAGCAATCCCCGCATCCTCGTGACCGGCGGCGCCGGCTATCTCGGCTCCATCCTCGTGCCCACCCTGCTCGCCCGCGGCTGCGCCGTCACCGTCGTCGACAATTTCCTCTACGGCCAGACCTCGCTGCTCGACTGCTGCGCCTACGAGAACTTCGCCGTCGTCCGTGGCGACGTCCGCGACGAGCGCCTCATGTTGCCCCTGCTGAAGAAGGCCGACGTCGTCATGCCGCTGGCCTGCCTCGTCGGCGCCCCGCTCTGCGCCCAAAAGCCCAACGAGGCCCGTTCCATCAACCTCGACGCCATCCTCATGCTGCTGAAAAACGCCGCGAAATCGCAGAAGTTCATTTCCCCCACGACCAACTCCGGCTACGGCGTCGGCCAGGCCGGCGTCTTCTGCACCGAAGAAACGCCCATGAACCCCATCTCCCTCTACGGCGTCCTCAAGGTCGAGCTCGAACAAGCCCTCCTCGACGCCGGCGCGATCTCCCTGCGCCTCGCCACCGTTTGCGGCGTCAGCCCCCGCATGCGCCTCGATCTGCTCGTCAACGACTTCACCTACCGCGCCGTCGTCGACCGCTTCGTCGTCCTCTTCGAAGCCCACTTCAAGCGCAACTACGTCCACGTCCGCGACGTCGCCCGCGCCTTCTGCCACGCGCTCGACAACTTCGACCAAATGAAGGGCCAGCCCTACAACGTGGGCCTCTCCGACGCCAACCTTTCCAAGATGGAGCTGTGCCAGGAGATCCAGAAGCAGATCCCCGACTTCACCATCATGGAAGCCCCGATCGGCAAGGACCCCGACCAGCGCAACTACGTCGTCAGCAACGCCAAGATCGAAGCCACCGGCTACCGGACCCAGGTTTCCATCCAGCGCGCCATCGCCGAGCTGATCAAGGGCTACCAGATCGTCCGCCGCAACCAGCACGCCAACGTCTAGGTCAATCATCAATGAAGAATGAAAAATTAAGAATTGGGCCGCATCCGCCATTCTTCATTCTTCATTCTTAATTCTTCACTTGGCTGCCATGCTTCGCTTCCCGTTCCAGTTTTCCACGGTGTGGAAAACTTTTTTCCACGGTGTGGAAAAATCGGCCAAAGTTTTTACGTGCTACGTAAAAATCCGCGAAAGTTTTTCCATGCTACGTAAAATCCTGCTGGCCGCGATTTTCGCCGTCCCGGCGGTTGCTTCCGCCGGCCGGCTGGTGGAGGATTTCGCCCCCGGCACCGCCGGCGCCTGGAAGCCCTTCCTGAAATCCCCCGCCGTCGTCGCCGCGGCCGACGCCCTCGCCTTCCCCCTGCCTTTTTCCGGCAACGTCGACCGCGCCGCGTGGGACAAGGCGGTGGATTTCGACCTGTCCGCCGCCGTCGCCTTCGAACTGGACGTCGCTTGTGCCGCGCCCGACGCCGTGCGCGCGCTGGGGCTGTACTTCAAGAGCGGCGACGGCTGGTATGCCGCCAGCAAACCCCTCGCCGGTCCCGTGCCGCATACCCTCGTCTTCGCCAAAAGCGACTTTTCGACCGAAGGCAAGCCCGCCGGCTGGCAGCGCATCGACGGCATCCGGATCTCGCCGTGGAAAGGCGCCCGCGCGGCGGACGCCGCGCTGGTCTGCCGCCGCCTCGCCACCGTCGAAGGCAGCGCCCTCGTCGTCGTCCGCGGCACGACGTCGTGCCCCGACGCCGGCGCGCGCGCCGTCGCCGAAAAAACGACCGCGCGCGTCAGCGGGCTGCTGATCGAGGCCGGCCTCGGCCACGCCCTCGTCACCGACGACGACCTGCCCAAGGGCGCTCTGAAAAACGCCAGCGTGGCGCTGCTGCCTTACAATCCCAACCCCACGCCCGCCCAGCTCAAGGCGCTGACCGATTTCGTGGCGCGCGGCGGCAAGCTGGGCGTCTTTTACGGTTCTTCTCCGGCGCTGGCCGCCGCGCTGGGTTTCCGGCTCGGGCCTTATCTCAAATCCGAGCGCCCCGGCCGCTGGCGCTCCATCGTCTTCGCCGATCCCATGGGCTGGCTGGTGCCGCCGCGCATCTGGCAGGATTCCACCAGCCTCATGCCCGCGTTCCCCGCCGGCCCCGGCGCGCAGGTCGTCGCCTATTGGCACGATGCCCGCGACGTCCGCCAGCCCGCGCCCGCCCTCGTCGTCTCCCCGCGCGGCTTCTGGATGGCGCATATCCTGCAAGGCGACGACCTGCCGTCGAAGAAGGAACTGCTCGTCGCGCTGTGCGCCCGGCTCGATCCGGCGCTGTGGACGCCCGCGGCCGCGCGCGCCGTCCAGGATGCCGGCCGCATCAACGACTATGCCGGCATCGCCAGCGCCCTCGCCGGCATCTCGCGCCAATTGCCCGCCGCCGCGCGGCCCGACGAGATCCGCGCCATGCTCAATCAGGTGTCCGTGCTCTCCGCGCAGATCAATGCGGCCCTCGCCGGGGGCCGGCCCCAGCAGGCCCTGCTGCTCGCCCGGCGCCAGCGCCAGCTCCTGCTCCGCGCCGACGCCGCCGTCCAGCCGCCCCGCCCCGGCGAATTCGTGGGCGTCTGGGACCACGACGGCACCGGATTCGTCCCCGGCGACTGGCCTTTCACCGCGAATCTCCTCGCCGTCAACGGCGTCAACGCCGTTTTCGCGAACGTCGTCTGGGGCGGTTGCGCGCACTATCCCTCCAAGTTCCTGCCGCCGTCCAACACCTTGCGCCTCTACGGCGACCAGATCGCCGCCGGCCTCGCCGCCGCCAAGGCCAAGGGGCTCCAGTACCACGTCTGGATGGTGCTGGGAAAACTCGACGGCGCGCCCCCCGAATTCGTCGAGCGCATGAAGAAGGAAGGCCGCCTGCAGGTATCCGATGCCGGCGCGACGCGCCCGTGGCTCAGCCCGCACCACAACGCCAACCGCGCGCTGCTGCTGGCCGTCGTCGACGAAATCGCGCGCAACTACCCGGGCATCGACGGCATCCATCTCGATTACATCCGCCTGCCCGACTCGCAGAGCTGCTATTCCGCCTCCACCCGCGCGCGGTTCGAGTCCGACACCCGCAAGAAGTGCAAGGCCTGGCCCGCCGACGTGAAGGCTGGCGGCAAGCGCTACGTCCAATTCCGCAAGTGGCGCACCGCCGACGTTACCCGGCTTGTCGCCGACATCCGCGCCGTCCTGCGCAAGGCGAACCCCAACGCCAAGCTGTCCGCCGCCGTCTATGGCGCCGCCGCGCCCGACGGCGGCAACATCGCCCAGTATTGGCCCGACTGGCTCCGCGCCGGTTCCGTCGATTTCCTGACGCCCATGAACTACATCGAATCGTCCGCCGAATTCGCCCGCCTCGTGCGCACGCAGGTCGCCTATCCCGGCGCCGCCGGCAAGATCATCCCCGGCATCGGCGTCACGGCCGACGAATCGCGGCTCGATCCCGCCCAGGTCGCCCGCCAGATCGCCCTTGCCCGCCAAGCCGGCTGCCCCGGATTCATGCTGTTCGACCTCTCCGGCACCCTCCGCGACGAAACGCTCCCCGCCCTCCGCCAAGGCATTACCCGGCCGCTGCCCTAGCCCCCGCCCGGCGAGTTTGTCCCGCGGACGGATCCAGCCGGGAAAAGGGCTTTCCCCCGAACCCGCGATAGGCTAAAACCGCAGGGCATGAGCATCGAAGCCAAAGTCGTCGCCGACAGCGTTTCGCCGCAGGGCATCCGGCTCTCCACGCTGTCTCTCAAATATCCCCGCTGGATCCACGCCGAGTTCATGACGCACCGCCTGTTTTCGCGTAACGCCAGCAGCTCGCGCGCCGTGCCGTCGAAGCGCCTGAGCGCCCTCGAACGCGAATATCCCCTTCGCTGGGACGCCAACATCCCGGGCATGCAGTCCGGCGCACGGCTTTCCGCCGAACAGGCCGCCAAGGCCAAGGCGATCTGGGACCGCATGGCCGACGCCTGCGTCGCCGGCGTCGCCGAACTCGCCGAGATCGGCCTGCACAAGCAGTGGGCCAATCGCCCCCTCGAATGGTTCACCTCCATCTCCGTCCTCGTGTCGGCCACGTCGTTCGACAACTTTTTCGGCGTGCGCTGGCACCCCGACGCGCAGCCCGAAATCCAGGAGCTTGCCAAGCAGATGTTCCAGGCTCTCATGGGCAGCCAACCGCGTCCCCTCGAACCCGACCAATGGCACTTGCCCTATGTCTCCGCCGAGGAGGAGAAATCCTTGGACCTCGATACCGCCCGCCGCTGCTCGGCCGCGCGCTGCGCGCGCGTGTCCTACCTCAACCACGACGGCACCGCGCCCAACGTCGCCAAGGACCTCGACACCTTCGCCAAGCTCGCGGGCGATCCCAACGGCCCGCCGCACCCCCTCCACGCTTCGCCCATGGAGCACCAGGCCACGCCCGACCGCCTGCGCGATCCCGCGGAACCCGATTCCTGGCAGTTTCCGACCCAGCACGGCAATTTCCGCGGCTGGCGGCAATACCGCAAGATGCTCTCCAACGAGCACATCGCGAGATTCGATCCGCCGGGCGGAACAGCGGAATAATGGAATAGTAGAATATGGGAATACTTGAAGGGTGGAATGGTGATCCATCGAGGTGGTTCCCCACCATTCCAGTTATTCCAATATTCCAGTTGATCCATCCGTTGTTTCCGCTTTCCTCCCCCCTCCTTTTGCCCTAGAATTCGCCCAACTTTTGCACCGCTTTCCGGAGAATCCCATGTCTGAAACCTACCAGCCATCCCTGCGCGCCCAGATCCTCACCCGCCGCACCTACAACCGCGTCCTCGACGACAACGGCACCGTTTTCGAAACCTGGGCGCAGACCGTCGATCGCGTCATCGAACACCAGCGCTGGCTGTGGAAGCGCCAGATGCGCCGCGCGCTCAACAAAACCCAGGAAACCGAGCTCGAGGAGCTCCGCGGCCTGCTCCTCGCCCGCAAAGTCGGCGTCGCCGGCCGCACGCTGTGGCTCGGCGGCACCGAAATCGCCAAGGTCCGCGAAGCCTGCCAGTTCAATTGCGCCCACCTCGAAATCCAGACCGTCGACGACATGGTCGACGCCCTCTGGCTCCTGCTGCAGGGCTGCGGCGTGGGCGTCACGCCGAAATCCGGCGGCATCAGCGGCTTCACCCAGCCCATCCTCGACATCCAGATCGTCCGCTCCACCCGCCAGGACAAGAACGGGCGCGAAAACAATCTGGAGACCTGGGATCCGGAAACCAAGGTCTGGACCATCAGCGTCGGCGACTCCGCCGAGGCCTGGGCCAAGTCCGTCGGCAAGCTGCTCGCCGGCAAGTACGCCGCCGAGAAGCTCGTGCTCGATTTCTCCGAGATCCGCCCCGCCGGCACGCGCCTGACGGGCTACGGCTGGATCGGCCAGGGCGACGAAACGATCTCCGTGGCCTACCGCGCCATCGCCGAGATCATGAACCGCCGCGCGGGCCAGCTCCTGCGCAAGATGGACATCCACGACGTCTGCAACTGGCTGGGCACCATCCTCAGCACGCGCCGTTCCGCCGAGATCAGCCTCTTCGAATACGGCTCGCCCGAATGGCAGGAATTCGCCGTCTGCAAGAAAGACTACTGGAACAAGGGCCAGCCCCAGCGCGGCCAATCGAACAATTCGCTCGTTTTCTACGACAAGCCCACCCGCGCCGATCTGCGCGGCATCTTCGATTTGATGCTCGCGGCCGGCGGCTCGGAACCCGGCTTCATCAACGGCGCCGCCGCCCTCAATCGCGCGCCGTGGTTCTCCGGCGTCAATCCCTGCGCCGAAATCCTCCTCGGCAACCGCGCCTTCTGCAACCTGACGACGATCGATCTCGCCAAGTTCAAGGACAACCCCAGCGGCATGCACCGCGCCATCTACGTCATCGCGCGCGCCAACTACCGCCAGACCTGCGTCAATCTCAAGGACGGCATCCTCCAGCACTCCTGGCACGAGAACAACGACTTCCTGCATCTCTGCGGCGTCTCGCTCACCGGCGTCGTCCGCCGCCCCGACCTCGGCCCCTACGAGCTGCGCCTGCTGCGCAATGCCGCCATCATGGGCGCCTACTCCATGGCCGACGAACTCGGCCTGCCCCGCCCCAAAAACGTCACCACCCTCAAGCCCGAAGGCACCATCTCGAAGTGCTACGACACCACCGAAGGCGCCCACAAGCCGCTCGCGCGCCACGTCTTCAACAACGTCACCTTCGTCAAGCACGACCCGCTCGTGCCCACCTTGCGCGAGGCCGGCTACAAGATCATGCCCCACCCCAACGGCACCGGCGACTGGGTCGTCACGCTCCCCGTCTCCTGGGACGACGTCGATTTCGAAAAAGTCGGCGGACTCGAAGTCAACGAGGAAACCGCCATCGACCAGCTCGAGCGGTACAAGCTTCTCATGGACAACTACGTCGAGCAGAACTGCTCGATCACCGTCAGCTACGATCCGTCCGAAGTGGACGCCATCGTCGAATGGCTCCTCCAATATTGGGACCACTACGTCGGCGTTTCGTTCCTGCTGCGCGCCGATCCGCTCAAGACCGCCGAAGACCTCGGCTTCCCCTATCTGCCGCAGCAACCGGTCTCGAAGGACGTTTTCGACGCCTACGTCGCCAGCCTCAAGCCCATCGACCTCGAACAGGTCAAGGCCCAGTCCGAGGACGCCGTGGACATGGGCAACGAATGCGCCGGCGGCGCCTGTCCCGTCCGCTGATGCGCCCCATGCGTTTGCCTGTCGCTCCCGTTCTGGCCGCCGCGCTCGTTACCCTCGCGGCGGTTCCGCGCGCCGCGCGGGCCGACGCCTCGCTGCTCCTCGCTTCCGCCGCATCCACCCTCGGCGCGAAGGCCACCGCCAATCTCGTCAACGTCCCCTACGCCGGCATTGGCGTCTTCGCCTCCCGCTGGGACAGCCAGGATTACGGCACGCTGACCGGCTACGGCCTGCGGTTCGGCTGGAACGTGATCGAGCCGCTCGGGCTCGAAGCTCGCGCCTCCTACTACGAATCCAAAAACGACGACGTCGAAACCACGCTCGTTCCGCTCGAAGCCGCGCTCGTCCTGCGGCTGCCGATCCACCGTTTTCTCGTCCCCTACGTCGGCGGCGGCGGCGGCTACTACTTCAAGGACGCCGAATACCAAGACGACGCCGGCACCTGGAAATCGTCGGAGGACGTCGCCGGCTACTTCGGTCTCGCCGGCTTGAACCTCTATCTCGGGCCCGTTTCGCTGTTCGCCGAAGCCAAATACAACCTCGTCGATACCGACGACGATCTCCGTTGGCGCGGCGACGAGAACGGCGCAAACAATTCCCTCGACGGCTTTTCCTTCTCCGCCGGCCTCAAGCTGGGCTTCTGACCGCCATTTTCCCGCTTGCATCTCCGCCCGCCCCGGCCCATCCTGAAGCTGGGTTTCGAAACAACGAAAGGAGCGCAAACATGAAAATAATCGTCGTTGGAATTCTTCTGGCCCTCGTTCTCTCGCCCGCCGTTTTAGCCGCCGGCGACGGCGCCGGCGGGATCGGCGTCTTCGGCTCCTGGTGGGACAGCCAGGACTACGGCGCGCTCTACGGCGGCGGCGTCCGCCTCGGCGCGGAGATTTTCAGCGGCATCGCCCTCGAAGGCCGCGTCTCCTACCTCACCTCCGAAAGCCAGGACGAGGTCGTCGAAGGCCGCAACGTCTCGACCGACATGGAACTCGTCCCCCTCGAAGCCGTCGTTTCCTGGACCCTCGACGTCAGCGACGCCATCAAGCCCTACGTCGGCGCCGGCGCCGGCTACTACCTCAAGAACGTCGACTGGAAGGCCGACGACATCATCGATGACGCCGACGACAAGGACAGCGTCGGCTACTTCGCCCTCGCCGGCGCCAACGTCGTGCTCGGGCCCGTCGTTCTCTTCGGCGAGGCCAAGTACAACATTATCCAGGACGACGACGAGTGGCGGTGGCAAGGCAGCGACACCAAGCAGAAAAACTCCCTCGACGGTTTCGCCGCCAACGTCGGCATCAAGTTCGGCTTCTAGGGCGGTTTCATAGTACTGGAGTCGCTTCATATCCCCCGACGAGGTCGTCGGGGGCTCCAAAGATTGGGTTCGCGGCTGTTTGGAGCCGGGACGACCTCGTCCCGGTTGGATCCGATCCGTGAGCCTTGCCCGCGCGTTAAAGCGTTTCGGCGCGCCGCCCCCGGTCAACCCGTTTTTGCTCGCCTCGAACCGAGCCGATGCGCTAGAAGTAGAAGTTCGGCGGGCGGACATCGCCGTCGCGCCGTTCAGGAGATGCACCAGAGATGAATACCGTCGGCCGCGTCAAGCAAGGCTTCTACTTCGATTCCGTCACCCTCATGCGCGTCGGCCGCGAATTGTCCGGCTTCCCCGGCGTCGCCGAAGCGTCCGTCGTCATGGCCACCGAGGCCAACAAATCCATCCTCGCCATGTCGGACCTGCTCCTGTCCGAATTCAAGAAAAGCGGCGACCAAGACCTGCTGATCGTCGTCAAAGCCAAAGACGCCAAGGCGGCCGACGCCGCCCTCGCCAAGGCCGAAGAGCTGCTTTCCCGCAAGAAGAAGCCGGCGGCCGCGGGCGGCACCGCCGCGCCGGCTCCGCGCGACGTCGCCTCCGCCGTCGCCGGCCTCCCCGGCGCCAACCTCGCCTTGATCTCCGTCGCCGGCCGCTACGCCGCCCGCGAAGCCCGCAAGGCCCTCGACCTCGGTCTCCACGTCATGCTTTTCTCCGACAACGTCTCCATCGAAGAAGAGGTGGCCCTCAAGAAATTCGCCCACAAGAAGGGCCTGATCGTCATGGGCCCCGATTGCGGCACCTCCATCGTCAACGGCGTGCCCCTCGCCTTCGCCAACGTCGTTTCCAAAGGTCCCATCGGCATCGTCGGCGCCTCGGGCACCGGCACCCAGGAAGTCACCTGCATCATCGCCAACGAAGGCTCCGGCGTCTCCCAGGCCATCGGCACCGGCGGCCGCGACGTCAAGGACGCCGTCGGCGGCATCGCCTTCCTCGACGCCATGCAGGCGCTGGCCGACGACCGCGAAACGAAGGTCATCCTCCTCGTCTCCAAGCCGCCCCAACCCGGCGTCCTGAAGAAAATCTACGCGCTCATCCGCAAAATCAAAAAACCCGTCGTCGCCCTCTTCCTCGGCGAAGGCGGCACGCCGGCCACCCTGGAACAGGCCGCCCTGCTCGCCGTCGCCCATGCCAACCGCGCAGATCCCGTCCAGGCCCTCGCCCATTTGACCCGCCGCGACGAAGTCCTCGCCGCCGAAGCCCGCGCCCTCGTCGCCAAGCGGAAAAAAACCAAAGGCCGCTATCTTCGCGGCCTCTTCAGCGGCGGCACGTTCTGCGCCGAAGCGCAGGTCGTCCTCGACGGCATCGTCCGCCATCTGTATTCCAACGCCCCCCTCGGCGATTCCCTCAAACTCAAGAACGCCTGGAAACCCGAGAAGAATTCCGTCGTCGACCTGGGCGAAGACGAGTTCACCGTCGGCCGCGCCCACCCGATGATCGATTTCACTCTGCGCAACAAGATGATCCTCGAGCAGGCCGCCGATCCCGACGTGGCCGTGATCCTCCTCGACGTCGTTCTCGGCTACGGCGCCAACCTCGATCCCGCCGCCGAATTGGTCCCCGTGATCCAGAAGGCGGCGAAGCAGGTCTTCGTCGTCGCCGGCGTCAACGGCACCATCGGCGATCCCCAGAACCGCGCCCAAGTCGTCGAAGCCCTCCGCGAGGCCGGCGCCCATGTCCAATTGACCAACGCCGCCGCCTGCAAGCTCGCCGGCCTGATCGCCGCCGAAGTGGCCCGGAAGAACCGCTAATCCCGAAGGAATCCGCCATGAGCATCCAGAAGTTGTTCTCCGCCCCTCTCCACGTCGTCAATGTCGGCATCGAAGCCTTCAAGGACACCTGCGAAAAATACTCGCCGCCCGCCGTCCAGGTCGATTGGCGCCCGCCCGTCGACGTCGCGCCCGATTCCGAGGCCATCTTGGCCAAGCGCGCCGCGAAGATCGACAAGGCCAACCAGAAGGTCATGGAAATCATTCTGGCCGGCACGCCCAAGCTCGTCGGGCTCGACATCGCCCGCAACGTGGTCCCCGGCATGACCGAGGATACCATCCTCCACGCCGGCCCGCCCATCACCTGGGACCGCATGTGCGGCCCGATGCGCGGCGGCGTCATGGCCGGCCTCGTCTACGAAGGCCGCGCCACGACCATCGAGGAGGCCGAGAAACTCGCCGCCTCCGGCAAGATCAAGTACGCCCCCTGCCACGAACACGCCGCCGTCGGTCCCATGGCCGGCATCGTCACGCCGTCGATGCCCGTCATGATCATCCGCAACGAGAAGTTCGGCAACGTCGCCTATTGCACCCTCAACGAAGGCCTCGGCAAGGTCCTCCGCTACGGCGCGTTCGGCGAGGAAGTCACGAAACGCCTCAAGTGGATGGAAACCGTCCTCTACCCCGTCCTCAAGGCCGCCATCGCCCATTCCGGGCCCATCGACCTGAAGAACCTGATCGCCCAGGCCCTCCACATGGGCGACGAGGTCCACAACCGCAACCGCGCCGGCACGTCCCTGCTCTATCGCGCCATCGCGCCCTCCATCGTCGCCACCTGCGCGAACAAGGACGACGCCGTCGCCGTCCTGAACTTCATCAACGGCAACGACCATTTCTTCCTGAACCTGTCGATGCCCGCCTGCAAGGCCACGCTCGACGCCGCCCGCAACGTCAAGGGCAGCTCCATCGCCGTCGTCATGGCCCGCAACGGCACCGATTTCGGCGTCCAGCTTGCCGGCACCGGCGACCTCTGGTTCACCGCCCCCGCCGAAGTGCCCGATGCCCTCTATTTCGCCGGCTTCTCCAAGGCGGACGCCAATCCCGACATCGGCGACAGCGCCATCACGGAAACCGGCGGCTTGGGCGGCTTCGCCATCGCCGCCGCTCCCGCCATCGTGCAGTTCGTCGGCGGCGCCGCCGGCGACGCCCTGCGTTATACCCTCTCCATGTACGAGATCACCGCCGGCGAAAGCCGCATGTACCAGATCCCCGCCCTTGACTTCCGCGGCACCCCCACCGGCATCGACGTCCGCAAGGTCGTCGAAAAGAACCTCGTGCCCGTCATCGATACCGGCGTCGCCCACAAGAAAGCCGGCGTCGGCCAGGTCGGCGCCGGCATCGTCGCCGCGCCCATGGGCCCCTTCGCCAAGGCCTACGACGCGCTGGCGAAGCTGCTGAAATAGGATGCTTTAAAACAACACGAAAGGACCCAACATGAATAACAACCAGTTCATCGACTACCTGGACAACGCGCAGATGTTCGATCTGACGATGCGCCTCAGCGTGCACACGCCGCCGTGGCCGTCCTACATGCCGCTCGGCATCCAGTACTTCAAGCGCCTCGCCGGCGCGCACATGGGCCAGGGCGCCAACGGCCAGATCATCACCACCTCCAACCACGT
>CALMNW010000042.1 GCA_937872095.1 uncultured Verrucomicrobiota bacterium
AGAAAGCGATTATTGCTCGGTGCGGCTATCGGTTACACCGCCGCATTTGCCATCCTCTATGCCATCGCCTATCGAGCATCCCTGTTGCCAGCTATATCCGAGGTATCCTTATCCTGTACACTTGATTCAGTGGGGAAAAGGATCCATTTCGCCGCTGAAGCGGCCCTTTGGGGGCTTATCATCCTATCCCCCCTTATTTACTGGTGGGCAAAGAGAGAAAAGAAAATATAGGCCGAACATGGCGTTACTTCGTACGTCGCACAAGGTGCGCCGTCCGGAGAACGCTGACATTCGGCAAAGAATAATATGAAATATGTATTTATAGGATTGGCGCTCGGTCTCCTTACGGCGGGTTGTACTCTCGACCAAAGAATGATCGATGCAGCCTGCGAGGCGCCAAGCACGGCTTACATTTATGACTATGACAACCGCATAGTCACAAAATCTGACACGATAGCAGCCAACTCGCCACTGGCGCTAGAGATCCACAACTGGCTGAATATAAATGCAGACGGCTGGCATATATCCTATAATTCATTCGCGCCTAACATCATAATTCACAACACGAATATGAATCTGAATATTACCGCAAAATACGCCATCCTGAAAATAAAGAACCCCTCCTCTGGAAAGTGGAAATATTTCCAAAAGGAAATCGACATAACGGACATCGATTTTCTGAAACAAATCAAAGCCGAACAACCGGTTCCACCGTACGGCACACAAGGTGCCGCCGGTGCCCCCTGACGTTGGACGAAGAATATGAAACCCATACTAACGGCGCTTATCCTGATTAACCTGATGATATGCGGGTTCATATATTTAACCCCCAATATCATGTACAGCGTCGGTACAGACCAACTGGATCACATATTTGAAAACCTACAGAATAATCAGGGGTTTACCATTGACGAGAACCGGCTAGAGCAGATGCGTGGGCTGGATAACCCACATGGACTTACAGGTAAAAAGGCCCTGCAATACACCATTATGCAAGTTAGCGGCATTCGCTATGCGCCCGGACATTATCTCGGCCTATGGCTCCTCCTGGCGAATACCATGGTCCTCTGCGTCTTGAGATTTCGAAAAGGAAAGCGCGTCCAACACGCGGGTCCAGATACCCGCCACATCGTGTCGGGTCCCCTGACCCGTGACGTTAGCCTAAATAACTTTCCATGAAAACAAAACTATCTGCGATCACCCTGCTCTCCATCCTTGTCGCCGGCAATTCGTTCGCGATGGGTATCATCATTGGCGAGAATGTCGCGAATGGCGATTTCGAAACCAGCGCAGGCAGCCCGTGGGAGGGGTGCACGGTCGTCTCAAACTCCGATTATGCGCTGCAAGGATACGGGTATGCCCAGACCGTCCCGGGCACATCGCAAGCCGAAATCTATCAATACAGCCCGCCGAGCACTCCCCGCCCGGATCTGGTGTATTATTTCAGTTTTTTCGTGCGGAACCGAGACCCTGGCTATCCTGTTGTCTACGGCTCATTGTCCGCCCGGCGCGAGGATGACTCTTTCATTCAGGCTACTGTCTTGGAGTCCAACCAAGTGCCAGTGGCCGACACGGAGTGGACCCGATACAGCTATATATGTTCGTTCGGCAGCATCCCCAATGAAAGCCTGCGCCTGAAAACGGCTATTCATTTCGAGGGCGGCGAGACCAACTCCGAAGCATTCGTCGACCTCTTATATTTATTTGACGACGTCAGTTCGACTCGCCTCTCAGAATTGGCGGTCCAGAACGGAACATTAACACTTTCTATCAGCAATTTGGCCCCGACCAATAGATGTTGGGTTCAACGCAACTTCACTCTGGCCGACGACGGCTGGGTCTCCGTCAGCGAGATCGACCTTATGCAAAGTGTAGTGCAATGGTCCGAGGATATCAGCAATCAGTGGCACAAAGCCTTTTATAGGTTATGGAAAGAATAGCGGGCGAACAAGGCGTTGCAGGCTGTCGGCGCCAAGGCGCGCCTCAGCCTGAACGCTGGCGTTCGATTCCTAAAGAAAAAGGCTTGCGCCTCCGTATGACATCGCGTACGATGTATTACAGATGATTACATGAGGTGACCTATGAGTGCAGCCCTATCTATTCGCCTACCTGAGCCGCTGGCGAAGGAACTTGCTCAAATTGCGGAGGAAACAGAGCGTTCCCGCTCGTTCCATATCCAGAAGGCGCTGGAGAACTACTTCGAGGACTTTGCGGATATCCAGATCGCCATCGATCGCCTGCGCGACCCTCGGGATCCTGTGGTTTCCAGCCGCGACCTGAGGAAGTCCCTTGGCCTATAACATCCAATACAAGAAGAGCGTCGCAAAAGATTTGGCGCGCATCGGCAAGCCCGAAGCGCGCCAACTTCTTGATAAGATTGAAAAGGAATTGTCTTCCCACCCGGACCGCTACCCGGTTCTTCAGGGGCCATTGGCCGGACTACGCAAGATGCGCATGGGCGACTATCGAGTGGTCTATGCCATCCTGGACAACGATGTCCTGATCCTGCGCATCGGGAATAGGCGAGAGGTTTACAGATAAAGAGAATCGAACAAGGCGTTCCACCACAACGCGCCTCAAGCGGCGCGACGGCGACCCGTGGCGTTCTCCTGGACCGTAAAGTGAAACGTCAACCGACAGGGTGCCCCGTGCGGCGCGCGGCGGGCGGCCGAGAACGCTGATGAACTATTTTCGAGTCAGATTATCCCACGGGTTCGTCTCTTCGTCGCGACACGGAGATCCGGCCCTGCTGGGCGTGACGCCCCAGGCGCTCGTCCTGAACACGGGCGAGAACGAACCGCGGATCACCCTGCTCGCGAGCGAGGTGGTTGCGATCGCGAAAATCCCCCTGACCCGGCGCCTGGAGATCCGCCACGTCGCCTTCGAGAAAATCGGAACCGTGGAAATCGAGGCGATCGACGAAACGCCGGACTTGCTGCTCCAGCGAATCCGCTGCATCGGGTTCGTCCCCCGGGCCGAAGAGGTGCTGGAGTGGGACCCCGCGCAAGGTCCGCCGCCCGCGGCGGACGCGCCTCCGGCGAAGCAGGACGATGGAACCCAGCAACATGAATGAAATGATCCAGGCCTGGCCCGTACTCGCATTCGCCGCCGTCTTCGTCGGCCTGCTCTACGCGATCTCACAATGGTGCATCCAGGACGCCATTCGCAGAGGCAGATCCCCGGTGTCCGTGTCCTTGCTCGTATTCCTGCTGTCGGCCGTCGGCTGGATCATTTGGCTCAACGTCCGCCCGCCGATCCTCGACCCCGTCGACCGGCCCTTAACCCCCGTCGACAAAGCGGACATCGGCTAAACATGAGATGAAATTGACGGTCCAGATCGTCCTCGCGACGGCGGCGCTGCTGGCCATTACCTTTTTCCTGCTGGCGTTCGGGTTTTCGGATTGGATCGGGACGTCTCCCGCAAAATACGAAATCTGGCAGACCAAGCCTTGGCGCCCGTTCGCAAGGCTGGGCATGGCCTTCATCTTGCTCTCCGCGACGTACGTTCTCGGGGGCGCTTTGATCCAATCGATCTATCGGAACCGCTGATCGCGGCCCGCGGCGTCGAGCCGCGATTCCCCGCCGCGGGAGCGGCGGCCTATTGCGGCGGTTTCGACCGGGCGAGGAGTTCTTCGATGGCGTCCACGTGCAGGCGGGCGCACCGGTCGGGATCGAAGCATTCCGCCACGCGTCCGATGCCGGATCGGCCGACGCGCGCGGCTTCGTCGGGATGCTCCACGACGTATTCGAGGGTGCTCTTGAACGAGGCGTAGTCGTCGGGCTCGAACAGAAAGCCGTCCACGCGGTCGCGCACGATTTCGGCGAGGCCGGGCAAGCCGGTCACGACGGTGGGCTTGCCGGTGGCCAGGTTGTGGTAGAGGACGCTGGGAACGATGCCTTCGTTGTCCTCGGACTTGCGCCGCAGGGCCAGCAGGACGTCGGCGGCGTTCAGGTAGCGGTTCACGTCGCCGTGCGTCGGCAGCCAGCCGGTCATGACGACGGAATTTTCGATGCCGTTCTGGCGGATCTTGTGCCGCAGCCAAGCCTCCCCGCCCGCGCCGCCGATGACCAGCAGCCGCCAGTCGGGATGCGCGGCGGAAACGTCTTTCCACCAGCCCACGAGCTGGCCGTAACCCTTGCCCGGCCGGATGGTGCCGTGCGTGGCGAACACCTTCAGCTCGGGCCCCAGGCCCAGTTTTTGGCGGACGTCCGCGGCGTCGCAGGCGAAGAATTCGTTTTCCGGGCTGGTGGTGTTGATGAGGCGCATCAGGCCGGGATCGGCCCCGTGGGAAACCATGATATTTTTTTCCGCCACGGTGTTGGCGACGATCAGGGCGCGCGCGCGGTTCCACTGGGCGATGTCGCGGCGTTCCAAAACCCGCGCGATCCGCTTGCCGAGCGGATTCCAGCCGAGCAGGATCGCCCACCAGTGGTCGCTCACGGACGCGACCAGCGCGGGGATGCCCAGCCGGCTCATCGCGGCGGGAATCAGCGGCAGCGGTTCGCGGCACATGAGGACGTCGGGCCGGAGGGCGGCGATCTTCCGGCGGATCCAGGGGAACAGGAGGTAGTACAGGCCCAGCTTGAGCAGCTTGTCGGCGCCGTTGCGCCGGTCGACCGTGCCGGGCACTTGCAGGAGGGCGAGGCCCTTGCGCAGCTCCGGATCGACGGGCAGATGGCCCTGCATGCCGACGTAGAGCACGTCGTAGCGCTCGAGCAGATGGCGCAGCAGCGCTTCCATGCCCGAAAACTGGATGCGTTCGTCTTCCGGCGCGTAGCGGTGCAGATAGACGACCCGCGGCCGGCGGCGCGTGAGGTTTTCGGCCTGGAGGAGCTGGAACCCGCTCATGGCTTCTTCCGGGCTTTCTTCCCGGCGGCCGCCGCGTAGTAGTTGCGCAGGGCGTGGACGTAGGCCTGCATGGCGTCGCGGATGTTGCGCGTCTTCCGGAACTCCTTCCAAAAGGCGGCGAGCATGCAGGGCCGGACCGAGGTGGCCACGTTCCACAGCACCGCGGGAGAGAAATAGCCGCTGAGGTTGCGGAACGCCATCATCTTGAAATACTCGCGCCGGATCCGGATCTGCTCGTCCAGCGTGAAGTTGATCTTGAGCACCGGGCGGTCCACCATGCCGCGGCCTTCGTAGGAATCGTCCACGATCCAGCGGTTCGCCACGGCCTGCTCGTAGAGGTCGGACCCCGGATAGGGAATCAGGTAGAAGAACTCGGCGAAGGACGGCTTGATGCGGCGCAGGAGCGCCTTGGTCAGCTCGACGTCTTCCCAGGTCTCTTCCGGGCAGCCGACGAGGAAGGTGCCCATCGGCGCGAGGCCGGAGGCGTGGCACGCGGCGAACGCCTTTTCGATCTGCTCGACGGTTTCGTCCTTGTGGACGGCCTTCAGCACCCGGGGCGAACCGGATTCCACGCCGATGTCCACCTGCACGCAGCCGGCCTTGCGCATCATCCGGCCCATTTCGACGTCGAACAGGTTCACGCGGATCTGGCAGCCCCAGGTCAGCCGGTACGGTTCGTTTTCCAGCGCCCGGCAGAATTCCTGCAGCCATTCGCGCTGCACGTTGAAGGTGTCGTCGAAGAAATAGACCGCGTCGATGCCGAATTCGTCGTGCAGGTGGCGGATCTCCGCCAGCACGTGGCCGACGGAGCGGCGGCGGACCTTGCGCGAGAACATCAGGTGCGAGGAACAGAACGTGCAGCGGTACGGGCAGCCGCGCGACGTCATGATCATGGGCGTGCCGGACTTGAACCATTTGCCCCGGATGCCGCCGGGCGGGCAGAGATAGCGATAGAAGTCCGGCATGCGGTCGATGGCGGGCTGCGGCAGTTCGTCCAGATTCCAGAACACCTCGGCTTCCCGGAACGGCTGGCCCGGAATGAACACGCCGGGAATTCCCGCGAACTGTCCGGTGCGCACGATCTCCATCAGCGCCTTCTCGCCCTCCCCGACGACCAAGGCGTCCGGCCGGAACAGCTCGAAGGTCTTGTCCGGCTCGACGGTGGGCCCGACGCCGCCGAGCAGGAAGCGGGCGTTCGGCAGCTTCTCGCGCAGGACCTTGTGGATCTCCAGCGCGCGGAAACGGGTCTGGGTCATGAAGCCGATGCCGACGAGGTCGGGCTGGAAGGCGACGATCTCGGCCAGTTGCCGGTCGTCGGGATCGGGATCGAAGATGACGACGTCCGCCGAATTTTGGATGCACGCGGCGAGCGTCAGCAGGCCGACCGGCGAGCGCTGCCGCGATTCGATCCGCACGTTGACGAGCGCCACGCGCCGAAAGCCACCGGCGGCGGAACCGGCTTCTTCCGTTTCTTTTTGCCCATTCATAACCGCCATGATACCCTGCCCACATGAATTTGACCAGCGCCCGGATTCTGATCGTCGGCGGCGAGACCCTCGCGGGGGCGGCCCTCGCCGCCGAAGCCCGGCGCCGCCGGCTGGCCGCCACGGCGCTTTCCGCCGCCGAAACCGCCGGCTGGGCCCATGCGACGGCCATTGAAAAAGCCATCGGCACGGTCCGGCCCGACGTGATCTTCGTGGCCGCGGGCGAATCGGGCGGCATCGCCCTGAACCGCGCCCATCCGGCGCGCCTGCTGGAATCCAACCTGCGCGTCGCGCTGAACGTGCTGGGCGCGGCGGCCCATCTGCGCGTGCCGCGGCTGGTGTATCTCGCCAGTTCCTGCTGCTATCCGCGCGACGCCGCGCAGCCGCTGAAACCCGACAGCCTGATGACCGGCCCCTTCGAGCCGACCAACGCCGCCTATTCCGCCGCCAAGCTCGCGGGGCTGTTGCATTGCGAAGCCGTCCGCCAGGAGCACGGCCTGGACTTTTTCGCCGCGATCCCCTCCACGCTGTACGGCCCGGAGGACCACTTCGACCCCGACCACGCCCACGTGGCGTCCGGGCTGATGGTCCGCCTGCACGAGGCCAAGGAACAAGACCTCCCGGCGGTCCCCGTCTGGGGCACGGGCACCCCCCGGCGCGATTTCCTGTTCTCGCGCGATTTGGCGGACGCCCTGTTTTTCCTTGCCGAACGCTACGACGCGGCGGGGGGACCCATCAACGTCGGCCCGGACGCCGACTGGTCCATCGCGGAAGTGGCCGAAACGGTCAAGCAGGTCGTCGGCTATACGGGAAAGCTGGAATTCGACGCCACGAAGCCCGACGGGGCGCCCCTCAAGCGCCTCGACGCCGCCCCCCTGCGCGCGCTCGGCTGGCAACCCCAGACCGATTTCGCCGCCGGGCTGCGGGAGACCTACGCGGCCTTCCTGAAAACGCGGCATTGAACTTGCCCAACCCCCTTTCTTGGGGTATGTTGCGTTTTCCCTTTTGATTGGGAAATTCGGACGATTCGCATGGCATTGGACATTTTATTCATCAATCCCGGCAACCAGAAGGCCATCTATCAGGATCTGGCCCGCGAATTCACGGCGGTGGACGTGCCGGTCTGGGCCTGCCTGCTGGCCGAGTCCATTCGCCGAAAAGGCCGTTCCGTCAAGATCCACGACATGAACGTCGAAGGCTGGAACGACGCCGTCCGCGACCGCCTGCTGGCGGAAAAGCCCCGCCTGATCGCGGTCATGGTCTACGGCCACCATCCGTCGGCCTCCACGCAGACGATGCCCGTCGTGCGGCCGCTCTTGAAGGATCTGAAGGAAACCGCGCCGGACGTTCCCGTCGTGCTCGGCGGCACGCATCCCTCGGCCCTGCCCGAGCAGACGCTGGCCGAAGAAGCCGCCGACTACATCGTCGAAGGCGAAGGGCTCTACGGCCTGCTCGGCCTGCTGGACCACGTCGTCGACGGCCAAGGCGCGTTCGAGGCGATTCCGGGCCTCTGGCGGCGGACTCCGGAAGGGGTCGCCCGCACGGCGCCGCCCAAGCCCATCGAGAATCTCGACGCGGAATTGCCGGGCTATGCGTGGGACCTGCTCCCGCCCTTGAAGAACTACCGCGCTCACAACTGGCAGTGCTTCCAGTATTTCGCGCAAAGCCAGACGCCCGATTTCACCGACGTCCGCAGCCCCTACGTCTCGCTCTACACCTCGCTGAACTGCCCCCACGATTGCGACTACTGCTGCATCCACACCATCTTCGGCAAGCCCGGCATCAAGAACTGGTCCATGGAGACCGTCGTCGGCTGGATCGACGAGCTGGTGCAGAAGCACGGCATCCGCAACATCCGGTTCGCGGACGAGCTGTTCATGCTGAACCGCGCGCGGGTGACGCGCTTCTGCGAACTGCTCGAGCAGCGCGGCTACGACCTGAACATCTGGGTCTACGTCCGCATCGACAACGTGTTCGACGACCTGTTGCCGCGCCTGCGGAAGGTCGGCATCCAATGGGTCTGCCCCGGCATCGAGTCCGGCAACGCCGACGTGCGCGCGGACGTGAACAAGAACCTGCGGCGCGACGTGGCTGCCGCGATCGGCGCCTTCCGGGACGCGGGCATCCACGTCATCGGCAACTACATGTTCGGCCTGCCGCACGACACGCTGGAAACCATGCAGCAGACCCTCGACCTCGCGCTCGAGCTCAACTGCGAATTCGCCAATTTCTACACCGTGATGGCCTATCCCGGCTCCGACCTCTACCGCCGCGCCAAGGCCGCGGGCCTCGTGCCCGACCGCTGGGAGGCCTTCTCCCAGCACGGCTACTGGACCCAGCCCCTGCCCACCGACCATCTTACCGCCGCCGAGGTCCAGGCTTTCCGCGACCGGGCCTTCGACGCCTATTTCAAAAATCCCGCCTACCGCGACCGCGTCCGGAAGCTTTTTGGCCAGAAAACTTGCGACCACCTGGACAAGATGGTATCCATTCCCATCCAGCGTCGCCTGACAGAGACAGGAGCCCCATGAACGACATAGCCTTCCTCGAGAAAAAAGCCTACGACCTCCGCAAGAAGGTCCTGGACACCTGCATCCGCGCCAAGACCGGCCACGTGACGTCTTCGATGTCCTGCGCCGAAATCATGGCCGTGCTCTACTTCGGCGGCATCCTGCGCCACGATCCCAAGCGCCCCGACTGGGCGGACCGCGATCGCTTCATCCTCAGCAAGGGCCAGGCCAGCCCGATGCTCTACAGCGTCCTCGCCGAAGCCGGCTATTTCGACGAAGCCCAGCTCAAGGGCTTCGCCCAGAAGGACGGCAAGTTCGGCGTACACCTGCAGCAGAGCGTGCCCGGCGCCGAAATCACCTGCGGCTCTCTCGGCCAGGGCTTCGGCTTCGCCGCCGGCATGGCGCTCGCCGCCAAGATGGACCTCAAGAACTACATGGTCTACACCCTCCTCGGCGACGGCGAATGCTACGAAGGCTCCATCTGGGAAACCGCGATGTTCGCCTCCCACCAGCGCCTGAACAACCTCGTCGCGATCCTCGACCGCAACTACCAGTGCGTGCTCGACTTCACCGAAAACTTCCTGGCCCTCGAACCCTTCGAGAAGAAATGGGAATCCTTCGGCTGGAACGTCGTCCGCGTCGAAGGCCAGTCCGTGCCGGCCCTGCTGGACGCGCTGCACGGGCTGCGGTCGCGCCGCCGCCCCGGCCCCACCATCGTCATCGCCGACACCACCAAGGGCGCCGGCATCGATTTCATGTCCTGCGTGCCGCTCTGGCACGGTTCGGCTCCCGCCGGAAACGAAGCCAAGCAGGCCATGGCCGAATTGGAAAGGAACACCCCCAATGCCTAATCCCATCAGCCAGCGCGATTCCTTCTGGAACAAGATCTACGAGATCGCCAAGGACGACCGGCGCATCGTCATCGTTTCGGCCGACATGGGCGCTCCTGCCCTCGACCGCATCCGCCGCGACCTGCCCGGCCAGTTCGTCAACGTCGGCATCGCCGAGCAGAACGGCGTCCTGGTCGCCTCCGGCCTCGCCCGCGAAGGCAAGCGCCCGTTCTTCTACGCCATCGCGCCGTTCGCGGTCTTCCGCCCGGTCGAGCTCACCCGCGTCAACAATGCCATCATGAAGATTCCGATCACCATCGTCGGCGTCGGCGCGGGCTTCAGCTACGAGGATTCCGGCCCGACGCACCACCTGCTCGAAGACATCGCGGTGATGCGCGCCTTCCCCAACATCACCATCCACAGCACCAGCGACGCGGCGATGGCCGCCGCCGTCGCCGAGCAGTCCTGCAACTGGCCCGTGGCCAACTACGTCCGCCTCGACCGCCAGGTCCTGCCGGACGTCCACGCCCAGACCCAGCTCGACTTCAAGGCCGGCTTTGCGGTCCTTCGCCCCAGCAAGCAGGCGCAGCTCGTCGCCACCGGCTACATGGTCCACAAGGCCCTCCAGGTCGCCGACCTCCTCAAGAAGGACGGCATCGACCTCGGCGTGATCGACCTCTTCCAGCTGCCCTGCGACGCCGACGCTCTCGTCAAGCAGATCCAGACCGCGCCGAAGCTCTTCACGCTGGAGGAGCACTTCCTCCCCGGCGGCCTGGGCTCGGCGGTCCTCGAAATGCTGGCCGACCGCGGCGCGGCCCTGCCCGTGGGCCGTTTCGGCATGGGCAATCCCGGCAGCTACTCGTACGTGTACGGCGGCCGCGAGACGATCCACGCCTCCTACGGACTGTCCCCGGAACAAATCGCGGCCGACGTCCGCAAGGCGCTCAAGTAGCCGCGAACTCCGCGAGGCACGAGGCGCAGGGCCGCAAGCCCTGCGCCTTTTCTTTTCCCGGGTCCGTTTGACAACGCTTCCGCCGCTTGGCATCCTGCCCCCGTGATTCCGCAAGCCGTCATTTTGCTCGGAGGCAAAGGCACGCGCATCGCCGCGCGCTTCCCCGACCGCCCCAAATGCCTGGTGCCCGTCGCCGGCCGCCCCTTCCTCGAATGGCAATTCGACGGGCTGAAGAAAAACGGCATCGGCCAGGTGCTTCTCGCCGCCGGCCACCTGGCCGACGTGCTCGCAGCCTATCTCGCCGCGCGCGAATCCGACGGCCTGGACGTCGTTCTTTCCCGCGAGCCCCAGCCCCTCGGCACCGGCGGCGCGCTGAAGTTCGTCGAGCCGCAACTCGCGACCGATCCCATTCTCGTCCTCAACGGCGACTCCCTCGCGCCGAATCTCGATTTTTCCACGGCGTGGAAAAAAGTTTTCCACGGTGTGGAAAAAACGGGCGAAATTTTCCATAGCGTGGAAAATATTTTTCCACAGTGTGGAAAACTTTTCGTGGCGCCCATCGAAGATCCCGGCCGCTACGGCACCGTGGAATTCGGCGCGGACGGCTTCGTGACGGCTTTCCGCGAGAAGGCGGAGCGGACCGGCGGCTTCGTCAACGCGGGCATCTATCTGCTGCCGCGCGAAATCGTCGCCGCGATTCCCGCCGGAAAAGCCGTTTCCCTCGAGACGGAGATCTTCCCGGCCCTCGTGGCGCAGAAACGGCTCTTCGCGGTCCCGGCCCCGCCGCCGCTGCTCGACATGGGCACGCCCGACGGTCTCGCCGCGATGGAAGCGTTCCTTTCCCGGTAGGGATGGCACGCCGTGCCGGCCGCCGATCTTTAAATCCCGGTCGCCGCGGCGCGGCGTCCCTACCTGTCCGAACCTTTGCGTCCTTCGCGCTCTTTGCGAGAAAACCGGCTGTTCAAGTTTTCACGCCGAACGCGATCTTGTCCGGATGGTCGGGATCGAAGTCGGCTTCGACGGTCGACCCATCGGGGATTTCGCCGGCGAGGACCTTGGCGGCGAGTTCGTCGAGGACGAGGCGCTGGATGACGCGCTTGAGGGGGCGCGCGCCGAACGCGGGATCGTAGCCCTCGCCCGCCAGCTTCTCGGCGGCGGCATCGGTGACTTCGAGCGCGATGTTTTTCTCCGCCAGGAAGCCGCGCACGCGGGCGATCTGGATTTCCACGATCCGGCGCAGCTGGTCGATGCCCAAGCTGCGGAACAGGATGATTTCGTCCACGCGGTTCAGGAATTCGGGCCGGAAACTCAGGCGCAGCGCGCCGAGCACCTGCTTTTCCATCTCGTCCCAGGCGGCCTGCCCGCGCTTCATCTTCGGATGCTTTTCGAGAGCTTCCTGGATGACGGAACTGCCGAGGTTGCTGGTCATGATGAGCACCGTGTTCTTGAAATCCACGGTGCGGCCCTGGCCGTCGGTCAGGCGGCCGTCGTCGAGGATCTGGAGCATGACGTTGAAGACATCGGGATGCGCTTTTTCGATCTCGTCGAAGAGCACGATGGAATAGGGCTTGCGGCGGACGTGCTCGGTGAGCGCCCCGCCCTCTTCGTAGCCGACGTAGCCGGGGGGCGCGCCGATCAGGCGGCTGACGGAGTGCTTCTCCATGTATTCGCTCATGTCGATGCGCACCATGGCCTGCTCGTCGTCGAACAGGAACTCGGCGAGGGCGCGCGCCAGCTCGGTCTTGCCGACGCCGGTCGGGCCCAGGAAGATGAACGAGCCGATGGGCCGGTTGGGGTCCTGCAGGCCGGCGCGCGACCGGCGCACGGCGCGCGAGACGGCCTCGACGGCCTCGTCCTGCCCCACCACGCGCCGGCGCAGGCGGTCTTCCATCTTCAGCAGCTTTTCCTTTTCGCCTTCGAGCAGGCGGCTGACGGGCACGTGCGTCCAGGCGGCGACGACCTCGGCGACATTCTCGGCGGTGACTTCCTCCTGCAGCATGCGCTGGTTCTTCTGGAGCTTGGCGAGGGCGTCCTGCGCCTGCTGGATTTTCTTTTCGGCGGCGGGCAGGCGCGAATATTTGATCTCGGCGGCTTGTTCGTATTCGCCGCGGCGGGTGGCCTGTTCCTCCTCGGTGCGCAGGCCGTCGAGTTCGGCGGTGGCGCCGCGGATGGCGCCGATGAGGTCCTTTTCGCGGCCCCAGTGGGCCTTGAGGGCGGCGCTCTGCTCGCGCAGCTCGGCCAGTTCCTTTTCGAGGGCTTTCAGACGCTCCTTGGAGGCGGCGTCCTTTTCCTTCTTGAGGGCCTCGCGCTCGATTTCGAGCTGCATGACGCGGCGTTCGAGCTCGTCGATTTCGACGGGCATGCTGTCGATCTCCATGCGCAGGCGGCTGGCGGCCTCGTCGACGAGGTCGATGGCCTTGTCGGGCAGGAAGCGATCGGAGATGTAGCGGTGGGAGAGCTTGGCGGCTTCGACGAGCGCGCCGTCCTGGATGCGCACGCCGTGGTGCGCCTCGTAGCGCTCCTTGAGGCCGCGCAGGATGGCGACGGTGTCTTCCACGGTCGGTTCGTCGACGAGGACGGGCTGGAAGCGCCGCGCGAGCGCGGGATCCTTTTCGATGTACTTGCGGTATTCGTCGAGCGTGGTGGCACCGACGCAGCGCAATTCGCCGCGGGCCAGCGCGGGCTTGATCATGTTGGACGCGTCCACCGCGCCTTCGGCCTTGCCCGCGCCGACGAGGGTATGCAGTTCGTCGATGAACAGCACGATGGCGCCGGCGCTGTCGACGACTTCCTTGATGAACGCCTTGAAGCGGTCCTCGAATTCGCCGCGGTATTTCGCGCCGGCGAGCATCGCGCCGAGATCGAGCGAGACCACGCGCTTGTTCTTGAGCCCCTCGGGCACGTCGCCCGCCACGATGCGGCGCGCGAGTCCTTCGGCGATGGCGGTCTTGCCGACGCCCGGCTCGCCGATCAGGACGGGGTTGTTCTTGGTGCGGCGCGAGAGCACCTGCACCACGCGGCGGATTTCCGCGTCGCGGCCGATCACCGGATCGAGCTTGCCCCTGCGGGCGTCGTCGGTCAGGTCGCGGCCGTACTTCTTGAGGGCCTCGTACTTGTCTTCGGGCGCCTCGTCGGTGACGCGCCGGCTGCCGCGCACGCTCTGGAGGGCCTGGAGCACGGATTCGACGGTGATGCCAAGGCCGCCGGCGAGCTTGGCGGCTTCGCCGTTCTTGCGGCCAAGGGCGGCGAGGAACAGATGCTCGGCGCTGACGTATTCGTCTTTCATCTGGGCGGCGAGCTTGGCGGCGGCCTCGAGGGTGGTCTGCAAATCGCGGGAAACGCCGCGGCGCAGGCCTTCGCCTTCCACCTGCGGGCGGGAGCGGAGCTGGCGATCGATCACGTCGGCGAACAGGTCGGCCTTGACGCCGATCTTCTCCAGCAGGGAGGGGACGACCCCGCCTTCCTGCCGCACGAGCGCCCACGCGAGATGGAGGGTATCCACCTCGCCGTGGCGGCGTTCTTCGGCCAGGCGCTGGGCATCCCGCAGGGCTTCCTGGGCTTTGGTGGTCCATTGGTCGGCGTTCATGGCGACAATCTTTCCTTTCCGAACGCCCAGCATAGCGCATCGGCCGGCCAAATTCAAACGGGGGGGGCGCCCTGAACCGAAAAATGCGCGGTTGCGGGAGACGAACATAGATGGCAGATTAGCGGACATGCCCTCCCCTCTTCAGGAGCAGGCCGCGACGAAACGCCGGACGCCGGTTTCGCGGCAAGTCCGCATCCCCTGGAGGCTCGCGGTCGCGGCCGCGGGCTTGCTGGCGCTCGGCGCGACGTTCGCCGGCTGGACGATCCGCAGCGAAGACCTTCGGATGCGCGCGGAATTGCTCGACCAGACCTGCCGGTTGGCGCAGACCATCCCGCTGGACCGACTGAAGGTCCTGCACGGCGACCACTCCGACGAGCAGAGGCCGGAGTACCACCGCCTGAAAAACCAGCTGATGGCCGCCCAGCAAATCGATCCCAGCTGGGAGTGGATCTACCTGATGGGCCGACGCAACAACGGCACCGTGTATTTCCAGATGGATTCCGAGGCCTTCGACGCCCCCGATCCCTCCCCGCCCGGCCAGGCCTATCCCGAAGCCTCGCCGCTGCTGCAGGACGTGTTCGATCGGCGCATCGCCGCGACCGAAGGACCCATTCCGGACCGGTGGGGCATCTGGGTCAGCGCCTACGTGCCGCTGGTCGACGCCAAAACCGACCGCTTGATCACCGTGGTGGGCATCGACATCGAAGCCAGCCACTGGCGCGCCAAGGCCCTGCGGGCCGGCATCGTCCCGGCGCTGGCGACGCTCGTCCTGTTGGCCATCCTGCTGGCCGGCTATCGGCTGGAGCAACGGCGGAAGCGCCCGGGCCATCCCGCGCGACGGCCGTGGCGATATCTCGAAGCGGTTTTGACCATCGGCACCGGCTTGGTGCTCACCTTGACGGCGGCCTGGGGCGCCCGGCGCATCGAGACCCAGCACGGGCGAGACGCTTTCGCCGCATTGGCCCAAACCAAATCCGTCCGCATCCTGGACGCCTTCATGAGCCTGCGCCATTTGGAGCTCGAAGGGTTGGCGCGGTTCGTCGAAAGCAGCGAAGACGTGACCCTCCAGGAATTCCGGCGCTACGCCCAGCATCTGATCCGCGTTCCGGAAGTGGTGGCGTGGGCCTGGGTGCCCTTCGTGGCCGCGGAGGAGAAATCGGCTTTCGAGCAGTCGATCCGCGACGCCGGCTGGCAGGGACCCGAATATCGGATCTGGGAAGCCGACGCGGCCGGCCAGGCGGTCCCGGTCGCGGAACGGCCGGCCTACTACCCGATCCACTACGCGGAGTCGTCGGAGGCCCTTTCGAAATACGGCCTGACGCCCGGCCGCGATCTGGCCGGCATCGACGCCGTGCGCCAAGTGCTCGCGGAAGCCGAAAGCAACGGACTGATCAGCGCCACCGACGTGTTGCCGCCCCTGTCGGGCGCGTCCAGCCAGCGGACCACGTTCTTCGTTTTCCTGCCGGACCGAACCCACAAAGACCAACGCACGCCCAAAGGCTTCGTCATGGCCGCCGTGGATCCGCAGGTTTTTCTCCGGAACTTCCTCGGCGAAAATCCGGAGGAAAACCGCCAGGTGACGATGGACCTGCTGGTGCTGCGTCCCGGGGAGCCGCCCCGTCCGATCGCCTCGATCACCGCGCCGGATTCGCCGGCCGAATTGCCGGCGAGCCTGACCGGCGCGTGGATCCTGACGCGGCCGATCGTCGTGTTCGGCAAGACCTATGCCGTCGCCGTCCGCCCGTCGAAGGCGTTTCTCGCGCTGCACACCTACCATCTCGGCTGGATCGTGCTGCTGGCCGGGCTGTCCATCACGCTGGCCAGCGCGGTCGTCATCAATTTCAACATCCACCGCCGCGAGGATCTGGCCCGGCTGCTGGCCGAACAGAGCCACAAGCTGGCCGGAATCTCGCATCGTTACGGGCTGCTGGCGGAACAGAACCGGCTCGCCATCTGGCAGGTCGACGCCGCGGGAATCTACACCGAGGTCAGCCCCATCTTCGAAGACATCCTCGGCTATTCCGCCAAGGAGCTGGTCGGCAAGCTCCATTTCTACGACCTGTGCCCCGCCGAGCGCCGCGCGGAGCTCAAAACGAACCTGCTCCCGCTCATGGCAAAGGGCGAGCCCATCCGGGAAGTGGTCCATCCGGTCGTGACCAAGTCGGGCCGGGCGATCTGGGGCCTCACCAGCGGCATCGCGCTGCGGGACGGCCAAGGCCGCGTGACGGGCTATTGGGGCACCAGCGCCGACGTCACCGAACGCCAGAACAACGAAGAGCGCATGGCCCGCCTGCTCCAGGAAAACCAAGTGGCGGCCAGCCGCTACGCGGCGCTGGTCAAGGCCTCGAACACCGGCGCCTGGGAATACGAGCCCGCCACGGGGCGGATGTGGTGCAGCCCGGAATACTTCACCCTGCTCGGCTACGATCCGGCCGAGTTCGATCTCCCGCCGAAAAAACGGACGAACGAGGTCCTGTGGCTGGCGCTGATCCATCCCGGCGACCGGGAGTCCGCGAAGCAATATCTGGCGGCCTATCTCCAAAACCCCCGCCAGCCCTTCGACCACCGCTTCCGCATGCGCCGCAAAGACGGGTCCTGGGCCTGGATCTGGTCGCGCGGGCAAATGCTCTTCGATCCCGATGGCCGGCCCGGCTCCCTGATGGTCGGCACCCATATCGACGTCACCGAAAGCATGCGGGTCGAAGAAGCCTTGCGCGAAAACGAACAGAAGTACCGCATGCTGACGGAAAACATGAAGGACGTCGTCTGGGTCGCGGACGTCGAAACAGGCCGCTTCCTTTACGTGAGCCCGTCGGTTTTCCCGTTGCGCGGCCTGACCCCCGCCGAAGTCCTGGCCCAGCCGATCGAAGCCGCCTTCGCTCCGGAAAAGCGCGCGGAGATCATGGAACGGATCCGCACCACCGTCGCCGAATACCGCGCGGGACGGGTTTCGGACGGTGCGTTTTTCACCCAGGAGATTCCGCAGCTCCACAAGGACGGCTCCATCGTCGAAACGGAAGCGGTTTGCCGCCTTTGGATGAACGAACGGACCGGCCGGCTGGAACTGCACGGTTCCACCCGCGACGTCACCGAGCGCAAGCGCGCCGAAGCGCATCTGCAGCTCCAGGCCCAGCTGCTGGATTGCGTGAACGAAGCGGTGGTTTCCACGGACATGGAGGGAACCATCCAATACTGGAACCGCGAGGCCGAAAACCTCTACGGCTACGCGGCGGCCGAAGTTCTCGGCAAGCCGTACCGCAGCGTGGCCGGCCCGATCGAGCCGCCGGACGAAAATACCTTCCGGGACGGAATCGTCGCCAGGGGCTCCTGGAGCGGCGAACACGTCCAGCGGAGGAAAAACGGCGAGACCTTCTGGACCGCCACGCTCATTTCGCTGGTCCGGGACGAACGCGGCCGGCCGATCGGTTTCATCGGGATCGACCAGGACGTCACCGAGCGCAAGCGCGTCGAGGAATCCCTGCGCGAGAGCGAACGGAAATACCGCATGCTGACGGAAAGCATGAAGGACGTCGTCTGGATCGTGGATGCCGAAACGCTGCGCTTCCTCTACGTGAGTCCGTCGGTCGAAGCCCTGCGCGGCTATTCCGCCGAGGAAATCATGGCCGGCACCCTGGCCGATTGCCTGGTGCCCGGGCAGATCGACCACCTGCAGCAGCTGATCGTCAAGCACGCCGGCGAATTCCGGCGGGGCGCAATCAACTCCCGCACCTTTTTCACCTTCGAGCTGCGGCAACCCCGCAAGAACGCCGCCCCCATCATCACCGAAGCCATCGTCCGCTTCTGGCTGAACGAACAAACGGGCCATCTCGAGCTGCACGGCGTCACGCGCGACGTCACCGAACGCAAGCGCGCCGAAGAGGATTACCGGACCCTCTTCCAAAACATGCTCGAAGGCTTCGCCCTGCACGAGATCGTCGCCAACGACGACGGCGTCACCTGCGACTATCGCTTCCTCGCCGTCAATCCCGCCTTCGAACGCATGACGGGCCTGAACGCCGCGGACATCGTCGGCAAGACCGCCCGCGAGGTCCTGCCCAACCTCGATGAAAAATGGTTCGAAATCTACGGCAACGTGGTCCGCACGGGTCTGCCCGCCTTTTTCGAGGACTATTCCACGCCCCTGGGCCGAACCTTCGAAGTGACGGCGTTCCGCTCGGCGCCGGGCCAGTTCGCCTGCATTTTCAGCGACGTCACCGAACGCAAACTCGCCCTCGACGAACTGCGGGAAAGCCGGCGGCGCTACGTTTCGCTGCTGGCCAACTTGCCCGGCATGGCCTATCGCTGCAAGAACGACCGCGAGTGGACCATGGAATTCGTCAGCGACGGCGTCGCCGAACTGACCGGCTATGCCCCGGAAGACCTGATCGGGAACAAGACCCTTTCGTTCAACGAGCTCATCCTCCCGCCCTACCGCGAGCGCTTGTGGGAGCGATGGCAGGAGGTTCTCCGCGTGCGCGGCAAGTTCGAGGCGGAATACGAAATCGCCGCCCGCGACGGCGTCGTCAAGTGGGTCTGGGAGCAAGGCGAAGGCGTCTACGACGCGCAGGGCCAGCTGCTGGCCCTGGAAGGGTTCATCTCCGACATCTCCGAACGCAAGCGCGCCGAAGCCGAACGCGAACGGCTCATCCGCGCCATCGAACAATCCGGCGAAACGATCCTCATCACCAACGCGGGCGGGGCCATCCTCTACGTGAACCCCGCCTTCACCCGGACCACCGGCTACACCCGCGAAGAAGCCCTCGGCCAATCCCCCCGCCTCCTGAAAAGCGGCGTGCACGGTCCGGAATTCTACCGCGAGATGTGGAAGACCTTGGAAGCCGGCCGGACCTGGGAAGGCCAAATCGTCAACAAGCGCAAGGACGGCACGCTTTTCACCGAACAGGCCGCCATCTCGCCGGTTCGCGACGCCGCCGGGCACCTCGTCAATTTCGTCGCCGTCAAGCGCGACATCACCCAGCAGCTGCGCGCCGAAGAAGAGAAAGACGCCTTGCAGGCCCAGCTTTCGCACGCGCAGAAGCTGGAATCCATCGGGCGCCTCGCCGGCGGCGTGGCGCACGATTTCAACAACATGCTCCAGGCCATCCTCGGCTACGTCGAGATCGCCATCGAGCAAGTGCCCGCCGACCAGCCCCTGCATGACGACCTCCGGGAAATCCAAAAAGCGGCGGCGCGCTCCACCGCCCTCACGCGCCAGCTCCAGGTCTTCGCGCGCAAACAGGTCGCCACGCCCGAAGTGCTGGACCTCAACGAAGCGGTCGAAGGCACGTTCGGCATGTTGCGCCGCCTCATCGGCGAAGACGTCCAGCTCGTGTGGAAACCCGGCCGGAACGTCGGCCGCGTGAAGATCGACCCCAGCCAGCTCGACCAGATCGTGGCCAACCTGTGCATCAACGCGCGCGACGCCATCGGCGCCGCGGGCCACGTCACCATCGAAACCTCTCTCGCGACCATCTCCTCGCGGGAACCCGGCCTCGCCGGCGATCTCGCTCCGGGCCGCTATGCCCTGCTTTCCGTGCAAGACGACGGCGTCGGCATGAATCCGGACGTGGTCGAACACATCTTCGAGCCCTTTTTCACCACCAAGCCGATCGGCAAGGGAACGGGCCTGGGCCTGTCCACCGTATATGGCGCCGTCAAGCAGAACGGCGGGGGCATCCACGTGGAAAGCCAGCCGGGCCAAGGCAGCACGTTCAGGGTCTACCTGCCCCGGCACGATCCGAAAGAGGCGCCCGCGCCGCCGCCGGCCCCCGTCGTAATCGCCGATCCGACCGCCGAACGCCATGAAACCATCCTGCTGGTCGAAGACGAAGACGTCATCCTCCGCACGACCAAGCGCATCCTCGAATCCCTGGGCTATCAGGTGTTCGCCACCGATTCACCCCAGGACGCGCTCCGCATCGCCGCCGAACGCCACGGCCGCATCGACCTGCTGCTCACCGACGTCATCATGTCCGGCATGAACGGCCCCGAGCTGGTCCGGCATCTGCAGGAGACCCATCCGTCGATCCGGCATCTGTTCATGTCGGGCTACACCGCCAACCTGCTGGAAGAACACGGCGTGGAAGAATCCAACGCGAACTTCATCCAGAAGCCGTTTTCCAGGACCGCACTTGCCCTGAAAGTGAAAGAATCCCTCGCCCGCGCCTGAGCGCCGGCAGCGGATCCGAAGCGAAAAGCGGCCCACCGTCATCCGCCGGAAAAACCGGCGGATTTCCCTACATCTTCTGGATCGGCGGATTGTGGACCCGCACCCCTTGGCCGACCAGGTACGCCTTGACCTGCCGGACGGTGAACGTGCCGAAATGGAACACGCTGGCCGCCAACAAGGTGCTGGCATGCCCTTCCTTCACCGCCTCCCGGAAATGGATCAGCTTGCCAGCTCCCCCGCTGGCGATCGTCGGCAATTTCGTCGCATCGGCCACGGCGCGGATGAGATCCAAATCGTAGCCGCGCTTGGAGCCGTCGCTGGGTTTGCTCGTGGGCAAGAGGCTTCCTACGCCCAGATCCGCCATTTTCTTCGCGAATTCCACTGCATCCACGCCCGTCGGCGTCCGGCCGCCGTCGACGTAGACTTCGCGCTTCGAAGGCAGCTTTCCATTGCGGTCCACGTCGATCGCCGCCACGATGGACGGGCCCCCGAATTGCCGGACGGCTTGCGCCACGAAATCCGGATCGCGGAAGGCCGCCGAGGAAATGCTTACTTTTCGGGCGCCGGCCGCCAGCGCGGCTTCCATGTCGGCCAGCGATTGGATGCCGCCCCCCACCGTCACGGGAATCTTCACCGCCGCCGTCACGCGCTTGAGCACGTCGAACATCGTGCGCCGTTTCTCGACCGTCGCGGCGATGTCGAGAAAACCCAGCTCGTCCGCGCCGTTGGCTTCGTAGGCGGCGGCGCAAGCCACCGGGTCGCCCGCATCGACCAAATCCACGAAATGGATGCCTTTCACCACGCGGCCCTTGTGCATATCCAAGCACGGCATGATGTTGACGAATGGTTTCACGGGTTCCGGCCTCTGCAGGCGAATTGAAAATATGGCATAAGCCTACGCGAGCAGACGCTTTTCGGCAAAGAAAAACGCCGCAGGGCAACAGCCTGCGGCGGTCTCGATTCGCCCCTCGCGGGCGCGAAGGAGAAATTTAGTTCAACTTGGCGTTGATTTCGGCTTCGGCCAGCGACCAGAAATAGGCGCTGTCGCCGGAGAATCCATGGCGCTCGGCGATGTAGTACGCGGCTTCTTCGATCATCTTGTAGCGCTGCTCGGGCGAGAGCGCGGGCTTCTTTTCGACGACCGCGGCCTTGGCGGCCGGCTTTTTCGCCGCGGGCTTCTTCGCCGCGGCGGCTTTCGGGGCGGCCTTCTTGGCGGGCGTTTTCTTGACTTCCTTCATCTTTGCTCCTTGCCTTGGGCGGGTCCAAGGCGTTTTCGGTTATTTCCTGCCCCCCGACATGGGGTGCAAATCTGCGCGAACTTTATTTCACGCCAAACGGATTGCAAGCCCTTTTTCGCCCTGTTCGATCGCGCGAACTTCTTGCAAAATCTATCCATTACGCGCATCCCGCGAACGGACAGGCAGATAGGACGCAGGAAGAATAAATCGTTTTACCTTAAAATATTTTGTTATTTTTCCCGAATTGTCCAGTCATACAGGCGAATTTCGGCATAATAGCGGTTTGACATTTTTCCCCTCCGCAACCGTTTATTCCCAAAATGTCCCGCCGGCCCTTCCCAGCGATTCGTCTAGGAGTAATTCATCTTTTTGTAGCTGGCCTCGGTGAGGCCGGCCACAAGCATAGCAGCCCCGGCCCCAACGGGGTCGGCTACAACAAATCCGAAAACGCTTTAGGATTCGACGGTATCCAAGCCAACCAACGCGCAGCGCGCCGCCGCCATTTCCGCTTCCCGCTTGCTGGCTCCCTCGCCTTCGCCCAAGCGAATCGTCCCCACGAAAACGGCCACCTTGAAATGGCGTTCATGGGGCGGGCCGCTTTCCTCCAACAAATCGTATCGCGGGCTTTCCTTTCGATCCCGCTGCAGGCGCTCCTGCAAATCGCCCTTGGGATTGTCGTCGGCCCCCGCCTCGATCGCCTCGGCGATTTCGTCGGCGAACCAATTTCCGAACGCCGCCCGCACCGGAGCGGGACCGCCGTCGAGCCACAACGCCCCGAGAACCGCTTCCAGCGCATCGGCCAGCAGCGCGTCTTTTTGCCGGCCGCCGCTGCGTTCTTCGCCGCGCCCCAGCAACAGGAAGTCGCCCAGACCCAATTTGCGCGCCACCCGCGCCAGCGTCGCGGCGTTCGTCAGGCGGCTGCGGACTTTCGTCAAGGTGCCCTCCCGCCAGTCGGCTCGGTCGGTCACCAGCCATTCGGCCGAAATCGCGCCGAGCACGGCATCGCCCAGGAATTCCAACCGCTGGCTCTCGGCCTGTTCGGGTTGGCCGGCCTCGGCGGAATGCGACCGGTGCGTCAACGCCGCAGCCAGCAGCGCCGGGCGCGCGAAGACGTGGCCCAGTCGTTTTTCCAATTCCGTTTGTTCCGGCCGCGGTGCGCAGGATGCCATGGTCAAGCCCTCGGGTGGTATTGGTGGTGGACCGACTGCAGGCGCCGCTGGTCCACGTGGGTATAGATCTGCGTCGTCGAAATGTCCGCATGTCCCAGCATTTCCTGGATCACCCGCAGCGAAGCGCCGTTGGCCAGCAGATGCGAAGCGAACGAATGCCGCAGCACGTGCGGCGAGATTTCTTTGCGGATTCCCGCCTGCCGCGCATAGGCCCGGATCTGCCGCCACAACGTCACGCGCGACAGCGGCCGGCCGGTCCGCGACAGGAACACGGCGCGGCTCGCGTCGCCGGTTTTCGCGGCGAACACAGGCCGTCCGCGCTCCAGCCACGCCTGCACCGCCGCCACCGCCCGATGTCCGATCGGCACCACGCGCTCCTTGTCGCCCTTGCCCACGCACCGGACGTATTCCGCGTCGAAATGCAGCGATTCCAGCGCCAAGCCCGCCAGTTCGCTCACCCGCAACCCCGTCGCGTAGAACGTCTCCAGGATCGCCCGGTCGCGCAACCCGCGCGGCGTGGATACGTCCGGCGCCGCCAACAGACGATCCACTTCGTCCGGGGTCAGCGTCGGCGGCAGGATCTTCCAGAGCCGCGGCGAATCCATCGCGTCGGCCACGTTCGTCGCCAGCAGCCCCTCCTGCGCCAGATGCCGGAAGAACACCTTGACGGCGACGAGGCGCCGCGCGAGGCTCGCCGCCGCCAAGCCCTTCTGCTTGCTCTCCATCAGGAAATCGAGGATGTCCCGCCGTTCCACGTCCTGGATGCCGGCCCGCCCCTTGCGCGAAAGAAACGCGAGGAATTCCGACAAGTCGTGGCCGTAGCCCAGCCGCGTATTCGCGCTCAACCCGCGTTCCAGCGTCAGGTAATCCATGAACTGGTCGAGCAGGAAGCGCATCGAACCGGGCGTCAGGAATCCAGATGCGAACGCGCCGCCCAGTCGGCCAGGAGCCGCGCGGGAACCAGCGTCGCGCCGGGCGCGCCGAACGGCTTCTCCTCTTCCAGCCAAGCGGTGCCGGCGATGTCCAGATGCGCCCACGGCACGCCGTCCGGCACGAAGCGCTTCAGGAACGCGCCGCCCGCGATGGTGCCGGCCGAGCCGTCGCCGACGTTCTTCAGGTCCGCGAACTGTCCCTTCAACATCTCGTCGTGCTCCGGCCACAGGGGCAGTTGCCACAGCCGTTCGCCGACCGCTTCGCCCGACAGCATCAGGTCCAGCACCAGCCGGTCGTCGTTGCCCAGCACCGCCGTCGCCTCGTACCCCAGCGCGACGATCACCGCGCCCGTCAGCGTCGCCACGTCGACGATCGCCGCCGGCTTTTCGTCCGCGGCGAACGAGAGCGCGTCCGCCAAAATCAGGCGCCCTTCCGCATCGGTGTTCAAGATCTCGATGGTTTTCCCGTTGCGGGCCGTCACGATGTCGCCGGGACGCGTCGCGCCGCCGCCGGGCATGTTTTCCGCCGCGGGGACGTACGCCACCACGGGACGCGGCAGCTTCAGGCGGGCCGCCAGGCGCACGACGGCCAGCGCGGCCATGCCGCCGCTCTTGTCGTACTTCATCCATTCCATCTTTTTGCCGGGCTTCAGGCTGATGCCGCCCGAATCGAACGTCACCGCCTTGCCGACCACCACCAGCGGCTTCAGGCCCCGCTTCCCCGCATGCGCCAGCCGGATCAGGCATCCGGGCCGGCGGCTGCCCTGCGCCACCGCCAGCAGCGCCCCGCATTTCTCTTTTTTCAGCGCGGCCACGTCCCAGACCTTGCAGGACAGCCCGTCCCGCTTCGCCCATTTGCGCGCGTGCGCCGCCAATTCCATCGGCCCCAGTTCGTTCGCCGGCCGGTTCGCCAGATCGCGGACTTCGCGCAAGACCTCGCCGGCGATTTCCGCGCGGCGCACGGCCGCGCGCACGGCCTTCGCCGCCGACATCCGGCCCGCCCACTCGAAGACGAACGCGCCGGCGCGCTTGCGCGATTTGAACGATTCGAACGCATATGCGCCCGCCAGCAGTCCATCCGCGGCCAAGCCCGCCAATTCCGGCGCCGCCAGCGGAAACGCCGCGGCATCCGGCCATTCAAACGCCACCCTCCGCACGGCCCCTGCCTGCGCCAGCGCGCGGCCCGCCGCCGCCCACGCCCGCAGCCAGCGCGCCGCGTGGAAATCGCTTTTCCGGCCGATCCCGACCAGCAACACCGGCGCGGACAGACCCGTCGGCCACGCCGTCGCGCCGGTCTCGCCTTCGAATTGCGCCGCTTTTCGCCAAGCTTCCAGCGCCGGACGATCCGCCGCCGGCAGCGCGGCCGGCGCCAGCAGCGCCGGGCCTTGCGCGAGCACCACCCGCGCATCCGGCCGGGCCGACCGCGCCACCCAGCGGAAATCGACCGGCTTATTCATCGCCGCGGCATTCCGGCGGGAGCTTGGCGCGCGCTTCTTCGTCGGCGGGCAAATCGTTCACGGCGAACCCGGCGTGGCGCACCGCCACTTCGATGTTCCGCCGGCCCAGGCGCACGTTGTCGTAGTCCACCCACGCCTTCCGCGCCGCCACGTCCAGGCGGATGTCCCGGATGGTCCCCTCGCCCAGGCGGGCCACGGCGGCCTGCACGGCTTGCGCGCAGGCTTCGCTCTTCATCGCGGGAATATCGAGCTCGATCGTCGAAACCGTATTGCGGAAGCATCCCGCACCCAGCGCCAACAGCGCCGCCACTCCGATCCATCCTGCCGTTTTCCTGTTCATCCTTGCGCCTCCAATTGCTTCGCAGACTATTCCACCCCGCCCCATCCCTGTCAACGCCCTCCGTCCCCCCAGACGCGGCCAGCGCTCAATCCCGGTCCAGCGCGAGCTGCCGTTCGACCAGTTCCGCGGCCAACCGCGCGCGGTCCGCCAATTCCGGCAGCGCCGCCGCTTCGGGGCTTTCCGCGAAGGCGCGATACAGCGCCAACGCCTCTTCGCGCCGGCCTTGCTTCAGCACGGCCAGCGCCAGATTGAGGCGCGCGTTGGGCGTATCCGGCGCGCGCGCCAGCACGTCGCGATAGGCCGCTTCGGCATCCGCAAACCGCTCCAGATGCATCCATTCGCCTCCCTGCCGATAGCGGAAATAGGCGGCGCTGCCGCGCCGCAGGGCCTTCCCATAAAGCGCGGCGGCCCGATCATGCCGTCCTTCCTCGCAGGCCAGCCGCGCGCGGCGTTCCAGATCGCCGACGTCGCCCTCGCCCCGGGTTTCGCGCTGGAAAAGTCCCCAGCCCAGCAAGACGACGAGCAGCGCGGCACCGCCCGCGAGCGCTCCGCGCGTCACCGTGCGGCCGTGCGCGTCCAGCCAGCGAACCGCCGGCGGAATGGTCTCCAGATAGGGCGCGCGGACCGCATCGGCCCCCAGCGTCAACACCGTCCAGGCGGCCTGTTCGATCGGCGTGGCGCCGGCCGGCAACCCCTGCCGCCGCATCCGCGCCAGCACGCTGTTGTGGGGCGTCTGCAACAGCAACGCGAAAAACAGGATCCACGCCCGCGGCGGCCACGTCGCGGCTTCCATTTCCGCCGCGCGCGTCCGCAAGCCCGCGGACATCGGTTCGGTGCGCCCTTCCCAGACCAGCGGGATGAATCCGCACGGCGACCAATCCGAACGGTTTCCCGCTTCCCCGTCGTGCCGGTCGAACGCGGAGGCTTCCTCGTTCCAGAACGATTCCTTCAGCCACACGTCCAGTTCGCGCTGCTCGCCTTCGGCATCGCCGACGGCGCGATCCAGATCTTCCCGGCCCACCGCCAAGCGATAAAACGCGGCGGCTTCGTTCGACAGCAGCACGGCCAGATCCACGGTAAAGCGGCCCGGCGCGAATTCCGCCGGGAACAGCGCTTCCTCCGCCGACGGCCAGCGCGGCAAGCCCGTTCCGCTCGGATCGTACCCGTCGAATTCGCGCTGCAGGACTTTTGCCAAGCCCGGCAGAAGCCGACCGATTCTCTCGTCGGAATCCGGCCCGGCCGCGGCCACGCGTTCGGCCAGCTGGCACGTCACGGGACAAGTCGGCCGCAGATTTCCGTCCCCGTCCGCCGTGGCCAGCCATTCGTCCAACAGGTTCGCCGCCACCGCGGGATCCGCCAAAATCCAAGCCGCGATCGCCAGCGGCAAATCGTTCCCCGCCGCGGCCGCCGCGCGGGGCAGCTCCGCCACCGCGGCCTGCACCGCCTGGGCCGCCGGAGCGGGCAACGTCTCCAACCAAGCTTGGCCCGCCGGCCGCGCTTTCGCTTGCTTGGCACTTGGATTCATCGCGCCACTATATCCATCCGCACGGCCTTCCACCAAATGAAAAAGTTGCTTCCCCCTCCCTGCGCCGCTACACTTTCGCCCATGAAAATTTCCTTCCATGCCGGCTGGGCCGCGCTCGCGCTGATCGCGGCGGGGACGGCGCCCGTCCTTGCCGAAACGCGGATGCAGGTCGCCGCCGCTTCGACGCCGATCTACGCGAAAGCGTCCGCCGCCGCCCAGAAGGTCGGCCGCGCCACTTCCGGCGAAATTCTCTTCGTCTCGCGCATCGACGGCGACTGGGCGGCCATTTCCCCGCCCGACCGCCTGAGCCTCTGGCTCAACAAGGACTTCATCGAAGGCAATCGCGTCATCGCGAAGAGCATCCAGATCCGTTCCGGCCCCGGCGTCCAGTATCCCGTCGTGGGCACGTTGGAACGCGGCGCGCCCGTCATGCCCCGCGGCGAAGACGGCGAGTGGTGCAAGATCGCGCCGCCCTCCTCCACGACGCTCTGGGTCAAGCAAAGCGATCTCGCCGAAATCCAGACGCGGACCGCGCCCATCCAAGACGTCGTCCCCGTTCCGGAACCTCCCAAACCCGTTTCCGCACCGACGCCCGCGCCCAAACCGGCGCCCGCGCCGGCGCCGCAGGCACCCGCCCCGGTCCAGACCGCCGCACCCGCGCCAACGCCCGTTCACGTTCCCGCACCCATCGCGGCGGCTCCCGCGCCCGCTCCGGCGCCGGC
>CALMNW010000043.1 GCA_937872095.1 uncultured Verrucomicrobiota bacterium
GACGTGACGGCGGCCTGCGACGCGATTCCGGCCCCGGCGACGGTAACGGCCACGGCCAACTGCGCGGCGAATATTGCGGTCCAGTTCGCGGAGACCGCCGATGGCGAGTGCGCGACGACCCTCACGCGGACGTGGACCGCCACGGATGCCTGCGGGAACAGCACGCAAGGGGTGCAGGTGATCACGCTGTTGCCGGACGTCGAGGCGCCCGTGCTCAGCGGCGCTCCCGAGGACGCGACGGTGCCCTGCGACGCGATTCCGGTTCCGCCGACGGTGACGGCGACGGACAATTGCCGTGGAAGCGTGCCCGTGACCTTTGCCGAGGACGACAGCCAGCGTTGTTCGGCCGGCATCTTGATCCGCACCTGGACGGCCAGCGACCCTTGCGGCAATGCGACGCAGCACGTACAGACCATCCATTTCGGCCTGGATACGGAACGGCCGGTGCTGAGCGGGGTTCCGGCCGACGTTGTCGCGGCGTGCGATGCCGTTCCGGCGCCCGCCGAGGTCAGCGCCTTCGACAATTGCGGCGGGGCGCTGGCGGTCCAATACCATCAAGAGGCCATCGGCAATTGCGCGGGGGTCCTGGTGCGGACCTGGACCGCGACGGACGCCTGCGGCAACACGACCTCGGCGACCCAGCAGATTCAATTGGAAGCCGACGTCGTTGCGCCGGAACTGACCGTTCCGCCGGACGCCACGGTGGAATGCGGCCAGTCCATCCTGCCGCAGGCCTTGGGCTGGGCTACGGCCAGCGATGCCTGCACGCCCGGCGTCGCCGCGACGTATGCCGATCATTATTCGACGAACTCCTGCTCGGAGATCCGGCTGGAACGAGTCTGGTCGGCCATCGATTCTTGCGCCAACGCCACGGTCAAAACCCAGCACATCACCATCGTGGATACCCGGTCGCCGGTTTTGACGCTGCCGGCCGACATCTCCATCGGCAACGCGGAATCCACGAGTCCCAGCAATACCGGCTGGGCGATCGCGCAGGATGCCTGCACGACCAACGTGGTTCTTTCGTTCGCGGACGAGGTTTCCGGCGCAACCTGCCCCTACGTGATCGTCCGCACGTGGACGGCCGTGGACGTCTGTGGTTCTTCCACCAGCGGGGTGCAAACGATCACGGTGACCACCAACGCCACGTTTGGCGGCGGTTCCGGCACGGTGGCCGATCCTTATCAGGTTTACACCCTGGCCCAGCTCAACAACATTCGGGGCACTTATTTGGACAAGCATTTCAAACTCGCGGCCAATATCGATGCGTCTCCTGCTGCTTTGTGGAATTCCGGATTAGGGTTCTTGCCCATTGGAGATGCCTCCAGCATGTTCCGCGGCAGTTTCGACGGCATGGGACGGACAATTACGGGATTGCGGGTTGATCGGCAAATAACGTCCTATGTAGGGTTGTTCGGGGTGGTTAGCAACGCGACCATTCACCATCTGGTGCTCACGAATGCATATGTCAAAGGATCGTCGTCGGTCGGCATTTTGTTGGGAGTGGCGCGAGGAAATTCGCGTCTAGAGGAGGTGTTCACCAGCGGTTCGGCGGTTTGCCAAGGTACCGTTGTGGGCGGATTGCTTGGCAATCTCGGCGAGGGGAGCGTCATCAACAAGTGCGGGACGGATGCCCAAGTTGTTTCTTACGGATGGGGCTCGGCAGGCGGCTTGGTTTATCAAAACAACGGAAGCATATCCAACAGCTACGCAATCGGTTATGTAAGGGCTGCATACCTTTCGGCCGGTCTCGTAGGCGTTCAAGCAGGATCGCTGTCCGACAGCTATTCCGCCAGTACCGTGGTCGGAACAGCTGAGATTGCCGGCGGTTTGGTAGGAAACAACCATGGGATCACCCGGCGTTGTTTCTCGTCGGGAACCGTGACCGGCAATCGGGTCGTCGGCGGGCTGACGGGCAATAACTGGGCGACGGCGGCGCTTCAGGACAGTTTCACCGTGGGCAGCGTTACCGGCGCGGTTGCCACCACCTTTGCAGTGGCGGGAGGACCGGCCTCCAATTTCGGAAGCCTGGTGAATTGCTTCTGGAACAATCGTCCGGGCATCCCGGGGTCTTGCTGCCCCAGCGCGAGTGCCGATTGCACGGCGATCGACAACGATATCACCTACTTCTACGACGCCGACAACGCGCCGATGAACGGCTGGGATTTCATCTCCATCTGGCGCATTCCGGAAGGCGGCGGACTGCCGGTCCTGCGATGATTCGCTGGACGCGTCTTGCCGTGGTCGAATGCGCGGCGCGGGTGCGACGTTTTGTCCGACCGCGGGCGGTCTAGTTTTGCGATATATCGCGGTATAACAGCAAGGCCGCGGCGGCGGCGGCGAGCGGTTCGCGTTGCGCGGGCGCCAGCGTCTGGTCGAAGCGGACGGATCCCGCATTGACGACGTCGACGGCGGCGACGAGGCGGGTGCCGGCGTAGATCAGGAAGCCGGCGTTTTCCATCAGCGGCATGGGCGAGCCCGCGAGCTGGCGGGAGCCGTCGATGCGGTAGGTGGTCTGGCCATCGGTCAGCGCGCCGTTGAGCAGGACGCCGCCGCGTTCTTCGGCGAGGGCCAGCGTCCAGGCGCTGGTCTGGCCGGCGCGACCGAGGCGCGCGACGAAGTTCACCTCGCGGGACAAGCCCCAGGTGAGTTCGCCGCCGGCTACGACATCCTTCAGGTCCTGCTTGCGCACGCCGGTGGCGGCCTGGCCCTGCCAGGTCTGGCCGGAGGGGGCGCGCAGCGAGAATTCGTACTGCTGGCGCGCGCGCGAACGTTCGTAAGCGGCGATGCTCCAAGCGACGCGACGCGTCCAGCCGCGGTGGACGTCGACGACCTCGTAAGGGCCGAAGGAGAATTTTTCGGAGAGCGTGAATCCGCCGCGGCCGACGCAGGGATAGACGTCGGACCGGGCTTCGAGGTCGGCCGGCACCGCCATGCGGGCGGTGGTGCAGCCGGCGGCGAGGGACAGCAAAAGGGCCGCTGTCAGGCCATGGGACAGGATGTTTCGTTTCATGGAAACAGCTTAGCATTCGTCCCGGCGGGCGTCGAGAGGCCATTCTTGCCGGTTGCCTGCGGGGGGCGGGTCGGGTAGGATGCCGCATCATGAGCCATCCGAACAAGATCACGATCGTGGTGCCGTTCCTGAACGAGAAGGAAAACCTGCCGGTATTGCTGGAGCGGGTGGCGGGGGTCTTCGCGGCGCGGGCCGAGGACTGGGAACTGCTGCTGGTGGACGACGGCAGCACGGACGGGTCCGCCGAGTGGGCGGTGGAGCAGTCGCGGGCCAACCGCCACGTGCGGGTGCTGCGGCTGTCGCGCAATTTCGGCCACCAGCTGGCGATCACGGCGGGCTTGGACCGGTCGGACGGGGATGCGGTCGTGGTAATGGATGCCGACCTGCAGGATCCCCCCGAAACGATCGGCCCGATGATCGACAAGTGGCGCGAAGGCCACGAGGTGGTCTATGCGGTCCGCCGCAGCCGTGCGGGCGAGACGTGGATGAAGAAGTTCCTGGCGGCGGGGTTTTATCGCGTGTTCCGCCGGCTGGCGAAGGTGAACGTGCCGATGGATGCCGGGGATTTCCGCCTGGTGGACCGCTGCGTGGTGGACGCGCTGAGGGAGATGCGCGAACTGCACCGGTTCATGCGCGGGCTGACGTGCTGGGTCGGGTTCCGGCAGGCGTCGGTCGAATACGACCGCGCGGCGCGGTTCGCGGGCGAGACGAAATATCCGGTGTGGAAGAGCGCGCGGCTGGCGTTCGACGCGATCACGTCGTTTTCGGCGTCGCCGCTGCGGTGGATCGCGGTGCTGGGGGTGGGGATTTGCTTCGTGGCGGCGCTGTGGGTGCTCTACGTGATGGTGCAGGCCGTGACCCATCCGGGCAGCATGCAGAAAGGCTGGGCCTCGACCATCGCCGTGATGGTCTTCCTGGGCGGGGTGCAGCTGGTCAGCATCGGCCTGCTGGGGCAATACGTGAGCCGCATTTTCGAGGAAGGCAAGCGGCGGCCGCTGTATCTCGTGCGGACGGACACGAAGAACGAAACCGCGTCCTGATGTCCGCCGCCGAGCCCATCTTGGTTTCGGTGGTGGTGCCGGTCTACAACGGCGCGCATTGCCTGCCGCGCTGCCTCGCCAGCCTCCAGAAGCAGACCCATCCGCGCGTGGAGATCATCGTCGTGGACGACGGTTCGACGGACGGTACGCCGGAGCTGGTGCAAGCGCCGGTGCGGTTGCTCGCGACCGGCGGCCGCAAAGGGGCGGGCGCGGCACGCAACGTCGGCGCGCGGGCGGCGGCGGGCGAAGTGCTGTTTTTCACAGACGCCGACGTGGTGGCGCCGCCGGAGTGGATCGCGAAGGCGCTGAAAGCCCGCGAAGAAAAGGGCGTGCCGTGCGGCGGCGGAGGCTACGCGGGGCCGGTGAAGGAGATTTTCATCCAGCAGTTCGCGCACGAGGAACTCGTTTGGCGGCGGCGGCACCACCAGGGCTACGTCGAGACGCTGGTCTCGAACAATCTCTGGTGCGAGCGCGATCTGTTTCTCGCCAAAGGCGGATTCCCGGAGGCCTACCGGGCGGCCAGCAGCGAGGACATGGAATTTTCGTGGGCCGTCTCGCGCGACCATCGCCTGTGGTGGGACGCGGACAACGGCGTGTTCCACGATTTCGCGGACACGGTGCAGGGCTATTTGAAACAGCAAATCCGGTTCGCGAAGGACGCGGTGCCAATGTTGCTGGGCAATCGGGCGCTGGCGCACGGCGGCCAAACGCATCACGGGAAGCAGTTGTACGTCGAAGTGGCCTTCACGGGGCTCGGAATCGTCTGTTTTCCGCTGTTTTTGGTCGTTTTGGGCGCAAATTTGGGCTTTTTGACCGAAATATCGAGTAAAAGAGGCCCGGAATTCGCCGCGAAAGCCCTTGGAATGGCTTTTTTGCGCAATTTTTCGATTATCTGGGGAGTTGCGGTAGGTTTTATGGAGTTTTTCGCCAAAAACGGCGAAAAAACGTGATTTTGGAGTCCAAAATGCGAGTTGCCCTGATCAGTCCGCCGTTTTTGCCGAATTTCTGCCGCAGCCAGCGCTGGCCGGTGGTGAACCGCACGCGCGCGATGCGCTATCCGGATTGGCTGGCCTATGCGGCCGGCGTGGCGATCCAGGCGGGGTTCGAGGTCGAACTGCGCGATTTCATCGCCGAAGAAGCTTCGCTGGCGGACGTCGCGAAGTGGTGCGGCGAATGGAAGCCGGGCCTGCTGGTGCTGGATGCGACGACGCCGTCGATCTACAACGACGTCGAGTGCGCGCGGCTGTGCAAGGCGGCGAGTCCCGGAACGCACGTGACGCTGGTGGGGCCGCACGTGAGCGTCTATCCGCGCGAGACGCTGCTGGAAGGCCAGGGGGCGGTGGATTCCATCGCGCGCGGCGAATACGACTTCACGATCCGCGATTTGGCGGCGGCGCTGGCGGGCGGCCTGGGTCCGGAAACGGTGGACGGCCTCAGTTTCCGGACGGCGGCGGGCGAGATCGTCGAAAACAAGGCGCGCGCGCCGATCGAGAATCTCGACGAGATTCCGCCGCCGCCGTGGCAGTTCTTCGACGTAAAGAAGTATCGCAACAACACCTATCTCTATCCGTTTCTGGACCAGATCAGCGGGCGCGGCTGTCCGAACCGCTGCACGTTCTGCCAGTGGCCGCAGGTGATGCACGGCCGGCGCTACCGCTACTGCTCGCCGGAACGCGTGGTGCGGGAAATGGTCGAGGATTTCGACCGGTTTCCGATCCAGGAGATCTTTTTCGAGGACGACACCCTGACGACGGACCGCGCGCGGCTGCGGAAGATCTGCGAACTGATCCTGCAGCAGAAGCGGCGGATGATCTGGTCCTGCAATTCGCGGGTGGACTGGGCGGATCTGGACCTGATGAAGCTGATGAAGGCAGCCGGCTGCCGCATGCTGCTGATCGGGCCGGAGAGCGGCGACCAGCAGATCCTGAACAACGTGCGCAAGGGCATCCGCGTGGAGCAGACGCGCGAATTCGTGGCGACGGCGCGGAAAGCGAAGCTGACCACGCATTCGTGCTGGGTGATCGGCCTGCCGGGCGAGACGAAGGAAAGCATGGCGCGCACGCGGCAGTTCGTGAAAGACGTGGACACCGACACGATCCAGGCTTCGGCCGTGATGCCGCAGGTGGGCACGGAACTCTACGCCCTGGCGGTGGAGAAGGGCTATCTGCGGATGAAGGACTGGGCCGACTACGCGATGCAGGGCGAGCAGACAGCGGTGATGGAGTATCCGGATCTGTCCCAGGCCGAGATGAACGCCGGGGTGAACCGGCTGCTCAAGGAATTCTACTTCCAGCCGCACGTGATCCTGCGGTTGCTGGGTCAATCGTGGCGGCGGCCGGCGCTGCTGTCGAGCTACTGGACCGGCTTCGTGATGCTGCTGCGCTATCTGCGCAAGCGCGCGGATCTGGTCGAGAAGAAATAGGGGCGACGTGAGCTATACGGGGATGCACCAGCGCTGCTGGGTCCACGATTATCGCACGCCCTGCTTCTACCTGATCACCTTGGCAACCGAACCCCGCCGAAGCTGCTTGGGGCGTCTGGAAGGCGAGCAAATCCGGTTGTCGCCGCTTGGGGAAATGGTGCGGCAGTGCTGGTTTCGTTCGGCGGAAATCTATCCGGGGGTGGAACCGGGCATTTGCGCCGTGATGCCCGATCATTTCCATGGGCTGCTGCGGGTGAAGGCGCGGCTGGCCAAGCCGATGGGGCAGGTGGTGCGCGGGTTCAAGGCCAGCACCACCTTTCTGTGGCGGAGGGATTTTGGCGGCGCAACGGATGCGCCGCCACCGGACAAGGCCGGTTCCGTTGCGGCGCATCCATTGCGCCGTTCCAATGCATTCACGCTCTGGCAAAATGGCTTTCAGGACACGATTCTCCTGCGCCGGGGGCAACTGGAACGGATGCGGAACTACGTGTTGGACAACCCGCGGCGATTGGCCATGCGGCGGGCGCATCCCGAACTGTTCACGCAGGTGGCGCAGTTGACGCATGGTTGCGTCGGGATCGGAAACCGGTTTCTGCTGGACCGCCCGGTGCGGCGCCCGGTGCAGGTGTCGCGCTCCATAGCGCCGGAAGCGTTGGCGGAAAAACAGGCCGAACTGCTCTATGCGGCCGCGCACGGGGCGGTGCTGGTGTCGCCTTGCATCAGTCCGGGCGAAAAACAGATTGCCCGGGCCGCGTTGACGGCGGATGTACCTCTCATCGTTCTGCTGGAAAACGGATTTGCCCCGTATTACAAGCCCGCCGGTAAATATCTGGGAGCGTGCGCCGCCGGGCGCCTGCTGATGCTGGCGCCATGGCCGCACCATGACGGCAAGCGCGCCATCACGCGCGAGCAGTGTCTGGCGCTGAACCGGCTGGCGCGGGCGATGTGTGAGTAGTCAGCGCCGCGCGGCGGCGGCGGAGAGCGCGTCGATCGAGTCCTGCAAAAGGCCGAAGACGCGGAGGGCGTCGGGCCAGGCGACGCGCTCGGGGGGCTGGCGGGTCTCGCAGGCGGCGACGAACCGCCGCATGACTTCGCCGACGCCGTAATCGAGCCGGCCCGTCACGTGCCGCCAGCCGGATTCGACGAAGCCGCCCCACGTGCCGAGCGTGGCGAGGGCCAGCGTGCGGAAATGGTCGGCGGCGCGGTGTTCGCGGTCGTCGGGGAGCCGCAGCAGAATGTCGCGGAAGACGTCGTGGACGAGGATGCCTTTTTCGCCGACGATGGTCATGTGCCATTCGCACACGGGCGCCTCGAAGTTGAGCGAAAAGGCGAGGGGAAAGGCGTCGGACTGCAGTTCCAGCGTGGCGAGAGCGGGCGTGGCGTGGCCTTTGGACGAAGGAAAGACGGCCGCGTTGCGGACGCGGAGGTTTTTCCCGAGGCTGTCGCCGAGATAGAGGAAATGGGAAAGCTCGTCGTAGAGCAATCCGAACGGCAGCGCTTCGTACCAGTTGGGCAGATGGCGCCGCGGGCTGTTGAACAGCCGCGTCTGGACGGCCGTGACGCGGCCGAGGACGCCGTCGGCGATAAGTTGCCGCGCGCGGATGGCCGAGCGGGTGAAGAGGTTGTTGTGCATGACGCCGACCATGGCGCCGCTCTTCCGCGCGCGGGCGTCGAGGTCGGCGACCTCGTCGCGGGAGAGCGCGACGGGCTTCTCGATGAGGACGTCCTTGCCGAGATCGAGGCAGCCGGCCATCCAATCGCGATGGAACCGCGGGGGCGTGCTGATGCTGACGGCGGTGGCCTGCGCCAGCCACGGCACGTCCGCGGCGGACGTCGCCGCGGAGAAATTCGGGATGCCGAACTGGGCGGCCACGGCGCGCGCGCGGGCTTCGTCGGGATCGACGATGCCGACGATTTCGACGTGGGGCAGCCGGCGCAGCGCGGGGACGTGCCGGGCCTCGCAGACCCAGCCGGCACCGATCATGGCGATTTTCACGCTCATGGGATCAGCCGATCAGCTTGACCTTGGCGGGATCCAGCTTGCCGTTGCGGAGGAACCATTCGATTTCGTCGCGCAGGGCGTCTTTGAGGGGGAGGGGGGCGTAACCGAGCTGGGTCTTGGCCTTCTGGTTCGAGTAGTAGAGATCGCACCAGGCGCGCTTGGCGGTGGAGACGCGGATGAACGGATCCTTGCCCGTGATCTTGAACAGGGCTTGGCAGGCGTAGGCCAGCGGGAAAACGGCCAGCAGGGGCAGCTTGAGCGCCGGGGGCGGCACGCCGGTCAATTCGCGGATGAGGGCGAAATATTCGGACAGCAGGAGGTTGTCGTCGCCGCAAACGAGGTAGCGCTGGCCGAGCGTGCCTTTTTCGAGGACCAGGAGATGGCCGGCGGCGACGGAACGGACGTCGACGTAGTTGTGGCGCGTCTCGAAGTAGCCGGGCAGGGCGCGGTTGATATAGTCGATGATGAGCTTGCCCGTATAGGTCGGCTTGATGTCGCCGGGGCCGACGGCGGCGGCCGGCTGGGCGATCATGACGGGAACGCCTTCCTGGGCGAACAGCTCCAGCGCGGTTTTTTCGCCGAGGTACTTGGAGCGTTCGTAGTCGGTGGAGGCGTTCCAGAGGTTGAAGGCGGTATCCTCGTCGTTCATCTTGCCGCGGCCGGCGCAACCGAGGGCGGCCGTGCTGCCGGTGTGGACGATGCGCTGGATGCCGGCCTTTTTCGCGGCGCGGAGGATCTGCTTCGTGCCTTCGACGTTGCTGGTGAAAATGTTGTCGCGCTGAGCGGAAGAGGGGGTGTTGACGCCGGCGACGTGGAGCAGGGCGTCGGCGCCTGCGAGGAAGGGGGCCAGATCGGCGTCGTTGCGCACGTCGCCGCGGAAAACCTGCGCACCGAGATCGCGGACGGCCGGCTGGGGATCGCTGCGCAGGAGAAGCCGGAGCTGGTAGCCCTTTTGGGCGGCCTGGATGGCCACGTGGGAGCCGATGAATCCGTTGGCGCCGGTGATGCACAGGGTTTTCATAGGGCTTGAATATGGCGGGAGAATGACTTTAACTCAAGTCCCATTCAACAAGAGGATGCGACGTGAAGAACCGGATGAAAGGACTGGGGGCATTGGCGCTGGTGCTGGCGACGGCCGGCGCGCTGCGGTTCCACGATCTGTCGCGGGCGGCGGTGCGCAGCGACGAAATCAACTTCCTGAACTACGTGGGGAGGAACCAATCCCTGGTGGATCTGTGGAAAAGTCCGCCGTGGTTCAACCAGATCCCGATGGCCGATTCGGTGCCGATCGTCTGGGCGCGGCTGACGCGGCAGCCGGCCGGCGAATCCATCATCCGGCAACCGTTCGCGCTGCTGGGCTGGCTGACGGTCGGCTTTTGCGCGGCTTGGGCGCTGCGCCGCCGGGGCGTCGGCGCGGGGCTGCTGCTGGGAATTTGGATGGCGATCCTGCCGTTCCACGTCTACCACTCGCGCGAGGCCTATTACTACGTGCTGGTGATGTTGTTCGCTTCCGGAATGGCCCTGCGCGGGGCGGATTTCGCCGCGCGATTGCGCGCGGGCGGCGCGCTGCGGGCGCGGGAATACGCCGAATGGACGGTCTGGACCCTCTTGGCCTGCATGAGCCACATGTCGGCGTGGATCGTGGCGGGCGTGACGGGCCTGGTGCTGGCGGCGACCGGCTGGGCCGGATTGAAAGCGGCGGCGCGCAAGCGGCATGCGATCGCCATGGGCGGAGTCGCGTTGGCCATGGGCGCCGGCATGATCCGCTGGGTGTTGCGGGCGATCCACGAAATGCAGCGCGCGGCGGCCAATCCCGAGGCGCACATCGGGTCGGCGTTCGATTGGATCGGGCCGCGCGTGCTGCCGTTTTTTGCGGGCGGGGCCAATGCCGTCGGCATCGGGATCCTGGCGCTCGTGCTGGCGGCCGCCGCCTACGTGGGGTGGCGCGGCCGCTTCCGGGTCGGGCGCGAAGACCCGCTGCTGGGTTCCCTGACGTGGATCGCCTGGTGCGGACTGGCCGGTTCCTATACCTACATTTTCGCCGTGGGCGGCGGCGACAAGGCGAAATTGACCTATTTTGCGGCCAATCTGCCGGCGTTTTTGGCGTGGGCGGTCCTCGTGCTCGACAAGGTTTTCGCCCGGGCCGGGGAGAACCGGCGGCTGGCGCTGGAGGCGGGCGCCGCGGCGCTGATCGCGCTGATGCTGGCGGTTCCGGCCTGGCAGGTGACGCAGCTGGCCGGCAAGCCGGCGGCGTATCGCCAGATCCGCGCGTGGCTGGATGCGAACTTGGAAACGGGCGACGTGGCGATCGTGGACCGCTGGCTGGAGCCGTGGAACGAGATGGCCTTGTATGCGCCGACGAACGCGACGGTGACGTTCACCGTGCCGGACGAACCGTACGAGCAGTACGTGGGCTTGAACTGGCGCAAGACGACCCAGGACCTGTTCAAGCAGAACGGCGCCCAGGCGTTCATCCGGCTCCAGCGCAACCACGAAAAGCGGATCGGGCTGTGGACCTGGCCCGAAACCTGGTTCGCGCGCCGGGCGGTGGTGACCAACGCGGCGGCGCGCTGGTTGCGAGACACGGGTTTCGCTCCGATGGAAGAGTATTATTCCGAACGAAACCGGGTGGAGACGGAAATCTTCTACGACACGCACGAAGACGTCGCGGAACGGGCGAAGGCCGCCGGACAGGACGTCGTTTGGTTTTTCGGCGCCGGTTGGCGGCTGTTCAAGCCCTGGCAGCAAGGCGATTTCGCCGATTACCGCGTGCTGGAGGGCGAAGCCGCGATGTCCGTCCACAATCTGACCGGGAAATCCTTGCGCCTGCGGGGGGAAGTCGTCGCCGTCGCCATGGGCGGCGACCAGAAGCTCCGGATCGGCGACCGGCCGCCGCTGGCCTTCGCGGCCGGACAGCTGGTCCGGCAGACCTTCGATTGGGAATTGCCGCCGGGCATCCAGTCCTTGCGCTGGAAAACCCTCGGCCCGGGCGGAGCGCTGCTGGTGCGGGAGTTCCGCTTGGCGCGGGCGGATTAGCCGCGGCCGTTTTTCCTCGTTTTTGATTGCGCGGGGGCAGGCGGGTCGGTAAGGTCTCCGCAACCTTTGAACAGGGAGTCTGGCAGATGATGAAAACGATGAAATGGGCTTTGGCGGCGGCATGCGTCGCCTCGTGTTTGGCGGGTCCGGCGCTGGCGGCGGACGACGATTTGTTCGAGCGCGCGCCTTGGTTCGCCACGCTGGGACTGAACTGGTACGAAACCGAAGGCGACTGGGAGATGGAACCCGGCTTCGGCTTGATGGGCAAGGTGGGCTACAGCTTCAACGCCTGGATGGATCTCGAAGCCGGCTTGAATTTCATGCCGTCGCTTTCGGCCCGGGACCAAGCGGATCTCAACACCAACGTGGAAGCGCTGGACGGCAGCACGACGGCCTTGCGGCTGAGCCTGGAAGGCCTGCTCCATCTGCGGTCGGTGGCCAACCGCCGCATCGACCCGTTCCTGTTCGCGGGGCCGGCGGTCACCTTCTTCGGCGACGACGTGGAAAACGGCCGGACGCAACTCGGCCTGTTCGGGGGCGCGGGCCTGTTCTACCACTTCAACGATTCGTGGGCGTTGCGCGGCGACGTCGCGGTGGGCGTGCAAGGCAAGAACAACGAAACGCCCGCGGTGGTCGAGCTGGGCGTGACCTATCGCTTCGGCGCCCAAAAGCAGGTGGCGCCCCAGTTCCAGGTGGCGGCCGGCCCCGGCGACATCGACAGCGACGGCGACGGCCTGTTCGACCGGGATGAAGCGGTCATCGGCACCGATCCCTACAATCCGGACACGGACGGCGACGGCCTGTCGGACGGCGACGAACATTTCGCCCGCTACGGCAACCAGACCGATCCGCTGAATCCCGACACCGATTTCGACGGCCTGAAGGACGGCGCGGAAGTGCTGACCTACAAAACGAATCCGCTGGAAATCGACACGGACAAGGGCGGCGTGGCCGACGGGCACGAAGTCATCGAAGACGGCACCAATCCGCTGGACCCGGTCGACGACCTGCAGAAGTTCACGCTGTTGATCGAATTCGACTACGACAAGTCGTTCATCCGCCCGCAGTACTACAAGGATCTGGAGCCGGTGGTGAAGGTGCTGCGCCGGGATCCGAACGCCACGGTGACCGTGGAAGGCCATGCCGACAAGCGCAAGCGCTCGACGCGGGAATACAACCAGCGGCTGAGCGAGCGCCGCGCCAACGCGGTGAAGGACTACCTGGTCGAAAAGAGCGGGATTTCCGCGGCCAACGTGAAGGCCGTGGGCTTTGGATTCGACCGTCCGGTCGCGCTGAACGACACCGAAGAAAACATGCAGAAGAACCGCCGTACGGACGTCTACATCAAGAAGGGCGGCGCCCAGTAAGCGGCTTCATGCAGGCAGACGCTTCCTCCTTGCCCTCCGGCGCCGCGAAAGTGGAGCTGGAGGGCAAAACCGTTTATATCGTCGGCACGGCCCACGTGTCCGCGCGGAGCGTGCAGGACGTGCGCGACGCGGTCGCGGCGGTCCGGCCCGACGTGATCGCCATCGAACTGTGCGAACCGCGCTACCAGGGGATGGTGAAGAAGGACGCCTGGCGGAACACCAACTTGTTCCAATTGATCAAGCAGAAGAAGGCGACCTTCCTGCTGGCGCAGCTGGCGCTGCAATCGTTCTATCGCCGCCTCGGCAAGCAGCTCGAAGTCGAACCGGGGGCGGAAATGCTGGCGGGCGCGGCCTGCGCGGAGGAGACGGGCGCCCGGCTGGAGCTGATCGACCGGCGCATCGACGTCACGCTCAAGCGCGTCTGGCGGCATCTGGGGTTCTGGCAGCGCTGCAAGCTGTTCGGCGTGATGCTCGAAGCGATGTTTTCCTCCGAGGAAATCGGGGCGGAAGACGTCGAAGCGCTGAAGAAACAGGACCAGCTCGAAACGCTGATGGGCGAGATGGGCCAGGCGTTTCCGGAAATCAAGAAGCGCCTGATCGACGAGCGCGACGTCTACTTGGCGCAGAAGCTGCGGGCGATTTCCGGCGAACGCATCGTGGCGGTGGTGGGCGCCGGCCACGTGCCGGGCATGCTGAAATCCATCCAGGCGGACGCGTCGCTGGCGGAATTGGATAGCTTGCCGCCGCCTTCGCGCTGGTCGAAGACCTGGCCGTGGCTGATTCCGGCCGCCGTGGTGGCGCTGATCGCCTGGGGATTCATCCAGGGCGGCGCCGAACGCGGGGTGGATTCCATCGCCATCTGGGTGGGCGTGAACGGCGTCTTGGCCGCCCTGGGCGCGGTCCTGGCGCGGGCGCATCCGCTGACCGTCCTGGCGGCCTTCGTGGCCGCGCCGATCACGAGTTTGAATCCGACCATCGCCGCCGGCTGGGTGGCGGGATTGGTGGAAGCCTGGCTCCGGCCCCCCTCCGTCGGGGATTTCGAAGCGCTGCCGGATGCGCTGGAGAGCTGGCGCGCACTGATCCTGAACCCGGTGGTGCGGATTCTGCTCGTGGTGGTGCTGGCCAACGTCGGCAGCACCCTCGGCACCGCCGTGGCGATTCCCTGGATCGCCGCCCGCTGAACCTGCCCCGCTTCAGCGGGAGTGGAAGCGCACGACGGCGTAAAACCGATCCTCGTAGTCCTTGAACTTGCCGAGGCGGGTCAGGAGCTGGGCCAGCGGCGCGAGCTGGGCGCGGTCGTTCGCCGCCAGGCGGAAGGCCCGCTCGATTTCATGGCGCGAACCGTCCGGATCGGCGCGCAAATCGCGCGCGTTGCCCGGGGCGGAGCGGCGAACCACTTCGAACAGCAACTTCAGGAGGCAGACTTCCCACGGCTCGTCCACGCCTCGCACCAGGGCCGACAGGGGATCTTCCTTGGTTTTCAGGTCGGCGCGGACCCGTTCCAGCACGTTTTCGATCGAATCGTGCACGATGGATTCGGTGGTGGTTTCCTGGCGGATCTTGAACCCGTACTTGAGCAGGACCAGATCCGCTTCATGCTCGCGGAGCCAGCGGACGAAATCGTCCGCGGGTCCGGCGCGGAACCCCGTTTCCAGCGGCGATTCCTGGAACGATTGCGGGGTCAGGATTTCCGGGCGGAACGCCTGGATGCGGCCTTCGCGGATCCGGATCTGCCCGACGGCGTCCATCAGTTCGGTGACGAGGTGGTAGTGGATCAGGGTGGACCCGAACGTTTCCAGCCGGCCGGCCGGCAATTCCAGCACCTCGGTGTTGTTGACCGCGTACCAGAAATCGAATTCTTTCGGGGAGGGGGACATCGTGGCCGAAAAAGTACGGCATCGCGCCGCCGAACGCAAGGCGGGAGGAACGATGGAATCGGGTTGTTGCGCGGGGATGGGGGAACCGCTAGGATTGGTTTCCATGAATGTCTGGAAGTTCACCCAGCGGATTTGCCTGATCGCCAGCGTGGCGCTCGTGGTGGGCATCGTGCTGCGGCTCTTCCTGCCGCTTCTCGCGCGCCAGAAAACCCTGCGGGCGCAGGAGGCGGCGCTGCGCCAGGACATCCAGCGCGAAGCGGAACAATTGCGGCAGCTGAAGCTGAAGCAGGAAAAACTGCAGGATGATCCCCGCTACATCGAAAAGATCGCGCGGGAGGATCTGAACTACGCCAAGCCGGGCGAAACGATCTTCCGTTTCGTCGATGAAGAGCAGCCGTAGCGGGCGGCGGCCCAGGCGAGTTCCCCGGCGATGGCCTGGGCGAGAGAACGGGGACGCAGGGCGCGGGGAACGACCTCCAGCGTGTAGGTTTCCACTTCGCAGAAGGTCTTTTTCGCCTGCCGGAAGAACGCGGGGGTCAGGTTGGCGCGGGTGGATCGCAGCGGGCCGTTGCCGTCCCAGGTCAGCGGCACGTGGTAGTGGGTGCGGACGACGGTTTGGGCCGGCAGCTTGGGCAGATCTTTCAGCGCGGGGGCCAGATCGGGCCAGGAACCGACGATCTCGCCGTCGAGGGACGCGCGGGTCTGGTGCAGATAGCGCGGTTCGGCGAACGGCGCCAGGGCGGCCCGCGCGGCCGGTACGTTGTCGCATTCGATGGCGGCGGAAAGCTGCACGCGGGCGATGCGCTTCCACGGCAGCCGGGCCAAGGGGCGAAACTCGACGGCGGCATGGCAAGCATCGAGGCACCAGCCGATTTCGGGGCCGGCCGCTTCGACGGTCGGATCGAACAGCTGCCATGCGCAACCGGGCTCGGGTTCCACGGCGATGCGGATGCGGCGGCCGGTGGTTTCGAAGACGTCGCGGCAGCCCGCGGCGGCCCGGGCCAGATTTTCCAGGGCGCGGTGCCGGTCGGCGGCGGTCGTCCAGTCGGGGAGCCAGCCGCCGGGCACGGTGGTGAGGGTGGCGGTCGCGCCGGCGGGGATCAGGGCGGCCAAAAGCCGGGCGACGAGCAGGCTATAGGCGAGCCGGTCGGAACTGCGCCAATCGGGGCGATAGACGGCGGCTTTGACGGCGGGCGAGTGGAAATCGCCAAATGGAAAGGCGTTGACTCCGGCGACGAAGCAATCGTGGTCTTGAAGCCAAGCGCGGAAGGCTTCGAGGCGCCGGGGCGAAGCCAATTCAAGGGCGGTCTTGTAGCCGACGTGGAGACTCAGCGGAAACGGACGATGCGACGCGACCAGTTGCTTGACGGCAAGGGCATGCGTGGACAACGCGCGCTTTACTTCGCGCCAATTTGCCGCCGGATGGACGTTGAGGCAATAGGGGATGGGAAATGGGGTTTTCACTTCCAGGCGGCCAGCGCGGCGATGCACTCCGCCATGCGGACGGCATCCACCGCATGGATTTCCACGCGGGAACCCAGCGGAGACGGGAAGGTCAGCGTGAGCTCGCCGCCGAGATGGGCGCGGAATTCTTCCAGACCGGCGAAGACGGCCAGCCGGCCGCGGCGGGCGGCCCGCGACAATTCCGGGGCGTAGATCGGCAGGCCGCAGGCGCGGAGGGTCGCGACGAGACGCCGGGCGTCGGCCGCGGCCAGCAATCCGGTTCGGGCCGCATAGAGGGCGTCGAGCGCGATGCCGATGGCGACGGCGTGGCCATGCGAAAGGCGGTGTTTCGAGAGCAGCTCGAGCTTGTGGGCCGCCCAGTGGCCGTAATCCAGCGGCCGGGCGGTGCCGAGCTCGTAGGGATCGCCCGAGGTGGCGATGTGGTCGAGATGCAGCAGGGCGCAACGCTGGAGAATGCGGCGGATGACCGGCAAATTGCGCCGGCGGATTTTCGGCGCGGCGCGCTCGATGGCGCGGAAAAACGCGGCATCCTTGATGGCGGCGACCTTGACGGCTTCGGCGACGCCGTCGAGCAGCAGCGGCAGCGGCAGCTTTTCGAGGAAATCCGCGTCGTTCAGGACGGCCCAGGGCGGGGCGAACGTGCCCAGCAGGTTTTTCGAACCGCCGTAGTTGATGGCGTTCTTGACACCGACGCCGGAATCGCATTGGGCGAGGGCGGTGGTGGGGACGCGCACGAGGCGCACGCCGCGATGGAACAGGGCGGCGGCCAGTCCGGCGGCGTCGAGAAACGCCCCGCCGCCGACCGCGATGCAGAACGAATGGCGGCAGATGTTTCCGGCGCGCAAGGCCGCGAGCATCCGGCGGACGGGCGCGGCCGATTGCTTGACGTTTTCGCCGCCCGGCAACGCCAGCGGAGCGCGCACGAGCTGCAGCGCCTTCGCATGGGCGTCGAAATAGGCCTGGATCCGGTCCGGAAGGTCCGGAAAGGCGACGAGCACGCCTTGGTCCAGCAAAACCAGGCAGCGGTGGCGACGGGCACCGCCGGCACGGGCCACGGCGTCGCGCAGCGCGCGGTTGCGCGGCGCGAACAGATGCCGGGTAAAGACGACGGGAAAGGCGTGGCGGACGACGATTTTCTGCACGTGGACGATCATGGGAGCGGAATTCCTCTTTTGGATGGAAGCGCGCCGCATGGCCGTTTGGTTCACGCCGATTTCCAGGAATCCTTCAGGGTGACGGTGCGGTTGAAAACCGGCGCACCGGGCCGGCTGTCGGGCTCGGCGTAGAAATAGCCGATGCGCTCGAACTGGAACCGGTCGCCGGATTGGGCTTCGGCCAGGCACGGCTCGACGAGGGCTTGGACGACCTTGAGCGAATCCGGATTCAGGTGCGTCTTGAAATCCACGTCCTTGTCGCCGTCCGGCTCGGGCACGTTGAACAGGCGGTCGTAGAGGCGGACCTCGACGGATTTCGCCGCGTGGGCCGGCACCCAGTGGATGGTGGCCTTGACTTTGATCGCGGCATCCATCGGCGCAAACGTGCCGCGCACGGCGGTCACCCGGCCGGCGGCGTCCTTTTCGACGCCGGTGCAGGTGAGGAAGCCGGCGTTGCGGAGGCGGACGGCCTTGCCGGGGCTGAGACGGAAATACTTCGGCGGCGGCACTTCGGCGAAATCCTCGCGCTCGATGAACAGTTCGGGGCCGAAGGGGATTTCGCGTTCGCCGGCGGCGGGATCCTCGGGATTGTTGACGCCCTTGACCGCGGCCGGCAGGTCCTGCGGGTTCTCGACGACGACGCGCAACGGGTCCAGCACGGCCATGGCGCGGCGCGCCGTCCGGTTGAGGTCGTCGCGGATGCAGTGCTCGAGCAGGGCGACGTCGGTGAGGGAATCGTACTTCGTGATGCCGACGCGTTCGCAGAATTCGCGGATGGCGGCGGGGGGCACGCCGCGGCGGCGCAGGCCGCACAGCGTGGGCATGCGGGGATCGTCCCAGCCCTTGACGAGCTTGCGCTGGACGAGCTCGAGGAGCTTGCGCTTGCTCATGACCGTGTAGGTCAGCGACAGGCGCGCGAACTCCATCTGCTGGGAGGGGAAAAGATTGCAATTGCGGATGACCCAGTCGTACAGCGGGCGGTGCACCTCGAATTCCAGCGTGCACATCGAATGGGTGATCTTTTCGAGGGCGTCTTCGATGGGATGGGCGTAGTCGTACATCGGATAGATGCACCACTTGTCGCCCGCATGGGGATGCGCGGTGTGGAGAATGCGGTAGATGACCGGATCGCGCATGTGGAGGTTGGGCGAGGCCATGTCGATCTTGGCGCGCAGCACCTTGGACCCGTCCGGAAACTCGCCGGCGCGCATGCGCAGGAACAAATCGAGATTTTCTTCGGGCGACCGGTTGCGGAAGGGCGATTCCTTGCCGGGCTCGGTCGGGATGCCGCGGTATTCCTTCCACTGCTCGGCGGTCAGTTCGCAGACGTAGGCCTTGCCGGCGCGGATCAGGCCGCAGGCCAGTTCGACCATCTGCTCGAAATAGTCGGAGGCGTGGTAATAGTGCTGGCCCCAGTCGAACCCCAGCCAGCGGACGTCGGCCTTGATCGAATCGGTGTATTCGACGTCTTCCTTGACGGGATTGGTGTCGTCCATGCGCAGGTGGCATTCGCCGCCGTTTTCGAGGGCCATGCCGAAATCGAGGCAGATGGCCTTGGCGTGGCCGATGTGGAGATAGCCGTTGGGCTCCGGCGGGAAGCGCGTGACGACCTGCCCGCCGTATTTGCCCGAGCGATTGTCTTCCGCGATGATTTCGCGGATGAAGTGCATGTTCTTGGCCGGGGTTTCCGGCGCGGTCGGGGCGGGAGCGTTCATGACTTGCCTTGCGTTTGGTCCATGGTCTGCTTGCGCGAGAAAAAGGCGGCGGCCTTCTTGCGGATGGCGGCCAGACGGGGATGGTTGGACTCCTTGACGGCGGCGCCGAACGCGGCCAGCAGGTCGGCGGCGTTGCCGTGCAGATTCGTGGGCACTTCGACGGCGACGGCGACGACGTGGTCGCCGGTGCCGGTGCCGCGGACGTTGGGCAGCCCCAGGCCGCGCAGGGTGAAGACCTTGCCGGGCTGGGTGCCGGCGGGAATTTTCAGCGGGACGTCGCCGCGGAGCGTGGGGATCTGGACTTCGCCGCCGAGCGCGGCGATGTGGAAGGGAATGGGGACTTCGCAATGCACGTCGAGCCCGTCGCGGGAAAACAGCTCGTGTTCCCGCACGTGGAGGACGACGAACAAGTCGCCGGGCGGTCCGCCGCGCGAGCCCCCTTCGCCCTTGCCGGACAGGCGCATGCGCGAACCGGTGTCCACGCCGGCGGGAATGGTCAGATTGATTTTGCGCGAAACCTTGGCGCGGCCCTCGCCGTTGCACTTGCGGCAGGGGTGGCGGATGATTTCCCCGGTGCCGCCGCAACGCGGGCACGGCTGGCGGATCTGGAAGAATCCGTTGGAGTTGACCACCATGCCGCGCCCGCCGCAGGCGGAGCAGGTTTCGCGTTGGCTTTTGCCGTCGGCGCCGGTGCCCTGGCAGGCTTCGCAATCCTCGACGACCTGGAGCGTGAGTTCGCGCTGGGAGCCGAAGGCGGCTTCCTCGAAATCGATTTCGAGGTCGTAGCGGAGATCGGATCCGCGGGAACGCCCGTCGCGATCGCGCGCGCCGCCGCCCATGCCGCCGAACAGGCTTTCGAAAAAGCTGCCGCCGAAACCGCCGCCGCCCCCGCCGCCGCCGAACGCGGAGGCGAAGGCGCGCATGGCCTCTTCGAGATCGATGTGGCCGGCGCCGCCGAAGCCGCCGCGGCCGTTGCCGCGTTCGAACGCGCCCCAGCCGAACTGGTCGTAGCGCTGGCGCAGTTCGGCGTTCGAGAGGATCTCGTAGCACTCGGTGGCTTCCTTGAACTTCTCCTCGGCCGTCTTGTCGCCCGGGTTTCGGTCCGGGTGGTACTTCATGGCCAGCTTGCGGTAGGCCTTCTTGACCTGGTCTTCGGAGGCGTCGCGGGCAATGCCGAGGACGTCGTAGCAATCGCGCTTTTGGCTCATGGGATTGCGGGTGCCCCTTTATTCGCCGGGGCCGGAGGAAACGACGACCTGCGCGGCGCGCAGGAGCTTGTCGCCCAGCTTGTAGCCGCGGCGCGTCTGGGCGACCACGTGGCCTTCGGGCACGTCGTCGGAGGGCAGATGGGTGATGGCTTCGTGGAGATGGGGGTCGAAGGCGGCGCCCTCGGCGTCGATGGCCTGCACGCCGGCCTTTTCCAGCGCGGCGCGGAGCTGGTTGCAGATGAGCTGGAAGCCTTCGATGAAAGCGGGAGCCGCGCCGTTCTTGGCGCCGTCGGCCAAGCCGAGCTCGAAATGGTCCAATACCGGCAGCAATTCGAGGACGAGTTTCTCGCTGGCGAAGGCGATCCAGTCCTTTTTCTCGCGGTCCATGCGCTTGCGGTAGTTCTCGAAATCGGCCTGCAGCCGGAGCAGGCGGTCCTTGAGGACTTCTTCGGGCGAAAGCGCAGGTTCGGCGGCGGCTTCGGGCGCGGCTTCGGCGGGGGCGACGGGAGCGTCTTCGGGGACGGGATGGGCAGGATCGACCGCCGGCAAATCCGGCTCGGGAGTCGGTTTGGGCGCTTCGGGTTTGGAATGGGGATGCTTGTGGGTCATAACAGGGGTGCAACCATACGCAGGGAAGGGGGTTTCGTCAATCCCGCCGGGGGCGGAATCGGTCCTAGGGATGGCTCGCCAACTCGCCGAGGACCCGCGTGGCAAAGACTTCCAGCGCGACTTCGGGATCGACCGCTTCGCCGCCGGTCATGGCGGCTTGGGCGTCCACGGCGGCATGGAGCCAGCGATACCAGCGGGCCGGCGGCAGGCGGTTGGCCTGGGCCGCCATCTTGGCGACGGCATAGGGATTGCCCTTGCGGGGGTCCTTGGCGAGGGAGGCCAAGAGTTCTTCGCCCTCCGGGGGCAGGGACCACGACAGCTTGGGCCAATCTCCGCCGGACACCCGGGCCCAGCCGCGCTTTAGGCAATCGGACAAGACGACGACGTCGCGCAGGCGGTTCTGGAGGCTCACGATCAGGCCCACGGGCGAGACGCCCTGCTCGAACATCTGCCGCATCACCTGCAAGGTCTTGGCCAGCCCGCCGTCGCAGAAGGTGTCCGCGAATTCCCAGAACTTGCTTTCGCGGATGGGCGCGACCATGAGCTGGACGTCGGCCGCGGCCACCGTCTTGCGGTCGCCGAGATAGAGCGAAAGCTTTTCGATTTCGCTTTCCACCTGCCGCAGGTTGTAGCCGGTGCGGTCGAGCAAAGCGCTGAACACGGGCCGGGGCATGGACAGGCCCTTGTCGGCGAGCATCTGCTCCACGCGGGGGATGAAATCTTCCTGGGCTTCCTTGTTCTTTTCGGGCTCGTCGAAGGCGAGCACTTCGCCTTGGGCCTTGAACGTCTTGTAGAAGGTGGTGGATTTGTTGACCTTGTCGGTCAGCAGGACGAAAAAGACGCCCTCGGGCAGGCCTTTCTTGAGCAGCTCGACGAGCCGTTCCGTTTCGGCCTTCACGGCGGCGAATCGGCCGGGTTCGGCAAGCGGATCGAAGAACGGCGCGCCGCGCAGGTAGACCGTCTTGTTGCCGCCGAGGAACGGCGGCGTCAGCAGCGCTTCCAGCGCGTTGCGCAGCACGGCGCAGACGGCGTCGGCGGTGTCGGTTCCGGATTCGGGCTGGATGGTTTCCAGCCCGAACGCCTGTTCTTCCGGCGGACAGAGTCCCGCGACGATCTCGTCGGCCCGGCGCGTCGCGGAAAGATCGTCCGTGCCGTGGACGAGGAACATCCGCGCCGCGCCCGGTTTCGGGGCGGCGGCGGAAGTCGTGGACTTTTTCGGAGGCATGGGGATGAAGGTCCTCCATCCGGCGGCATTTTTCAATTATTTATTCGCCGGAATCCAGCCGCAGCGCGGCGGGGCCGTGGGCGTGCCAGATCTTCTGGACGAAGCCGGCGATGCGCTCCGTGGGGTGGTCGGGGTTGACCTCGACCCAGACGACGTCGGCCTGATGCCGGAACCAAGTCATCTGCCGCTTGGCGTATTGGCCGGTGCGGAGCGCGGTCCGCCGGATCGCCTCTTCCTCGGAAATTTCCCCGTCGAGGACAAGTCCCGCCTCCTCGTAGCCGATGGCGTGGCGGGCGGTTTCGGACAGCGCCGGATATTGCTCGCGCAGCCCGCGGACCTCCTCGACGAGACCGTAGGCGAACATCTGGCGGGCGCGGCGCGCGATGCGCGCGCGCAGCTCCTCGGGCGGCAAAAGCAGGCCGGCGATCTTGGGGCGCGGCCGCTCTTCGGCGACGGGCAGCTCGTGGCCGGACGCCAGCAGCTCGTAGGCGCGGACGACCCGCCGCGGGTTTTCAGGATCGCGCAGGCGGTCGTACTGCTCCGGAGCCAGCGCGCGGGTGGCCGCCTGCAGAGCTTCGAGCCCCTCGGCCTGGAGCAACGCCTCCGCGGCGGCGCGATGGACGGGGTCGGCGCCGGCGGCGCTGCCGAGGCCCTCGGTCAGGCAGCGGACGTAGAGCCCCGTGCCGCCCACTACGATAGGGGGCGCGCCGCAGGCCGCGATCTCCGGCGCGGCCGCGCGCAGCGCGGCCAGATAGTCGCCCACCGAAAACGGCCGGTCGGGAGCGACCAGATCGAAGCCGAACGACGGAACGGCGGCCCGCTCCGCCGCGTCGGGCTTGGCCGTGCCGAGATCCATGCCGCGATAAATCGCCATCGAATCGGCGGAAATCACGGGGCGCGGCGGGCGCGAGAGCTGCGCCAGATACTGCGCGACCGCGCTCTTGCCCGACGCCGTGGGGCCGACGAGGAAATGGGCCGCCAGCTCGCTCATGCGGTTCCCTTGGCGGGGAATCGCGGCTCATCGGTTTTTCCACGGTGTGGAAAACTTTTTTCCACGGTGTGGAAAAAACGGTCAAAGTTTTTACGTAGCGTGGAAAAATCGCCGAAAGTTTTTACGTAGCGTGGAAAACTCATGGCGCGGGCGTTTCCGGCGGTTTTTCGCCGGCGGGGAGGGCCGTTTCGGGGGACTTGGCGAGCAGCGTGCCCAGGACGTAGATGCCGACGCCGACGCAAATGGCGGAATCGGCCACGTTGAAGGCGGGAAAATGGCTGCCGCGGACGAAGAAATCGAGGAAATCGACGACGTAATCGAGGCGCAGGCGGTCGAACAGATTGCCGGCGATGCCGCCGCAGAGCAGGCCGAGCACGACGCGGTGGACGCGGCCGGGCGGCAGGATCTTGCGGCGGAACACCACCAGCGCGGCCAGCATGACCAGGGCGAGGACGGAGAGCGCGACGTTCTGACCGCTGAACATGCCCCAGGCGGCGCCCGTGTTGCGGATGTAGGTGAGATGGAAGAAGCCCGGAATCACCGGCACGGACTCGTGCAGGGAAAAGGCGCCGCGCACCCATTCCTTGGTGGCCTGGTCGAGCAGGACGACGCAGAGGGCGACGAGCAGCGGAGTCATGGCGGGCGGGGCCGGCCCGCTAGTCCATCGGTTCCGCCGAGTCGGCGGCGTCCTGGGCCGCCAGCTGCTGCAGGGGCAGCGTGCCGCCGAAAGGACGGTACTTGGTGCGGCCGCGCTCGGCGGCGTTCTGGCAGGCCATGCACTTCTTGGCGAAGGGCAAGGCCTTCAGGCGCGGCAGCTCGATCGCGCCGCCGCAGGATTCGCAGGCGCCGTAGGTGCCTTCATCGACGCGGCGGATGGCGTCTTCGACGTCGTACAGGGATTCCTGGCGGCTCGAAGCCAGGTTCAAGGCGAGTTCGCGGTCGAAATTGTCCGTGCCTTGGTCCGCCATGTGCGTCGAGTGGGCGCTGATGTCGCCGGACGCCTCGATGGGCGAGCGCTTGAGGTTGTCGCCGGCGAGGGCGTCGAGATTGCCCTGGATCAGATCCAGCTGTTTCTGGAGCTGGGCGCGGAAGAACGCCAGTTCGTCCTTGCGGAACGCGCGGGCGGGTTTCACCTTGCGCGGCGCGACCGGCGCGGGCGGTTTCGGCTGGTACGGCTTCTTGATCGCCGGCTTCGGAGCGGCCTTCTTGGCCGGCGCCTTGCGGACGACCTTCTGCGGAGCGGACTTCTTGGCGGCTTTCTTCGCGGGGGCTTTCTTGGGGGCTTTGCGGAGGACCTTCTTCGGAGCGGCTTTTTTCGCGGGCGCTTTGCGGGCGGCTTTCTTCGCGGGGCGGGAAGTCTTTGGAGCGCGTTTTTTCGGAGCCGTCTTTTTCTTCGTCGCCATGCTGCACCTCTTGATTGGATCGTTCGTCCGCGGAGCACCGGAAACGTCCCGGAGTACCGTCAGGGTTGCGGTGTTTACCACGGGCGGCGGACAAAAGTCAACCGCCGGATGCGGCCGATTCCGGCGAAAAAAATTGCGGCGGCTTCCGGGGTCGCATAGGATGCCGCGCATGAGCAAATGGAGTCAGGTCGGATGGGCGGCGGCGCTCGCGTTTTGGGCATGCGTCGGCCCGGCGGCCGGCGGGGATTCCGCGGCCGCGGAACAGATGGAACGGGTGCGGCGTTCCATGCCCGACGTGCCCCTGGAAATGGAGGCGTCCATCCGCGTGCTGGATGCCCACGGCAAGGCGCGCAAAACGGTGCGGGCGGCGGCGGCGTTGACGCCGCAGGCCGGCGGCCGCACGGCCCGCTATGCGCTGCTCGACGCGTTCGGCGGCATCCTGGAAGAGATGACCGTGGCCTTGGGCGACGGCCCCGCGGCGTTTTCCTATGCGCGGGGCGATCCGCCGCAAGCCGCCCCGTTGCCGGACCTGTTCGCGCCCGTCGCCGGCACCGACGTCTGCTGGATGGAACTGAGCTTTTCGTTCTTCTGGTGGCCGGATCCGAAAATCGTCGGCACCGAAAAGGTGGCGAATCGCTGGGATTGCCAGGTCATCGAAATCGCCTGCCCGGCGGAATACGCGGACGGCTGGTCGCACGTCCGCCTGTGGGTGGCGCCGGCCTACGACGCGGTCGTGCGCGGCGAGGCCTGGCGGGATGGCCAGGCCATCAAGCGCTTCGAGGTGAAGTCGGTGAAAAAACTCCGGCAGATCTACATGATCGGCGACATGGAAGTGAAGAACCTCGAAACCGGCACGCGCTCGCGGCTGAAAGTGGGCAAGATGAAAATGGTTTCTCCGGACTACACGCCCGAAGAGCTGGAAGAGCTGAACGCCCCGGTCGAGTGGTAGGACGCATGGACGATTTCTTTCCAGAGGCCGAAGCGCCCGCCAGCCGGGACGACGCCCGGCGGCGGATCTGGAAGGTGTCCGAGCTGACGCGGCGCATCAAGGGCGCGCTGGAAGACGCCTTCGGCAGCGTGTGGGTCGAAGGCGAAATCTCGAATTTCCGCAAGCCGGCGTCGGGCCACGCCTATTTCACGCTGAAAGACGCGACGAGCCAGCTGCGGGCCGTGATGTTCCGCAGCGCGCTGGCCGGCGTGAGCCTGCCGCTGAAGGACGGCTTGCTGGTGCGCGGCTACGGGCAGATCACCGTCTACGAGGCGGCCGGCGACTACCAGATCCTGCTGAAGAAAATCGAACCGGCCGGCGAAGGCGAACTGATGCTGCGCCTGGAAGCGCTGAAAAAGCGGCTCGCCGCGGAAGGCCTGTTCGCGCCCGAGCGCAAGCGGCCGCTGCCGGCGCTGCCGCAGCACGTGGGCATCGTGACGTCGCCCACGGGCGCGGCCATCCGCGACATTTTGCAGGTGCTCGAGCGGCGGTTCGCCAATCTGCACGTGGTGCTGGCGCCCGTGCGCGTGCAGGGTGCGGGCGCGGCCGACGAAATCGCCGCGGCGATCGATCTGCTGAACAAGCGCGGCGGGCTCGACGCGCTGATCGTGGGGCGCGGCGGCGGCAGCCTCGAGGACCTGTGGTGCTTCAACGAGGAAACCGTGGTGCGGGCCATCGTGCGGTCGGCCATTCCGGTGATATCGGCGGTGGGGCACGAGATCGACTGGACCTTGAGCGATTTCGCGGCCGACGTGCGCGCGCCGACGCCCAGCGCCGCCGCGGAAATGGTCGTGCAGGGCAAGGCCGAACTGGAACGGCGCGTGGCGGATGCGCGCCGGCGGCTGGCGCTGGGGGCGCGCGCCGCGACGCTG
>CALMNW010000044.1 GCA_937872095.1 uncultured Verrucomicrobiota bacterium
GGGGCCGCCGCGGGCGCGGCCGCCGCCGGAACCGGGGCGGGGGCAGGCACGGTCGCCAGCGGGACCGGAGCGGGGGCGGGCACCGCAACCGTCGGAACCGGCGCCGGTTCGGCGGGGGCGGGCAGCGGCACGTCCGGAATCTGCACCGGCGGGATTTCCTCCTGGATGGGCGCGTCGGGAAATTCGACGGGTTCGGCCGGCGCCGTGCCGCGGTTGCCGGTCCAGTGGACCAGCGCGAACAGCGCCGCGAGCGCGACCACGACCACGGTGGCGATGAGCGCGGTCATGCAGCCGGCGCGGGACTTCTCGCGCTTCATGAGATAGATGTCGGGAGCGGCGTTGGGTTGCATGGGGAACCCGCCGATCAACTGAGCTTGTCGAGATCGCGCAGCACGAGGAACATGTCCGGATAGCGGTCCTCGGGGTTCTTGGCGATGCACTTCATGACGAGGTTGGCCAAGGCGGCGGGCACGTTGGCGTTGTATTGCCGGATGGGCGTCGGCGGCGTCCGGGGATCGATCTGCGCGGCGCGGACCAGATCGATTTTTTCACCTTCGTAGGGCTTGTGGAAGGTCAGCATCTCGTAGCAGCAGATGCCGAACGCGTAGATGTCCGCGCGGTCGTCGGCGACGCGGTTGACGAGGGTCTCGGGCGGCACGTAGGCGGTGGTGCCCGACACGGTCGACAGCTTCTTGAAGAAGCGCTTGCGGGGCAGGGCCAGGTCGAAATCGATCAGCACCAGGCGCCCGTCGGGCCGGATCAGGATGTTCTCCGGCTTGATGTCCAGATGCAGGAAGCCGTGCGCGTGGATGTATTGGATCACGTTCGCCAGCTGCCGGATGAAGATCATGACGTTGTCCGTCAGCAGGGGCTCGCGGTAAAGGAGCAGGTCGCGCAGCGTGCGCGATTCGACGTATTCCAGCACCATGTAGGGCGTTTTGCCCTTGTCTTCGTAGCCCGCCTTGATGAACGGCACGATGTTCGGGTGCGGTTTGGGCGTGTTCAGGCGCGCGATGACCTCGCCGCCGTGGAAAAACCGCCGCCGGCTCTTGCGGTCCTTGGCCGTGACCGCGTCGAGCACGCGGATCACGTAGCGCGTCTGCTGGGCGTCGATCGCCACGTACAATTTGGTCATGCCGCCGCCGGTCATGGGCCGCGTGATGGAATAACCTGCAAATTCTTGATTCATGGGGTTTTCTTGTACCGCAAAAGGGGGGGGGAAGGCAATCTCTTGTTGGCACGGGTTGGGGTTGTCTTCCGCGCCCGGGGTTGGCATGATGCCAAGCCTATGTCACAGAAGCGAAAACACGAGATTGCCTGCCCCCTGTGCGGCCAGGAACAGCTGGTGGAGCTGTGGGATTCCATCAACGTGGACTCGGATCCGGAGCTGCGCGAGGCGCTGCTGTCCAACCGGATCAACCGCGTGGAATGCGCCGGCTGCCGGAAAAGCTTCCGCGTCGACAAGCCCCTGATCTACCGGGACCGCGACCAGGACGTCTTCATCCATTTCGACCCGCTCGTGGGCGGCCGGACGCTGCCGGACGCGGAAAAAGCCTTCCGCGAGGCGATGGACGAGCTGAACCGCCTGTTGCCGCCGGACGTGCCGTCGCCCGAGGCGCACCTCGTCGTGGAGTGGAGCGAACTGGTCGAACGCATTTTCCTGCTGGAAGAAGGCCTCGATGCCCGCCTCGTGGAGCACGTCAAATACATGATGTTCCAGCAGAATCCGGACAAAATCCCCGCGGACAAGAAGAACCTCCTGTTCGACGCGCAGGATTCGACCGACGACCAGCTGTGCTTCGTCGTGCAGGACGTCGCCACCCGCAAGCTGGAAGCCGTGCTGAACTTCTCGCGCGCCGACTACGAGGCGCTCGTCAACGTCTTCGATTCCGACGATCAGCTCGCGCTGCTGGACGAGCAATTCCCGGGCCCCTATCTCAGCGGGCGCCGGCGCTTCCTGCAGGATCTCGCGGAACGGTAGCATGGTCCGGGAAACCCTCCAGCAAAAGCAGGCCCGCGCCCGGTCCATCCTGCGCCTCCTGAAGAAGGAGTATCCGCACGCCACGTGCGAGCTGGACTGGTCCACGCCGCTCGAACTGGCCGTGGCCACCATCCTCTCGGCGCAATGCACCGACAAGCGCGTGAACCTCGTCACGCCCGCGCTGTTTCGGAAGTACCGCGCGGCGCGGGACTGGGCGGCCGCGCCCCAGGAAACGCTGGAAACGGAATTCCATTCCACGGGCTTCTTCCGCAACAAGGCGAAGAACGTCCGCGCGCTGATGGCGCGGCTCGACGCCGAATTCGGCGGCGAACTGCCGGGCGATTTCGACGTGCTGGTCTCGCTGCCGGGCATCGGCCGCAAAACCGCCAATCTGCTCGTGGCGACGGTGTTCGGAAAGCCCGGTCTCGTGGTGGATACGCATTTCATCCGGCTCTCGAACCGCCTCGGCTTCGTGCGGAACGAGACGGACGCGACGAAAATCGAATTCGCGCTGCAAAAGATCGTGCCGGCGAAGGACTGGACGGGCTGGTCGCACCGCATGGTATGGCACGGGCGGCGGCGCTGTTTCGCCCGCGGTCCGGATTGCGCGAACTGCGCGCTGGCGGCGCTGTGCCCCTCGGCGGGAAAGGCCGGAGCGAAGTAGGAAGCGATGGAAAACCGCAACGTCATCCGGTTCGCCTTCGCGGTGGGCGGCTTCACGATGCTGAGCCGCGTGCTGGGCATGGTGCGCGACGTGCTGACGGCCGGGCTGTTCGGCACCTCGCTGGAGATGTCGGCGTTCGTGGTGGCGTTTCGCATCCCGAACCTGTTCCGCGCGCTTTTCGGCGAAGGCGCGCTGTCGTCGGCCTTCATTCCCGTGTTCATGGATTCGCGCCGGACCGAGGGCGAGCCCGCGGCCTGGCGGCTGGCGCGCCGGGTCGTCACCTTGGTCGGGACGTTCCTCCTCGGGGTCGTCACGCTGGGTCTGATCGGAATCAGCGCGGCGCTGCTGTGGCCGGGCCTGGGCGAAAAGGCGGCGGCGGTGCTGCCGCTGGCGCGGATCATGCTGCCCTACGTGTTTTTCATCTGCATGGCCGCGCTGGCGATGGCCGTGCTGAATTCCTACCGCCTGTTTTCCGTCTCGGCCTTCACGCCGGCGCTGCTCAACATCACCTGGATCCTGTCGATCCTGTTCATCGTGCCGGCGGTCCGCGGCGGCGCCTCCGTCCAGATCCGGGCGCTGGCGTGGACGGTGTTCGCGGCGGGCGCGGTGCAGCTGGCCTACCAGATTCCCTCGCTGTGGCGGGTGGGCTGGCGGCCGGGCGTGGATTCGGATTGGCGCGACCCGCGCGTGAAGCAGGTGTTCATGCTGATGGGCCCCTCCGCCCTCGGGCTGGCGGTGAACCAGGTCAATGTGATGGTCAACAGCCTGATCGCGCTGCGGTGGGTGGGCGATTGGGCCCCCTCGGCCCTGTTCTACGCCGAGCGGCTGATCTACCTGCCGCAAGGCATCCTGGCCACGGCGCTGGGCACGGTGCTGTTGCCGGTGCTGTCGGATTTCGCGACGCAGAAAAAGCATGCCGAAATGCGCGAAGCCATCCACCACGGCCTGCGCACGCTGCTGTTCGTGATGGTGCCCGCCTCGGTGGGGCTGTTCGTTCTCGCGGGGCCCGTCGTGCAGATGCTGTTCGAGCAGGGGACGTTTAATCCCCGAAGCACGTGGCTCACGGCCCGCGCCCTGTCGTTCTACGCGCCGGGGCTGATGGTCTTCTGCCTCGCCAAGGTCTTCGTGCCCGCGTTCTACGCCCTGCAGGACACGCGCACCCCCGTGAAGATCGGCCTGTGCGCCGTGACGCTCAACTTCACCCTGAACGTGGTTTCCGCGCTGACCCTGCCGGAATACTGGAAGCACGCCGGCCTGGCGTTTTCGACCGTGGTTTCGGAAGGCTTCAACGGCCTGCTGCTGGCGGTCTTCCTGCGCCGCCGCCTCGGCCCACTTGGCTTCCGCGGCATCCTGGCGGGGCTGGGCCGCGCGCTGGCCGCGGCCGCCGCCATGGCGGCGACGGCCTACTTCGCGGAGCGGACGCTCACCACCTGGCTCTACGTCTACCTGCCGCACAAGGCCGCGCAGATCGTCGGCGTGCCCTCGGCCATCGCGCTGGGCGTTATCGTCTACTTCGCCCTCGCGCGCATTTTCCGGTTCCCCGAACTCGGGTTCGTTTTCGACGCCCTGCGGAACAAGAAGGCGAAAAAGGCCGCCGCGCCCGCGCCATGAACGTCGTCGTCACCGGCGAAATCGGTTCCGGCAAAAGCACCGCGGTCCGCGCGGCGCTGAACCAATTGGGCTGGACGGCCCCCGCCGGATTCTTCACGCACTGGGGCGGAGCGGAGCGCGGCGCGGACGTCCTCTACGCCGAAACCTGGGCCGGCGGGCGCCATCCCCTGGCGCGGCGCGTCGCCGCGCCGGTCGCGCCCGGCGGGCTGCCGTACGAGCTGGATCCGGACTTTTCGCGCTTCGCCGTGGCCGCCTTGGCGGGAGCAAATCCCGAACGCCCCGTCGTCCTCGACGAGCTCGGTCTGATCGAGCTCGGCGCGCCGGACGTCGCGGCGGCGGTCGCCGCGGCGTTCCGCGGCCCGGCGCCGGTCCTCGCGGTGATCCAGCGCCGCGCGCTCGACCGTTGGCTGGACGTCCTCGGCCGGGCCGCCGCCGACCGCCTGCTGGACGTCGATCCCGCCGCGCGCGACGCGCTGCCGGCGCAGCTCGCCGCGCTCTTCCGGGCCTGACGCCCGCGCTTCACCCATCGCGGGTTGCGACTTTTCCACGCCGTGGAAAACTTTTTTCCACGGTGTGGAAAAAATCCACTATCATCCCACAAGGGCAAAGCGGGGG
>CALMNW010000045.1 GCA_937872095.1 uncultured Verrucomicrobiota bacterium
GACCTTCCTGGGCGATCTGCACCGCCTGGCGCAGGCCCAGCATCCCACCGCGGCTCCGCTCGTCGGCGGACGCGCCGGCGGCGGCGCGGCGCCTCGCCAGGCCGCGCAAGCCGCCCCGGGCGGGACCGATGCCGGCGCCGAGGCGGCGATGAACGCCGCGCTTTCCGCGTCGCACGCCAAACCCGTCGTGCGGGAGGAACCCAAGGTGGGCCGCAACGATCCGTGCCCCTGTGGCAGCGGGAAGAAATACAAGAAATGCTGCGGGAAAGACCTCTGACCATGGATGCTCCCGTCATTTTGAAGGAATCGGAGCACGGGCTGAAGCGCGAGCGGATCGCCCACGAAGCCCTCCGGGTGCTCACGCGTTTGGACGAGGCCGGCTACAAGGCCTACCTGTGCGGCGGCGGCGTTCGCGACCTCCTGCTGAACCGCACGCCCAAGGATTTCGACATCGCCACCGACGCGCGGCCCGAGGAAGTGAAGAAGATCTTCCGCAATTGCCGGATCATCGGCCGCCGCTTCAAGCTGGCGCACGTGTTTTTCCGCGACGTCATCATCGAGACCGCCACGTTCCGCGCCCTGCTGGACGCGCCGCCGCCCGAGGCCGAGGGCGTGCCGTTGCCGTCGCGCCGCCGCACCGACGTGCCCGATCCCACGTTCGCCACGCGCGGCGGCGTCATCGTCCGCGACAACGTCTACGGCACGCCCGAGCAGGATGCCCGGCGCCGCGATTTCACGATCAACGGGCTCTTCTACGACATCGCCGACGGCAGCATCATCGACTACGTCGGGGGGCTGAAGGATCTGGAACGGCGTGTGCTGCGGGTGATCGGCGATCCCGAAACCCGTTTCCACGAAGATCCCGTCCGGATGGTGCGCGCGGTGCGCATCGCCTCGCAGCTCGATTTCGAGATCGAACGGCACGCGCGCGAAGCCATCATCCGGATGTGCGGCGAACTGGGCAGTTCGTCGCGCGAGCGCCTCCACGAAGAGATGCTGAAGATCCTGAACTGCGGCTGCGCGCTGAAGGTGTTCGAGCGGGCGTGGCGCAAAGGGCTTTTCCAGACGATCTATCCGACGTATTCGGCCTGGTTGCAGGGACCCGACCGCCACGACGCGATGAACTGGACGAAGAAGGCGCTGCGGCAGTTCGACGTGTGGAAGCAGGCCGGCCTCAAGCCGATGCCCGCGCTCCAGCATGCGCTGCTCTTCGGCCCCTACATCGAGGGCATGGCCGGGGCGTTCGCCGCCGAGGGCATGCCCGAGTTCGAAGCCACCCTGCAGGCCGTCAGCACCGTCCTGCGCGACAAGGCCAACCTGACGCAGATTCCCAAGGCCGTCGTGTTCGACGTCGAGCGCATCCTGGGCATCCAGGTCCAGATGCGGAAATCATCGGGCCAGAGCAAGTACGCCAGCCGCCTGCGCCATCGCAACGGCTTCGACGAAGCCCTGATCTACCTCAAGTTCGCCGGCGGCATCGATCCCGAGCGCAAGGAACTGCTGGCCCGCTGGATGGCGCCCGCGCCGAGCGCGCCGCCTTCCGCAGCTCCTGCGCACGAAACCCGGTCCCCGCGCAGACAAGAATCGCGACATCCGCGCGATGTCCGCTCTGAACCGCGCCGCGACGAGAAACCGGCGCCTCCTCCGCCGCCGGCGCCCGAAACCAAGCCGCAAGCCTAGAGCGTATCCGGATTTGTTGTAGCCGGCCCCGGTGGGGCCGGGGCTGTTTTGCTCATGGCTGGCCGAGGCCCGCTACAATAAAGATGAATTTGCTCTAACCCGTCGTCCGCGATTGGCACAAGCCGCGATTTACGTCGCGCGCGGGCGGAGCGCATCGAGCGCGGCGAAGAATTTGCGTTCGATAGCGGGCCAGGCGTATTCGCGGGCGACGAAATCGCGACCGCGCCGGCCGAGGGCGGCGCGTTCTTGGGGGTTGTCCAGCAAGTAGAGCAGCTGGGTCTCGAAGTCGGGGTAGTGGCGGAACCAGAGGCCGGCGCCGGCGGCCTTGCATTGGCTGACGAGGACGCGGCCCTTGGCATGGACGAGCCCGGGCGTGCCGGCCAGGAAGGCTTCGAGGAGGACGATGCCGAAGCTTTCGTTTACGGAGGGGTGCAGGAAGGCCACCGCGCCGGCCATGGCTTCGTGCTTTTCCTCTTCGCTGACGAATCCGGCGTCGAGGATGTGGGGCCAGAGGGCGGCGGGGGCGTCGATGTTGCCGGAGCCGGTGAAGACGAGCTTCACGTCGCGGCCGGTGCGCTCGCGGAACGCCTGCATGTAGTCGCAGATGAGCGGCGTGCCTTTAAGGGGTTCGCGGCGGCCGGAATAGAGGACGTAGGGGGCGGTGAGACCATGGCGCTTGGCGAAAGCGGTGGGATCGGCTTCGAAGGGATCGAGACCCATGCCGACGATGCTGGACTTGGCGTCGGGATGGCCGAACAGTTCGCCGGCGAGCTCCCGCTCGGCCTGCGAATTGAACAGGCAGCCAGCGGTTTCGGCGAAAAGACGCTTCATGCAGGCGAGCTTGGCGAAGGGTTCGTCGTGCAGGCAGGGAACGAGGAGCGCGCGTTCGGGGTGGGCCAGCGCGGTGAACCACGTGAGGCCGAACAAATAGGGGCCGAGGAGAATCGCGCGGTAGTCGGCGGCGTGGCGCTCGAGATGCCGCAGGAGAGCGGCGGAATTCACGCCGTTGCGGAGCCAGAGCAGTTCGTCGCTTTCCGAAACGGACCGTCCCCGGTCGATGGATTGCTGGATGCTCAAAAAGGTGCCGACGTCGCGGTCGTCGACGGGGAAAAAGTGGACGTCCATCCCCTCCATGCGCTTCTTGCCGGCGGGGAGGGTGTTTTCCCAGGTGTAGTGGCTCTGGGCGCAGGTGGTGAGGAAATCGACGGCGACGCCGCGCGCGGCGGCGTGGAGCGCCAGATTCTTCAGGAGGGTTTCGGCGCCGCCCACCGCGCCCTCGCCGGCCAGCCGGGGGCAGACGAAGGCGATGCGATCAGGAGCGGCCATGGCCGGAAGCCTTTTCCAGTTCGACGATGCGTTTTTCGAGGGCGGCGATGCGGGCGGCGGATTGCTCCTCCATGCCTTCCAGGGCCGTCATGAGGAGGCCGTTGACCTGGTTTTGCTGCGACCAGAGGCGGTAGGTGTAGAATTTGAGGAGCTTCCAGAGGGTCGTCTTGAGCGCGACGAGCAACGGACCGAAGAACCGGCGCCGTTCGCGGATTTCGAAATCGGAGATGTCGACGAAAACCGCGTCGCGCAGGCAGGCCAAATAAAAGGTAAGGAAATCGTCGGAGCCGCGCAGGTTGACGAGATTGGTTTTCTCGGCGCGGGCGACGCGGGCGTCGGCATAGGCGCCGTCGCGGACCTTGCGGTCGACGGTGGCCTGGAGGTCGGCGACGAGGCGGTCGACGTCGATTCCCGGGGCGCCGATGGAAAGAATGGGGCTTTCGCTCATGGGGAGGAATGTAAAGCGGAGGGGAGGGGGGACGTCAAGACGGGAGGGGGGCAGAGCTGGGATGGTCAACTCACGTGGAGAAGAAGGATTTATGATATTTATAAATAGCATATATGTTATTTATAAATAACATATATGAATATCAGGACGATTCGGGGGCGTGGTCCGGATTTCGGGATGGGGTCAGTCTTCCTCTGCTTCGTCCTCCGCGCGGGCGGAAAGATCGACGAGGCGGTTTTTCCGGCGGAGGAGATTCGGCAGCCAGGCCAGGACGGCGAAGAGGCCGGCGCCGGCAAACAGGATGGCGAGCACGTGCCAATCCATCTGGCCGCGGGCCAGCTGGCCGGCGGCCTGGGCGGTCCAGAGCAGCGCCAGGACGTTGGGAACGACGCCGACGGTCGAGACGACGATGTAGCGCCAGAACGGCAGGCTCGTCAGCCCGTAGGCGTAGTTGAGAAACCCGTAGGGATTGATGGGCAGCAGCCGCGAAAAGAAAACGAGCTTCCAGCCGTCGCGCCGCATGTTTTCCTCGAGGCGCCGGTACAACTTGGTGTGGCCGATGCGCCGTTCGAGCCCGTCGCGGATCAGATACCGGGCGATGAGGAAGGAAGAGGCCATGCCGATGGAAAGACCGGCCAGACAGATGGGCAAGCCGCGCACGATGCCGAACAGCAGGGAAACGAGGACGCAGACCAGCGTGGTGGGTAAAAACAGCACGGTGAACAAGGCGTTGAGGGCGATGCAGAACAAGGGCGCCCACGGACCGGAAGCCCGCACGGCGGCTTGGACGCTTTCCCAATCCAGGCGGTCGACCCATGCGACGATTTCCGGCCGGTAGGCGAAAAACGCCGCGGCGGCAAGAAGCAGGCCGGTCAAAAGCCAAATCCGCTTCCGCATGAGCAGGCGTTTTTTCACGGGCTGTCGCCGGGCAAGACGACGGCGGTGGCGTCGCCGGGGGCCGAAAAAATGGATTCGGCGGCGGCGCGGACGGCCTCGGGCTGGAGATGCTTCAGGCGCTCGGCGGTTTGGATGGGATGGAGATAGCCCAGCCCGAGCAGTTCGTCGAGCGCGCATTGCTGCGCGAGGCTGGCGTTGTTCTGGCGGGCCCGGGCCTGTTCGGCGAGGAGTTGTTCGACGGCGCGGGAGAATTCTTCGGGGCGCAACCCGTCGCGGCGGAGGCGCTCCGCCTGGACTTGGATCTGGGCCTCGACTTCGGCGCGGCCTTCTTCGGTCGTGCCGGCATAGATCTGGAACAGGCCGCCGACCGGTCCGCTGAAATGCGTGGCGCCCACGTAGTAGGCCAAGCCGCGCTTGTCGCGCACTTCGATGAACAGGTCGGAGGAAAGCCCGCTGAGGGCGTCCATGAGGACCGAAACGGCATCTTCGCGGGGATCGGTGGCGGCGATGCCGGGCCACGCCCGGACGAGAACCGTCTGCTTGAAGGGCAGGCGTTTTTCGGCGTGCGCCGGGGCCTGCGGGGCGGGCGGCAAGGCGGCCCACGCCGGCGCGGAAATCGCCGGCAACGCGGCGAACTGGCGTTCGATTTCCGCGACGACGGAATCCAGCTTCACGTCGCCGAAGACCGCCAGCACGAGATTGGAGGCGCCGAGCAGCTTGCGGTGGTGGGCCAGGAGGTCGTCGCGGGAAAACGCCGCGACGGCGTCGGGATCGCCCAGCGTGGAGAACCGGTAGGGATGGCCCGGGAAAAAGACGTCGCGCACCATTTGCTGGGCGTGGGTCATGGGTTGCTCCAGCGCGCGGCGAAGGGCGGCGAGCTGGAGCGCCCGCTGCTTTTCGACCTCGTCGGCGGGGAATTGCGGATCGAGCAGGCATTCGGCGACCGATTCCACCATGAGAGGGAGATCTTCGGAAAGACCGCCGGCGGAGAGGCCGTAGCTGTTGCGTCCGGAGAAGCTGGACAACGAAACGGCGCGGGATTCGAGGCGTTCGGCCCATTCGGCGGCGGTGCGGCTCGACGTGCCGCGGGTCAGCAGTTCGGCGACGAGTTGCGAAATGCCGGCTTGGCCTTCCGCCTCGGCGAGCAGGCCGCCGCCGAGCACCGCGGAAACGTAGGCCATGGGGAGGCGCGAGTCCTCGCGGACGATCAGGCGCAGCCCATTGGGAAAGACGTGTTCCTGGATCTGCAGATCGGTCGTTTCGCCGCGGGCGTTGCCGGCGGCCGCTTGGGTCGGTGGCGCGAGAACCGTCCACGAACCGTTTTCGGGGCGCAGGTATTTGCGGGCGACGCGGGTCAGGTCGTCGGGGGTGACGCGGCGCACCTGCTCGAGATAAATCTCGGTGTGGCGAGGGTCGCCGGCGTAGAACTCGCCGGAAGCCATGGCCCCGGCCTGGCCATCCATGGCGGACAATTCCTGGATCGCGCCGACGAGCACTTCGCGGCGCGCCTGTTCGATGCGGGCGGAATCGAACGGCTCGGTTTGCCAACGCGCCACTTCTTCGCGGAGCGCGGCGACGACCTCGGTTTCCTTCTCCGGTTCGCATTCGGCATGGATGCCGAACAGGCCGGGATCCTTGGGCGTGTAGCTCCAGGCGTCCACTTCGAGAACGAGCTGGCGTTCCTCGCGGAGGCGCCGGACGAGGAGGGACGAGCGGCCGGAGCCGACGGCGGAGGCCAAAACGTCCAGCGCGGGCGTATCGGGATCGGCCAAATCGGTGGCATGGAAAACCCAGGCGATTCGCGTGACTTCGTAGGGGCCCGTTTTGCGTCCCGAACGCTCGGCCAGCTGCGGCGGCTCCGCCGGCACGAGATCCGGTTCGCGCGGCGTGCGCGGGATCTTTTCGAGCCGCTCGCGGATCGCGGCTTCCATTTCGTCGAGGGGCACGTCGCCGGCGACGGCGAGGATCACGTTGTCGGGGGAATAATGGCGGCGGTGGTAGTCCACGAGATCGTCGCGATTCATGGTGACGAGGATGTCGCGCCAGCCGATGATGGGAATCCGGTAGGGATGCACGCGGAAAGCGGTTTCCGAGGTGAGGCGTCCCAGGACGCGGCCGGGGTCGTCTTCGCTCATGTCGACCTCGCGCAAAATGACTTCGCGTTCGCGGGCCCACTCGTCTTCGGGGAAGGCCGGATGGAACACGGCGTCGGCGAGCACGTCGAGACCGACGAGCCAACGCGCGGCGGGCAGAGTGGCGTGGAAAACCGTGCGGTCGGTCGACGTGTAGGCGTTGATTTCGCCGCCGGCGTCGGCGATCTCCTGGGAAACCTGCGCGGGACCGCGGGTTTCGGTCCCTTTGAAAATCATGTGTTCGAGATAATGCGAGAGGCCCCCGCCGAGTTGTTTGCCTTCGTGGATGGAGCCCGCGCCGACCCAGAACTGGAGGGCGGCCATCGGGGCGCTGCGGTCCTCCTTGAGCAGGACGACCAGGCCGTTGTCGAGCACGAGGCGCCGCATGCCCGCGTTGGAAGCCTTCAAGACGTCGACGGGATCCTGGGCCATGGAAAACTCCTGGGTAAAAAGCAAGGCGGCGCAGGCGCCGACAATTGAAAGCCAACGATTCATGCGCGGTAACCTAGCACGGGCGCGGGGAAAATGGAAACAATCGAAACGTTTGACTTGCCGGTGGGTGCCATCCCCGGATATTTTGAAAACGAAAAGGAGCGACGTGGGTCGAAAAACGACATTGCCGGTTTATGGCGGGCTTCTTGGGCTGTTGTGGGCGCTGTCGGCGGCGGGACAAGCCTATCGAACGCCTGCCCGGGCCAGTTGGACGGAAGAACCGACCACGACGGCCACGATCACGTGGGACCGTCCCGAGGCAGGTCGCGGCACGGTTCGTTACGGCGTATCGACCAATTACGCCCATGTCGAACGGGATGGGGGCGGCACCTGTTTGCACGTGGTCACGCTGCGCGGATTGGAACCGGGCACGCGCTACTACTATGAAGCGTCGTCCACCGACGGCTACGTCCAGCCGGGCACGTTCCGGACGGCCCCGGCGGAGGGGGGCCCGCTGCATTTCGTTTTCCACGGGGATTTGCAGGGCGGCATCGACGAACCCGGCGCCCAAGGCGTGGCGGACCAGATCGCGGCGGAAGATCCGCCGTTCGTCGTGAGCCTCGGCGACATGGCGGAAGAAGCGTTCAGCGATTCGGGCTTCGAAACCTGGGAAACGTTTTTCCGGATTTGTTCCAACGAGCTGGCGCGGGCGATCTTCATGCCCACGATGGGCAACCACGACGCCGCGCCGGGTTCCGACGTCACGCGCGGGCTTTTCCAGCGCCTGTTTTCGCTGCCGGAACCATCGCTCGGCAACGGATTCTATTCCTTCGCGGTCGGCAACGTCCGTTTCATTTTCCTGAACACCGAGATCGAAGCCGTTTCCCAAGGCGAATGGCTGGCGCGCGAGCTGCAGGCCGCGGCGAACGATCCGGCCACTGTCTGGACGATCGCCATGGCCCATCGGCCGCCGTATTCCTACGGCGAACGGGCGGGAGAGGACTACTACAAAACCAATTGGTCGCCGCTGCTGACGAAATACGAGGCCGATTTCCTCGTCAGCGGACACAGCCACAACTACCAGCGCATGGTGCCGATCCGCGGCGTGAACTATCTCGTCGCCGGCGGCGGCGGCGGACGGCTCTACGAGTCTGCGCAGGGCGAAGCCGCGCAGGCTTACGCGACGACCTGCTACCATCACGTGTCGGTCCGTATCACCAACGACGTTCTGCAGTTGCGGGGCGTGCGCAGCGACGGGTTGGTCTTCGATTCGGCGATCGTCGCGAACCGCCGCCAGGTACGGGTGGCGCCGGCGTTTCCGCAGCGCGGCCAACCGGCGAAAATCAGCTACCGGGCGACGGAAGGACCGCTGGCGGCGGCCAATCCCGTTTGGATCCATCTGGGGCAGGACGCTTTCACCAACGCTTTCGCGGACGCGCCGATGACGTGGAACGCGGCCAGCCAACGCTGGGAATACGAATTCACGGTGCCGGCCGCGGCCACGCAGCGTCTGGCGTTCGTGTTCCACGACGGGGCCGGGACCTGGCACAACAACTACGAACTCAACTGGCAAGCGCTGCTCGAGCGCGCGTCTGTTGTCCCGTCGCCGGCCGTTGCCGGCGCCTCCGCCACGCTGCGCTACGAAGCCGACATGGGCCCGCTGTCGGGAGCGGGGGCGGTTGCGGCCTGGGTGTCGTTCCACGAGGGCTCGTTCGCCGCGACGACCGCGGTGGCGCTGGCGAACGTGTCCGGCGCGCGCTGGGAAGCCGCGCTGGCCGTGCCGGCCCACGCCGAACGGATCGCGGCGCACTTCACCGCCGGCGGACTATGGGACGACAACGCCCAGCGAGGCTGGTCGTTTCCCGTCGCCGGCGCGACGGAGCCCTTCTGGCCGCCGGTTCCGGTCGTCGCCAACGCTTCGCCCGTCGTGACGGACGATCCGACCTGGGAATATCCGGACAACGTCGGCGACAATTTCGATCTGGCGACGCAGGGACCGCCGCTGCGGAATCTGGATGCGCCGCGGGGATTCGGCAGCTTCGGCCGCATCTGGGTGAACGCCGACGCGAGCAACCTGTATCTCGGCGGTTACGACCTGGACGTCGGCGGCAGCAACAACGCGGTCGTTTTGTTCGTCGGGCTCGACACGCTCACGGACAACGCCTGGAACCTGTGGCACAAGACCGGCCTGCCGATGGCCCTCGATTACCTGCACAACGTGCGCTTCACGGAACCGATGGATTTCGCCCTGGTGCTCGGCGACACCTACGGCGACGGTCCGGCTTTCACGAATTTCAGCCTGGGCGGCCTCGGCGGCTACGACTTCGGCCAGGGCATCTACTACGTCGGCACCAACGGGAACGAATTCGTGCCGATGGCTTCCGCGAAATTGTCGCAATTCCACGGCACGGGCACGGTGGCGACGACGACGGGAGGCGAAGCGGCCAACCCCTGGACGAAGCGTTGGGAGGCGGCGCTGCCGTGGAGCGCGCTCAACGCGGCCGGTCCCGAATCGGTTTCCAACTTGTTCGTCTGCGGCGTGATCGCGTCGTCCTCGACCAACGGGAACGACCGCTACCTGTCGCGAGCCGTGCTGGGCGAGCGCGCCTGGGGCGAACGCGACGAATACAGCCAGTACGCCTACAACACCGTGAACGTGCGGCCGCAGCGGGTGAATCTGCTCCACGCCGAACTGCTCGGCGACGGCATTCCGAACGATTGGCGGCTGGAATATTTCGGGACGCCCGCCGGCCCGCCGGCCGACGAGGACAGCGACGGGGACGGGCAAAGCAACGGCGAGGAGGAAGTCGGCGGAACCCGGCCGCTCGACGGAAATTCCCTGTTCGTGCTGGAGCCGGGCGCGGCGGTTTTGAATTGGTCGCAGCTCGTCAGCCGTCTCTACGACGTCTTGTTCACGCCCGACCTGCAGCAGCCTTTCGAGCCGTTGGCCATGGGATTGGCCACCAACGCCTATCCGCCCGATGCCAACGGGTTTTACCGCGTCCGGGTCCGAAAGTAGCCGTCACCCGGGATCCGTGCCGAAGCTGGTCATGTCGGAAAAGGCGGACAGATGCACGCGGCGGAAGGTCAAGTTCCGTCCCTGCAGCGTTTCCCGGAAGACGGCATCCCAGCGCGCCACGTCGCCGGCGGCCGTGGCGGCCAAGCCGGCGTTTGCGAAGTAGCCCAGCGTGACGTGCGGCGCGTAGTCCGGATGGGGGCGCACCCCGAATTTCCGCCCGAACGCTTCGGAAAGCGCATCCCGGCAGGTCCGGAGACGATCCAGATTCGCCGCCGAAACGTCGTCGGCCGGCGCCAACCGCGCGACGAGCGAAACGTCGCTCCAGTTTTCGATCTGCGCGAAGTGCAGGCGCAGATTCCAGTCCGGACAGGACAGCAATTCGGAGTCCCGCACCTCGCGGAACAATTCGTCCGGGAAGGAAGTCGTCGGGATGGTTTGCAGGAACCGTTCCCACGCGGCGCGGTATTCGGGAACGACGTCCTTCATTTTGCCGTCGTTCACGCCGTCCCAGACGGTGACGTGATGCGTTTTCGGGGGGAGCAGCCGCAGATAACGTTCCGCGATCAGGGGATCGCGGTCCCGCGCGGCGAGGCCCGCGTGCAAGGCGCGGAAGAAGGCGTCGTCCGCCGGATTTTCGAACACGAGCGAAACGCCCCGGAACGGCGCCCAGCGCGGTTCGAGCCCGACGAGTTTCGGATTGGTGATGGGGACGACTGCGTTCATGCCGGCGAATTTCCGGGTCGAACGGCGATGGCCTTGAAAAAAGTGTAGCAGAAGACGCCGTCGGGCTCTGCGGCGCGGTAGAGATCGGCGACGCCTTGGTCGAAGTCGGCGGCCGTGGCGAGTCCGGCGTCGAGGGCAGACTGGCGGACGCCTTCGATCATGGCCGTGAAGGTTTTTTTCGTGAAGCCCTCGACGAAGCCGGGCCGGCTGGAATCGACGTAGACCATGCGCGGCGAGACGCGGACGTCGCCGAATCCGGCGGCCTGCAAAAGTGGGTAAAGCTGGCGGCCGATGAGCGCGTTTCCGCCGGCGCGCGCCTGCAGTTCCACCTGGCAGCGGATGGCGCGGTGCGCGGCCTCGCTGTCGGGATGGAAAAACGTCGAGCCGTGGTCGCCTTCGATCGCCGTCAACGTGCCGCCCGGCTTCAGGACGGTTTTCAGTCGCGCCAGCGCCGCGACGGGCTGGGCCAGGTGTTCGAGCACGAAGCACAGGAAAACATGGTCGAAGGACTCGGGCGCGAAGGGCAAGTCGAAGATATCGGCCTGCTGCAGCGTCACGTTGCGGAATCCGGCGGCTTCGACGGCTTGGCGGGCTTCGGCGACGGACGATTCCGAGACGTCGATGGACGTGATGTGCGCTTCGGGACTGTGGGCGGCCAGGATGACGGTTTGGGCGCCGACGCCGCAGCCGGCTTCGAGAACGCGACTGCCGGCGGGATAGGCGGTGTCGGCATGCAGCAGATCCACGAGCGTGGACGCCTGGTCTTGCAGGCGCAGGTTTTCGCGCGGGTCGTAGCCGTGCACGTAGGTTCGGGTCATGTCAGCTTTCCTCGGAATGGCCGCCGGCGGAATCGGAGCGATGCCGTCGCGACCAAACGGCGATGCCGTGCCACAGAATGGCCCATCCGACGCCGATCAGCAAGGCCACAAGCGCGAAGGAGGGTAGAAAGACGACGCGGGCGACCCACGTGTTCTGGACGTCTAGCCGGGGGTTGCCGCCGATCAGCACGAGGCCGGCGAAGCAAGCGAGCGCGACGAGCACGAGCAAAAGGGGCGGCCACGCGCGCCGGTTCAGCCATGGCAGGCCCAGGACCGGAACGAGCGCGAGGGCGGCCAGCGGCGCGGTGAACTGGGCGCGGACCAAGCGGAGATACCAGAGTCCATCGCGCAGGAAAACGCCGGGATGCGCGAACGGATCCAGCGGAACCATCGCTTCGTACTGTCCGCGGCGGATCGCGTGCCAGAAGCCTTCCCACGTGCGGGCGTAGCCCATGTTCATCGGCGGGTTCCGGTCGGAAGCGATCGGCAGGTAGACGTAGGGGATCAAACCGGCGAGCAGGAGGAGCAACAGGAATCCGACGGTTCGCGAGGGACGGAACGCGGCGAGCAGCCCGGCCAAAATCAGGGCGAACGCAATTCCGGAAACGCCGTACGCCGGCCGCTGGATGCCCCAGCGGAATTCGGCTAACAGAAATCCGCCGAACGTCAGCGTGGCCGCCGTCATGCGGGCGAAATCCTTGAACGACGTGAAGGCGGCGGCCAGCAGCAGGACGGGCAGGAAGAGGATCAGCAGCGGCGAAACGCAGAGGCCCAGACCCGCGAGAAAGGCGAGGACATACGGCGAGCGCGCATCGTCGCGAGCCATCCAGCGCAGCGACAAAGCGATCAGGAGCAGGAAATAGAAATTGGTCAGGGTGTGCGTTTCGGCGACGACCGCTTGCGACCACAGGACCGGCGAGAACGCGAACAGGAGCCCGGCGAGAATCCCGGCGACGGCGGATTCGCGCCGATGCGGAACGATCTCGTGCGCCGTTCGGCAGGCCAGGCCGGCCAGAAGCCCGCAGGCCAGCGCCCCGAAAACGGCGGACATCAAATTCACGGCCCAAGCGGGATTGGGATGGCCGTGGTATTCCGCGCCGGGGAAAAGGCAGATGAACCCCTTGGCCAAGAGCGTCCAGACGGGAAAGCCCGGCGGGCGAGCCACGCCGAGATGGTCGGCGGCGACGACCAGCGCCCCGGAGTATTCCAGCGTGACGGTGGGCGCCAGCGAGGCGAGATAGACGAGAAACGCGAGGCCAAAGACGATGCCCGTCGCCGTCCGGTCGATGGGCGCGAAGTGCCGCGGTTCGGTCATGGGCATCAGGCTACGCCGAAGGGAGAACGGGGTCAAGGCACGGGGAGTTTTCCATGCCGTGGAAAAAAGTTTTCCACAGCGTGGAAAAATCGCGGAAAGGAGCGGATCAAGGGGCCGCGGCGGTTCCGGCGAGATGGCCGGAGCAGAAGGCCCAGTGAAGGTTCCAGCCGCCGGTGGGACCGTCCAGGTCGAGGATCTCGCCCGCGAAATGGAGCCGCGGAGTCAGGCGGCCTTCCAGGGTGTCGGGATTCACCTGCTTGAGGGAAACGCCGCCGGCGGTGGCCATGCTGTCGTCGAAGCCGCCGGTGCCGCGGACGGTCAGCGGCAGCCCGACGAGATGTTTCGCGAGGGACGTTTCCTGGGCGGCGGACAGGTGGGAGAAGGTTTGGTCGGCGGGAACGTTCGCGAGTTCCAGAATCGTGCCGGCGAGGGCGCGGGGCAAAATATGTGATAGCCAGACATGGACGGAATGCGAGCCGGCTTCCCGGCGGAGCGCTTGGAAATCGGGCTTGGCGTGGACGAGATCGAGCTCCAGCGGGACGGGGGCGCCGTCCTGCAAAAGCCGGGCGACGCGGCCGGACAAGTCGAGCACGGCGGGGCCGGAGATGCCGCGATGGGTGAACAGCATTTCGCCGCGGACGGACGGGCCGCGTTTGCCGGCGACGGCAACGGTCGCGTCCGGCAGCGAGAGGCCGCTGTGGGCGGCGGGCCAGGTTTCGGCGGTGCGCAGGGATGTCAGGGCCGGGACGGGCGGCACGACGTCGTAGCCCAGGGAACGGGCCAGGGCGAATCCGGTGCCGTCGGATCCCCAGCGGGGCGCGGATTGGCCGCCGGCGGCCAGCAATACCGAATGCGCGGAGTAGGCATCCACCTGCCAAGGAGCGTCCGGCGCGGCCGGCGGTGTCGCGCGCTGGACGGCGCGATCGAAGACGAACCGCACGCCGGCGCGCGTGCAGGCCGCGAACAAGGCGTCGCGCACCTGCGCCGCGGACTGGGAGCGGGGATAAAGGCGGCCGGAGGAATCGAAGACGGTCGGCACGCCGATCTCCGCCAGCAAGGCGCCGAGCGCATCCGGCGGCAGGGAACGGAAGGCGGGAACGGCGAAGCGTCCGTGGCGCCCGAAGGCGGCGGCGAATGCTTCTTCGGTGGAACGATGGCTCAGGTTGCCGCGGCCGCCGCCGCTGACGGCCAGTTTGGCGCCGGGGGCGGGCATGCGATCCACGACGAGCACGCCGCCCGGCAACCGGCGGCGGGCGGCGGAAAAAGCGGCAAGCAGGCCGGCGGGGCCGGCGCCGATGATGAGCAAGGAGACGTTCACGGTCGGATGCGCGGGATCGAGACCTACGGAGAAACGGGCATCCAGCGGCGCAGGACGGTTTCCAGCGTGCCGTCTTTTTGCCAGTCGGCCAGCGCTTGGTTGGCGGATTCGCGCAGCGCGACGCTGCTGCGGCGGAAGGCCCAGGCGACTTCTTCGCGGGCGAAGAGCGCGGGCGCCAGCGCCAAGGCCGGTTCGTGGCGCAGGGAGAGCCACCAGGCGGCGGGGGCGTCGTGGATCAGCAGGTCGATTTTCCCGGCGCGCAGGGCGGCGGCCGCCTCCTCGGCGGCGGGGAACGGGACGCGGGCCGCATGGACGAAGTAGCGGGAGACGAAACGGTCGCCCGGGGAGCCGGCAACCACGCCGACCCGGGCGCGGGTCGAACGGATCTTGATGGCCGTGTTGTAGCGCGGCAGATCGGCGGCGCGGATGAGCGCGGCTTGGCCGACGACGAGATAGGGCGCGGCGAAATCCATCCGGACGCGGCGCTCTTCCGTGAGCGCCAGACCGGCCATGAGGACGTCCACTTGGCCTTCGAGCAAGGCGTCTTCCAGGTGGTCGGGCGCGCACGCCACGAAGACGGGCTTCATGCCGAGGCGGGCGGCGAAGGCGCGGCCGAGATCGGCCTCCACGCCGCACCAGCGCCGGCCTTGGCGAAAGGCCAGCGGCGGGGAGTCGGCGACCGTGCCGATGCGCAGGGCGGGAGCCGCGGCGGAACGCAGGGCGCGGCACCCCGCGACCGTCGCCAGTCCGGCGAGGACGAGCGCCAGCGGGATGAACCGCCGCAGAAGCCTCCGCATGGGCCGGCTAGGCCCCGGCGCCCAAATATTGTTTCTCGAGCGCATCGTAGCGGTTGATGACTTGGCGGACGAGCGCGCGCTTTTCGCCATAGGGGCCGAAGAACGAACCTTTGAATCCGGCCAGGATGATGTTGCGCAGCTGGGCGGGCGTGACCGGCAAATGGGTGCACACCAGTTCCAGCTCCCGCGTGACGCTGGTGCGGGAGACCAGCCGGTTGTCCGTGTTGATGGAGACCGACAGGTTGGCGTCGAGCATCTTGCGCAGGGGATGGTCGGCGACGGTTTCGATGGAGGGGATGGTCTGCAAGTTGCTCGTGGGGCAGACTTCGAGCGTGATGCGGCGGGTGGCGACGTAGTCCACGAGGCACTTCACGTAGTAGGCGGGATCCTTGATGGCCGGATCCTTGATCTTGTCGGCGCCGAACAGCCAGGTGCCGTGGCCGAGACGGTCGGCGTGGCATTCGGTGATGGCCTGGAAAATGGATTCGGGACCGTAGGCCTCGCCGGCATGGACGGTTTTCTTCAGGAAGTGCACGTGGGCGTACTGGTAGGCGTCTTTGTGGTCGAGCGCCGGGAAACCGGCTTCCGCGCCGGCCAGATCGAAGCCGACGACGGGGATGCCTTTTTGGTGGGCCAGCGCGGCGGCGGAGCGGGCCATTTCGAGCGAGGCCACCGCCATGACTTCCTTGGCGGGCGCGTGGGGCATCACGTCGAACAGCTGCGCGTAGTAGGCCGACATGTGGCGGTTGAAGAACCGCATGGCGCAGGTGATGATGCCGTAGTGGAACGGAATGTCGCCGCCGTCCCGGACGGCGGGGGAACGGTTGTGTTCCTGCTGGGCGCGAGCCAGGCCGCGGTTCACGCATTCGATCACTTCTTCCACCGTGAAGCCGGGCCGCACATGCAGTTGGGGGGCATAGCGGACTTCGATGTAGCGGACGTTTTCGGCGATGTTGTCCACGGCGAGTTCATAGGCCACGCGTTCGAGATTTTCGGGGTTCTGCAGCACGGCGCAGGTGAGGCCGAATCCGCGCAGGTAGTCGGGCAGATCCTGGTATTTCTCCTTGAAAACCAATTCCTGGAGGCCGGCTTCCGTCTCGGACGGCAGGGGCACCTTGGCGGCCTTGGCCAGTTCGATCAGCGTGGGGAGCCGGAGCGAGCCGTCCAGATGGAGGTGCAAGTCGGTCTTGGGGATCTTTTCAAGGAATTCGCGGGTGATTTTCTTGGCCATGTGATCTGCCTCCTGGCGGCTTGGAAATGCCTTGTTTTGACGGCCATCCTACACGAAGCGGAGCAGGGCCGCAACGGGTTTCCGGGGTCCGCGATCAAGCGGTCTAGCGGGCGCGGCGGAGCAGGACCAAGCCGAGGACGAAAAAGACGATGTCGGGCAGCCAGCCGGCCACGACGGGCGGAATCATCTGCTCCTTGCCGTAGGCCAGTCCGAGGCCCATGAGGATGTAGTAACCGAAAAAGGCCAGCAGGGCGAAGAGGATGCCTAGGCCCATGCCGCGCCGCCCGGTGTGGAGGCCGAAAGGCACGCCGACGAGGATGACGATGAAACAAAGCCACGGCGCCGCCAACCGGTAGTGGAAGTCCACCATCAGGCGGTTGCGCGTTTCATGGGAAATGCCTTGATGGGTGTCGATGAATTGCAGGATTTCGCGGGACGAGCGCTCGTTGGAATTCTTGATCTCGTTGATGAAATCCCGAGGCGTTTCGGAAAGCATCGTCATTTCGAGGCTGGGGGTGGCCTCGATCGGTCCCGTCGGGTCGTTGTTGGCGTCGTAGTAGCGCGTCTCGGCGTTTTCGAACCACCAGTGTCCGTCGACCCATCGGCCGCGGCCCACGTCCATCCGGAATTCATCGGAGCCGTCGGGGCGCTGCTGGGTGAGATTGACGCCGAGCATTTCGTAGGGGGGGCGGGGATCGAACAAATTGATCCGCCAGATCCGCCGGCCCTGCGTGTTCTTGAAGGCGAGATTCGGCGCCAGGTGGGGTTGGCCGGCCCGCTTGGAACCTTGCAGTTCGATGAACTGGCGGTTCTGATACATGGCCTCGGGATTGTACAGCTCGTTGATGCCCAGCAAGACCAGCGTCGCCAGCAGGCCGATGGCCAGATACGGCAGGATGAGCTGGCCCAGGCTCAGGCCGCTGGCCCGCATGGCCGTCAGCTCGGAATTCTTGCCCAGTTGCCACATCGCATAGAGCAGCGCCAGCAACAAGGAAATCGGCAGCAGGTAGGGCAGGTAGGTCGACAACAGCCGCGCGTAATACAGCAGCACCGGACCCAGCGGCGTGCCCGCTTCCATGAAATCGACGAAATTGCCGAACAGATCCACGAGGACCGCGACAATGGAAAATCCGGCCATGATGTAGACCCACGGTCGGCCCAGATGGCTTAAAAGATAGCGGCTGACCAGCTTCATGGGCAAGAACAGGACCGAACGGCGCGGCGGCCGGCCGAAATCCAACTATGGGGCGGGCACGACTTCTTCGGGAAGATACTTGGTCTTATCCACCCAGATGAAGCCTTTGCCGTTGCAGAACGAACAATTCACTTTTTTGACCGGGTCCCCCCCGCACCGCGGACAGACGATCTTCACGTTGGGGTTTTCGTAGGTTTCGCTCGTCCGCTTCAAAATGCCGCTGGTTTCTGCGAACCACAGAAGGCCAAAGACCGCCAAGATCGCGCCGACGATTCCCCAGCGGTATTGAAGAGACTGATCCACCTTGCGTCGTTGGGGCTTTGGCATAGTTTCTCCGATTTGCTGCATAGTGACGGGTTTGAGCGGGGGAAGTCAAGACGGGAGCCGGCCAATGGGCGAAAATTCCCGCGAGGCCGGCCCCGGCCCTATTGGAGGACGTTGACGCTCCAGTCCTGGCCTTCGAATTCCTCCGAGGCGGACCAAATTTGGCCCAAGCGGTTCGTGTGGGAAAAATCGCCGCCCGGCCGGCTGAGCAGATAGCGCTCTTCCGAGCCGTCCGGACCGCACGCCTTGAGCTGGATGGCGTAGAAATTCTCGCCGGGCTGGGTGATCCAGGACGGGACGTCGACTTTCCAAAGGTCGATTTCGGCGGTTCCCTCGTCCGGGGCCCCGTGGAAGGTGGACTCGGGCCGGGCGGCATCCAGCGCGATCTTCTTGACCCAGACCCCCATGATCCAGTGCGCCATGTAGCCATCCCACCAGCGCACGAAAATCTGCTCGTCCAGATCCCCGGCGAAATTGCCTGCCGTCAGCACGTAGAGCGTGACGGTTTCGCCGTCGGCGATTTGATCGGTCCCGTTGGCGAGAAAGGTCGTGGATTCGCCGGGGACTCGTTCCGACGTTCGCAGGCCGCTGCCCGCGGCATGGTAGGCCCATTCCATTTGGATGTCGGCTCCCGGCGCCGGAACGGCGGCCAGCGCAAGCAGGAGGATCGCGAAAACGGATTTCATGTGTCGGCTCTCCTATGGCCCGCATCCTAGCAGACGGGGGAGCGAGACGCAACCGGACGATGGGCGGCGGCTCAGGCGCCGGCCGCGGCGGCGGCGGGGCGGACTTCGAAATCGCAAATCAGCGGCAGGTGGTCGCTGAGCCGGACGTGGCGGGCCACCTCGAAATGGGTCACGCGGATTTCGGGGCTGTGCAAGATGAAATCGAGCTGCCAGCGGGGCGAACGGCTGGGAAACGTCGGCAGATCGGATCGGTTGGCGCTGGCCAGGCGGAGGTCGTCCATGAAATCCGCCAATTCCACTTTTCCGGCAAAGGCGTTGAAATCGCCGGCGATCAAGTAGGGCTTGCGCGCATTCTTGGCCAATCGCGCCAGATCGGCCAGTTGCGCCTCGCGGGTGCGCCGGCCCAAGGCCAAGTGGACGATGAAGACGACGACGTCTTCGAGTTCCAGTTCCATGACGAGGCGTTTGACGCCCTTGCGGAGGAAATGGGTGCGCTCGCGGATGACGGAGTGTTCCGAGATGCAGGCGTTGGCCTGCTTGCGCATCATGGGCAGGCGGCTCCACCACGACAGATAGCTGTACTTCGGGCGGCAGAAGGGATGTTTGCCCAGCTGGCGGGCGATGGATTCGGCCTGGCTGCGATGGCCGGCGCGATAGGAACCGGCATCGATTTCAACCAAGCCCAGGATGTCGGCCTTTTGCTCGCGGAAAAAACGGATGAGGGAGTCGAGGTTGCGGCCGGTTTTGCGGAAGAAGCCGCCAAAGGGGAACGGCAGGTGGAACTTGAATCCCGCCCCCGTCGCATAGCGCATGTTGTAAAGTACCAGCCGCATTTGTTAGCAACCCGTTAAATCTACTCTGCCAACGCCGGAATTCAAGCGTTTCGGCAAGGAAAAGAGTGGCATTGCCGCAACAAAGCGGATATGAAGCGGATATGACTTGGAATGCCCTGATTTTGGCGCCCCATCCCGACGATGAAAGCATCACGGGCTTGTTGCCGCTGCGCCTGAAGGAAGAAAGCGGATTCCGCATCTGGGTGGTGCCCGTCACGCTGGGCAGTCGGCCCGATCGCCGCGCCGCGCGGGTACAAGAATTGCGCGCCGCTTGCCGGGTCTTGGGTTTTCAGTTGCGAGTGCCCATGGCCATTCCGGACGGAGTCGCTTCGATGAAGCAACTGCTGGACATCGTGGACGCCATGGCCCCCGAAGTCGTTTTCCTGCCCCATGCCAAAGATGGCCATCCGACCCATCGCGCCTGCCATCGGATGGGCGTGGCGGCCATGGACGTGGCCCGGCGGAATAAGGCGTTCCACGTCGTGGAAACCGAATATTGGCATCCGCTCGAACGGCCCAATCTGATGGTGGCGGCGAAAAAATCCCATCTGGCGAAATTGCGCCGGGCGCTGGCGTGCCACGTCGGGGAAGTGGCGCGCAACGACTACGCGGCGCGGTTGCCGGCTTGGATGAGCGACAACGTGCGGCGGGGGGCGGAACTCGTCGGGGGGGCCGGCGCACCGGCTCCGAAGATCGCCTACGCCACGCTCTATCGCGCCCGGATCCGGGCCGGCGAAAAATGGCGCGCGCCGTTTCCAGGCGGTCGGACCCTGACGTCCGCGCGCGATCTGCGGAATTGGGTCGCGACTTGGAACGCGCCGCCGGCCGGGCGCCGCCGTTAGCCGAAGAAGCTTTCTTCGCCGGCCGGGCGTTCGTTCTCGAAAATGCAGATCTGCTGCCGCATGTCGACGCAGGACTTCTTGAAACGCTCGCTGGCCTGCACGAAATCGTCTTCCGGCCGCTTCAGGAAGTTGGTGCATTCCTCCGCGAAATCGAGCAGATGGCGATAGAGCCCCTTCGGCAGGCCGTGGGCGCCCTCCTTCGACATGATTTTGTCCCGGAACGCCGGGACGATCTTGACGATGTCCGCGTGGTATTGCGCGTGGATCTGCCGCGCCAGCCCGATCCATTCGATGCCGTAGCGGTCTTCGTGGGCGGACAAGTCCAGCGTCAGCCGTTCCGCGAGATCCAGCAGGGCGAGAATGTCTTGATAGATCCGGGCGCGGATCTTGGCGTCGGCCTGCTTTTTTTCCGCGAGCTGGGCTTTCTGCTTGCGGACCACGTCCGACCGATCGCCCATCCGGACCGGCGGCAGCTTGGCGCCCGGCATGGCCTTGGAACCGGGCTGGGATTTAGGGGGCAACTCGTTCATACGCGGCCTTTATAGCGCGACGGCCATCGCGATTCCAGCCCAAACCGCGCGCCGGCGACCATTCCGGCGCGCGGGGGCGCGAAAAAGGCGGAGCCGAATCCCGTCCGCGCCGCGCGCCGAGACGGGAAAGGCTCCGCCACTCGAAACCCCGGGGTGGGCGTCGGCTTACTTCCGTTCCTGCCGGTCGAGGATCTTGATGGCCTCGACGGCGGTGCGGATGGCTTCTTCCACGCCGACCTTCGCGATGATCGGGGCGTCGTCGTAGGTCAGGCCGATGGTGGCGAGCACTTCGCCCGCGCGGACGCGGCGAATGCTCGACACGACGAACAGCGCGGCGGATTCCATCGACGTCGAGATGACGTTCGAGCGGTACCAGGCGTTCCACTTGGCGTCGATGTCTTCGCGGATGGGGATGTCCTTGTCTTCGATGAAGAAGGCGTCCTTGCAGTGGCCGATGCCGGTGTGGGCCGCGATCTTCAGCTTTTTGGCCGCTTCGCGCAGGGCCAAGGTGACGTCGAGATCGGCCACGGCGGGATAGGAGAGCGGCACGTACTGGCGGGTGGTGCCTTCCTCGCGCACGGCGCCGGTGGTGATGCACAGGTCGCCGAGCTTCACTTCGCGCTGGAGGGCGCCGCAGGTGCCGATGCGGATGAAGGTGTCCGCGCCGCACTTGATCAGTTCCTCGACCGCGATGGCGGTGGAGGGGCAGCCGATGCCGGTGGAGCAGCAGGAGACCTTGATGCCGGCCACGGTGCCGGTCCAAGTGCGGTATTCGCGGTTGAAGGCCACTTCCTTCGCGTTGTCGAAATACGACGCGATGAGCGGCACGCGGCCCGGATCGCCCGGCAGCAGCACGTAGCGGCCGACGTCGCCCCGCTTCAGGTGCACGTGGTATTGCATTTCCTCGGCTTTTTTCGCCGCCTTCTTGGCTTTTTTCTTTTTGGACATGTGCGGATTCCTTTGCGTTTCCTACAGGGTTTCCTTGGCCAGTTCTTTCCAGAACTGGAGAATCAGTTTCTTCATGCTGGCCATGGCCTTCTGGGAGGTGTCGAAGACCTCCTGATGCGTCAGCGCCTGATTGAGGATGCCGGCGGCCATGTTGGTGATGCAGGACAGGCCGACGACGCGCAGGCCGGCCGCGTTGGCCAGCATGGCCTCGGGCACGGTGCTCATGCCGACGGCGTCGGCGCCGAGCGCGCGCCAGGCGCGGATTTCGGCGGGCGTTTCGTAGGTCGGGCCCGTGCCGGCGAAATAGACGCCGTGGCGCAGCGCCACCTTGGACTTCTTGCCCGCGCGGGAGAGCGCGGCGCGCAGCTTGCGGTCGTAGATGAACGATTGGTCGGGAAAGCGCGGGCCCCAGAACGGGTCGTGCTGGCCGAGCAGCGGCGTGACGCCCATCATGTTGATGTGGTCGTCGATGATCATCAGGTCGCCGGGCTTCCACTTCGGGTTGGTGCCGCCGGCGGCGTTGGTGAGGAAGACGGCTTTCGCGCCGAGGCTCTTCAGCAGGAAGAGGGGCGTGGCGACGGCTTCCCAGCCCACGCCTTCGTAGTAGTGGCGGCGGCCTTGGAAAACGAAGGTTTCGACGCCGGCGGACTTGCCCCACACGAGGCGGCCGGCATGGCCGGCCACGCCGGCCTTGCCCAGGCCGGGAATCTTTTCGTAGGAGAGGACGCCGAGCGGTTCGAAGGAATCGGCGATGTCGCTGAGGCCGGAGCCGAGAATCATGCCCAGCCGGGGCTTGGCCTTGGGAAAGGCTTTTTTCACGGCGGCCAGCGACTGTTCGAGCGGTTTGCGGAGGATCATGGGGGTTCCTTTCTTGTGGACGGGGGGGGCGATCAGCCCGTAATGCGGGCGACGATGGCTTTCGGCGCGGCGACGGGCTGGGCCGAGATTTCGAAGGCTTTCTCGACGTAGGCCATGGCCTGCGCGAGCTTTTCTTCGGAGTTGGCGTGCACGACGACGAGCGGCTGGCCCTTTGCGACCTTGTCGCCGATCTTGGCGAGGCCGCTGGTGCCGACGCCGTAATCGATCTTGTCGTCGGTCTTCTGGCGGCCGCCGCCGAGAACGAGAACGGCCCGGCCGATGGATTCGGCGTCGACCTTGGCCAGATATCCGGCGGCGGGCGCCGGGAAGGGCTTCGCGATGGACGCCTTCGGCAGTTTGGACAGGTCGTCGAGCGCGGAGACGTCGGCGCCGTGGAGGGCGGCCATTTCCTTGAACTTCGCGAAGGCGGCGCCGGAAGCGATGATTTTTTCCAGCATGCCGCGGGCTTCGTCGACCGTCGCCGCCTGCTTGCCCAGCACGAGCATTTCGGCGGTGAGGGCCATCGTGATGTTCATCAGGTCGTCGCCGGCGTGCTGTCCTTGCAGGCATTCCATGGACTCGATGATTTCCAGCGCGTTGCCGGCGGTGCGGCCCAGGGGCTGGTTCATGTCGGTCAGCAGCGCGACCATGCCCTTGTTCATGGCCTTGCCGACGCGGACCATGGACTGGGCGAGGGCGGTGGCGTCCGCGACCGTGCGCATGAAGGCGCCCGTGCCCCATTTGACGTCGAGCACGAGCGAATCGATGCCTTCGGCCATCTTCTTGCACATGATCGAGGCCGTGATCAGCGGGATCGAGGCCACGGTGCCGGTGACGTCGCGCAGCGCGTAGAGCTTCTTGTCGGCCGGCGCGATCTCGCCGGTCTGGCCGATCATCGAAAATCCGCACTTGTGGATGGTCTCGATGAACTGCTTTTCGGAAAGGTTGACGTTGAAGCCGGGGATGGATTCCAGCTTGTCCAGCGTGCCGCCGGTGATGCCGAGGCCGCGGCCCGAGATCATGGGGACCGCCAGGCCGGCGCAGGCGGCGAGCGGGGCGAGGATGAGCGAGACCTTGTCGCCGATGCCGCCGGTGGAATGCTTGTCCACCTTGGGCAGCTGGATCGACGAGGTGTCCACCATCGCGCCCGAGTGCATCATCGTGTCGGTCAGGACGGCGGTTTCCTCGGGAGTCATGCCCTTGAGGAAGATCGCCATGGCCATGGCCGACATCTGGTAGTCGGGAATCGTGCCCTGCGTGTAGCCGTTGATGAAGAAGCGGATTTCCTCCGCGGTCAGGACGTGGCCGTCGCGTTTCTTTTCAATGATCCATTGGGGTACCATGGGAACTCCTTAAAATCTCAATGTCCAATATCCAATATTCAATATCCAATGTTCAAGTGAACACCTGCCCGGCTCACCGCGCCGGGCGACAACAACAACCTGTAGGCCGGGGCGGTGACCCGGCCCGCATCTAGACGAACGAGGCGCCCCGCGGAATGGCGGGGATGCCGAAGAATTGCGCGAGCGACTGGGCGATGTCGTAGAAGCCGCGGCGGATGCCGAGGTTTTCGGCGGGCTCGCCGGGACGGTACACCAGCAGGGGCACGTATTCGCGCGTGTGGTCGGTGCCCTTGAAGGTCGGGTCGTTGCCGTGGTCCGCGGTGATGATGAGCAGGTCGCCTTCCTTCACGAGCGGGAGGTACTTCGCCAGCCACTGGTCGGTCAGTTCGAGGCTCTTCGCGTAGCCCTTGGGGTCGCGCCGATGGCCGTAGACCATGTCGTAGTCGATGAAGTTCGCGATGATGAGGCCGGAGTCCTTCTCCTTCGTCCACTTTTCGACGAGCGCCTCCGAGTCGGCGTTGTTGCCGGTATGGACGGATTCGGCGATGCCGCGGTGGCAGTAGATGTCCTCGATCTTGCCGACGGCGTAGACGGGGATGCCCTTGGCCGTCAGGCGTTCGAGGATCGTGGGCTCGCTGGGCAGATAGGCGAAATCCTTGCGGTGCTCGGTGCGCTTGAAGGCGCCGGGCTGGCCGACGAAGGGGCGGGCGATGACGCGGCCGACGCGCAGCGGGTCGCAGAGGCGGCGGGCGATGTCGCAGTAGCGGTACAGTTCGGGGACGGGCACGACGTCCTCGTGGGCGGCGATCTGGAAGACGCTGTCCGCGGAGGTGTAGCAGATCAGCGCGCCGGTCTTGAGGTGTTCGGGCCCGAGTTCGTCGATGATGGCGGTGCCGCTGGCGGCCTTGTTGCCGATCAGCTTGCGGCCGGTTTCCTTCTCGAAGGCGGCGATCAAGGCGGGCGGGAACGAGTTTTCGAACGGGAAGTTGTGGAAGCCGGGATCCACTTCGAGGCCGGCGATTTCCCAGTGGCCGGTGATGGTGTCCTTGCCGTCGGACATTTCGCGCATGGCGCCGTAGGAGCCGATCGGCTTCGGTTCGGGCGGGACGCCTTCGATTTTTTCGGCGGGGCGGTGGTGGAGGAGGGCGGGGACGTTGCCGAGACCCATCTTCTGCATCGTGGGAAGCTGGACTCCACCGGCGGCCGCCGCGAGGTGCGGGAGGGTCGAAGCGCCGGCATCGCCGTATTCGGCCGCGTCGGGGGCGCTGCCGATGCCCACGGAATCCAGGATGATCAGGATGGCTTTCATTGTCGGCCTTCTTTCTTTTCCGCGCGGGGCGCGGCGAGGTTTAAGAGTTCAATATCCAATGTCCAATAACCAATGTCCAATGATCAAGTGAACAGCCCTTCAAACAAGTGAAGATTGAAGATTGAACATTGACCATTGTATATTGAGAATTCATGAAATCGAAAACCCCGTGGGGTTCACGGGGTTTTCGCTACGTTGATGTCGTCCACGATGCCCACAATCACACTGCGGATCGGCCCGTCCTTCGATTCCAGCACCTGGCGCGCTCCGTTGCCTTCGTCCAGCACCAACACCGTTTCGCCGGGACCGGCGTCCGCGCGATCGACCGCGACGAGATAGCCGCCGGCGGGTTTGCCGTCCATTTCGATCCGTTCCACCATCAGCATCTTCTGGCCGTCGTAGAACGGGTGGTTGATCGTGGAATGGATGTTGCCGAGGACCTTGCCGATGATCATGCGGGGCCGCCTTTCCAGTTCGGCGCCTCGACGCCGTCGACGATGCCCACGATGGCGTGGTCCACGGGCACGAACCAGGGATTCAGGGTCATGGCCGCCTCGCGGCCGCCTTCGTAGTAGACCAGTTCGCCGGGGCCGGCCATGCGCGTGCCGTCGGCGCAGACCACGGGCGCGCCTTTTTCGGTGCCGTCCTTGGCGAGCGGCTGGACGAGCAGCATGGAGACGCCTTCCAGGCCTTCGTAGATCTGGGTGGCGACCACGGTTCCGATGACTTTTCCGAGCAGCATGGCGAATTCCTTGTCGGTTAGGACGCGGTTTCTCCTTCGAGGGCGAGGGGCTGGGCGAGATCGAAGCGGGTGGAGACGGACACCTGCTTGAGCAGGGCGTCGTGGGGCGAGGTGAGGATCCGGTATTGGGCGGGAATGCCGCGCGTTTCCAGAGCGGCGAGGGCGATTTCCTGCGCGGCTTCGACGTCGGTGAGATCGCCTTGCAGAATGGCGAGGCCGCGGCCGTCCATGCGGGGATCGCCGGCGCGGAATTCCAGCAGTTCGACGGGCACGCCCTTCAGGGCGCGTTCGATCGCCTGCACGTTGCAGGAAACGGTCGGCGTTTCGAAGACCAGCAGGGGGCCTTCGCCCATCTTGCGCACGTTGCCGAGGATGGCGTCGTAGAGCGCGGGATGGATGTCGGGCAGGAAGGCGTCGTCGGCGATCTGCAGGCCGCCGTGGAAGAGCGCTTCCGCGTGGGCTTCCGCGACGGACGCCGTGGTGCCCGCCAGCAGGATCAGGAACCGTCCGGCGCCGATGGTGCCGGAGCGGATCATCGCGATGGGCGATTTCTTCAGCAGCGCGTCGGCGGCGAACAGGCCGACGGGCACGCTGTTGAATTCGATGGAGGCGAACGCGGGGAATGATTTCATCAAACGATCCGGAAGTGGTCGATCAACGCGCAGCGGCGCCACCGGGAGAAGCTGCGCGGGGTGGTGAGGCCTTCGCCCGTGGGCGAGGCGATGGTGAAGGAGGTGTAGCCCTCGCCGCCGAAGCCGAGGCCGGCCTGGGAACGGCCGTTCTTGACGAAGATGGAGCAGTTGCACTGGCGGGCCATCTTGGA
>CALMNW010000046.1 GCA_937872095.1 uncultured Verrucomicrobiota bacterium
CGCGCAAGCCTTACGGCGAAGGCGGCGGCGGTTTCCGCAAACCCTATGGTCCCCGCGCCGAGGGCGAAAGCGGCGGCTTCCGGAAATCGTATGCGCCGCGCAAGCCCTATGGCGCCGGCGGCGCCGGCGACCGCAAACCGCATGGCCCGCGCAAACCCTACGGCGACGGAAATCGCCCCGTGTGGAAAAAGAAAAAGCCCGCGGACGGCTTTTCCGCCGGCGAGGGCGGGGGCGAAAATCGGGAATAACGGCGGCGTGCCGGCCCGCGCCGGCGGATAGGAAACCGATTGACCGCGCCCCCCGCGGCGTTTAGAGTGTCCCGGTTTTTGTGACTGAACCTCAGGGAGAGAATATGGCAACGGCGAAAAACGAAGAACAAGAACAGGCGGAAGGGACTTCCGCGCGCAGCGCGCTCCTTTTCGAAATGGACAGCGTGGCGCTCGGCGCTCGGCGCATCCGCTACGAAGTGCTCGCGAGCATTTTGAAGGAACAGCGCATCGAACTGACCCCCATTCTGTTCTCGCGCTATTGTCTCCATCCGGCCCCGTCCATCTACATGCCGGCGTTTCTCGCCGCCATGAAGTACACGGCCGCGACGCCCGAGCAGGTCGTCGACCGCCTCATGGGCGAGACCACGTCCCGTCTCATGCAGAAGACCACCGTCATCAGCGACGGCCTCATCAAATGGATGGATGCCGCCCTGGCCCGCGGCGCGGCCATCGCCTGCGCCTCGATGCTGCCCCAGGCTTCCGCGGAAGGCGTCGCCGCCCACCTCGGGTTCGACCGGTGGGGCGTCAAGGTCTTTTCCGCCGCGCCCGCCGACAAGGGTTTCCCCCATGCCGAAAACTGGCTCCGCATGGCCAAGGCCGTGGGCCGCAATCCCAAGCGCTGCCTGGCCGTCGTCAGCAGCATGGCCACGACCAAGACCGCGCTCGCCGCCATGATGAACGTCGTCGTCGTCACCGACGAGTTCACCGAATACCAGGATTTCTGCGGCGCCAACCTCGTCTGCAACGACCTGAAGGAAGTGAAGCCAGATGAGTTCTTCGACCAAGTCAGCTTCTAAAGGCGGGAAAAAGGCCGCGCCGAAAGCGCCGCCCCGCCGGAAAAAATCCGCGAAGAAATCCGCCGCCGCGCTGGCCTCGCCGGCCGCGCGCCGCAAAGGCGTCGAACAACTGGCCCGCCTGCTGGACATCATGGCCCGCCTGCGCCGGCCCGGCGACGGTTGCCCGTGGGACCTCGAGCAGACCATCGACACCATCAAGCCGAACCTCATCGAAGAGGCCTACGAAGCCCTCGACGCGATGGAGAGCGGCAACCGCGAGCACCTGACCGAGGAACTCGGCGACCTTCTGCTGCAGATCGTTTTCCAGTCGCAGATCGCCGCCCAGGAAGGCTCGTTCAATTTCGCCGACGTCGCCCAGGGCATTTCCGAAAAGCTGATCCGCCGCCATCCGCACATCTTCGGCGACGTGAAGGTGGCGAATTCCAAGGAAGTCCTCCGCAACTGGGACGCGATCAAGAAGACCGAAAAGAAGGCGCGGATCTCCGCGCTCGACGGCATTCCCAAGCACGTGCCGCCCCTGCACCGCGCCTACCAGATGCAGAAGCTCGCCGCGCGCGTCAACTTCGACTGGAGCGACATCGCCGACGTCTTCAAGAAGCTCGAAGAGGAGATCGGCGAACTCAAGGACGCCATCGCCCGCAAGAACCGCAAGCACGTCGTCGAGGAAATCGGCGATCTGCTGTTCTCCGTGGTCAACGTCGCCCGCTTCATGAAGGTCGATCCCGCCTACGCGCTGGAACTGACCAACGCGAAGTTCATCCGCCGCTTCCGCATCGTCGAGGACGAAATCGTCGCCAGCGGCCGTCGGATGAAGGATTGCACCCTCGCCGAGATGGACGCGATCTGGGACAAGATCCGCGCCGCGGACAAAGCCGCGGACCAAAAGCGCTGAGCGGCCCCGCCGCCCCGGATGAGGGGAATCGCGGCTCGGGCCCGGAACAAAAGTTTTCCACGCCGTGGAAAACTTTTTTCCATAGCGTGGAAAAATTCCCCAAAGTTTTTGGGAATGTCCGAAAGCGTGTGACGGCTAGGTGGCGGAGAGGACGC
>CALMNW010000047.1 GCA_937872095.1 uncultured Verrucomicrobiota bacterium
TGCTGTCGCACTTGGCGAACATCGGCGACGCCAAGACGCTGGTGATCCATCCCGCCAGCACCACCCACCAGCAGCTCACGGCCGAGGAACAGGCCGCGACCGGCGTCACGGAGGATTATATCCGCCTGTCCGTCGGCCTCGAAGACGTGGAGGACGTTCTGGCCGACATCGACCAGGCCTTGCAGAAGACGGTTTCATAAAACGGCGGCGCCGGCCGGGGCGCCGTCGGAACGGATATCCATGAAGACGCGCCAACTGACGATCCAATGCGAAGGAGGCCTCCACCTGCGGGTGGCGGCCCAGATCGTGAAGCAGATGCGCCATCGTCAATCCACGGTCCACCTCCGTTGCGAAGGCTGCCCCCGCGCCAACGCCTGCTCCGTCTTCGAGCTCCTCAAGCTCGGGGCCACGAAAGGCACGCCGCTCGAAATCGTGGCCGAAGGTCCCGACGAAGACGCCGTTCTCCTGGCCTTGGCCGAGGTTTTCGACGCCGGGTCCGGGATCTGACGCCTCCTCGCCGACGGCGGGCTTGCCGGGTTTTACGTAGCGTGGAAAACTTTTTTCCACGGTGTGGAAAAATCGAGCAAAGTTTTTACGTGGCGTGGAAAAATCGGCCAAAGTTTTTGCCGCTCCGCTCGCGGGGCCTCGCTCGCTCGCCGCGCAGGGCGCGGCGCTATAGACCTCGCGTTCGCCCTGCGCCTCCGGCTTGGGCTCCACGCCGTTGGCGTGGCAAGCGGCACTCGGCTATGTCCGTAGCGTGGAAAAACCGCGGATCTACTTCTTGAAGGCGAGGATGACGACGCCCAGGGCGACGCAGGCGATGCCCGACCATTCGCGGAGATTCGGGCGCTCGCCGAGAAAAACGAAGGCGAAGAGGGCGACCAGCACCAGGCTGAGCTTGTCGACCGGGGCCACCTTGGAGGCTTCGCCGATCTGCAGCGCGCGGAAGTAGCAGACCCACGAGGCGCCCGTCGCCAGCGCGGAAAGCGACAGGAACAGCCAGGTCTTGCCCGGCAGATGCAGGGGGTTGCTCCATTTGCCCATCGCGGCCACGTAGGCCGCCAGCACGAAGAAGATGATGAACGTCCGCACGAGCGTGGCCAGGTCGGAATCCACGCCGCGGATGCCGATCTTGGCGAAGATCGCGGTGCCGGCGGCGAAGACGGCGGACAGCAAGGCCCAGACGAACCAAACGGGCAGATTCATGGAGGTGGATCCTTTCATCGAGATCTCAGGGCAGAGTATCGGGATCGCGGCAGACGTCGGCGAGGGGTCCGAGGAGCGGACGGTAGACGTCGGCCAGGCGCTTGCGGAATTGGCGGTAGTTGTAGGTGGAGAGATGGAGCTGGCGGCCGGCGGCGCCGAGGCGTTCGCGCCGGGGGCCGTCGGCGGCGAGCGCGGCGACGCCTTCGGCGAAGGCTTCGGGCGCGGGCGCGGCGAGGACGGCGTTGGATTCGTCGAGGATCAGGCGGTTGGCCGGATTGTCGCAGGCGACGATGGCGCGGCCGGCCTTCACATAGTCGAGGAGCTTGAGGGGGGTGTTGCCGCCGGCGATGCGCGGGGACAGGAGGATATCCGCGGCGGCGAGCAGATGCGGCAGTTCGTCGGGATGGACGTGGCCGGGGAACAGGACGCGGTCGGCCAGACCGAGGTCCATCAGCGCGGTTTGGCGCTTGTCGATCTGTTCGGGGCTGCCGCCGATGACCGCGAAGTGGAGATTCGGGTTTTTCCGCAGCGCGTGGGGAATGGCGCGGAACAGCAGGTCGATGCCCTGGTAGACCGCGAAAGAACCGACGTAGAGCGCGAGCACCGCGCCGGCCGGCAGGCCGAGGCGCTCGCGCGCCTGCCGGACGAGGGCCGGATCGGGTTCGACGAGCGAGGACGGAATGTCGAAAACGTGGTGCACGGGCTTGCCGGGCGCGATTTGTTGCGCCTGTGCGACCAGTGCGGGTCCCGTGCCGATGACGGCGTCGGCGCGCAGGATCGAGAACCGCTCGACGCGGCGGTAGGCGGCCATGACGCAGTTGCGCACGAAGCCTTTCTTGTAGGACGCGGGATCGGAATGCTTCTCGAAAATCATCTTGGCGCCGTGCCGGCGCGCGAGGACGGCCGCGATGGGGCCGGCGTCTTCGATGCCGTGGATCACGTGGTAGCGACGCCGGCGGGCCAGGGCGGAAGCCTTGAAATAGAGCGACACGTCGAGCAGGGCTTTCGGAACGGAAGGGCCGATGGCCAGGGTTTTCGCGCGGATGTAGTTGGGCGCGCGGTGCAGGGTCACGCCGGGAATTTGCCGGTCCTTGCCGACGGGCATGACGAGCAGGTCGACGTCGCAACCGAGTTCGGCGAGCGCCTGGGCGTCGAAGCGGACGCGCAGGGGCGAGCCCCGCCACTGGAAGAACGGCTGCGGGGAAATCAGCAAGACGCGCGGCATTTCGGGGATCATGGCTGTTTTTTCTCCTGCGCGTTGCGGCGAAGGCGGCGGAGGACGGTCCGCGGGCATCCGCGGTGGCCGCCGAAAGCGATGGGCAGGCTCCCGGCCGCAAGCGCGGCCTTCAGGGGCGCGACGAGGCGGGCGGGATCCTCGAGGCCGGGGAGGGTCAACGTGCAGTGGTAGGAACCGGCGATGTCCTCTTCGCCCGCGAAGGGCAGCGGGTCGGATCCGGCGAGGACGGCGCGGCCTTGGCGGCGCGCGGCGCGGTAGAGGCGCGGCGCGGGCCAGCCGAGCGGCCGCAGGGAGGTGTCGACCAGAACGAGCTGCGCGGGCGGGAATTCGCGCACGAGCTCGCGCACGAGTCGGCCGCGGCCGAACAGCCATTTGCCGGGCGCCCAGTCGAGCGCGGGCAAGCCGCCGTTGGCCAATATGGCGCGGATCACGTCGCGCGCGGGCTGGCCGTCTTCGATGGGTTCGTCGCTGAACAGGGAGCAGATTTCGATGCGTTCGGCGGAGACGATCTGGCGGCCGGCGAGAATCCACAGGTCGCGGTGGTCGGGCAGATGGCGGATTTTCACGCCGCCGGCGGGATCCCACGCGGCGATGCGCCAGCGATCGCCGGGCAGGCGGATTTCATCCTGCGCGAGGGCTTGGAAAAACGAACAGTCGAAACGTTCGGCCAGGCACAGGACGCGCAGATCGGTGGGCGCGACGCGCGGCATGTGGTCGAGCGCGGCGAGCAGCAGGCGCGGGACGTCGTGGAAGGGATAGACGTGCGCATGCGCGTCGAGATGGAGGCGAACGGGCTTCATTTCGGTTCCTCGGCGGGCGGCGCAAGCGCCTCGACGGTCCAGGCCGGCAGGGTAAAGACGAAGTCGTGCCCGCGCACGGCGGCGAGCCGCGGTCCGCCCGGCTCGGTTTCCGGACCGACCTGCAGCGTCGCGGCGATCCCGCTCTGGCCGCGCAGCCCGAGCGTAACGGTCAGATAGGGCTGCGCGAATTCCTCGTCGTCCGGCGTGCGGTCCGCCGGCAGGATGGTTTCCGCGCGCAACGGGGCCAGCACGGCCAGCAAGCCGTCGATCCACGGCGCGGCGGGTACCCACTGGCCGGTGTCCGGATCGCGGTCGGCCTCGATGGTCCGGGTGTTGTCGACGATGCGGATGCGGTCGACGTCGTCGGCCGGGATGGAAAGAATTTCGCGCGAACGGTACGGGAGGGGATCGAGCGGGAAATCCAGCAGGCTCGGCGGGGCCGCCACCGCGAAGCTGGAATCGCCCTCGATGGCGACGTGGCACGCATTGGTGTCGTCCGGAAGGGGTGCGAGGCGCAGCACGACGGGCGGCGCCTTGGGATTGCGCGGTTCGATGCGGACGGTCCGGGTCCAGGTCGGTTCCGCCGGCGCGTCCGCCGGGTTCTCGAAGGACGTCAGCCGCATGTCGTTCCAGGTGCGCAGCAAATCGCGGATGGCGTCGGCATCGCCCGGCGCGCGCAGGGGCGAGAGGATTTCCCAGCCGTCGTCGTCGGTCTGGCGGAATTCAAGGGCGGTTTCGGCGGCTTCGATGCGGAGATCCCGGATGGAATCGGGGTCGAGGCCGGGCAGGCGCCGGTCGCGCAAGTCGTCGGGTTTCAGCAGCAGCGCCTGGCGGACGTCCTGCGGAACGGCGTAGACGGAATTTTCGGCCTGCAGGCGCGCGTAGACCAGCGAAGGATCGTTGGGCAGCGGATCGCCGAAGGAAAGCATCTGGGAGCCGTCGCCGGAATCGGTGTTGAGCACGGCGGTGACCGCGCTTTGGCTGTCGAGGCCGTAGGGGGACAGATCGGCGACGGCATCCTGCACGAACTGGACGACGGAACAACCCAGCAGATTTTCGACGAGCGCGGCGACGGCGGCCGAATCCGCGCGCGCGGTGAACGGTTGGAACAGCCGCCAGCCGTTGTTGTCGGAGCGGGCGAGCTGGAGATAGCCGGACGGCGTGCGGATGTCGAGGCGATCGATGCCCGCCGGCGTTCCGGAGAGCAGGGAACGGTCCCGCAGGGCGGCGGCGCTGGCCGGCAGCAGATCGAGGAGGGACGGATCGAGCCGGGCGAGGCCGGCTTGGTCGGATTGGCGAACGTAGACGCCGTCGCCCAGCGGCGTGCGGCGGCCGATGAAGATGCGGTTGGTGGATGCGCCCGAGACGATGGCCAAGGTCGCGCGCGGGACGTCGAGCCCGTAGGGGGCGTAGAAATTTTCGCCGCGCCGGGGCGGCAGGAGGATGTCGCCGCGGGGCAGTTCCTGCAGGGCGCCCAGCAGCCGCTCGATGGCGATGGGATCGGCCCGCGCCGCAAGCGGTTGGATCAGCCGCCATTCGCGGCCTTCGAGCCTGCATTCGATCGACAGGTCGCCGGAGTCGATCAGGAGCCGATCCACGCGGGCGGGATCGAAGCGGAAGGCGCGGCGCGCGCGTTCCAGTCGGGCTTGGGCGGTGTCGTCGTCGCGGTCCCAGAACGCGATCAGCAGGCCGAGGATCGCCACGGCGAGAGCCAGGATGCCGGTCAGGCGGAAGCTCATGGCTCAGCGTCTCCTCCGCCAAGCGACCCAAAACCCCAGCGCCGCCACGACGCCCGGCAGCGCGACCGCCACGATCCAGAACAGGTTGCGCAGTTGTCGGGCATCCATGACCAGGCGGACTTCCTCGAGCGCCCGGGGCGCCAGCGAAAGCAACTCGCCGCGGTCCAGCAGCCAGTTGACGGAATTCAGGAACAGATCCGCGTTGGCGCCCATCAGGCCGCCGTTGGACGCGAAATCGGAATCGCCGACGACCACGAGGCGGGTGGGGCGGATCTGGACGTGGACGCCGGGCACGGGTCCGCGCTCGATGGCGACCGCGACGGGCACGGGACCCGGAATGTCCACCTGCGGATCGAAATGGGCGGAGGGATCGTCCGGATCGAATTCGGCCCAGCCCGCCGACGTGCAAGTGGCCAGCGGCGAGACCGCGGGCTTGTCGGCGCCGGTCTCGCCGGCGAGGATGCGGACGGAACGCGGCAGGAAAAAGACGCTGGCCAGATCGGCCAGGGGCGCGGTGATGGCGTGCGGGGGATAGGAGGCGACGTGCAGTTCCCGCCCGCTGAGGGTGCGGGTTTCATCCACCACGACGTCGTCGCCCAGTTGGACGCCCCACTCCTGCAGGAGCGGTTCCAGGCCGGTCTTCGTGCGGGCATCCAGCAGGAACAGCAGGCGGCCTTTCCGGTCGAGATAATCCCGGATGCGGGCGATTTCGAACGGCGCGAATTCCTGGAGGGGACCGGCGACGATCAGCAGCGCGCACCGGTCCGGCACGCCCTTGGTTTCGCCGAGGTCGAGCCGCTCGACGTCCAGATTCTGGTCGCGCAAGCGCGCGGCGATGCGGGAATACCCGGCATGCCGGTCGAAGTTGTCCGGCGAGCGGTCGCCGTGGCCTTGCAGGAAATAGACGACGGGGCGCGTCGCCTGCGTGAGCGCGTAGATGGCGCTGCTGAAGTACTGCTCGCCGCGGAATTCCCGGCGGGGCGGTTCGCCGTCCGCGCCGGATGCGCCGTATTCGATGAGATCCGCCGCGGCCACGGACTGGTGGCGGCCGCCGATGTCGAACACCACGCATTCGCCGCCGGACAACCCGTATTGCCGCACCAGCTGTTCGGTGCGCGCGCGGTCGCGGTCCGGATCCACGAATTCCAGCGAGATGCCGGGCGAACGGACGGCGTATTCCTGCAGCAGCGACTCCACGCCGCGGTAGGCTTCGTTGGCCGGTCGGATCAACGCGACGATCCGGATGTCCTGGGCGGTGTTCTCCAGCAGGAGGCGGCTTTGGTCGGAGATTCGCGCGAGGGGCGTTCCGCTCCAATGGAAGCGGTCGTAGTGGCGCAGGGACAGGTAGTTGACCATGCCGAACAGGACGACGGAGAGCGCGACGACCGCCGCCAGGTTGGCTCGCAGCAGAAGCCGCCGGAGCCGGCTGGCCAACGGGGAAATGGAAGTGCGCGCGTCCATGGTCGCTTCAGCGCAGGCGGCGCGCCTCCAAAATGCGGATCGAAACGAACAGCAGCAGCACCGTGGCGCTGAGATACCAGACGACGGTGCGCGTATCGACGATGCCCGCGGCGAAGTCCATCATGTGGAGCGGCGCCGAGATGCCCCGGGCCACCTGCCGGATCGATTCGGCGTGCGCGTAGAACGGCAGCAGGCTGCCGGAGAGCAGCAGGCCCAGCGCCGCCAGGCAGACCATCGCCGCGACGGCTTGGTGGCGCGTCAGCAGGGAACACAGCAAGCCGGCCGCGAGGAAGAACGCGCCCACCAGCGCGGTGCCGAGATAGCCTGCCGCCACGGGGCCCCAGTCGAGCGGCGGCAGGTGGACGCCGACGCGCCGCAGCACGGCGGCAAAGGCGAGCGTGGGCACCCACAGCAGCAGGAACGTGGCGTAGGCCCCCGCGAACTTGGCCAGCACCACGCTCGTTTCCGTCACCGGCGCGGTCAACAGCATTTCCAACGTGCCCATGCGGCGCTCTTCCGCGAAGAGGCGCATGGTCAGCAGCGGCGTCACGATCAGCATCGCCAGCCAATAGCCGGGCGATCCGAAAAGGTTGGCGACCAGATCTCCCTCCGCCGCGCCCTGGGCCAGATGCGTGGCCAGGATCCAGAAGCTGACGCCGGCGATCGCCAGAAAGAACGTGCCGACCACGTACGCGATGGACGTGCGGAAATACGAAGCCATTTCGCGGCCCCAGAGCTGGAAGAACGCGCTCATCCGCCGTTCCTCTTCTTGGGATTGCGGACTTTCGGGGGCAGGGTGGTCAGCCGCAGGAACGCCGCCTCGAAACCGCCGCCTTCGCCGGATTGCACCAGCTGGGCCGGGGCATCGGCCGCGGCGAGCCGGCCTTCGTTCAGGATCAGCACGCGGTGGCACAACTGCTCGGCCTCGGCCAGCACGTGCGTCGAAAACAGCACGCAGCGGCCGGTTCCCAGACCTTGCAGCAGATCGCGGACGATGCGCACCTGCGCCGGATCCAGCCCGGCCAGCGGTTCGTCCAGCAGCAGGACTTCCGGCTCGTGCAGCAGGCAGTCCGCCAACCCGACCCGCTGGCGATACCCGCGCGACAGCGTCCCGATGACGCGCCGGGAGGAGTCGCCGAGACCGCACTGGTCGACCACGTCGCGCAGGCGCGCGGCCAGCCGCGCCCCGCGCAACCCCTTGATCCGGCCCCGGAAGGCCAAAAACTCGTTCACGCGCATTTCCGGATAGAGCGGCACGTTTTCCGGCAGGTAGCCGATTCGGCGGCGCACGTCCAGCGAGTGGGTGGTCGTGTCGAATCCCGCCACCCGCACCCGCCCCGACGTCGGCGACAGGAACGTCGCCAAGATGCGCAGGGTGGTCGTCTTGCCCGAGCCATTCGGCCCCAGGATTCCCGCGATCTCCCCCCGGCGGATCTGGAAGGACAAACCGGCCAGCGCTTCGCGTCTTGGGAAGCGCCGGACGAGGTTATCCACTTCAATTAAGCGTTCTGCATCCGCCATGGCATGCCATTCCGTCGCCACTTTACCCAGAGGTACCGGGTGAATCAATCTTTTCCCCCCCTGCGCGGCTGGCCGCGCCTTGGCACGGCTTGGGCGGGCGTTTCCCGCCGTGGAAAACGTTTTCCGCGTCGGCGAAAACCGCTAGGATGGCCGGCCGATGAGGATCAGATTCCATGGCGGGTGGCTGGCTTGCGCGCTGGGCGCGCTGTCGCTGGCGAGCGCCCAGCCGCCGGAACCGGACGGAATCGCGCTCTCCCTGGAAGACGCCATCGGGCAGGCCTTGGAACACAACCGCCAGCTCGTGAAAGGCGCGCTCGATCTGCAGGGCTATCGCTTGGCCGAGGAACGGGCGCGCGAAACCGCGCGCGGCATCCAGATCGTTCCCGAAGGTTCCGCCGGCATCGGTTCCTCCAGCGAGACCTGGCGCGCCGGTCTCGGGGCGGAAGCCACCGGCTCCTACGGCACGCGCCTCGCCGTTGGCGCGGCCGTGCGCCAGATCGCCGTGGACGGCGCGCCGACCGTGCGGCGCGACGAAGTGCAGGTGGAAATCGAGCAGCCCCTGTTCCGGGATTTCGGTCCGCTGGTCCAGAACGAGCCGATCGTCGCCGCCAACGAAACCCTGCGCGCCGCGCGCCGCGCGTGGGAACGCGACCGCTCCGCGCTCGTCGTCTCCGTCGCGGAACTCTACGAAGAACTGATCTACCTGCGCCACCAGATCGACAGCGACGAAGCGTTCGCCGACCGCATGGAGCGCCTCTACGCCTTGGCCGACGCGCGCGAACGCCAGGGCAAGGCCACGCGCGCGGAAGTCCTGCGCATGGACCTGCAGCGCGGCGAGGCCGCTCTGCGCCTCGAAACGGAACGCGCGCAGCTCGCCGTCCGCTTCCAGGAATTCGCCGATCTGCTGGGAGTTCCGCTGGATTCCGTTTTCCGCCTCGCGCCGCCCGCGCTGCTGGATCTCGACGTCGCCGATGCCGCCCGCGCGCTGTCCGTCGCGCTTTCCGAGCGGCCCGACTACGCCCAGGCCCTGCAAGACGTCGCGACCGGCGAGCGCCACCTGCTGCTCGCGCGCCGGAACCTCCTGCCGGATCTGCGGCTCACCGCCCGCCAGACCACCTACGGCGAGGGCGAGGACTGGAGCGACGCCGGCCGCCTCGACCAGGACGACTGGTTTCTCGGCCTCGCCGCCGACGTGAACCTGAACCTGCGCGGCGCGCGGTTGGACGTGGCGCGGTCCGGCCTCGACGCCGAGGCCAGCCGGCAGGTCGCCGAAATCGTCCGCAACCGCCTCGCCGTCGAAGTGAATTCCGCGCTTTCGGCCTATCGCCGCACGCGCGCCGCGCTGGAACTGGCCGCGCGCAACCGCGAACTCGCCGCCAACCGCGCCGAACTGTCGCGCGCCTTGTTCGCGGCCGGCCGCGCCAGCGCCGATTCCGCGTCCGACGCCGAATCCGATTTCATCGGCGCCGAACTGGGCGAGCTGGGCGCCCGCCGCGACGCTTCCGTATCGGCCTACCGCTTGCTGCACGTCTTGGGCACCCTGGTGCCCGCGCCCCGGGAACTCCTGCGCGAGGAAACGAAACATGCGACGAACGAAAACTAGGTTGGGAATCGCGGGTTTGCTGGCCGCGCTGGCGCTGGCCGGCTGCGGGCGGGACGCCGCGGAGGCGCCGCGCACGGCGATCGTCGCGCGAGGGCCCATCCGCATGGCCATCCCGTTCCAGGGCGAACTGGAGGCGCGCCGCGTCGAAACGATCGCCGTCGGCGTGCAAGGGTCCGCCGTACTGTCGGAACTCGTGCCCGAAGGCACCCGCGTGGAGCCAGGCGATTTGCTGGCGCGGTTCGACGCCTCGCAGATCGAGCAGGATCTGGCGCGGCAGGAAAACGAACTCGTCCGCGCCCGGCAGGAACTGGAAAGCCTCGCAAAGGCCGAACTGCCGCTGGAACTGCTCGACATGGAAGCCAAGCGCATGGACGCCCGGACCGAGCTGGACGCCGAATCGCGCTTTCTCGAGTCCGCGCGCGACCTGGCGGCGCGCGGGCTGATGTCCACCGGCGAAGTGGCCCAGCAGGAAGCGAAAGTGGCTGGATTGAAGACGCGCGGCGAACAGCTGGATACCCGCGTCGAACTGACGCAAAAGCACGTGCACGCGGCGCGCTTGGCGAAAGCGCGCGCCGCGCTCGAAGCGGCGGAACGCCAGCGGGACTTCACGGCCAGCCAGCTCGCGCTGTGCGAGGTGCGCGCGCCCGTCGCCGGCACGGCCACGCTGGTTCCGCTGCCGGTGGGCGGGGAGTACCGCACCGCGCACGTGGGCGACACCTTGTTCCGCAACCAGGCGTTCCTGTGCTTGCCCGATCCGGCGGACCACGTCGTGCGCGGCTACGTGGGCGAGGCCGAACTGCCGTGGGTGAAACCCGGCAGCGCCGTCGAGGCCGTCCCGGCGGCCTTTCCGGACGCGCCGCTCTCCGGCCGCGTGGAAAGCGTCGGCGGCATGGCCCAGACGCGCCCCGGCCAGCCCGCCTGGCGCAAGTTCTTTCCGGTGCAGATCGCGCTCGATCCGATTCCCCGGCCGTTGCCCGTCGGCCTGTCCGTGCGCGCCGAGATCGTCGCCGGCGAATCGCCCGCTGCGCTTCTGCTGCCACGCGAGGCCGTCGTATGGCGCGGCGGGCGGAGCTTCGTCCGGAAAGTCTCCGGCGAAGAGACGGAAGTGAAAACGGGCTTGGCCGACGCCGCGCAAATCGAAATCGCGTCCGGCCTGGCCGAAGGCGACGAGGTCCGGCTGCCTTGAAAAAACTCGCGGCAGACCTGTGGGCCGGCTTGCGGACGGGGCCCGCCCGCGCGGGGCTGGCCTTTCTCAGCTTGGCGCTGGGGCTGTTCGCGGTGACGATCCTGCTTTCCACCTTGGATGCCCTGCGGCGGCAGGCGCGGGACCTGGTCGATTCGTTCGGCGCGGGCGCGTTCGTCCTGACCCGTTCCGCGGAGCCGGCGTGGAATCGCCGGCAGGTGGACTATTTCCGGGAGAATCTCGGCGCGGCGGCCGGGGTGTCCGGAGTGAAGTCGCTGCCGCCGGTCGCCGGCGCGGCGTTTGCCGCGGCGACGACGGATGCCGACTTGGCGCGCATCCGCGGGTGGCGGTTCGTCGCCGGCCGCGCGCTCGACGAGACGGACGTCCGCCAAGGCGCGCGCCATGCCGTGGCGCCCGCCGGCCTTTTCCGCAAGAACCGCTGGCGCGTCGGCGATTTGATTTCGCTGGGCCCCGAACCGTACCGCCTCGTGGGATGCTTCGAGTCCGGCGGCGATTCCGTGCCGGGCCTGTCGCCGGAAACGGTTTTTATCCCGTACACCGCCGATGCGCTGGAAACGGGAAACGCCGCTGCGCTCGTTCGCGTGGATGCGCTGCTGTTCCGGGCCGGGGAGGGGATTTCGCCCGAGGCGTTGCAGCGGCGCGTGGCGGCGCTGCTGGCGCAGCCCGGCCTCGGCGCGGACGGCGTCGAATGGACCACGCCCGAAACCCTGCTGCGCGGCGTGCGCCGCTGGCAGCGGGCCATCGGCTGGACGGCCGGTTCCGGCGGCGCGCTGGGCCTGCTGCTGGGCGCGGTGACGCTGGCCGGCATGCTGCTGACCGGCGTGCGGGAGCGGATTCCGGAAATCGGCCTGCGCCGCGCCTTGGGAGCGCGCCGCCGCGAAATCGCGTTTCTCTTTGTCGCGGAAGCGCTGGCGCTGACGGGCGCCGCGGCGGTCGCGGGCCTGCTGGCGGCGGAAGGCGCTTTGCGCGCGCTGGGCGGGCGCTTTCCGCTGCCGTTCCATTTCGGCGCCGAAACGCGGCTTTTGCCGCTGGCCTTGGCCGGGGCGATCGCGCTACTCTGTTCCGTAGGGCCGGCCTGGATGGCCGCGCGCCTTCCGCCGGCGGAGGCTTTGCGCAATGAGTAAGAGCGTTTGGATCGTGGTATGTTTGGCTATGGCCACCGGCGCATGCGCGCGGGAAGAAGAGGTGCCCATGAAAAAGATTTGCATGGAATCGACCTTGGCCGGCTCGTGGTACGACGCGAATCCCGCCCGGCTCCGTTCGGAACTCGACGGCTATCTCCAAGGCGCGAAAGTCGATGCCGATCCGTCCATTTTCGCCGTCGTCGTGCCGCACGCGGGCTATGCCTACTCCGGGCCCTGCGCGGCCGTCGGCATCAAGGCCATCGCCGCCCGGAAAGATCTGGACCGGGTCGTGGTGATCGGCTTCTCGCACCACGTGCGCCTGCCCAATCGCGCCAGCCTGCCGTCGGGCGAGACCCACTACCGTTCGCCGCTCGGCGAGACTCCGCTGGACGTCGCGGCCATCGCCGCGTTGCTGAAGAATCCGCTCTTCACGGATCGTCCCGAGACGCGCCAGGGCGAGAACAGCGTCGAGCTGGAGCTTCCGCTGCTGCAAGCCGCGCTGGAAGGGCGCGACTGGAAACTGGTGCCCGTCACCTTGGGCCAGCTCGACGACGACGCCCGCGGGCAGGTCGCCGACGCCTTGGGCGCGCTGCTGGACGGCAAGACAGCCTTCGTCGTCAGTTCCGACTTCACGCACTACGGCCCGAACTTCGGCTACGTTCCGTTCCGCACCAACGTGGAGGCCAATCTGCGGAAACTCGACGGCGGGGCCGTGGAGAAGATCCTCGCCGGCGACGCCGACGGATTCGCCGCCTACTGCGACGAAACCGGCGCGACCATCTGCGGGCAGGATTCCATCGGCGTTTTATTGCGGATGCTGCCGGCGAAGTTCACCGCCCGCGAAATCGCCCACGACGCCTCCGGCCGCAGCACCGGGGATTGGAAGAATTCCGTCAGCTACGAAACCCTCGCGTTCTACGGCGAAGGCCGGCCCGCGAAAAAGGAAAAGGCGAAGGCGGAGAAACAAGAACTGACCGCCGCGGACAAGAAGGTCTTGCTGGCGCTCGCGCGCAACGCCATCCGGCAGGCCTTGGACGGCCAATCGCCGTCCGATCCGGAAGACCTCGGCGTGGAACCCACGGCCGCCATGAAGCGGAAAATGGGCGGGTTCGTCACCCTGACCATCGACGGCGATCTGCGCGGCTGCATCGGCGAGATCTTTCCGCGCCGGGCGCTGGCGGACGTCGTGCTCGACCACGCCCTCGACGCGGCGTTCAACGATCCGCGTTTTCCACCGTTGACGGCCCGGGAATTTTCAAAGATCCGCGTCGAGATCAGCGCGCTGACGCCGCCGGTTCCCGTCGCATCCTATAACGACATCGAGATCGGCCGGCACGGCATGGTGCTCGAACTGGGCGGACGGTCGGCGGTATTTCTGCCGCAGGTCGCGCCGGAGCAGGGGTGGGACCTGGCCACCACGCTGACGCATCTGTCCTACAAGGCCGGCCTGCCCGGCAACGCTTGGAAAGATCCCCGCGCGCGCTTCACCGTCTTCGAAGCCGTCGTCTTCCACGAAGACTAGACCGGCCCGCGACCGTTGGACCGGTCAAACGGAACTAGGATTCCGACCAAGAATGGCCACTTGAACGTCAGCGTTCAGGCTGAGGCGCGCCTTGACGCCGATAGCCTGGACCCGGTTGTTCTGCATTTCTCGTTCATCCGTTCGTTAGCCGGTATCTCAACCATACAAAGAACCCCATAATTGGGACAGCAAACAAGGGGTAAAATATGAGGCGTAATTCTTTTCCTTTATGTGGCCATAGACTTGGCGCCAAGGTAATAAATGAAAACACACAAAAGAAGCAAATTAGTATTGATGCAAGGAAAAGATCTATACTGGGGTTGAGATCTCGATATATGGCTAATATGTAAGCGCCAAGCCCACCCCATGCTGTACTGCCGAGCATAGTATAGGAGAGTACAACAAGATTACTACTTCTATTGTCGGTATGCGTATTCATGTAATTGCAACAACATCAGCGTTCAAGCTGAGGCGACTTGTCACCGATAGCCCGGAACGCATTGTTGGCCGGTTATTCTTTGTTTTCAAGTGCCCGACTCAATGCAACTGCTGCGACTCTGGTCTGTCGAATATCATTTACAAGTTCACTGAAGAATTTGGTCCCGCTCCCCCCCTTATACTTAAGCGAGGCATAGATGCGCATAGAGTTAAAATCATGGCTAGGATATCGGAGCGCTTGATAGAGTCCATTCATGCTGAGCCCGTTATCAATACGAAAGTGTTGGAGCAATTCGGGCGCGCGGTCGTCGGTTGTATATCGCTCAAAAAATTGATTAAGAGTGTCTTGATCGGGATACATGACACGAAATCGCTTACATAATTCGCCGATGTTGTGCTGCTTCTCTATCGTTTCCGCGGGATCAACAAGTATAAAGCCTTTCACTAGGAGTTCAATGCCGTGGAGCAAGTTGAAGAGAAGAGGAATGATGATTGTATGGTCGCTCCACTTGGTAGCATTGGCATATTCTTCCTCGGTAATTCCTCCCGCCGTAAAATCCCGAGTCATAACCCATAGATTGCCAGAAGATACAGTTTCTTGAGCGACATTCTCCACCAAGCGCAAATATTGAAAAGATGCAGTCCAAAAGGAGAGTGCGAGGATGTATCTGTCATTATTCATATTGTCTCTTGGCCAACAGTTTTATGCTACCAACTTTAAGTTGGCTTTATGCCGTCGGGTCGCTTCGTCCTGACTGGCCAAAGAATAGCGGAAATGCAGGGGTGGGTCAACGGCGTGCGGAAGTGCGAGCGGAGCCTCGCGAGCGGCAAATTTCGCGTAAAAATGGCTTCGGCCCTATGTGCCAATGACAGTGAGACACAAAGCTGACCGAAGAAGCACAGGGCGGAGAGGCATGAGGAAATGGACACGGAAGCGACTCAAGGGACGGGGTTAGGCAACGAGGCGCCGCAGGTGGCGCAGCGCCGGCGGCACACGTCCGGCTACAAGCTGGAGGTTCTGGCGCAGGCGGACCGGTGCATGCGGTGGGGGGAATTGTCGGCCTTGGCACGCCGCGAGGGGTTGTATATGTCTACCATTCGGAAGTGGAAAACCTGGAGGGAGCGCATGCAAGCGGGCGAGGAGCCGGCCGCGGGGCGGCCGGGGGCGGAGAACTACGAGGTCCTGCGGGGCCGGTTGCGGAAGGCGGATCGGGAGATCCAGCGTTTGCGGCTGAAGCTCAAGCGGGCGGAGCTGCTGCTGGACGTTCAAAAAAAAGCCTCGGCGTTGCTGGCGGATCTGGGCCGGACGGACGAGAGATCCGGGAGCGACTGATGGAAACCGCCAAGGAATGTTCGCCGGGCCACGGGGTCCGGTCGACCTGCGCGGCGCTGGGGATCTCGCGCGCCACGTACTATCGGCAACGGGGGCGCGCCGGGGCCTCCACCGGCCCCAAGGCGCGCCCGGCACCGCGCCGGCTGTCCGGATCGGAAGAGCAGCGGGTGCTGGACCTGCTCAACAGCGAGCGGTTCGCGGACCGGGCGGTGCCCGAGGTCCACGCCACGCTGCTGGACGAAGGCGTCTGCCTGTGCAGCGCGCGCACGATGTACCGCATCCTGAAGCGCCACGGCGAGGTGCGGGAGCGGCGCAACCAGCTGCGGCATCCCGTCTAC
>CALMNW010000048.1 GCA_937872095.1 uncultured Verrucomicrobiota bacterium
TCACACGCTTTCGGACATTGCCAAGTTTTTACGTAGCGTGGAAAAATCGGCCAAAGTTTTTACGTAGCGTGGAAAAATCGGCCAAAGTATTTGCCGCTCCGCTCGCGGAGCCTCGCTTGCTCGCCGCGCAGGAGCGCGGCGCTATAGACCTCGCGTTCGCCCGGCGCCTGCGGCTTGGGCTCGGCACTCGGCTGTTTCCGTAGCGTAATGGGTGGCGCGCTTCAGGTCAGCCAGAGCCAGACCAGCGCCGTGGGTACCACCTGCATGGTCGCGTTGTCCCAGCCGTGCGGCGAGACCGCCTCGGCCAAGGCGGAAGCGGCCGCGATAGCCAGGATCTTGAGGACGCCGTAATGCGCGAGCGCGATGCGGGGAGAAACCATGGCCGCCAGCACGAGGGCGACGGCCGACAGGGCGAAGACCGCCGTCGATCCTTCCAGACTCCGGGTCGCCGGGACCGACGACAGGGATCGCACGCGGTAGCGGTGCTTGCCGAACCGCGTCCCGACCGGCTCGCCGATCGCGTCGCCGAGGCCGGCGACCAGATAGCCGGCAACCGCGACGGACCCGAACAGGATGTTGCTGGCCAGTCCGCCCAGCAGCGTCGTGAAGTAGGGCACGAGGATGAAGAAGGTCCGGTGCGGCTCGTCTTTCTCCCGCGCCATCGCTTCGTAGAGCATGTGGCCGGGACCCCGCCAGACGGCGAAGAAGACGGTCAGCGAGCACATGCCCCCGAACAGGCAGACCGCCGGCGTTCCCAGCCGCCACTGGAGCGCGGCCGCGGTGCTGAAAATCAGGAAATGGAAGACCTTCCGCGTGTAGCCGGTCTTCGTCCCGCGCTGCTTCAATTTGCCGGCTACCCACAGCGCCGCGAAGGACCATGCCAGACCCAATGGGCCGCCGATGGCGAGCGCCTTCCAAGAGGGGAAGTTTTCGATGAAAAATCCCGCCGCGCGTTCGAGGATGCCGTTCATTTCGCTTCGCTTTCGGCTGGGAGCGGAAAGAGGACGTGGCCGCGTTTCTCGAAGCCGGAGGCGGCCGCGGGCTTTTGCGCCGCCGCGCGGAGGAATTCACGGATCGCGGTCCGGTTCGACGGTTTGAGTTCCGTCCGTTCCTCCTTGGTTCCGCGATCCGCGCGGAGCCAGGTCGGATAGTCGCGGCAGTCGCCTTTCTCGAAGGGGAACATCCAGCCCCGGACGCCGCCCGCCAGCAGGCCCACGGCAAAAGGCCGCAGCGAGTAGCGGCAGAGCGTGAACAGCCCCGAGGTGAACCGACTCTCGTTGAGCGCGGGCGCGAACACGTCGAGCAGGATGTCTTGGGCCGACGTCATGACGTAGACCGCCGCGCCCGCGCGCAGCGCCAGCGTGCCGATCTCCCGGATGGCGCAGGAGCGGCACGCGGCGGGAATCTCGTCCGCTTCGGAACGGGGCAGGGTTTCCAGGAAACGGCAATCGTGGTTGAACCGGCCCGACGGACAGGGCGGATCCAGCGGCTTGAGGCAGAAGCCGACGCCGACGAGCGACCGCGCGCCCCCGAAGGTTTGCTCAGAATCCGCGGCGCCCACCGCGGTTCGGTCGCCGGTGTAATCGAGCGCGCCGGACGCCCGCACCGCTTTCGCGGTCTTCACGGGATGCGGCCAAACGATCCGCCGGAAAAATTGCCACCCGTATTCCCGAAACAGGCTATGCCAGCAAAACGCCCACATGTTTCCTCGATTCGTCACGAGTCGCGCCGATGACCGGCCCCGATCGACCGCGTCAATCTGAATGGTTTCGGCTCCATTCGATGGACCATTGTTCAATCCCTTTTTCGTTTTCCTCTTCAAACAACTGGAAGGCTTGCATGAAAAGATAACCGAAGACGAGGACGGCCACAATGCCCGCCAGAATGATGATCCATCTCCACGGGGCGGGGATGTATGCGTTCGGCCCCGGACTACCGCCTGGCAATGGACCCATGCCTTCTCCTTGTGCGACCCTGCGTATTCCCGCCTAATATGGATGGGTTCAGGCCGGTTCGGCCAACGTGCCGTCTTTTCCGCTTTTCCGCAAGAGGAAATCCACGACGGTCTTCGTTTTGATCGCGACAAACACCCCGATGGCGATCCGGATCGCGGGCACGGACAGCGTCGACCACATGTACGGCGTAAATTCCATGGTGGGCCGGGAGTGGAAGAGACCCTGCGCAAGCGGGGGGATGCCCTGGATGACGGTGAACAGGCCGATGAGTTTCGCGCCGGCATAGAGCAGGGTCTCGAGCGCCGGCGGCGTGAAGGCCGGAACGTCCGACTTCGGTAGCTTGAGCGCGTCGGCAAGCCATTCCGTCCGGAACAGAAAGACCCATGCGATGGCGAACGTCACGACGGCCATGGCCAAGATGCTGATGGTGGAAAGCGCGACCGCGCTCCCATGGAACGAGGTTTGCATCGCGCCCACGACGCCTTCCGGCGACGGTTCCCGGTTGAACACGTACAGCATGGGCAGAACCGAAACGAGGTACGCCAGGCCCGTGTACGCCTGCCACAAACCGCAGATTTTACTGACGACGATGAATAACGCTCTCATGGCTTTCTCCTATCGGAATGTCGCGGTTCAACCGGGCGCGATTTGGCGCCGCTTTCATTTTGATGGTGCGTCTACCCAGATGTATCCCCGTTTCATGCAAAATGGGCAAGTTGACATGGGCCCTTCTTCTCCATTGCAGCGCGGACATGGGATTTTGACCAGCTTCTCGCGCGGGGCTTTCGTAGAATCGGCCGCCGGCGGCTTCGGATATATGGGCTTCGCGATGTCGTTGTTGGCTTTTAATTGGTCTTCGATCGAGGGGATGGGCAAATCGACCCGAATGCCGTCCGAATATTTCCAAAATTCCCGGAGGATCCAGAGGTTATCCTCGGATTGTTTATCCACTTTGGCGTGATAGGTGGGATTGGGCTCAATGATCTTCGGGGCCATTCCGGATCGATCGATCGCGACAAAATGGAAGGTCAGCGTCAACGGATAGGGCACCGTTGAATCCGGCGGCAGTTGACGCAAGGGGTCCTCGTCGTCAAGGCGGCCACTCGGGTTGTCCCCTGCGGAAAACTCGCCGAGCGCGCCATTCAAGTTCAATTGCAGAACAAACAACCCCGCATCCGCCAAGGCCGTTTCCAGGGAGCAGGTTCCGGAGGGTTGCACCGCTTGGGCCCAGCCGACTTGCAGGCACAGCGAAACGGCCGCGAGAAATGCCGAAATATTCTTGTACATAGCCGTATTTCCTTCAGGGCTTGGCGCGGCCATGGACTGCCGCCTGGCAATGGCTCTTCATGTTGCTTCTCGGTGAATATAGCGGGTTGGGGTCACGTCATCCAATTCATGATCAGGGCCGCAACGACCAGCCCTGCGCCTATCGCGCACATGGAATGCGAAAGGAATCTGCCGACCCGCCCGCTGGAGACTTTCTCGGTCGGATAGATCTGGGACGGAAATTGCATCCACAGTTGGTCGCCGTAAATGGTCGCGATACCGGCGCCCAACAGAGTCATTCCCCAGATGGACATGGCCGTGCAACCCGGCTGCATCCAAGGGCCGTCGCGCATGTGCGACAGCCTATAGCCGAAATACAACCCGCAGATCGAGCCGAGCAGGCCCTGCAAGACCCACGAAACCCAGTTTGTTCTGCCTTCAGCCACAATCCCCCGCGCGCCCGTGTTTTTTCGCGAATTCTTCGTCGTATGTTTTCAGCCGGCAGAAACCGTGGAAAAACAACAGCGCCACGATCCAAGTGAGCAAGCCTTGGCCCGCCAAGGCGGCAAGAAACGCGCCGTTCCCCGCGCCGAATCCAATGGCGAACGGCAAGATGATGAAAGCGGTGCCGAAATGCGGAGGCATGGTGGCCAACCCATAGGCGCCAGCTACCAGCAACGGCATGAGGATGGCGATGCCGTCGTGCGGCACTCGTTTGCCGAAATGCAACCAGGCCGCGATGCGGCCTACGCCGCACCCGATGAGCAAGCACGCCGCTGCAAAAGGAATGAGCAGTCTGGTCATGTGCGCGATTCGCGGTGAACATCGATGTTCGCTGGACGTTGCACCTGGTTCGACATACGGCGGACCGCATTGTTGAACATCTTCATTTACGCTTCAGCCTAAGTTTGATGTTTCGAAGATTAAAAATGAACTTGATCAATAAAATTATCGTCAATCCAAGGAGGGCACTTGGATACAACAATGAGTGGTTCCAAACCACGAACACAATAGGAGCGGCAATCAGGGAGATAAGGATCGGCATAGTGAGGCGAAGCCACGCGGCAGTATCAAAGTGGAGTTTTGCCCCGCACCTTCCGCAGATTATCGGCGTAAATGCGGAGTGCTTGTAAATTTGTTTACACCCTATCTCGCCGCTACATTGGGGACATTGCGCCATAAATATTTCCATGCCTTCACAGTCCAGCGGTTTATCGCTGTACGAGGAGAACTCGGATCCGGATAATTCGAGGATAACTTTACTGACCCGATATTAGGCAATATGCGGGGGCGGGTCAACGGCGCAACGGGCGAAATCCGGGCGCGAATGACGAGGGAATTGGCAGACGGGGGAGGTCTGGACCTTTGTGTCTCTGCGGCTTTGTGTGAGACGGCTCGAAGCTCGCGCGGCCGTCAGGGCTTGATGCGGACGCGGACGGCGTCGGCGAGGGGGCAGGCGTCGAGGGGAGCTTCGGTGGAGGACAGCTCGATGCGGAGGACGTTTTCGAGGACGGTGCCGGGCTCGAGGGCGAGTTCGGGGCTGAGGGTTTCGATTTCCGAATAGCCGAGGCCTTGGTTGGAGTAGACCTCGACGACGGACCCGCCGTCGGGATAGGGGCCGGTCGCCGCGTTGGCGACGGTTTCCAGGACGAGGTTGGTGTCTTTGGCGGCGGCGATCCAACCGCGGGGGGAGTCGGACCCGAGCTTGGTTTCGGCGCCGGGGCTGACGCGATAGACGGCGGCATCGCCGCAGCGAACCAGGACTTTACGCGAGGGTTTGCGGCCCATCAGGGCCTTCAGGCCGCCGCGGAACTTGGATTTTTCTTCGACCGGCAGGACGATCCGGTCGGCCTGGGCGATTTGGCTGACGTTCCAGAGGACGACGGGGACGTCGGACGCGGCGGTGCGTTCGATGCGCTGCCGCACTTCGAGCGCGGAGGCGTCCGGCGCCAGGCAGAAGAGGCGCGAGACCGAGATGTTGAGGGGCTCGCCGTACTCGCGGGTGAATTGCGCGCAGGCCGTGCCCTCCGCATCGGTCCAGGCGGAACAGGTCCACGGGAGGTCGGCGAGCGGCGCGGGGGGCGGCCAGTCTTTTCCGTCCGCGGAAATTTCGGCCCAGCGGGCCTGGGCGACGGGCCAGAACCAGTCGCCGCCGACGTTGAAGAAGGTCTCGCCTTCGGAGGGCGTTTTTCCCTGCAGGGCGGGTTCGAGGCGGAAGGGGCTGGCGCCCTCGAGCGGGGCGAAGTGCACGAGCCGCCCGAGGGCGGGGACGAGAACGGCTTCGACGCGGTCGTTCTGCAGGCGGTAGGCGTTGGTCCAGCCGAGGAATTCGGTGGCTTGGATGGGCGCGACGGGCGTAGGCGCGGGTTCGGCGAAGGCGGGCAGGGCGATCAGGCAAAGCCCGGCCCACAGGTGGCGGAGGAAAGGAGTCATGTCGGCGAGAATAGACGGAGCGACGGGGAAAATCCAGCGCTACTTGGCCGGGGCGTTGCTCGGGCCCGACGGGGATACGCCCATGGCGCGCCGGAGGGCGCGGTTTTCCTGCCGGCGCTGCTCGAGTTCGTCGAGCATCTTCGTGTGTTCTGCCACCTGGGCGGGGGTCAGGTATTGGTCGATCTGGGCGGTCATTTCCTGCCGCAGGGCGTCGAACGTGGCGCGGCTCTGGTCGCGGATTTCCTGGAGCCGGGTATCGTAGGTCGTGAAGACGGCCAGGACCTGGGCCCGCTGTTCGTCGTCGAGGTTCAGGCGCTCGGTCAGCTTCTGGGTGATGTGTTCGGGCATGTTGCCGGGAATCCGGGAGAAATGCCGGATGCGGGCCTGGATGATGGCGTTGTTGGCGGTGAAGCCGATGCAGACGCCGACGAGCAGGGCGGCCAGCAGCAGGAGGGTCAGTTTGGTTTTTCTCATGTCGGGTTCCTTTTTAGAGGCTGGAATCGTCGTCGGCGGCGTTGGCGTCGGCCGCTTCGAACGGCAGGAAGCTCTGGGCGAACTCCTCGGGCTGGACGCTCTTGGTCCAGGCGGTGCTGATGTGCTGGTCGGCGATCGTCACGGAACGGCCCACGACGACGCCGGTCGCGAAAACGGCCAGCAGGGCGGCGGCCGTGCAGGCCCACGCGGGGATCGGGCCGGCCAGTCCCGGCGCGACGCGGCGCAGGGGGTGCGCCGCGGCTTCCCGGCGGACGGCGTCCATGATGGCGCCCACGTCGAGGGCCGGCGCGTCCGGGCGGTAGGCCGTCCGGAGCTGGTCCCAGAGTTCTTGGTTTTTCATGTTCATATCGATTCATCCTTTCCCGGCCGCAAATCTTCGAGGACGGCCTTCAAGCGGCGCCGCGCGCGGAAGGCGCGCACCTTGACGGCCGAGAGTCCGCAGCCCAGCCGGCGGGCGGCGTCCTCCATGGAGCGTTCTTCGAGCTCGACGAGCGTGATGACCGCCCGGTCGTCCGGCGACAGGCGCCGGAGGGCGGCTTCAAGCCATTCCCGCGCGGAATCCCGGGTTTCCCGGTCCGCTCTTTGTTCCGCGAGGCGTTCCTGCTGGGTCGCTTCGACGTGCATCCGCGCGGCGTCGTCGAGATCGCAGAAGAACAGATCTTTCCGCCGGTACTTTTTCCGCCAGAAATCCATGGCCGCGTGGCGGGCGATGCGCAGGATCCAGATGCGGAAGGGCGCTTCGCCGCGGTAGGACGGCAACGACCGGAAGGCCCGGATGAAGACGTCCTGCGCGACTTCCTGCACGTCCTGCGCAGGGAGGCGTCGGGCCAGATCGGCGGCGATCAGGCGCTGATGGGTCTGGACGACCGCGGCGAACGCTTCGACGTCGCCGTCCAGGACGCGGCGGACCGCTTCCAGCGCGAAGGCTTCGTCGTCGTTGCGGATGTCGTTTTCGCTCATTTGACGTGCGGACCGGAAGCCGGGTTCGTTCCCGGCTTCCTGCGGCAACCTTTTCACAGAACAGACTCTTCTACAAGATTTCGCTGCATTCAGAAGGAGAAGACGACGCGGAAACCCGGCCGGCAGGGATAGACGTAGACTGGTTGCGGCGGGG
>CALMNW010000049.1 GCA_937872095.1 uncultured Verrucomicrobiota bacterium
CTGGTCGCGGGCGCCCATACGGTCTCCTTCGGCGCGGCGACGGGCTGGGTCGCGCCGGACGACGTCGCGACCGCCGTCACCAACGGAACCACCAACGCCTTCTCGGCCACGTATACCGCGGAACCCGACACGAATGCCGTCACGCTGATCGACGAGCCCTTCGACGCGGCCCCGGCGGCGCCCGCGGATTGGACCTTCAGCGGCGTCACCAACTACGCGACCACCTACTACGGCCGCGCCGTTCCGTCGGTGAAGTTCGATTCCGACGGCGACTACGTCGTCACGCCGACGTTCTCGCACGGCACGAACGTCTCGTTCTGGATGCGCGCGGTCACGGCCGCCGGCACGGGCACGTTCGTGGTCGCCCAGTACTCTGGCGGCAGCTGGAGCACCTTGGGCGTCGTCACGAATCCGTCCAACGTCGGCACGACCTATGCCTTCGACCTTTCCGAGGCGGTCACGCAGCTGAAGTTCACCTGGAACAAGATCTACAGCAACCTCGCGCTGGACGACGTGATCGTGACCGGCGTGACTTCCGATCCGGCGGCGGATGCGGACGGCGACGGCATGCCGGACGACTACGAGAACCTGTATTTCGGCGGCTCCACCAACGGCGTGGCCGGCGGGGACGACGACAGCGACGGCGTGGACAACTATTCCGAGTACGTCGCGGGGACGAATCCGCGGACCAACTCCTCGGTGCTGGCCCTGGCGCCCTACGCCACCAACCAGACGGCGACGGCCAACCTGATCTTCCAATGGCCCAGCGCGACCGGGCGCGTCTATTCGATCCTGCGCGCGACGAACGTCGCCGGCCCCTACACCCAGCACGTGGGCAACCTGTCCGCCAGCGCCCCGACCAACGCCTTCACGAACGCCGCGCCCGCGGGACTCGGCACCTACTATTACGGCATCGGCGTTTCTTGGCCCGACGCCCCTTGAACCGGGAGGAACCCATGAATCACTCCATGCGATTAAATGCGATCGCATTCGGGCTTTGCGCGCTGGGACTGGGCGGGTGGGGCGTGCTCGCGGCCGCGGCTTCCGCGGAGGTCCCCGCGAACGTGTCCCGGCCGGTCTGGTCGCCGGACAATGCTCGCCTGGCGCTGGCGGGCGAGGGAGGCAAAGGGGTCTACGTGCTCCGCCTGGACGATCAGTCCTTGGTGCAGCTTTCGGATGCCTCCAGCAGCGGCGCCTGGTTCGACTGGTCGCCCGACGGCCGCGAGCTGGGCTTCAAGACGTTCCAGCCCGCCGACGGCGACGACTTTCCGCCGCAACTGCCCGCCGTGTACCGGGTCGACTCGGAAACGGTGGCCAGCCTGGTTCCCGCGACTCGCCGCGCCGGCGTGCCGTCCTTCGCGGCCGACGGCCGCATGGCCTACACCGTGGGCAACGAGGCGTGGATCGCCGCGGCCGACGGCCAGGTGACCGCCCGGCACGACCTGGGGCACTACGTCAATCTGGCCCGGCTCTCGCCCGACGGAACCCGGCTCGCCTACAACGGCCGGGACGGGCAAATCTGGCTGCTCGATCTGGACACGGGCGACCGGGACCGCCTGACCGACGCCGACGCGTCCTGTTTCAATCCGGTCTGGTCGCCGGACGGCCGGAAACTGGTCGCCGAAACGATCGCGGGCCAGTTGCTGGCGGTGGATCTCGCGACGCGCCGGACGTATGCCTTGGGACCCGGTTCGCAGCCCTGCTGGGCGCCCGACGGCCTGCACGTCTTCTACACCCAGACGACCTTGTCGAAATACATGGAGATCGAATCCTCCGATCTCTATGCCGTGCGTTTCGACGGGAAGGGGAAGCAGCTCCTGACTTCGACGCCGGACGAGCAGGAAGCGGGCGGACATCTCTCGCCCGACGGCTCGCGCCTCGCCTACGTCTCGCTAAAGACCGGGCGCCTCCATGTGGCGCGGGTCGCCGCGGTGGCGCCGGCCGGCGCGGACGCTGAGCCGTCGTTCCGGTTGGCGGAGATCGAGGAAGTGGCGCTGCCCGCCAGCGCGGAAGAGCTCCCGCTTGCCGAGGCCGTTCCCGCCGCGACGCGGACGCTGGCCGTGGAGGTGCAGGCCGTGCCGCGCGCCATCTGCAGCATGCTGGACGTGCCGTATCTCCACCAGGTCTACGACACGCGCGACGACTTCACGAAAAAGCATTCCGCTTGCGGCGCGTCGTCCGCCCTCATGGCGCTGAACTATTCCGAGACCCTGCCGTACTGGGATTGCACGTGCGCCCTGCCGTCTTCGCACACGAGCCATTACGGGCAGTACGTGTCCGAGATCTACACCAACAACGGCATCGTCTACGATATCGACAACGGCGTGGACACGACCGAATTCGGCGGCTACGGCTACATCACCCAGAACGACTGGGAAGAAACCCGCGGCTGGATGCGGCAGTACATCCTGAACCACGGCAAGAGCTCGGGCACCGGCGTGGATTGGTCGCCCACCTGGGACGAACTGACCGCCGAAATCGATTCCGGCTCCCCGTTCGTCCTGCTCAATCTGCTGACGACCTCCGGGCACTACATCACGACCATCGGCTACTACGACAACCAATACACCGCCATCTTCAACGATCCGTACGGGAACCGGAACACCCCCGGCTATCCCAGCTACGACGGGGCGGGCGCCAAATACGACTGGCCCGGCTACAACAACGGCTACTCGAACCTCAACGTCGTCGCGTGCTTCATCTATTGCCGCGACTCGGTCTGCAACGCGGGCGCCGTTTCCGTGGCGATCGACGACCCCGCGCCGACGGGCGCGCAGTGGTGCGTGGACGGCGGCGACTGGTTCGACAGCGACGACGTCGCCACCAACGTCTTCGCAGGCTCGCACGTCGTGTCCTTTGCGCACGTCGCCGGGTGGCGCGAGCCGGCCCGCCTGACGCTGCCGGTCGCCGAAGGGGAGACCAACTCCATCCACGCCGCCTACGCGGAGCTCGACGTCTTGCTCTCCGAAGGCTTCAACGACGCGGCCTTGCCGGCCGGCTGGGCGCTGGCCACCAATTCGGTGGGCAGCGGCACGGGCATCGATCCGGTCGTCTCGTTCGTCACGAGCAGCACCTACACCAACGCGACGCCGTACGAGGGCACGCATTTCGTCAAATTCAACTCCTGGGATTGCCGGAGCGGGGCGGTCGTGCGCCTGAGCAGCCCGGCGTTTGCCACGACGAACGGCGCCGGCGTGGACGTCGAATTCGCCTGGTACCAAAGGTCCCGCACGAACAAGTTCGCCGAAGGCGTGACCGTGCAGTGGTCGGCGGACGGATCCACGTGGAACGACCTGGAGCCGTTTTTCCCGCGCGAAGGGCCGCTGGGGTGGGAGCGCTTCCGAACCTCCCTGCCGCAGGCGGCCATGGGCGACGATTCCGTCTACGTCGCCTTCGAGTTCCTCTCCAACTACGGCGACAACTGCTATTTGGACGACGTGCAGATCGTCCGAACCGACCAGCTGCTGGCGGAGGGGTTCAACGTCGCCGCGCTGCCCGCCGGCTGGTCCACGGCCATCGTGGCCGATCCGGGCACCGATCCGGCGTTGGACTACGTCACGTCCAGCGAGCACGAGAACGCCAGCCCCTGCGAAGGCTATCGCTACGTCTCCTTCAATTCGTGGGACTGCGCCAGCGGGGCGGAACTCCGCTTGGTGGCGCCGGCGCTGTCGACCGTCGGGCGCTCGAACGTCGCCGTTCGGTTCGCCTGGTTCCAAGACGTGCGGACCGGCTACGACGGCGAGGGCATGACCGTCCAGTGGTCCACCAACGGGACCGATTGGACCAGTGACGCCGCCTTCCATTCGCGGCGGGGCGATTCCGTCGGCTGGACCAACCTGAGCGTGGCGCTTCCGGCCGGCGCCGCAGGCCAGACGAATCTGACCGTCGGCTTCCTCTTCCATTCGCTCTACGGCAACAACTGCTACCTGGACGACGTCCGCGTCGTCGCCGATACGGACGCCGAACCGCCCGCGGAAGAACCCTGGGTTCCGTACGCCTACGCGGAAGACTTCGAGAGCGGCTTCGGCATCTGGGAAAACGCGGCCGGTGACGATTTCGACTGGACGCGGCTCAGCGGCCCGACGCCTTCCGAGCAGACCGGCCCGCCCAGCGGTTACGGCGGCAGCGGCTACTACCTGTATACGGAAGCCACCGGCGCCACGCCCAATAGCAACGCTTATCTGGAGGCCGCGTTCGACTTCAGCGACGCCGAATCGCCGCGCCTCTGGTTCCGCTACCACATGTTCGACTATTCGCTCGCCAACATGGGCACGCTCTCCGTGGACGTGTCCACCAACGGCGGCGCTTCCTGGACCCTGGGCGCGTGGAGCAAATCCGGCGCGCAGCAGTGGAAGACCAATTCCATGTGGGGCGAAGCCACGGTCGATCTGGCCTTCTGCGGCGGCCAAACCAACGTCGTCCTGCGTTTCCGCGGCACGAGCGGCACCGACTACCGCAGCGACCTGGCGATCGACGCCGTCCGCATCTACGACGCGCCGGGCATCGCCTTCCAGGGCTTCGAGGGCGCGCCCGCCGACACGTGGGCCTATGCCTGCGAACCGGGCGAGGGGGGCCTCGTCGGCACCGCTTCCGTCGCCCAGGTGCGCGACGGCATCTATGCCTGCAGCCTGCGCGGATCGGCCACGGGCACCGCCCATCCCGACGTCCTCTTCACCAACGTCCCCCTCTACGGCTATACCAACGTCGCGCTGCTCGTGCCCCATGCCGCCACCGGCCTCGCCACCGACGTCGACTTCTACCTCGACGTCTCCACCAACGCCGGCGCCTCGTGGACGGCCACCAAGCTGATCGACGGCAACGACGCCTGGGGCGATCTCGCCTACGACGCCTGCGGGCCTTACGAAGAGCGCAATCCCCAGATGGCCAACCCCTGGACCTTCTTCCTGCCCGCCGGCACGCCCCAGGTGAGCGTCCGCGCCCGCCTGCAGGAAAGCGCCGGCGACCGCACGACCGACGTCGCCTTCGTCGATTCCGTCCAGCTCGTCGGCGTCCTGGCCGATCCCGATTTCGACGGCGACGCCGACGGCCTGCCCGACCTGTGGGAAGCCCAGCAGTTCCCGGAAGGCCTGGCCGCCGAACCGGGCGACGACTCCGACGGCGACGGCGCGGACAACTATTCCGAATGCGTCGCCGGGACCCTCCCGACGTCCAGCAATTCCGTGCTGGCGCTCGCGCCGCTGGACACCAACGTCGTCGCGAACCTGGTTTTCCGCTGGCCCAGCGCGACCGGCCGCGTCTATTCGATCCTGCGCGCGACCGATGCCCTGGGCCCCTACACCCAGCACGTGGGCAACCTGTCCGCCACCGCGCCGACCAACGGCTACACCAACGCCGCGCCCGCCGAACTCGGCACCTATTTCTACGGCCTCGGCGTCCAGCGCGCCCCCTGAGCCCGCATCTCCCTCGCCACCCATCGCGGCTTGTGGTCGCGAGCGGGGAATCGTCTCACACGGAGACACAAAGGCACGGAGACGGGATTCCGGAACGAATGAACCCTTGAACCCTTGGCGTCTTTGCGCGAGAACGGTTCAAGGCTGGCAGGGATCGTACTTCGCCGCGGCGCGGAGCAGATCGAGGAAGCGCTGGTCTTTCAGGAAAGCGGCGCTCGGGATGGGGAGAACGCGCTTGGCCTTGGCGGTGCCTTGCAGCAGCCGCGCGGGATCGGGCAGGAACGCGCCGTGGACGAACCCCACCAAGACTTGGCCGCGCCAACAATAGAGTTGGCAGATGCCGCCCTTGACCGCCGCGTCCGGGTCCGGCTTCTGGTAGGAGAGGGCGCCCCATTTGACGCGCTCGTGGCAGGCCGGAACCGCCTTCAGGATCGCCCGCCGCGTCGCCAGCAGCAACCGCCGCTCCGCCGGCGTGGCCTCCGGAAACAATCGCGCGATCTGATCTACATACAGGCGCAACATGGCGTTTTATAAATGATAGGATCGCCCCCTTCTGGCGGGGTTTTGGCCGAGGCGAGTCTTCGCGTCGTCAGTCTGAAGCGGGCAGGGAAATTTCATTGCTTTGAATTGGGTTGGCACTTGCGGGATGGTCGGGCCCAACGGCGATTCGAAAACCTGTGGCGAGATTGCCGTCGGCACCTTCATAGCCGCACCCAAAGGCGCTGGGAATCTTCGGATGATCTGAGGCCGACGCAATCGCAAGATGGGCCCCGCGGTAATCTCTCCAGGATCCCCCTTGATATTTCCCCATGCTGCGGTTTCGATCAAATGGATCTGCGCACCACTCGGAAACGTTTCCGGCCATGCCATACAGGCCCCACCTGTTCCGGCCGCTCTTCCGCACGTCTCCCTGTTCGGGCCACCCGTCGCCATAGCCGGGGATGATCTCATCCGGATTCTTTTTCATCCAGTCCGGCCGTTCCGTTCCGAGTAAGTTGGGCAGCACGCCGTCGGCCATCGCGGTCGGTGGCCACTCGTTGCCCCACGGATAGCGCCGTTGATCTCCGCAGCGGGCGCAACACTGCCACTCTGCGTCATAGGGGAGCCTCACGACGCAATTCGGCGGCAGAAAGCCGGTGAACGCATCGGTCAGGATTTTGCAGAATTTCACGGCATTGGCGTGGTTGACCATGGTTACCGCTTCATACTTGGGCTCTTGGGTCCTGGGTTCATGGATGGTCTTCAGGCGGGTTCGCAGCAATCGGTATTGGTCGATCGTAATCTCATATTTCCCGAACCACATCTGAAGCGGTTCGATCCATGCCAGTTCAAACGCCGTGCCATCTTCGAGCAAGAGGACGGCATCGGTCCCCGGCCGCAGAACGCTTTGCTGAGGAGCTGGACGAGTGCAGGCACTCCCCAGAACAAGGCAGAGAGCCAGCAGATGCAAAGGACGAAAGGAACGATTCATTTCATGCAGGCCTGGCGGCCGACGTTGTTTCCGGGGTCGGTGGTTCGTCGAACAGCGTGGCGCCGCAATGGCCGCACTTGCCCGTGGCGATGGCCAAGGGCGCATAGATGCCGCCCTGCACGGATTTCTTGCAGGCGGGGCAGCGCACGTCCGTCTTTTTCCCGATCCAGAAGATGCCTCCGAAGATCGCGGCGATGATGACGAACAAGGCGATCCGAAACGCCAGGTCGCGGTGGGCCGCCCCGGTCGCATGAATCAAGTGGGCCAAACCGATCATGATGAGGAACATAATGCCCAACAACCACCACAGCAGGCGGCCGGCCCTCTTCTGATTCGCGATGAGTTCTTCTTTAGTCATCTCGTGCGGCAACGTCACGGGTCAGGTGACCCGACACCTTGTGGGGAATACCCTGGAACCGATTGTTGGGCTGTTATTTCTTTACAGGAGGAGCCGGTGGCGGCGGCGGCGGAATATCGATTCTCACCTTGCGCGGGGGCGGCGGCGGAGGGGGGGGCGGAGGTGTAGTGTTCTTGCTCATTATTAACCATCCTTCTTCGGTGCGTTTGCGCCGTTCTTTTTCAACTGTTTCACTATTTCAACGCCCTCTTTAATAAGCCGTGGCGGTGGCGGTGGTGGCGGTGGCGGTACAGCTTTGCCCTGGCCATTCTTGGGTTGCTCATTATTGGGTTCAGTCATGGTGCCCTCTTTATTTCAACGGGTTGGGTAATACGCACGGACGAGCTTTCAGATGGTATAAGATCGCTAAGCTTGAAGCACTCGTAGAAAACATATGTCGAAGCCACAAGAACGGCAGCGAAAATGATGGCGCGGTTTGAGAAGTGTAAGTTAAGTGCGCGTGCGTCGTTGTTGTCTGTATTCTTGGTTGAGCAAGTAATGTAGTAATTCTGGATATACTGTTTTGTATGCTGTTCAACAAGTTTCCGGGAATTAGGAAATGATGCGTAAGTTGTCTGCAGCTTTTTTCGGTATTCGCGAGTCTGGTCTGCAGTCGGTAAAAATTCATACTCATATCCGCGCCACGCGTGCACAAAAAAGTAGAGCGCCCGAGCTACAAAAACGCCGCTAGCGATTATGAGTAGACTGAAGACGCCGTATTTCCAGGAGCATCCAGGGTAGCCGAGGAGCTTGACCATTGTAGCAAGGACACCAATGAGGGAGACTATTATGGCGAGTGGTATCTGAAGTCGATCGTTGATGTCATTTCGCGCTTCATCTTCGCGCTCGTATTGACTTTTGTAGAACTCAAACAGTTCATCATCTGTCATAATATATCCTCCTAATGCTTAACGTCAGGGGTCAGGGGACCCGACACTTTGTGGAGGGTACCCTGGACCCCATTGTTGGATGTCTCGTCATTCACTTGCCAGAGTATTGTTAAATCTAGTATGTGCATCGATCAGCGGTTTCAAATCTTGCTTAGATGTTCCCGTCCGCCACATAGCCGTGTATGTAGCTACCGCTGCCCCCCACCCAGCCATTATGCAGGCATTTGTCCATTCGCCCAACCCCACTCTGTACAGGGCGTCTGGGGAATCGTCTTTATGTCTTTGTCGAATTATTGTTTCTGGCCCAGAGTGTACAACCTGAGATGCTGACTTGTATCCAGCATACAGATGCTCGTAACCATTCGTTTTCAATATTTGGCGGACATTTGGGGTGCCTTCCACCTTAATTTCGGGGTATTTATGAACTAAGTCGGTAAATATTGCATCTGTTTTGTCAAATGCCGCAGTCATATCCGCACCGAGACCGGGTGTGGTCTTTTCGAGAAATTCCCCTTGTTCTTCGTAAAACTTGCCAAGTTTCCGAAAAAATCCAATCCATCTGCCCTCACGCGCAAATGGCAACTCAGGTTGTCCTATCCAAACGGCTATAACTCCGGCTTCAAATGCCGATCTAGCACAGCACAGGGCGGAGAGAGAAAAGTCAAAGTGCTTCTCTGATAGCGCGTGTACTGCCGCGGCATGAGAAACGGCAAGTTCCATAAACGCTATTAATGCGATATCCGCCTGTGACCTGAATTGCCCACATTCCTTTCGGGACTCAATTTGATGGCGACATAAGCGCAGTAGTTGCCTTAGCCGTCGGGAATGCGTTAGGTGGTCCATTCTATTTACATCCAACGTCAGGGGTCAGGGGACCCGACACCTTGTGGAGGGTACCCTGGACCCGCTTGTTGGCTGTCATTATAATTCTTCTGTCGAATGGCCTCAAGAATCTGGAGGGCTATGTAAAGCACGGCGCCATTGACACCCAATCCGAGTCCCACAGCGCCCCATATCCACCTATTAAGATTTCGTTTCTTCGCGTCAATAAACATCCATACTGTAATTAATATTTGAGGCAACATGCCTGCATAGGCATAGAGAAAGTACATCGCATCATAGTATGTTCGCTGAGATATAGGTGTGGACGAGAGTCTGGCTTTAGCTAACGCGATATACATCGGGGGCGAAGTCAGGCGCCCGATAGCCCAAGCCACAGCCAAGATAATTAATAGTTTTTCGTATTTTTTCATGGTATTTCTTTCAGCCAACGTCAGCGTTCACCCTCGCGCCACTTGTGGCGCGTAGTGGTGCAACGCCTTGTTAGCCCCTTTGTATTGTTCCGTATTATCGATTGCCTTTGGACCTATTGTGGGTGATGCATAGCATCTCGCAGTTTTTGGCCGAACTTTTCCCGCCTTTGCTCCATGCCGTTACGTGGTCGGCGTCCATTTCGTCGAACTTATATATTCTGTTCTTGTTCGCGTCATGTCCAATCGCGCAATGCGGGCAGTTGGATTTACCCTTGCGCTCAGCAAATTGCGTCTGCTTGGTGTATGTGGCCCGCTTGACTGGAGTGTCGAAGACCCGGACCTCCAATAACCTCGTATCGATCGAGCCGCCCAGTAAATACTCAAACACCCCCTTGAGGTTAGTCACGCAGTCATCGGCGGCGAGCTTTATGACAGCCTCCGACATCGTTTTCGGATCGTAAGACTTGCCGTGATGCTCCTCGTAAAGTCTGCCCCATTCCAATCCTTTCATTTCTGGGAGAACGTCTGCGAATACGGTTGAAACCCAGTCGATCACGCTGTTGAAATAGTTCTTCAGTTCATTTATGTCATCCGAATAACGGTGAGCGTTCATGTAGCCGTCGATATCGCCCTTACTCACCCAGTCCAGCGCCCGTTCCAAAAACTCCTGCCGGTTCGCGCTACCTTTGATGTACGCGCTCCATTTCTGGATGTTCGCGTTTTGGCTGTTGCTGAACTCAGCCTTCGCAAGCGTCACGAACGGTCCGGAGTAAATTGCGTTCAAGAGTTCTTGGTAATTGAGTGGCACACCTGCAATGTTTATCGTCTCAAACCATTTTTTGATGTCGGTCTCAGTACCCTCGCACTCGTATATCAGCAGTTTTGAGTCCCGAATCCTGGCTTGCTGGTCGGCAGGCAGGCTGACGAAATTCTTAGGGTTGCCGTTGTCCATAATCGCAAACTTGTTCGTAATGAACCGACCGATACTAGTAATCCGTTGCTGGCCGTCCAGAACCTCAAACTTGTCTTTTGCGACTTTGTTGAAGTAGATCAGACCCAGCGGATACCCCTTAAGAAGCGAATGGATGACCGCTTGCTCTTTCTTTCCGCCGCCATCTGCATAGATGTAGTTACGCTGGTACTCCGGTTGTATTGTCAACTTACCACCTAGACCAAACAGCCCTTTGCCCTCTAGTTGGTTATACACAAACCCCTCGCAGATATCAGCGATGGTGATGTCGGTTCTCAGAATAGTATTCACTTCTTCCTCTCTTTAACATGACGGGCACTGCGGCGCTGGCGGATGAGAATGCGTTGGTAAAGGGCGATGTAGCACTTGCCGTCCACGGTGTAGTAAGTCTGGCCGACAGGTGGTTTCTTAACCATTATCGCCGGCTGGTCGTTAAGCTTTGTGACGATAGACTGTGTGCCGTCTTTACTATACTGAGTTTGGTTGGGAAAAGTCCGGGAAGCGGCACCGAACCAAGTCTTGGTTATTCCCACAATCTCGAACTGATCGGGGTTGTACTTGTCGATGAAAGTGATCGGTACGCCCATGATGCCATCGTAGTCGCTGGGAATTTCTTTGTAAGTGCTCACCTCAATCGCGTCGTAGTTTTCGTAACGGTCATAAGCGGGTTTGCCCCTAAGGGTCTTGCTGAACTTTAAGTTCTCAGCCATGGTCATGAGACTTAGGGGATGGTGGCGGCGTCCATGGTCAAGATTCGTGTACCAGCAGGATGACGCAACGCGGGCAATCTTTCTGCCCGTCTCTTGGTTTATATGGTGAAAGTGTTTCCAGTGGTCTGGCACCTCAAAAAACATCCCGACATTGAAATTGGTGCAGCCTAACCACACCTTATTCTCTTTGATAAGAGGAAAAATGTCTTTGTAGGTGATCGAATTAGTGTTTCCGATGATCAGGAACTTCTTTCCGTAATCCACTAGTTGGGCGACATACTGGCGGAACAAAGAAAAGGGTGGGTTGGTTACCACGATGTCCGCATTTTTCAAGAGTGCGATGCACTCGGAGCTGCGGAAATCGCCACCAGGATAATTGCCGTCTCCTTTCAAGGCAGTTCGTGCAGCCTTGTTTCGCTTGAGGAACAGTTGCACGTCTTCTATGTTCGCTGCGCCGTCTCCATCTTCGTCTTTCACATGGTCTATTATGACAGCGAGCGCCTTAGGTTTCTGGCGCTTGCCATTCCCCTCGTTATATTCCGGGAATAACGAGAGCTGGCCAGCGATTGGGGAACCGTCGTAACTGGTGGAGACTAGCCTTTTCAGGCCAAGATAGTTGAAGTTGGCCGCAAAGTACTTAAAGAAGTTGCTCTCAAAGGGATCGTCGCAGTTGCAATACACTACCTTATCGCGGAAGGTGTCAGGATCGAAATCCAGATAGGCCTCAACCTCCTTCTGAATGTCGATATATTGAGTGTAGAACTCGTCTTTCTTGGCCACTTTCGCGGCGGCAAGTCCGTGATTAAGCGAGTTTCTTGTCATTCTACGCAATCCCCTTCGAGCTGTATCATTTTATGTTCTCTGGCTAACGTCAGCGTTCTGGGGACTCGCCACTTGTGGCGAGTACCCAGCAACGCCTTGTTCTGTGCTCTTCATATTTCCGGTATTTGGGGGTTCCGAATAACCTGCTTGGCGCCAACGGCGTCCAGTAACTCGCCAACGGTCGAGTGTTGTTCATCGTCTATAACATTCAACAGTCCACTTTGGGGATCGTAGGCCATGCTGGCGCCTGTCGCCGAAAGCCTGGCCGGGAGTTTTGCCAGCATCTTGGCCCGATTCTTGGGTACTTTATAAGTTCTTCGCACGATAGCGGGATGATCCCTGACCAGTTCAGGGGGGCCGATGCTAATGCGGGGCTTGGGGGATGAAAAGGGACTCACATGGAAATCGAGATTGGGTGCGAGAGCGAGTTCAAGCGCAGCCTCTATCGGTATGGCAGAGGAACATTGTATAGAGGAATTTCCCCAATCCGCCATAGCGGATGCGTTGGGCTCTTGGAAATATTCAGTCTTGGGTTTGTCACTAACGCGGCAGTCGCGCACGCAATAGCGAATATCCATAGAAAGGGGGCCAGTGTTGTTCCTGGCAGTAGCGATGATCTGCGCTACTAAGTCGGGAATAGGGGTTGGTTGCGATACGGTCAACGGCCCCGCCGTAATGCGGGCATTGTCCGTTCGGGTTGTCGCACAGCCCGATACTAGGAGTATGAGCGCGATGAATGTGGAATATGCGTTTATATGTTTCATGTTTTCATCACAGAACGTCAGGGGTCAGGGGACCCGGCACCTTGTGACGGGTACCCTGGACCCCCTTGTTGGGCATCATTTTCTTTGAGTTTCCGATATTCCTGCCAAAACCATTTCTTGTAACCTTGATATGCCTTTGAGACATCCCGAGGAGTCACATCCTCATCTGGGTCCGCATTGCCGGCGATTCGCGATAGTTCGGCTGTAGTATTGTCCCATGTCTTCATCGTGGTTATGGCAGACATTCGTTTTCGTAGTTCAACACCCGCATTTGTCAGGCAGTATTTCTTTCCCTCTTTGCGCACAAGCCCGTTGTGTTTCAACCAGCCGAGGCTAGTCTGGAGTTCCTTCTGAGATGGTATGGCGTGATTGATACCATCGGCCATAGCGATAATGTCTTGTAGCGAGCAAGGGGCATCGTCTACGGAGAGAAATATCCAGGCATATATCTGCGGATCATTCATATCTATATTGCCCAACGTCACGGGTCAGGGGACCCGACACCTTGTGGAGGGTACCCTGCACCCGCTTGTTCTGCTCTTAATCATAAAGTGTAATATCAGTGTCTGACAGCATCGATTGCAGGGCAGCATCCAATAATGGTCAAAATAAGAATGACAATGAACACAATGGATATGCTGCGAAGCCAAGTCACCGAAAGCTTCTGCCCTCGGAATAACAGCAGCCCGCAAAGTGTCCAAAAGATAATATGAAATACAATTGCAAAAGCAATTGCAGGCGCACCATATAGATAGCGCAGGCCCAATACATGCTGTAACCCCAAATGTGCGCCAGGAATCATGACCCACGGGAATGCGAGAGCCATAGGTACCCAGACGAGTAAAGCAGGTAGCACATATGTAACGGCCAGTAAGACGATCCAAAACCAGCGGCTGCGAAATAGTTTGTCGACATCTGAATAATTATCAGGAGATTGCTGAATATTCATATTATTCCTATAAGCAGAACAGTTTTATTCTACCGGCTTCAAGTCGGCTTTACGTGGCGGGGTGAATTCTCCTGAGTGGCTAAAGAATAGCGGAAATGCGGTGGCGGGTCAACGGTGCAAGGGGCTGCGGGTTCGGGGAATAGGGCGCGGTCAGGCGGGACGGCAACGCGCGCGAGATCGGCTTTACGTCGGTTAGGGGGCGCCACGTAATGCCGATCTCGCAGAAAGGGCCTCACGTGAGGCGTTTTTCGGTCGAAAATGGCTCGCAGCGGGGCCGGAGGGGTGCCGAGGTCCGAAGTCGGAGGTCCGAGCTCGGTGGTGTAGGCCGGGGTTGCAGCCCCGGCGGGATTCCGGTCGGAACAGCCCGCCGCCCGTCCCGCCATGGCGGGATAAACGCAAAAGCTGCCTACAACCGATCCGAAGGCTAAAAATCCGTCAAAACGGGTCGAAAACGGCATTTTGAGGCGTTCTGAGGACCCTGGAGGGCCAGAAAAGGCAGGTTTTCAGCAGGAAAACAGGAATAGGCAAGAAAACAGGAGCATTGCGCAAAACATGGAACGAATATCGGTTCATCGATGGGATGCGCCGCGCTAGCGTTCGATCGTTTCCAATTGGTAGGTAACGGGGCTCGAGCCTCCGATGAGATTCGGGATAAAGGAAACGCGCTTCACGAGACCGAGATCGTGCCGGATCCAGTCGGTGCAGGTCATCTCGGGAATTCCAACGACCGTCGCTTCGCACCGCGTGCACTCGAACGTGCCCGCCGGTACCGTGACGACTTCGGTTCCCGCGTTGGAACACACGATGGAAATTTCGCCGAGGTCCTTGAAGTGGCTGAACTGGTTGGTCCAGACGACGCCCGGCTCCGCCTCCTGCAGCGCGCGCCGCTCCGATGTCTCCTGCCATTCAAACACCGCGTTCGTCGTGGAGCGCACGTAGGAATAGGGGGCCTCGTTCCAGAGGAAGCCAACGCCCTCCGGCGCGTAATATTCCCATGTTTCGGCGCGTCGCACGGCGTAGTACTTGCGCGCGCATCCGGGCATCAGCGAAGCCTCGGGGAAACTCAAGGTGCCGCAGGTCGTTTCGGTCAACGTCCAGGTTTCTCCGAAATTGTTGGATGCCGCATAGGTCCATTCGGTTCCGACCCGCATCGGCTGCAGATAGCCGTTGGATTGGCAAACGACGCGATAAAACATCGGCACGCGGGCGATCATGATTCCCTGGGCGGTCCGGATTTCCTCGAGATCTTCCCAGGAGCTTTTCCAAACCGACGACGTGAGCGTGGGCGCCCACTGGACGGAACACACCGTCCCGCCTTGAGCCGTCCAGACGATTTCGCCGTTTCGGGTGAAGGAAGAAATCTCGCCCATTCCATCCGGAACGGTTTGATACTCAAGTGTTGCATCGTTAAAGAATGCATAGGGGGTAGCGCTCCAATTGACCATCACGGCAGCGGACGGATACTGCAAGAATTGAATGCGGGTTTCAAAAGGCTCCCAGGCCCCCGGCAATGGGTTTTGTGGAAACTGAACGTCAATCCGCCAGTCGTCGTCGCTTTCGACGTCCGCTTCCACGACCGTGCCGGTGCCGCTGAACGTATCGGTCACGTTGAATCCGGGATCGTCCGACGTCGTCGTGTACGTGGCGACGTAACTTGCCAGATAGGATTGACCGAGAACCAGCTCGCGCGGGTGGGAGATTCCCATGATGGCAAAATCTACGCTGACGTAGTCCATCGAGCCGATTTCATGGTTGCTGGAGGACTCGAAGTGACCCCAGATGTCGGCCTCGGCACCGCCGACCAGCGCCATCGTCATGGCCGCAAATAGCAGAACAACGTTCGATTTCATCCGATATCCTTTTTCACCCGAAAAGCATTGATTCAACGAACTTCCAGTTGGTTTGATGCCGCCGGGGTGCGACGTCATATCTGGTTAAAGAATAGCGGAATGGAAGAAGGGGGTCAATGGCGCAACGGCTGGGGTCTGGGCCTCGCGAGCGGCCATTTTCGCTTAAAAACGATCACAAAAGGTGTTTTTTGGGCCTTCGGAGTGCGAAAAATGGGTTTTGGGGACCGAAAATCGGCCCAAAATGGCCCAAAACGGAGAACTTGACCGCAAATGAACGCAAATGGACACAAATGGGGCCGAAAATGGGTCGAACGGCTGCTCGGTGTTCCCAGGAAGATCCTCTGGGCTCATTTTGCGTGAATTTGCGTCGATTTGCGGTCCATTTTTGGGCATGAGCCGCGATTTTCCGAGCGGGAGAGGGCGAAAATCAGCTCACACAAAGGCACGGAGTCACGGAGGGGGAATGGGGATTCGGTCCGGAGCTTCGCATCTTGGCGGCTTGGTGTGAGGCGGGCTTTCAGATCGGCCAGGAGAGGTCGAGCGTCAGGCCTTTTTTGCTGGCAAAGGCATATTCCTTGCCGTCGAAGGTCAAGGTGGCGGTTTCGCCGGCGGCTTTGAGCGTAAACGAAATATCCGGCTTGCGCGCGTGGAGAACGGCGGCGAGCGTCACGGCTTTTTCGAAGCCGTCGCCGCGGCGGGCATTCCAGACTTCGTCGGGCTGGGCGGCGCGGGTGGAATCGTAGATGGATTCGTCGGCCATTTCGCGCAGGCAGGCGACGACCATGGGCGCATCCATGGTCTTGGCCTCCTCGACGCAGACGGGCGAGCGTTCGATGGCGGCCTTGAAGTAAGGCCGGGGATCGACGCGCGCCAGATCGCGGTAGGCGTGGAAGGCCAGGTCGGCGACGGGATTTTCGGCGCGGACGGCTTCGAGGGCGGCGATGATTTCTTCGCGGGTCATTCCGGGCTTCAGATCGATGCTCGGGCCGCGAACGAATTGGCGCGGCTGGCCGGCGTCGGGCCAGCGGGGTTCGAGATGGCAGAAGGCGCGCAGCTCCTTGATGATTTCGCAGGCGTTGGAACGGTAGCAGTTCACTTCGCGGGCGAGGCGCTGGCGGTCTTCTTCACTGTCGAGATCGATGTGGCCCTGCTTGAAGAACTCGTCGAACTTGTTGAGGGGGATGCGATCGGTCAGGGGTTCGGCGAAGAAGTCGTCCTCGTCCATTTCGTCGAGGAGCTTGTCGCGGGTGCGGTCGGAGACCTTGTAGGGGCATGAATTTTCGAAGGCGTAGGCGTCTTCGGCGGGAATCCAGCGGCGCTTGCCGCAGCAGGCGTGCTCGATCTGGAAGCATTTTTGGCGCGCGGGATTCTGGCGCAGGAAATTGAACAGGATTTCGGACGTGACGGGGGTTTTGAGGAAGGCGCGGAGCTTGTTTTGGAAGCGTCCGTAGGCGGCGTGGTCGATGGAGGCTTCTGGATAGACGGCGTGGACCCAGCCGGTCTGGTGGGCGACGATGGTGACCTGCTCGTGCTCGAGCGCGCGGCGGGCCTTGGTGGACAGCTCGGTGCCGTTGAACCACATGGCCTTGGTGACGAGGCGGCGGTTGTTGGTGAGGATGCCGTCGTTGACGTCCACGAAGTTCTGGGAGTGGAGCGGGGTGGCGACGAGAAAGATGTCGTCGAGGGGAATGCCGCAGAGGACGTAGAGCGCGGCGGCGTAGAGGGTGGAGAGGGAAACGCATTCGCCGGCGCCTTGGTTTTCGTGGCCGGGCTTGTAGCGGAAGGCGTCCATGGCCTCGACGGTTTCGGTCTTCCAGTACGGAATGACGTCGCGGGTGTACTTGTCGAGGCCGAAGTGGCGGCGGATGTCGAGGTCGAAGTAGAACTTGTCGCCCTCGTAGCCGAACAAGGCGTTGCTCTTGGCGATGGTCTCCGGAGCGATGTAGGGGGCGAAGCGCGCCATTTCGCGCTCCTGCGTGGTGAGGCCCCAGGTATCGAGGTCGAGATTGAAGGCGTAGTGGTCCATGACGTACTGCTTCAGGCGCAGGATCCGGCGGTAGGGCGTCAGCTTCGGGAAGTTGGCGAACCACGGATCGTCGCGCCACTTCCAGATGGCGGGCGACATCAGGTTGGCGAGCACGAGCGGATAGAGCAGGGACGGGAAGACGAAAATCTCCATGTCGGACAGGGTGTAGGCCGAGGAGATTTCTTCGAGGCGGTCGGCGGGGACGGTCGGGATGGTCGGTCGGTTCATAGGTCCGCAAGATACGACGGAGCCCCGCGGCGGGCAACTATTTTGGGATTGCCGCGGGGGAGGGCATGGGCGACAATCGCGAGCCTTATGGATGCAGAACTCAAAGCGGCTCAATCGCCGGATCGCGCGTGGCGGTGGGGCCATCTTCTTTTGGCGGTGGCCGTGGTCGCCAGCTGGGCGGTGCTGTCGGGCATCAACGTCTGGATGGGGGAACTGAACCAGGACGAGGGCTGGTATCTGTATGCGGCGAAGCTGACTTCGGAAGGCCAGGTGCCCTACCGCGACTTCGCCTTCACGCAGCCGCCGATGCTGCCCATGGTCTATTCGGTGGCGTATCCGTGGGTGCGGCAGTTCGGCCTGCTGGGCGGCCGCGCCATCACCTGGGCGTTCGGCACGCTGGGCCTGCTGTTCGCGACCTGGCTGGCGATGCGCGCCGGTCCCCGCAAGGCGCAGCGGTTGACCGGCGGTTTGTGCTTCATCCTGATCGCGATGAACGTCTACCAGTCCTACTTCACCACGGTGGTGAAGACCTACGCCCTGGCCAGCCTGTTCCTGTGCGCGGGACTGTTGGCGCTGGCCTTCGTCGGGCCTCGCCGGGGATTCCGCGCGGCGGTGGCCGCCGGCTTCCTGCTGGCCTGCGCGGCGGCGACCCGGATTTCGCTGGGAGCGGCGCTCGCGCTGGGCGGCTTTTATCTGCTGGCTTGCCGCCGCCGCCTGAAAGCCTGGGCGTGGCTGGATTTCGGCCTCGGCGGGATGGTCGGGCTGGCGGTCACCCTGCTGCCCTTCATGATGCTGGGGCGCGACGGGTTCCGCTTCGGCGTGATCGAATACCACTCGCTGCGCGAAGCGGGCCCGTGGCTGGCGCAGATCGCCTACAAGATCGGTTGCCTCTCGCGCCTGGCGCAGGCGTATTTCCCGGCGGCGGTCGGTGGCTTGTTCCTGCTGATCCTCGCGGGCCGCTACTTGCTGCTGCGGGCCGGCCCGGACGAACGGACCGACATCTCCCCGGAATATCCCGGGCCGGACGACATCGCGCCGCGCTTCAACATGTTCCTGTGGATCACGGTCGTCGCGCTGGCCCTGGTCCATCTGGCGGCGCCGTTTCCCTACGACGACTACCAGGTGCCGTTCTATCCGGTGTTCTGCGCCGCGCTGGCCTCGACCGGCGCGCGCTGGTGGCTGCGCGAAGAAGTCCGCCGCTACGGCGGCTCGCCCGAGCTGCGCAGCGCGCGGCGGCTGGCCATCCTGACGGTGACGTGGCTGGCCTGCGGGCTTTATGCGTTTTCCTCGCCGCTGGCCCAGAGCTGGTTCGTGGCGGGCCGCGACCGCATCTGGTGGCGCCTGCGCGACCAGAGCCCCGTGGCCCAGCTCCAGGACACGGCCAAGTGGATCCTCGACCTGAACAAGCCCGCGGGCGGCACGCAGCTGCTCACGCAGGACACCTATCTGGCCATCGAAACCGACCTGGCGGTGCCGCACGGGCTCGAAATGGGCCCGTTCAGCTATTATCCCGACTGGGAACGCTCCCGCGCCGAAAGCATCGGCGTGGTGAACCGCGACATGATGCTCGAACTGCTCGCCACCGAAGCCAACGCGCCCATCGCGGCCCTGAGCGGCTACAGCCTGTCCATCCGTTCGCCCGAGGTCGAGGAAGTCACCTTGGGGGATCAGACGGCGTTCGCCGACATCCTGGCCCAGCGTTTCGAATACGTGGAAAAGGTGCCCCATTTCGGGCAGGCCGGCACCACGCTGAACCTGTGGCGCCTGAAGCAGGAAATCCCGGTCTGGACGCCCCCCCCGGAGACTCCGGAGGAATGAAACTCTCGATCGTCGTTCCCGCGTACAACGAAGAAGGCCGCATCGGCCGGATGCTCGCGGCTTATCTGCCGTACTTCGCGGAACGCTACGGGACCGATTTCGAGATCGTCGTCGCGGTGAACGGCTCGAAGGACCGCACCGAGGAAGTGGTACGGGCGCTGCAGCCGGGCTTCCCGCAACTGCGGGTCATCGTAGAACCGCGGCCCATCGGCAAGGGCGGGGCGATCATGGCCGGCGGGGCCATCGCGCAGGGCACGCTTGTCGGTTTCGTGGACGCGGACGGCGCCACGCCGCCGGCCGCGTTCGACGACCTGGTGAACAACATCGGCGACGCGGGACTCATCATCGCCTCGCGCCGGCTGCCGGGCGCCGTGGTGCGGCCGCGCCAGCCGTGGCGGCGCCGCTTTGCGTCGCGCGTCTTCAATTTTCTCGTCCGGTTTCTGTTCAAGCTGCGCATCACCGACACGCAATGTGGCGCCAAGCTGATGACGGCGGAGGCCTGGCGCGCCATCGTGCCGCACATCGGTCTCACCAAATGGGCGTTCGACGTGGACATGCTTTTCAAGACCCGGCGCGCGCATTTCGCGATCCGGGAAATTCCGACGACCTGGAGCGACGTGGGCGGCTCGAAGCTCCGGATCGGCCCGGTGTCCTTCCAGATGTTCCTGGCGATCGCCCGGCTGCGCCTGCTGTACTCGCCGCTGAAATGGATCGTGGCGCTCTACGACCGGGTGCTTGGCCGGGTCATTGAACTGGAGCCGCGGACGCGATGAAAATCCCGTTTTGGGGCAAGGACGAAGGCGGGCTGATCCAGCACGGTTCGGTGCTGATCGTCGGCACGTTCCTCGGGGCGCTGTGCAACGCGGGTTTCCACATGGTGGTCGGACGCGAAGCGGTGCTGCCGAACGCGGAATACGGCGCGCTGGCGGCGATGCTCGGCATCATCCTGGTGGCCAGCACCCCGATGCTGGCGCTGCAGAACACGCTGGCGCATTTCGTTTCGCATTTCATCCGCGAGAATCGGCAGGGGGAGATCCGGCCGCTGTTCCGCCACTGGTCGGCGGTGTTCGGGGCGATTTCCATCCTCCTGGTGGCCGCGGCGTGGCTCGGCCGCGCGCGGCTGGCGGCGGTTTGGGACGTGCCGCCGGCGCTGATCGTGCTGACCTTCGTCGTCCTGGCCGCCAGCCTGTGGATGAACCTGTTCTATGGTCTGCTGCAGGGCATGCAGTGGTTCGGCTGGCTGGCGTGGGTTCCGCAGGCCTGGGGCGCGACGCGACTGGCGCTGGGGGCGGTCTTCACCATTTTCATCTCGGCCACGGCCTTCGCCGCGGTGGCGGCACAGGGGCTCGGGGTGCTGGCGGTGATCGCGCTGGGTCTGTTTGCGCTGGCGGCCATGCGGCTGCCGGCGGACTCGGTCGCGGCGCGGCCGCACGAAACCTACCGCTATCTGGGCTCGTCCCTGATCTGCCTGGCGGGCTATGCGATGCTGATGAACCTCGATACCGCGCTGGCCAAGCACTACTTCGATCCGGAAACCGTCGGCCGCTTCGCCAAGGCGGCGGTGATCGCGCGCACGGCGGTGTTCCTGCCCGTGCCGGTCGCGGCGGCGCTGTTTCCGAAAGTGACCACGACCGGCGCCATGACCGCCGAAAGCCGGCGGCTGCTGGGCCGGGCGCTGGCCTTCGCGGGCCTGTTGATCGCGCTGGTGGCGGTCGTCTGCGTGGCGATGCCGCAACTGCCGTGGGCGATCCTGTTCGGTCCCATGTCGCCGGACATCGCCGCTTCGGCGAAGCTCCTGACCCGCGCGATGGTGCTGGCGATGAGTCCGCTGGCGCTGGCCTATCTGCTGCTGAATTTCGAGATGGCCCAGCGCCGGTTCTTCTGGTGCTACGGGATGGTGCCGTGCGGGTTGGCCTACGTCGGCGGCGTCGCGCTTTTCCACTCGCGGCCGCTGCAGATCGCACTGGTCCTCGGCGCGCTGAATCTTGTCGCCGTCGTTTTGCTCGTCGCCGGCATCTTCGCCCAGCGCCGCCGCGCCTGATTTTCCGGCGGGCCACCGCCTCCCGGAACCGCCCCGCAAAAAAAAACGCCGCGGCGAAATCGCCGCGGCGCATGCAAGCCCGAACGGGCTCTTGTTGTTAGTAGCGGTTGCGACCGCCGCCGTAGCCGCCGCCATTGCCGCCGCCGTAGCCGCCGCCGCGGGGACGATCTTCGCGGGGCTTGGCTTCGTTCACGACCAGGGCGCGACCGCCGATGTCCTTGCCATTCAGTTCGCCGATGGCCTTCGCGGCCTCGTCCGCCGTGGACATTTCCACGAACGCGAATCCGCGGGGCCGGTCGGTCATGCGGTCCATGATGAGATTGCAGCTCGCCACGTTGCCGAACGGCGCGAACAACTGGCGCAAATCGCCATCCGTGAGGTCAAACGACAGATTTCCGACGTATAGCTTGGTTGCCATGTTTATTGTATTCCTTCTGCTCTGGGAAATGTTCTCATGACCGTCCCGACTCGTTCGGGTTCAGATGTTCCCCCTGCCGCCAATGCGGGCGATGGACTACCTTCCAACTCAAGCTAACTACTCTCACTAAGCGGGGGGGACCATACCCGCAGACGCAGGAATAGCAAGCCCCAAACGGAAAAATGTTTTGCGCGGCCGAAATCCACCGGGCAACAATTCGCCCGCCGCGGCTCGTTGCGGAGCCCGTCAAGGTTCGGCGTCGGCGTAGGCTTCGGGCCGGAAGCGGGGCGTGCAGACGGCGAGAAAGACGAGATCGCCGGCGCCGACGTTCGCGATGCGCTGGCGGCAGCCCGGCGGAATGAGGACGACGTCGCCCGGACCGACGTCGCGCGGGGGAAGATCGCCGATCTCGACCCGGCCGCGGCCTTCCAGCAGGACGTAGCGTTCGGCGATGCCGGCCAGCCGGTGCCAGCGCGTGGTCGTGCCGGGTTCGACGCGGGCGCGGGCGAGAGAGCACTCCGCGTCGTCGGAGCTGTTGGACAGCTCGAGCACGTGGCACCTTTCCTCGGTATAGAACTCGGCGGCGGGATCGATGGGACGGATGGACGGGTTCATGGAGATGTTGTAGCGGGATGGGACGGAAGTTCCAATATCCAATCATCCTTTCCTCGGGATCGTCCGGAGATCGCTCGCAAAGGGCGCCCAGATCGCCAAACGGCTCGTGCGCGGCGAACGCTCCTTCGCGGCCTTGGCGCCTTGGCGAGAGAAAGGCGGTTTTGAGCCGCGGGCAATGAAATCGAACGTTGATTGCAGGGGGAGGGGGGGCTAAAGTGCCCGTTCAAACCCATTTGAGGTACATCCATGGCCTATCCGCATACCGACATCGAAAAAAAGTGGCAAAAATACTGGGAGGAGAACAAGACGTTCCGCACTCCGGACGCGATCGATCCGGCCCAGCCCAAGTTCTACGTGCTGGACATGTTCCCGTATCCCAGCGGCGCGGGGCTCCACGTGGGGCATCCGGAAGGCTACACGGCCACCGACATCCAGGCGCGCTACAAGCGGATGAAAGGCTTCAACGTCCTGCACCCGATGGGCTACGACTCGTTCGGCCTGCCGGCGGAGCAGTACGCGATCAAGACCGGCGAGCATCCGCGCAAGATCACCTACGAAAACATCGCGACCTTCCGCCGGCAGCTCAAGATGCTGGGTTTTTCCTACGACTGGGACCGCGAGATCGCGACGACGGATGAAGAATACGTGCGCTGGACGCAGTGGATCTTCCTGCAGATCTTCAAGCGCGGGCTGGCCTACGAGAGCGAACTGCCCGTGAACTGGAGCCCCGACCTGTGCGCCGTGCTGGCGAACGAAGAGGTCGAGGAATGGCGCGCGAAGGGCTTCAGCGTGGAACGCCGCTCGATGCGCCAGTGGGTGCTCAAGATCACCGAGTACGCCGAACGGCTGCTGGCGGATCTCGACGGCCTCGATTGGCCCGAAAGCATCAAGGAAATGCAGCGCAACTGGATCGGCAAGAGCGAAGGCGCGGAAGTGGACTTCGCGATCGGCGGCGAGACGATCCGCGTGTTCACGACGCGGCCGGACACGCTGTTCGGCGCGACCTACATGGTGCTGGCGCCGGAGCATCCGCTGGTGGCCCAGATCGCCACGCCGGAACAGGCCGAAGCCGTGGCGGCCTACCGGGCCGCCGCCGCTGGCAAGAGCGACCTGGAACGCACGGAACTGGCCAAGGAGAAGACCGGCGTCTTCACCGGCGCGTACGCCACGAATCCGGTCAACGGACAGCAGATCCCGATTTGGGTGGCGGACTACGTGCTCTGGGGCTACGGCACCGGCGCCATCATGGCCGTGCCGGCGCACGACACCCGCGACTTCGAGTTCGCGACGAAGTTCGACCTGCCGATCATCCAGGTGGTGCAGCCGCCGGAAGGCGTCGATTGGCACGGGTTCATCGATGATGGCGTCGCCGTGAATTCGGGCGAGTACGACGGTCTGCCGACCGCGGAAGTCAAGAAGCGCATTACGGCGTGGCTGGAAAAGACGGGGCAGGGCGCGGGCAAGACGAACTACAAGCTGCGCGACTGGCTCTTCAGCCGCCAGCGTTTCTGGGGCGAACCGTTCCCGCTGCTGCACTGCGAAAAGTGCGGCGTGGTGCCCGTGCCCGAAAAGGATCTGCCCGTGCGTTTGCCCGAGATGAAGGATTACCGGCCGACGGCCGACGGCCAGCCCCCGCTGGCGCGCGCGACCGACTGGCTCCAGGCGACGTGCCCCGTCTGCGGCGGTCCCGCGCGGCGCGAGACGAACACCATGCCGCAATGGGCCGGCTCGTGCTGGTACTACCTGCGCTATATCGATCCGAAAAACGATGCCGCCCTGGTCGCTCCGGCCAAGGAAAAATACTGGATGCCGGTGAATCTCTACGTCGGCGGCGCGGAACACGCCGTGCTGCATCTGCTCTACGCCCGCTTCTGGCACAAGGTGCTCTTCGATTGCGGAGTCGTCTCGACGAAGGAACCGTTCCAGAAGCTCGTTAACCAGGGCATGATCCTGGGCGAAATGGAGTATCTAGCCTACCGCGACGCGGCCGGCGCCTGGGTTTCCGCGGAACGCGTGGACGAAAACGGTTGCGACTTGCGCACCGGCGAGAAGTACGTCCCCGCGCACGTGCCCGAAGCCGACCTGCAGAAGCAGGGCGACGGTTTCGTGCTGAAAAACCAGCCGGACGTCCGCGTGTCGGCCCGCGCCTTCAAGATGAGCAAGAGCCGCGGCAACGTCATCAATCCCGACGACATCGTCAAGGAATACGGCGCGGATTCCCTGCGCCTCTACGAGATGTTCATGGGGCCGCTGACGCAGGTGAAGCCCTGGAGCATGAAGGGCGTGGAGGGCGTCTCGCGCTTCCTGAGCCGCGTCTACCGCCTGGCCGTGGACGACGAAACGGGCCAGCCGTCGCCCAAGCTCGCCGACGGCGAACCGACGAAGGACCAGCTGCGCGCGCTGCACGCCGCGATCAAGAAAGTGACCGGCGACATCGAGCGCATGGATTACAACGTGGCCATTTCCGCGATGATGATCTTCGTCAACGAAGCGCAGGCGTGGGAGCAGCTGCCGCGTTCGCTGCTGTCGACGTTCGTGCTGATCCTGAGTCCCTTCGCGCCCCATCTGGCGGAAGAGCTGTGGAACCGCCTGGGCCACGACGGATCCCTCGTGCGCGAACCGTGGCCGGCTTGGAACGAGGCCTACCTGAAGGAAGACGAAATCGAAATTCCCGTGCAGGTGAACGGCAAGGTCCGCGGGCGCATCCGCGTGGCGGCCGAAGCCGGCCAGGACACCGTGATCGCCGCGGCCTTGGCCTGCGCGGAAGCGGCGCCGTTTTTCGCAGGCAAGGAAATCAAAAAACAGATCTACGTCCCGAAACGGATGGTCAACCTGGTGGTGGCGGGCTGAACCGCCGCTCCGGACGGAGGAACGGACATGGGCGAACTCACCAATGCGCTGCAAGGAAAGCTGAACAGCCGGAAAGGCCACGTCAAGGATCCCGGCAAGAGCCAGCTGGATTTGTTTTCGTCCCTCGCGGACCGCGAGCCCACCTCGCCGAAAATCGTGATGTCGAAAGCGGATGCTCCGCAGCCGGAACGGCCGGAACCCGAAATGATCCTGCCGCCCCTGTCTTCGCCGCCGCCGGACGTGGCGGCCGACGTGCGCGCAGTCTTGTCCGAATCCGGTCCGGCGCGGCCGGTCGAAACGACTCCTCCGGAAGGCGGGCGGCCGCCGCTGCGCACGGGCGTCTACCACCGTCCGCAGCGTCCCGCGATGCCGTCTTTGGCGCCGTCTCCGCAACCGCCGACGGGACCGCGCCTCTCGCTCGCGGCCCGGCTCCGCATCCGGTTCGCGGGCGTTGAAGTGGATCGCCGGCTGGTTTCGCTGGTCCTGGTCCTGTGCGTGTTAATGGCGCTGATCGGCTTCTGGTCGGCGCGGCCGCGCGACGGAACCCAGTTGCCGGACGTGGCCGTCGCGCCCGCCGAACCCGCGCCGCCGGCGGAAGTCGCCGCACCGGTTGCGCCGATCCCCGTGCCGGCGATCGCCGCGCCGGCGGCTCCGGCAGCCCCCGCGCCGGTTCCCGCGCCGGCGGAATGGAAGATTCCGGGCACGGAATGCTTCCGGATCGGCGACGCGATCCGGGTGCGGTTCAGCGATCCGGTCTTCGTCTCCGGCGACAAGATTTCCATCGAAGGCATGCGCGCGCTGAAGGCGGTCGGCGCGAAACTGGCGACGCTGAAGCCGGGCACGCGAGTGGTGGTGACGGGCCACACCGACGATGTGCCGCTCAGCAAGCCGACGCCGCAATTCAAGGACAACGCGGACCTCGCGGAGGCGCGCGCCGAGGTGGCCCGCGAACATCTGGAGCAGTTCGCGCGCACCGGCAAAGGCTTGGCCTTCGAATCCCGCGCGGGCGATCTTTCCCAAGCTCCGTTTCCCAACGATACGCCCCGGAACCGGCGGTTGAACCGCACGGCGACCGTGGACGTTTTTCCCGCGCCCTGAACGGCGCGTTTGCGACAAGGAGATCATCACCGTGGCCGGCGAATACGTCTTTACCCTGAACCATCTGTCCAAGCAGTACGACCGCTTGACCGTGCTGGACGACATCACGCTCTCGTTTTTCTTCGGCGCGAAGATCGGGGTCATCGGCGGCAACGGGGCGGGCAAGTCGTCCCTGCTGAAGGTCATCGCGGGATTGGACAAGAATTACCACGGCGAATGCATCGTGGCCGCCGGCGTGCGGGTGGGCTATCTCTCCCAGGAGCCGCAGCTCGACGAAACGAAAGACGTGGCCGGCAACGTGGCCGACGGCGCGGCGGCGGCCCAGGCGATCCTGGACCGCTACGACGAGCTCTGCGGCAAGCTCGGCGAGACGCTCTCGGACGAGGAATCCGAAAAGCTCAACAACGAGCTGGGCCGGTTGCAGGACCTGATCGATACGCGCGATTTGTGGAGCCTGGACAGCCAGATCGAGCGCGCGATGGACGCCTTGCGCTTGCCGCCCGGCAACGCGGATGTGCGCAAGCTTTCCGGCGGCGAGAAACGCCGCGTGGCGCTCTGCCGCCTGCTGCTTTCGAACCCCGACGCGCTGCTGCTCGACGAACCGACCAACCATCTCGACGCGGAAACGGTGGCCTGGCTGGAAGAGTATCTCAAGAAGTTCAGCGGCACCCTCGTGGTGGTGACGCACGACCGCTATTTCCTGAACAACGTGACCGAATGGATTCTGGAGATGGATGCCGGCCGGGGCACGCCCTACAAGGGCAACTACGAGACCTGGCTGGAGACCAAGCAGGCCATGGCGGCGCAGCAGAGCAAGCAGAGCGCGTCGCGCCAGAAAATGCTGCAGCGCGAACTGGAATGGGTCCGCCTGAATCCGATGGGCCGCCAATCGAAGAGCAAGGCGCGCCTGGCGCGCTACGAAGAGCTGGCCGCGCAGCAGGTGGATACGCGCGAGGATACGCTGGAAATCCAGATTCCCTCCGGCAAGCGGCTGGGGGATCTGGTGGTGCGCGCCGAAAGCCTCCGCAAGGTCTACGGGCACCGCTTGATCATGGACCAAGTGAACTTCAACCTGCCGCGCGGCGGCATCGTCGGCGTGATCGGCCCCAACGGCGCCGGCAAGACGACGCTGCTGCGGATGATCGTGGGCGAGGAAAAGCCGGACGGCGGGACGCTGGCCGTCGGCGAGACGGTCGAACTGTCCTACGTGAACCAGTTCCGCGATTCGCTGGACTCGAAAAACACCGTGTACGAAGAGATCACGGGCGGGCAGGAAACGCTGGATCTCGGCGGCAAGTCCATGAACGGGCGGGCCTACTGCACGCGGTTCAATTTCCGCGGCACGGACCAGCAGAAGAAAGTCGGCGAACTGTCGGGCGGCGAGCGCAACCGCGTGCATCTGGCGAAGCTGCTGCGCCGGGGCGGCAACCTGCTCCTGCTGGACGAGCCGACGAACGATCTCGACGTCACGACGCTGCGCGCGCTGGAAGAAGGCATCCAGTCGTTCGGCGGCTGCGCGGTGGTGGTCAGCCACGACCGCTGGTTCCTCGACCGCATCGCCACGCACATCCTCGCCTTCGAGGACGACGGCACGGCGACCTGGTTCGAAGGCAACTTCGAAGGCTACCACGAACAGCGGCGGCGCCTGCTGGGCGATGCGGCCGATCAACCCAAGCGGATTCGGTTCCGCCCGATCTGACGATGGCGCGGCGCCGGTCCATCTGCGCGATCCTGCTGGCGGGCGCCTGCGCGTGCGCCGCGCAGGCACAAGCGCCGGCGGCGGCGCTGCGGCCGGGCCGGGCCGGGCGCGCGGCGATCACCAGCGCCGACCGCCGGTTCATGGTGTCGGGCTTGACCTCCGCCGAGAACATGGTGCTGGCACGCAAGCTCTCCGAACAGGCGGCCCGGGTGGAGGAAACGACCGGCATGCCGCTGCCCATGCAGCGGGACCAGATCCTCGGCGTCATGGTGCAGAGTTCTGCGAAGCCGGATGCCCGCGTGCTCAAGGTGCAGGGCTGGGACGGCGGCCACTTCTATCAACGGCTGGTGGCGCCCGGCGCCCGGCGCCTCGACGAGGAAGATCTGATGGAAAGCGCCACCTGGCTGATGCTGAACCGATATGCGGCGGAATACGCGCCCGAAGGACTGCGCACCGGCATGGGCGCGACCGTGCCCGATTGGGTTTCCGCCGGGCTGGCCCAAAATACGCATGCCGCCTTGCGATCGCGGAACCGCGACTGGATTTCGCGCGAACTGGCCGAGGGCCGGACGCTGCCGCTGGCCCAGGTGGTCAAGCAAACGCTGCTGCCGCCGGGTCTCTGGCGCGAGAAGGCCTATGCCGCCGCCGCCGTGGAATTTCTCTTTCCCGCCGGCGATCTGAATGCATGGGCGCCGCTGTTCAAGGCGGTCGGCACCCGGCAGGCCATCGATGCCGCCTGGCTGCGCCAAAACTGCCTGGCGCTGCGGGACCAAAATCCGGAAACGGCCTGGAAGGAATACCTGGAGCAAAAAGCCCAGGCCCGCACGGCGGAAGCGTGGAGCGACCGGGGACTTCAAATCGAAGAGAAACTTCTCCAAGCCCTGAATTTCGCCCCGCGCGAGCAGGTCGCCGGCGTGCCGGACGAAATCCCCCCGGCCTTGTTTGCGCGCGACTTGATCGATTATCGCGCCCAGCCGTGGGTGGCGCCGCTCGCCGGCGCGCTCTCCCTGCAGATCCAAAGCCTGGTTCTGGGCGCGCCGCCGGCCCTGCAGGAAGTGCTGGCCTCCTATGCCGCCTTCTTCGACCAGCTCGCCACGCCGCCGGCCGAAAAGCAGTCCTGGTGGAAACGATCCAAACCGGCAAAAGAACCCGGCCAAATCCAGCCGCCCGACGATGCGACCTGGCTCGTGGCGCTGAATCAGCTCTGGATGCGCGCCGAACGCGCCCATCAGGAATTTCTGGAGAACAACCAGGGCCGCAAGCGCTACGTGGATTCCTTCGATCGCCCGCGCGTCGATGCGTTCGCCGAACCGGACGCCGGCGCATCGCCGCGGACCCGGATGCAGCGCTACGTGGACGAATTCGAAGAGACGATCATTTCTCCTTGATCATGACCAACGCCATCTTGAAGGGCTGATCGGCGTTCAAGGAGTGGGGGAGGTTGGCGGGCATGATGACCATGTCGCCGGTCCGCGCCCGCAGGGGTTTGCCGTCGATGGCGATATCCGCTTCGCCTTCGAGAATCCAGACCATGGCGTCGTAGGGCGCGGAGTGGGTGCTGAGTCCCTGGCCTTGGTCGAAGGCGAACAAGGTGACGGTGCCGGCCGGTTTGGAGATCACGGTTCGGCTGACGACGGCGCCAGGCTGGACGGCGACCATTCCCGCCATGGGAAGGACTTTGGATGTCAGGTTTTCGGCGGACGGGGTCGGATTCATGCTCGCTCCTCGGGTTGGGGTTCCAACCTACCGCATCTGCCGCCGTTTTCAAAAAGTCTAGCGCCCGAGACCGTTTCTGATAGCGTAGGGGCATGAGCATAAAATCAGTTGCCGTGTTCGGAGCCGTGCTGGGTTTGACGCTGTGCGCCGCCTGGGGCCAAGACGGAAAGATCGAAACGGACCGCTACCGCGAAAGCCTGGCGCCGCAGGGGAACGTGAGCGATTGGGCCGGGGTGTTCACCCTCGAGCAAAAAGCCGCGCTGGAAGAACGCATCGTCGGCCTGCGGCAGACGAACGGCGCGCAACTGGCGGTCGTGGCGCTGCCGTCGCTGCACGGCGGCGAGATCGACGACTTCGCGACGAAGCTGTTCGAACAATGGGGCATCGGCGAAAAGGGCAAGGACAACGGAGTGCTGCTGTTGGCGGCCATCGAAGACCGGAAAATGCGCATCGAGGTCGGCTATGGCCTGGAAGGCGTGCTCAACGACGCCAAGAGCGGCCGCATCCAGGATGAATACATCCTGCCGCGATTCAAGGAGGGCGACTACGCGCAGGGGTTGATCGATGGCGCCGACGTGCTTTTGCAGGTGATGGGCGGCGAGGACCTGCCGGAAGCGGCGCCGGCCGGAAAAGGCAACACCCTGGGAGGCGTTCTCTTCCTCGTCATCTTCGCGGTTTTCTTTGTCGCGATCGTCCGCGCGGCGATCCGCGGCAACAAGGGCGGGGGAGGAACGACCGGCGGATCCGGCGGACGCCTTTCCTCGGGTTGGAGCCAAGGCGGCAGCTCCGGCGGAGGCGGTTTCGGCGGATTCGGCGGCGGCCGTTCGGGCGGCGGCGGGGCCAGCCGCGGCTGGTGATTTGGAAACACAAGGAAAGGACCGGAAGATGAAGGGTTGTTTGTTGGCGGGCGGCGTTTTGGTTTTGCTGGCGGTGATCGTGGGACTGGCCGCGATGGGCATGTACAACGGCGTCGTGGACAAAGACGAAGCCTGCAAAAAGGCCTGGGGCAACGTGGAATCGGTTTTGCAACGCCGGTTCGATCTGATCCCGAACCTGGTCAATACGGTGAAGGGCTACGCCGAGCACGAAAAAGGCATCCTCGAGGAAATCACGCGCCTGCGCAGCCAGTGGGGCGAGGCCAAGACGCCGTCGGCCAAAATCGAAGCCGCCTCCGGGTTGGAAGGTGCGCTCAGCCGCCTGATGGTCGTCATGGAAAATTATCCCGACCTGAAGGCCAACCAGAACTTCATCGCCTTGCAGGACGAGCTGGCCGGCACCGAAAACCGGATCAACGTCGAACGCCAGCGCTACAACGAATCGGTGCAGGACTACAACGTGACCATCCGCCAGTTCCCGACGGCCATCGTTGCCGGCCTGAGGGGATTCGTTCCGCGGGCCCCCTTCGAGGCCGCGCAGGGCGCCGAAACGGCCCCGACCGTCCAATTCTAGGGCGGAAAAGAGGGCAGGGCGGGAATGGCGCCGGAACCGGCGCCGTTCCGGCAAAATTTGCGTTGGGCGGACGCCCGGATTCTGGCATTCTGCCGGGATCGTATGAGCGACCTTTTCGAGCCTGCCCCGGCGGATAAACCGGATTTCGACGCCACTCGCCGTCCCTTGGCGGCGCGGATGCGTCCGCGCACGCTGGAAGACATCGTCGGGCAGGACCATATCCTCGGTCCGGGCAAGCTGCTGCGGCGCGCGATCGAGGCCGACCGGCTCTCGAGCATCATCCTCTACGGTCCGCCGGGCTGCGGCAAGACGTCGCTGGCGGAAGTCATCGCGCGGACGACGCGGCGGGCGTTCGACCGGTCGAGCGGCGTGCTTTCGAACGTGGCGGGCCTGCGGCAATCGCTGGAAGCCGCCAAACAGCGTCGCGCGGCTTCGGGCCGCGAGACGATCCTGTTCATCGACGAAATCCACCGCTTCAACAAGGCCCAGCAAGACGTGCTGCTGCCGTACGTGGAGGAGGGGGCGGTCACGCTGATCGGCGCGACGACCCACAATCCGTTTTTCTTCATCAACAACCCGCTGACTTCGCGCAGCCAGATTTTCCAGCTCGAGCCGCTGGACGCGGAGGCGGTGGCGCTGCTGCTGCGCCGGGCGCTGGCGCATCCCGAAGGGCTGGGGCACCTGAAGATCGCGATGGACGAGGCAGCGGTGGCGCATCTGGCGGCCGTGTGCGAAGGCGACGGGCGGCGGGCGCTCAACGCCCTGGAAATCGCCGCACTGACGACCGCGCCGGGTCCGGACGGCGTCATCCACGTCACGCGCGCGGTGACGGAGGAAAGCATCCAGAAGAAAGCCGTGGTGTACGACCACGACGAGGACGGGCACTACGACACGATTTCGGCGTTCATCAAGAGCGTGCGGGGTTCCGATCCGAATGCGGCGCTCTACTGGCTGGCCAAGATGCTCTATGCGGGGGAGGATCCGCGATTCGTGGCGCGCCGGCTGGTCATCTTGGCGAGCGAGGACATCGGCAACGCCGATCCGCGGGGCTTGAGCGTGGCCGTGGCGGCGCTGGAAGCCGTGGATTTCGTCGGCATGCCCGAGGCGCGGATCGCCTTGGCGCAGGCGACGACCTATCTGGCGACGGCGCCCAAAAGCAATGCGGCGTACATGGGACTGGAGGCGGCAACGACCGACGTCAAGGAGGGCCGCACTTTGCCGGTGCCCAAGCACTTGCGCAGCACGGGATCCAAGCGCGCCGCCAAGGCGTTCGGCCACCAAGGCTACCAGTATGCCCACGATTTCGACGGGCATTTCGTGGATCAAGAGTACATGCCGACGGACAAGATCTATTACCAACCGAGCTCGGAAGGCTATGAAGAGATCATCCGCAAGCGGATCGAGCACTGGAACAGTCTCCGGAAGGCCGCCCGGCAGAAAAAACCGCCTCCGAATGCGGAGTAAAACCCTTCGAGGATAGGCTTGCGTTGGGGGGCTGCTCCGATATACAAATATCAGATACTTTTGGGAAAAGGTGCATCCGATATGAAACCAATGAAATTGGGCGTGGCGATGGTGGCGGGACTGGCGGCGGGAGCCCTCGCCTGGGCGGCGGGCTCGGCGCCTTCGCCGGATTCCTATGCCCAGATCGATGCGGCCTCCCTGGTGAGCAGCCCCCAAAGTTCGTGGGCGCGCGCCATCCTGTTTTCCGACGTGTTGGAACAACTGCCTTCCGGCCGCGTCCAGCGGCTCGATCGCAAGAATTACTTGCCGATGAAACTGCGGACGGCCGGCAACGTCTGGGTGCCGGAAGCGCTGGCCACGAAGTTCCAGCTGCTCCAGGTGGGCAACACGTATTCGTTCGCGGGAACGGTGGACCAGATTTCGCGCCGCTACTACGTCATCGTGGACGCCTGCTACACCGTCCAGACGGCGGAAGACATGAGCAAGCGCTGGACCGACATGCTCAATCCCGCCGAAGGATCCGCGGCCGCCGAGCAGGCCGACATCTCCGAAACCTCGATGCAGGCCTTGCTGCTGGAGGCCCAGAACAGCCTGATCAAATTGGCGCAGGAAAACCATACGACGGTCGCCCAGCTCATCGAGGCCCAGACCGATGGCGGCCAACGCATCGCCGAACAGATCGTGGCCAGCGCCCTGCAAGGGGAGTTGCGCTCGAAGAACAAAACCGCCGAAGAACTGATGATCGGGTCCGTGCTGGCGCTGCTGCAAAAGCAGGCCGTGCAGGAAGAAGCCCGCAAGATCGCCGAACAAAACCAGGCCGCGCCGGCCGAACAACCGTTGCCCGCGACGACCGAAGTCGCGCCGGCCGAAACGGCGGCCGTCGTGGAGAAGGTCGAAACCGCTCCCGCCGAACCGCCGGCCGAGATTCCGCCGATGCCGGAAGCGACGAGCGAAGAAGCCGCCGCCCCGGCCGTTGAAGAACCGGCCGTTCAGCCGGCTCCGGAAATGATGGCGGAAGTTCCTCCTGTCGAAGAACCGGTACCCATGCCCGAAGCCGTGCCTGCGGCAGAAGTCGCCGCCATGCCGGAGCCGGAAGCGACGGCGGAAGTTCCCGCGGCAGAAGAGCCTGCTCCGGAAGCCGTCGAAGCGGCCCCGGCGGAGCCCGCTGCGGAAGTTGCGGAAGCGCCCGCCGAGGAAACCCCGGTCCTGGAAGCGGACGAATCCGCCGCCGAAGCCCAGACGGAAATCGCGGTGAAAGCGGACGACGAAACGAAAGACCAAAAGGCCAAGTCGAAAAAGAAGAAGAAAAAGAAAAAGGCCGAGGTCGAACAGGCGCAGGAAGAAGTCGCCGATGCCGAAGCGGTCGCGGAAACTCCGGCAGAAACGGCATTGCAGGAAACCCCGGCGTCGGAAAGCGAACCGCTGCCCGAAACCATCGAACTGATGCCCGGCCCGACGGTAGAAGAGGAAATCGAAGCGGCGCGCGCCGCCGACCGCGGCGCGCCGGCCGACGTCTCGCCGCGCGGCGAGCCGATCGCTCCGCCGCCGAGCAGCATGCTGGTGGTTCCGTTGTCGGGTCAGCCGGAAGTGGTTCCGCTGGTGAGCGTGGAACCCACCAAGGAAGAATTGGCCCGGATCAAGAAGATGGAAGCCATCGAGCAGCGCGACCGCGAACGCGCCGAACGGAAGGCCGCCAAAGAAGCGAAGAAAGCCGCGGCGCGGCAAGCCAAGGAAGAAGCCGTCGCGCGCAAGAAGGCCGAAAAGCTGGCCAAGCTCGAAGCCAAGCGCCTGGCGGAAGAAGAAGAACGGGCGGCCGACGAAGCCCGGCGCGCCATGATCGCGGCCCAAAAGGCCGAAGAAGAACGGGCGCGCGAAGAAGAAGCGGCCAGGAAAGCGGCCGAATGGAAGGCCCGCAAGGAAGCCAAGCAGGCGGAAGCCGAAGCCCGCAAAATGCAGGAGGAAGCCGCCGAACGGCTGGCGCTCGAGCAAAAGCAGGCGGAAAAGGCCATGCGGGAGGCCGAAATCCTCCGGCAAGAAGCCGAAAAAGCCGCCGCGAAACGCCTGGAAACCGAAAAACGGCTGGCGGAAATGGCGGCGCGCAAGGCGGAAGCCGAAGCTTCGCTGCGGGCCATGGAAGAAGAAAAGCAGGCGGCCCTGAAGAAACTCCAGGAAGAAGCCGACGCGTTGGCCGCCGCTCAGGCCGCCGAACGAGAAACCCGCATCGCCGCCGAGAAGGCCGAACAGGAAGAAGCCCTCCGCATCGCCAAGGAAGTGGCCGAACACGAGCAGAAAATGGCGGAAGAAGCGGCCAAGCGGATCGCGGACGAAGAAGCCGCCCGCCAAGCGGCCGAAGCGCAGTTGGCCCAGTTGGAAGAAGAAGCCCGGCAATTGGAAAAACAAGCGGATCAGGCGAAGGACGAAATCGAAAGCGGCGTAGCCATCGCGGCAAGTCCCGCGGTCGAAGAAGCGCCCGTGGAAATCGCCATGGAGAAGCCCGAGCCGGCGGAAGAAAAGGCCGTCGACGCAACCGCTGCGCTGGAAGAACGCAAGAAGGCGGCGGCGGAACGCAAGGCGGAATGGCTGGCCGAACAAAGCAAATCGAAGGCCGAGAAGAAAGCCGAAGCCAAGGCCAAGGCCGCCGCCGAAAAAGCCATGGCGGCAGAAGCCAAGGCCAAGGCGGCGGAAGAGCTGCAGAAAGCCGTCGAATCCGGCGACTTGCCGGAATGGATGCAGCCGGTCCAGTTCTAGGGATGGGTTTTTCGCTTTCGCATCGGCCGCGGGGTGCCGCGAGGCAAGGTAGTTCTCCGCGGAACGGAAGCCGCCGGCGGACCGATAACCGTTGGGCCTACAATTCGAGAACGTCATGAGCAATCTGCAACGCGCCTATGCGATCATCATGGCCGGGGGCAAGGGCGAGCGCTTCTGGCCGCTGAGCACCTCGCGCCGACCGAAACAATTGCTGGCCTTGGCCGGCGGCAAACCCCTGATCCTCCAAGCCGTGGATCGCCTGGAGGGCATCGTCCCGCCAGAACGAGTCCTGATCGTCACCAACGAATCCCTGGTGGCGCCGATCCGGGAAATCCTGGGGGAGGGGAGTCCGGTGGGGGTCTTGGGCGAACCGGTCGGCCGCGACACGGCCGCCGCCATCGCCGCCGGAGCCGCCTGGATCCAACGGCGCGATCCGGAAGCCGTATTTTGCGTCCTGACCGCCGACCACGTCATCGGCGATTTGCCTGTTTTCCGGGACACGCTGGCGCGCGGCATGGAATTGTGCGCCGCAAACGACGTGCTGATGACCATCGGCATCGCGCCGGCCGAACCCAGCAGCGCCTATGGCTACATCGAAACCGGCGAGCGCTGGAAGAAATCGGGCGACGTCGAATTTTTCCGCGCCCGCCGTTTCGTGGAAAAACCGGACGTCGAAACCGCCAAGGGCTATCTCGCGACCGGCCGTTACGCTTGGAATTCCGGCATGTTCGTCTGGTCGGTCCGCAGCATCCGGAAGGCCTTCGCGGACTATCGGCCGGCTTTGGCCGCGCGCATCGACGCCTGGGCGGCCTGCACGAGCGATGCGGACTTCCAAGCGGCCCTCGAAAAAGATTTCCCGGCGCTGGAGAAGATTTCCATCGATTACGCCGTGATGGAAAAGGCGACGAACATCGTCGTCTGCAAGGGCGCGTTTTCCTGGGACGACGTCGGCTCGTGGCCGGCCTTGGAGGCCCATCTGCCCAAGGACGGGCAGGGGAACGCCACGACCGGCGACGTGGAGGTGTTGGACGGCGCCCGCAACATCGTGGTCAGCGAAGGACGCCTGACGGCGCTCGTCGGCGTGAAAGACCTGGTGGTGGTGCAAGCCGACGGCGTGACCTTGGTTTGCGACAAGGCCCACTCCCAGGAGATCAAGCCGTTGCTCGCCAAATTGCGCGCCCAGAAAAACCGGGATTCGATCCTTTAAGAAACAGAACCCAACAACAGGAGACTATCATGAAATATCTATGCACCGTGTGCGGCTACGTGTACGACCCGGCCGTCGGGGATCCCGACGGCGGCATCGCTCCCGGCACCAAATTCGAGGATATTCCGGATTCCTGGGTTTGTCCCGTTTGCGGAGTCGGCAAGGATTCGTTCGTCGCCCAAGAATAGCTCGGTCTCCAGATAACCAACGGCCCGGTTTCGCCTCGGCGCGAACCGGGCCGTTTTTTGTTCGGCAAACCCTTTATGTGAACACAGGCGCATTTACGCGCCGTGGGGAAAAGGATCGGGCTGGGGCCAGCTCTGAACCGGGTCTTTGGTTGTATCATGACGACCAAATAACCGGGGATTGTCGTTTCCGAATTCCCGGAATGATGCCGATACCCGAATCGATGCGCAGACGACGGATCGCCACAATCGGGTTTCGGTGCTTGTAAGGTAAACGACATGGCGGCGGGATATGTCCCAGATCGAATGCAACGGAAGTCGATCTCGGATCGATTCCCGACAACCGTTCCGGGAATCGGTCGACGATAAAACGACGGATGCAATCTAGAGGCATCGGCCGGACTCGGGAACCGTTCGAGGTGTAAGCCGACAATGGATCCGGCCGATATCATCCATGCATGCGGAACGGTGGTCAGCGAAACACCCAAACGATGACCGGCAAAATCAAACGGATATGTCCGGGAAAGCATCAGCCAGTCGCCGCCGGAAAGAAGGTCGGTAGCGTCTTAGAGTTTCCTGACTCTCGAGAACCGGCGCAGATCCGATTGGATTGTCCTGAAGATTCATGGATTCGTTGTCGGGTGGCTTTTGAGCCGTAAGTCCGCCACCAAAGCGCTACGGGTATAATGTCGCATAATATGTATTATGTTGCATATCGGGTGGTCGGGCCCACTACATATAGCGCGGAATGCCAGCGGGCCTGGATGTGCATCCCGACGATAACCCTGTGGATAAGGTTGTGGATGATGGGAAGTTTTTCCGTTCCGCCCGTCCGTTTCTTTCGCAAGAAGTCGGTTTGCAAAACGGATTTCGAGTTCTGAGAATCACCTGATCGCGCACATATGGCGCCGTTCCACGAATTGGGTTAATGCCCGAAGAACTCGGATCCTTCATTTCGATTATCAAGCCGGCATGCCTCGGCTCCAGTCGGGCTGGAATTCAGGAAGAGGGCGCCGTTGGCGATTACCGGCATTCCCCATATCGCCCCTCCCGCGATAGAGCCCAGATCCGAGCAACCCCTTTCCCCCTGAAACTAGCTTGGGGAGGGGGCCCTCCCCGCCCCACCCCCTATCCGTTCTTAGCGGACGAACACGAGGCTCAGCGCCGGCCAATAGGTAATCAGGATCAAAACGCCGAGCATGATGCCCATGAGGGCCAAGGAAGCGGCGGCGAGCTTCATGAGCGGTTTGCCGAGACGCATGGCGGCGATGAACAGATTCATGCCGACCGGCGGGGTGCTGTAGCCGATGGCGAGATTGGCCAGGAAGATCACGGCCAGATGGACCGGATGGATGCCGTATTGGACGGCCAGCGGCGCCAGCAGCGGCACGATGACGACCGTGGCGGTATAGATGTCCATGACGCAGCCCACGACCAGCAGGAACAGGTTGAGCGCGACCAGGAACAGGATCGGGTTTTGAATGCGGGCGCCGACCCAGTCGAGCATGAGCTGCGGAACTTCCTGGTCGATCAGGTAGTTGGTGATGGCCATGCCCATGCCGAGAATGAGCAGGACGCCTCCCACCAGCACGACGGTGTCGCGGACGATGCCGGCGAGTTTCCGGACGGGCAATTCGCGGTGAATGAGCACCTCGACGACCAGCACGTAGGCGGCGGTGAGCACGGCGGTCTCGCTGGCGGCAAGCCAACCGCCGTAAATCGCGCCCAGCACCACGAACGGCAGCGGGATCTCCCATTTGGCTTCCTTCAGGGCCGCGCCCAGTTCGCGCACCGCGAAGGGCCGCCGCTGGATTTTTGCGTGGAGCCCCGCCCAGATCCCGTAGCCGCACAGCGCGCCGATTCCCAGCAACCCCGGCAAGGCGCCGGCGCGGAACAGCGCGTCGATCGTGACCTCGCCCGAAATCGGCTGCGCGATGACGGCGTACAGGATCAGCGGCAAGCTCGGGGCAAACAGCACGCCCAGATTGCCGCCGCTGGTCACGAGCCCCAGCGCCGCCTTTTCCCGGTAGCCGTCCTTCCGCAGCGCCGGAAAGAGCAATCCGCCCAGCGCCACGATGGTCACGCCGGACGCGCCGGTGAAGGCCGTCAGGAAGGTGCAGACGACGATGCTCACCATGGCCAGGCCGCCGGGCATCCAGCCGAATGCCGCCCGCGTGATGCGCAGCAGCCGTTCGGAAGCCCGGCTGCCGGCCAGCACGTAGCCGGCCAAGGCGAACATCGGCAGCGCCTGCAGCATCGGCATCCCCGTCAGGCGCGTCAATTCGCCGATGACGATGGAAAAATCCATGCCCCCGGACCGGTAGGCGAGCATCGCCAGCGCGCCGAAGACGGCGAACATCGGCACGCCCAGCAGGGCGAAGACGATGACCAGTCCGGTCACGTGGGCGTTCTCCCCTCCCCCGGCAGCCCTTCGTCGATCTTATAGCAGAGCCACGCGGCGGGGACGAAGGCGCGGAAGGAGAACCGCGCCACCATGAGCCAGAAGGCGACGGGAATGATCCGGTAGTATTTCCAGACGGGCCAACCCAGCAAGGCGCTCATGTCCATCTCGCGCTGGAAGCCCACGTAGCGGCCGGCGGCCCAGGCCAGCAGGCCGCAGACGACGGCGGCGAACAAGGACGTGGCGCGGCCGGTCCAGACCGCGACGCGGCGCGGCAGCAGCGCGGCGGCCAAGTCGATCGAGAGGTGTCGCCCCAGACCGGTCGCCGCCAGCGCGCCCAGCATGGTCAGCCACAGCAAGGCCATGCCCAGCAGGGGTTCCGCCCAGTTCAGGCCCGTATGCCACACGTTGCGCAGCAGGATCTGGACCGCGGAAAGTCCCACCATCCCCATGACCAGCACCGCGAGAACCAGGCGTTCGATCCGATCCACCCCGCGGCAGATCCATCGGAAAGCCTTTTCGATCCGCCCCGTCATGACCCCCGGATTTCCTTCAGATACTCCTGAAGAAGGTCCCAGGCTTCCGCCGAGAAAACCGCGCCCCGGATGTTTTGCAGCGCGGCGGCGGCCACCCGTTCGAAGTCCGCGCGCGTTTCCGGCGTTTCGGCGATGGCTTCGACGCCTTGCGCGCGCATGAAATCCAAGGCTTCGACGTCGCTGCGGCGGACTTTGGGCGTCAGCAGGCGGCAATGCTTGTCGAAGGCGGCTTTGACGACGTCCCGATGCGCAACGGGCACGGAATTCCAGCCGGCGGAAGAGAGGAAAACGCCGCCGAGGGCGTAGGTCAGGCGCAGCGTGTTGTAGTAGCGCAGCTTGGCGTGCCACTGCACGGCGATCGTCGCGGTGGGCGGACCGAACACGGTTTCCAGCAGGCCGGTCTGCAGCGCGGTCAAGACGTCCGTGATGTTGGCCGGAATGGAGGAAATGCCGGCTGCGGCGAACAACTCGATCAACATGGGCGAATCCAGTCCCCAGACCTTCGTGGCGCGCAGAGCCGCGAGGCTGTCGATGGGCTTCAGGCTGTAGGCATAGCTGAATCCGACCTCGGTCCATCCCAGCGTTTCAAACCCGTTGTTCCGCGCGGCGGCATCCAGGAACGGACGCATTTTTTCCAATGCGCCATCGACCTCTTCGTAGTTGCGAAACACCATCGGAAACATCAGGGCATTGACGTCCGGACAGATCTTCCCGATGGCGTAGCCCATGAATCCGCCGCCTTGCAGCTGGCCGGTTTTGATCTTGAACAGCACGTCCTTCTCGGACCCCATGATGCCGCCCGGGTAGATCTTCACCTTCACCGCGCCGCCCGTGGCGGCCTCGATCTCCGCCTTGGCATCGGCGAGGGCCTGCATCCAGATGCTGCCGTCGGGCGCCATGGTGGCCAATTTCAGGGTCGTCTGCCCGGCAAACGCGCCGGTCCAGCAGCCGAGGGCCAGTCCGCACGCCGCGGCGATGATTCTTCCGGAGATCGTCATGTTCGCTTCCGCCTTGACCTAAAATAGGTCGTCCATCTGTCCGAGCAGGGCCCGGGCGCGCATTTTGGCCACGGAATTCATCAGCGTGAATTCCGGAACATCCGGTTCCGCCGCGATCACGTCGTTCAGCGTGCGTTCGAACAATTCCTGGTCGAAGGCGTACCGCGCATAGAACTCGGCGAACGTCACGCGATTCAGCAGATAGCCGGGTCCCCCGATTTCGATGCTGCGCTCGAAGTGCCGGCGGGCCTTTTCGAGATCGCGCCCGCCCCCGAGCGGCAGCACGGTATAGTAGATTCCGTAAAAGAGGTCCACGCCCCCTTGGCGGATGCCGGGATCGAGTACATGCACCCGCTTCATCATTTCCAGCACCTTGGTCATGTCGCCCATGGCCGCCGGCGAATCGGAACTGGCGATGATCCACATGGCCCAGGCCGTCGCCGTGGTCAGCAGCGCCTCGGCATCCTGTTTCCGGAAGCCGGACAAAGACCGGGCGAAGTCGTCGCACGGCCCGTCCTGGGCGCAGGCGAACCGCTTGTTCCGGGACAAGGCGCGCAATCCGTACGTTTTCGCCTTGAGAAACATCGTTTTGGACCGTTCCTTCTGCGACGGATCGACGAAGCTCATGGCGTAGGCCATTTGGGCTTCGGCGGCGGCGATCAAAACGGCCGGCTTGTCGGGATGCGCTTCGGCCAGGGCATCGAGCATGAGCAGGAAGGCCGGCGCCCCTTCGCGGACCAGGTCCACGTCGTTCTGGCGCATGAATCCATCGGACAGTTCGGTGGCCATCGGCGAAACGAGTTTGGCCGCGCCTTTGCGCAAGAGAGCGCACCCGCTTCCGCCCGCGCCAACGGCCAGCCCGAGGGCCAACGGCAACAGAATTCCCAACCGTTTCATGGAAAATTTCATACTCCCCCGCCCCCGGGCAAACAAGCCAAATTCGGTTAGGATTCGGTCGCGGGATCCAACAGGCCCGGAAAAGCCGCGCGCACGCGCTCGACGGTCTCCGGAGAAGCGTTTTTTCCGCGCAGCACCTGCAGCAGCGCCAGCACGTCGTCGCCGTTCACTCGGAACGCTTCTTTCCGCGCTTTCAGCCGTTTGGCGGCGGTGCGGTAGGTCAGCGCCCGCGGCGCTTTTTCTTCCGGTGTCCGGAGCGCGGCCAGGGCGGCGTCCACCGCGGCGCGTTCCTGCCCCGCCGGCACGGCCAGAGCCGTTTTGCAGATCGCCTTGGCTTTGGCCCAGCTGATTTCCCCGTTTTCCAGCAACCGGCGCACGCGGGAATCCATGCCCGGGGCATAGCGGAGGATATCCTCGATCCACGCCACGTTCTTGTCGAGGAACCGCGCGATGCGGTTTTTGTCCCAATTCGCGTTGGCCATGAAAATGATCGCGTCGAAATAGTCCGTGATGCGCGCGTCGAGCCGGTCGGCGTTCAGCTTGAGATTCAGGGCCTGGATCTCGTCGAGTTCGCCGTGTACCACGCGCACGTCCACCCGGTCGAAATAACCGGGATTCTGGGAGCGGATGCGCCGGATGGCGTTGTGCCGGTGGAATCCGCCCACCAGATAGAACTCGCCCGGATTGCGTTCCCAGACCACGATGGGTTCCAGCAACCCGTTGCGGAGGATGTCTTCGGCGTAATGGGCCACCTTGGCCTCGTTCAGGGGCCGGTGGTTCGCGACCGAGGGGTGCAGATGGACCTGGTCGAAGGAAACGTAGTCGAATCGTTTGGTGGACAGCATGGATAAATCCTTTTGGTTCCGGCGCACTGTAGCGGATTGGGACGGTCGGTGAAGCCTTTTTTTGGGGCCGGCCGCGCCCGCGGTTCGCTTTCATCTTTACTCTTCGCCCCGTTCGCCGTTAAATCTCGCCGTTCATTCGAGGTCCCGATCAACATGTTCACCAAAACCATCACTCCCCGCTTCGGCGACGTGGACGGCCTGCGCCACATCAACAACACGCGCCTGCCCATCTGGTTCGAGCTCGGCCGCGATCCGTTCTTCCGCTACTTCAATCCCGAGATGAGCTTCGACAATTGGAACCTCATCATGGCGCACATCGACGTGGATTTCCTCGTGCCGATGCTGTTGGGCGCGGACGTCGAAATCCGCACCTTCGTCGCCAAGATCGGCACGACTTCCTTCACGGTCCATCAGGAAGCCTGGCAAAACGGGCAGCTCGGAGCCAAGGGCGACGCCGTGGTCGTCCACTACGATTTCCGGAACCGCAAGCCGCTGCCGATTCCCGACGACGTCCGCGCGCGCCTCCAGGAGCACTTCGCATGAGCCCGAAAGCCGGCATGTCCGTCGTGGAACTTTCGATCGTCGTGGCCCTGCTGCTGCTGATCGCCGCCATTTCCGTGCCGGCCCTGCGCCAGAATCTCCAGAAGAAACGCGCCGCCGCGTGCGCGCTGAACCTCGACGTCCTCGACGTCGCCTGCAAAAAGTATGCCGCCGAACAGGGCGCCTGCCCCGCCGCCCTGTCGGAACTGGTCCCGGACTATCTGGAAGCCCTGCCCGCCTGTCCCTCCGGAGGCACCTACGCCTTCGACGCGGCCCGGGAAATGCCCGTCTGTTCGGTTCCCGGCCACCATTTCTAAGCCACCCCCACCGGAGAAGCCCCCATGAAAAAAGCGAAATTCCGCCGAATCCTCCTGAAGCTCAGCGGCGAAGTCCTCCGGGACTCCGCGTCGGGCGAATGCCTGTCCGATGCCATCTTGGCCGAAATGGCCGCCCAGATCAAAGCCGTCCGGAAGATGGGCGTGCAGGTGGGCGTCGTCATCGGCGGCGGCAACATCTTTCGCGGCATGAAAGGCCAGGACCGCGGGTTCGGCCGCGCCCACGGCGACAACATGGGCATGCTCGCCACCCTGATCAACAGCCTCGCCCTGCAATCGGCCCTCGAAGCCGCCGGCGTGCCGGCCAAGACCCTGTCCGCCACCGCCATGCCCGCCCTCGCCGAACTGTTCACGTTCCGCCGCGCCATCGAGCTGCTCGACGCCGGCACCGTCGTCCTCATCGGCGGCGGCACCGGCAATCCGTTCTTCACCACCGACAGCGCCGCCGCCCTGCGCGCCGCCGAAATCGGCGCGGAAGTGCTCCTCAAGGCCACGAAGGTCGACGGCATCTACGACGCCGACCCCGTGAAAAACCCCAAAGCCGTCAAGTTCGACCGCCTCACCTACTCCGAGGCGCTCGCCCGCCGCCTGAAGGTCATGGATGCCGCCGCCTTTTCGCTTTGCATGGACAACCAAATCCCTATACTCGTTTTCGATTTCTTCAGGCGCGGGGAATTGCTCCGCGTGGTGCGCGGCGAAAAGGCCGGCACCTTGGTCACCGCCTGATCCGCAAGCCGAAAGGATAACGCCATGTACGAATCCACCGACGACGTCCTGCTCGAAGCCGACGACAAGATGGAAAAAGCCATCGCCCACCTGCAGCAGGGCCTGTCGGGCCTGCGCACGGGCAAAGCCTCGCCCAGCCTCGTGGACCACATCAACGTCGATTGCTACGGCGCCCAGACCCGCCTGAACCAGATGGCCCTGATCAGCACGCCCGAGCCGCGCCTGATCGTCATCAAGGCCTACGATCCCTCGTCCCTCCCGGCCATCGAAAAGGCCATTCTCGCCGCCAACGTGGGCATCACTCCGCTCAACGACGGCCGCGTCATCCGCGTGCCCATCCCCGAACTGAGCGAAGAGCGCCGCAAGGAACTCAGCAAGGTCGCCAACCGCATGGGCGAGGAATCCCGCGTGGCTTTGCGCGCGATCCGCCGCGACGCCAACGACGCCATCAAGGCCCTGGAGAAGGCCGCGACCATCAGCCAAGACGATCGCGATCGCGGGTTGGAAGAGGTGCAGAAATACACCGATTCCTACGCCAAAAAGGTGGACGATCTCGTCGCCGCCAAAGAAAAAGACATCATGGCCGTTTGAGCGGCATGCGATCTCCCCCGCGCAAGTCTCCCTTGCGCCACTTGGTCTGGATTCTTCCCCTTTTGGCGCTGGATTTTTTCATTTTCCGCTGGCTGGCCCTCCGCCAAGGCGGCTGCCATCTGCCTGAGCCCGAACCGATCGCCGAGGAGCAGATCGCCGAGCCGCCGCCTCCCCCGCCGCCCGTCTGGCAACGCCTGACCCCGCCCACGCCGCAGCAGAACCTCTTGACGCCGGACGAACCGGGCATCCTGCAGCCCACCGGATCGGGCCGGCTCGAATCCGCCAAGTTCGGCTCCACCCGGACGGGCTTGCGCGGCGGCCGCCTCGTGCCGGTTTTTCACGAAGGCGTCGACATCGCCGCCATCCAGCGCGACCGCAAGGGCGAACCGACCGATCCGGTCTATGCCGTCGCCGCAGGCCGCGTCGCGTTCGTCAATTCCGTCGGCGGCAAATCGTCCTACGGCAAATACGTGGTCATCGAGCATCCCGATCCTTCGCTGGGCGCGCTGACCAAGCGCGACGGATCTTCCGAACCCGCCACCGTGTATACCCTCTATGCGCATCTGGCCGACGTCCGTTTCGGCATCCGCCCCGGCCACATGGTCCAGGCCGGCGACGAAATCGCGACGCTCGGCCACAGCAGCAACACCCAGCCGCCCATCCCGGCGGCACGTGCCCACTTGCATTGGGAAGTCGGCGTGCTGCTCAATTCCCGCTACGAGATCAAGCACCGCGAAGAAAAACTCAAGCCCGATTTCGGCAACTACCACGGCAACAATCTGTTTGCCTTCGACCCCCTCGATTTCTGGGCCGCCCATGCCCATGATCCCGGTCTCACCCTGGCCTCCTATCTCGCCGCGCTGCCTCCCGCCTGCGCGGTCGTCCTGCGCGGAAAGTATCCGGATTATTTCCGGCGCTTCCCCGCGCTCTGGACGGGCGCGCCCTACGACGGCGGCCCCCTGCGCCTGACCCTTTCCGAATCCGGCGCCCCCACCAGCGGCCGCAACGCCACCGCCGCCGAAATCGCGATTCTCGGCAACCGGCGGCAGGCCGTCGTCCAGGTGTTCCCCGAGGTCCTGGGCCGCAACGGGCGGGCCTATATCGCCCAATCCGGCGGCAAGTGGCAATTCACCGAAAAAGGACGCCAATGGGCCAATATCCTTTTCTATTGATTTCCCGACTCCGGCGGAACGCCGGGATTTTCCTTTTGGCGTTTGACATCGTTCGCGCTTTGCCCCACAATGCCGCCACTAAATGTTTTGGAGGACGTCATGGCTAAATTGTTGAAGCCGCTAGTTGTTATCGTGTTGCTGGTCAGCATCGTCGCCCTGGTGATCCAGGCCGCCGTTCTGTTCCCGAAACGGACCCTGATCAAGGAACGGACCCAGAAACTCGAAAGCGGCGTCGACCGGATCGTCGGCACCCTCAAAGGGCAGCAATCCCTGCTGTCCGAAGAAGCCAAGGGCGCGGCTCGGTTCAGCGCCGCCAGCCTCAAGATCGGCACCAAGGAAGATCTCCCCCGCCTCGACAGCGAGCTGAACAAGGCCCTCCAGGTCGCCAACGCCGTCCTCCAAGGCTGGAACGACACCCAGACCGATCTCGAAAACACCCGCCAGGATCTCGAAAACACCCGCGCCGAACTGGAAAACACCAAGGCCCAGCTCGAGGACGCCCGCACCCAGATCGTCCAGCTCAACGAAACCATCCGCGGCAAGGACCAGGAACTGGAAGAGAAGAGCAACTTGATCGCCGGCCTCGAAGACGAGAAGGCCACCCTCACCGCCCAGGTCGCCGACCTCACCGCGCAGGTCGCCAGCATGCAGGACCAGATCGCCCAGCTCGAAGAAGACAAGTCCGTCCTCGAAACCCAGCTCGAGAAGTGCGACAAGGAACTCCACAAGGAAATCACGATGAAGCCCGGCACCACGGGCAAGATCGTCTACGCCAACAAGGAGTGGAATTTCGTCGTCATCGACATCGGCTCGAACGAAGGCGTCCAGGCCACCGCGGAAATGATCATCCATCGCGACGACAACATGATCGGCAAGATCCGGATCAGCGCGGTGCGCGACAATGTGTCCATCGCCGAGGTCATGACCGATTACCAGAAGGACACGGTGAAGGAGGGCGACGATGTTCTCTTCTAACGGACTTTCCGCCATGACCCTGGTGGCCCTGCTGCTGTTGCTGGCAGTGGTCGGTCTCCAAGCCGCCGAGATCAGCTACTACTCGGCGATCCCTTCGATCTGGCCGTGATGCGGTTCCGCCGTCTCCTCGCGCTCCTGGCCGCCACGGGTTTCATCTTGGCCTGCGCCGGTTGCGCCTCTCCCCAGCAGGACGAATCCGACCTGCCGTGGAACATGCCCCAGTCCTGGGAGAGCGCCCCGTCCCTCCCCGGCAACATGGGCGGCGGCTACTGACCTCCATAGTTTTTACGTAGCACGTAAAAACTTTCGCGGATTTTTCCGCGCTACGTAAAAACTTGGGAATGTCCGAAAGCGTGTGATGAGGAGGTGAGGCATT
>CALMNW010000050.1 GCA_937872095.1 uncultured Verrucomicrobiota bacterium
GACCGTCTTCATCGTCGTCCCCTTCTCACCGGCGGCTCACGGCGCCGAACTTGCAGGCCTTGAGGCACTCGCCGCACTTGATGCAGTTTTCCTGGATGATCCGGTGCGGCTTCTGCCGCTCGCCCGCGATGGTGTTCGCCGGGCACTTGCGCGCGCACAGCGTGCAGCCGATGCACTTGGCCGGATCGATCTCGTAGGTCACCAGATTCTTGCACTTGCCCGCCGGGCAGCGCTTGTCGTCGATGTGCGCGGCGTATTCCGCCTCGAAATACTTCATGGTGGACAGCACCGGGTTCGGCGCCGTCTGGCCCAGGCCGCACAGCGCCGCCTTCTGCATCGCCGTGCCCACTTCGCGGATCTTGTCGAGGTCGCCGCGCGTGCCCTGGCCCGCCGCGATCTTCTCGAGCAGGTTCAGCAGCGTGCGCGTGCCGATCCGGCACGGCGCGCACTTGCCGCAGCTCTCGTCCACGCAGAATTCCTGGTAGAACCGGGCCACGTCGACCATGCAGTCGTCCTCGTCCATCACGATCATGCCGCCGGAACCCATGATCGACCCCAGCGCCTGCAGGTGCTCGTAGTCGATCGGCGTGTCCAGGTAGTCCGCCGTGATCACGCCGCCGGACGGCCCGCCCGTCTGCACGGCCTTGAACTTCTTGCCGCCGCGGATGCCGCCGCCGATGTCGTAGATGATCTCGCGCAGGGTGATGCCCATCGGCACTTCGATGAGGCCGGAATTGTTGATCTTGCCGGTCAGCGCGAACACCTTGGTGCCCGCGCTCTTCGGCGTGCCGATCTTCGCGAACCAGTCGCCGCCCCGCAGGATGATGACCGGGACGTTCGCGTAGGTCTCGACGTTGTTGATGACCGTCGGCTTCTGCCAGAGGCCCGACACCGCCGGGAACGGCGGCCGCGGGATCGGCATGCCGCGCTTGCCCATCGTGGAGGCCAGCAGGGCCGTTTCCTCGCCGCAGACGAACGCGCCCGCTCCCAGCCGCAGTTCCACGTCGAAGTCGAAGCCCGTGCCGAGGATGTCCTTGCCCAGCAGGCCGTATTCGCGCGCCTGCTTGATCGCGGTTTCCAGGTGTTCGATCGCCAGCGGATATTCCGCGCGGATGTAGATCACGCCCTTGCCCGCGCCGATCGTGCGGCCCGCGATCGCCATGGCTTCCAGGATCGAGTGCGGATCGCCCTCGATCGTGGACCGGTCCATGTAGGCGCCCGGATCGCCTTCGTCCGCGTTGCAGACGACGTATTTCTCGGCGCTCGGCGCGTCCTTGGAGAACTTCCACTTCATCCAGGTCGGGAACCCGGCGCCGCCGCGGCCGCGCAGGCCCGACTTGCGGATTTCGTCCACCACCTGGTCCGGCGTCATTTCCGTCAGCACCTTCGCGAGGGCCGCGTAGCCGTCGCGGGCGATGTATTCGTCGATCTTTTCCGGATCGATCACGCCGCAGTTGCGCAGCACGATGCGGAATTGCTTCTGGTAGAACGACACGTCCTCCAGCTTGGTGTTCAGGTGGCTCTGGCTCTTGTCGTAGAGCAGCCGCGCGACCGGCCGGCCCTTGACCACGTGCTCGGCCACGATTTCCTTGGCGTCCGCCGGCTTCACGCTGACGTAGAACGTCTCGTCGGGCAGCACCTTCACGATGGGGCCCTTTTCGCAGAAACCGAAGCAGCCGGTGCGGACCACCTGGGCGTCGCTCTGCGCGCCCTGTTCGGTGATTTCCTTTTTCAGCGCCTCGTACAGCTCGGTCCCGTGGCTGGCCACGCAGCCCGTCCCGCCGCACGTCAACAGATAGGTCTTGATCGCCATCGCCGTTCCCTTCCGCTACTTCCGCACGATGTCCGCCGCCGGCTTGTCGTACACGTGGTCGTTCACCAGCAGCTTGCGGACGACGTGCTGGTTCACGATCTTGCGCGCCGTGTCCGGATCCACCTTGCCGTACACCACCGGGGGCATGCCCGGCACCACCACTTCCACCGTCGGTTCGCTGTGGCACAGGCCCATGCAGCCGGTCTGGCGGATCGCCACGTTGCCCAGGCCCGCCTTGTCCAGCTCGTCGACCAGCACGTCGAAGGTCTTCTTCGCCTCCGCGGCGATCCCGCACGTGCCCATGCCCACGATGATCTGCACGTCTTTGTGCGCCGCGTCGCGGGGATTCATCTCCGCGTGCTTCGCTTCGCGCAGTTTCTTCAAATCAGCCAGCGTCAATTTCGCCATGTTGCACCTCGTTCCGGATCTCCGCCTCGTTGGCGGAGAAAAATTGTTTCATCAGGGCCAGCGTCCCGGCCTGTTCCAAATCGCCCAGCGCGGCGGCCAGTTCCGCGCGCCGCACTTCGTAGGTCCGGTCGTCTTCCGCGCGCCGCACCGCCAGATCGGCCGCGCCGGGATACGCCATCAGCTCCGTCAGCGTCGCGGCCACGTCGCCCGCCGGCGGCGCGTCCACGTTCGCCAGATCGAACGCAAAAGCGACGGTCGTCCCGCGGCCGGGCGCCGATTCCAGCGCGAACGAACCGCCGCACTGTTCCGCGGCCTGCTGCACGAACGGCAGGCCCAGGCCCACTTTCCGCTCCGGATGCTTCGCGCCGTCCGTCCAGAATGGATCCAGCGCTTTCCGGCGCGTTTCCGCATCCATGCCGCGCCCGTCGTCGCGCACCGTCACCTCGAGCCGCGGCCCGCGCCGGATCCAGTCCAGCCGGATCTCCGTCGCGCCCGCCGCGAAGGCGTTCTCGACGATTTCCGTGACCGCGTCGCATTGGGTCGCCTGCACGAATTCCGCGCTCCGCCTAGGCCTGCGCCTTGTACTGCGCCACGATGCCGGCGACGTCTTCCTTCTTCAGGTTGCCGTGCATCGTGCCGTTCACCGACATCACCGGCGCCAGCCCGCAACAGCCCAGACACCGCACCGCTTCCACGGAGAACTGCCCGTCCGGAGTCACCACGTTCAGGCCCACGCCCAGGATGTTTTCCAGTTCCTGGATCAGGTCGTTGCCGCCTTTCAGGTAGCAAGCCGTGCCCATGCACACCGCGATCCGGTTCTTGCCCGGCTTCTTCAGCTTGAAGAAGTGGTAGAAGGTCAGCACGCCATACACCTGCGCCAGTGGGATCTTCAGCAGATCCGCCACCTGGAACGCCACCGACCGCGGCACGTAGCCGTAGTGTTCCTGCACCCGGTGCAGCACCATGATCAGGTTGCCCGGCTGTTTCTTCCAGTGCTGGATGAATTTCTCCAGCTCCGGCGTCAACCGCTCCTGGACCTCTGCATTTGCTTCCGCGTTCACCGTCGAGTCCTCCAAAAATTCGCCGTACGATAGTAAAACCTTTCTCCCACAACAAGAGAAATCTGATACGATACACACTTGACTCGCTCCATTCGTCATATATACTGTTCATATTGTCACATTAAATATCGTTTTAGGAGCATTATCGTGAAGAAACAAGATTTCATCGTGCAGAAAGAGCTGATTCAGCGTCTTGTCCGCTACAAAAACATCCTGCTGAAATTCAAGTCCATGGGCCTTTCGAAGGCTTTTTCGGACAATCTGGGGGATGCGGCCGGCGTTTCGTCTTCCCTCGTACGCAAAGACTTCTCTCTGGCCCACTTGGCGGTCGGCAACAAGCGCGGCGGCTACCCCATCGATGTCCTGCTCCAGCGCCTCGACGCCCTCCTCGGCACGCAGATCCTGCAGCGCATCGTCATCGTCGGCTGCGGCAAGATCGGCACGGCCCTCATGAACTACAAGGGATTCGCCAACGAGAACGTCGAAGTCGTCGCCGGCTTCGACAACAACCCGGCGCGGATCAATCCCGCCGCCGCGCCCATCCCCATCCTGCCCGTCAGCCAGCTCGCCGCCTTCGTCAAGGAACAGGACATCCAAGTCGCCGTCCTCGCCGTGCCCGAAAACGCGGCGGCCGGCATCCTCGACCAGCTCGCCGCCGCCGGCGTGCAGGGCGTGCTCAACTTCTCCCCCGTCCAGCTCAAGGCCGGCTCGTCGCTGTTCATCCAGAACATCAACATCGCCTTCGAAATCGAAAACCTGTTCTACTACGTCCGCTTCAACCAGCGCCGCGCCGCCGCCGAAACCTGAAACCCGCCATGCACCTGAACGACCTTCTCGCCGCCGTTCGGTCCGAGTTGCTTTGGACCGCCCCCGCCCACGCTTCCGCCGACGTGCTCCACGTGATCGCCGCCGATCTCATGAGCGACGTGCTGACGATGGACCTCGAGCGCCCGCTGCTGCTGACCTCCCTCGCCACCGAACAGGCCGTGCGCACGGCCCACGTCGTCGGCGCCGCGGGCGTCCTCGTCGCCAACGGCAAGACCGTGCCCGCCGAAATGGTCGCCCTCGCCCGCAAGCTGGACGTGCCCCTCGCCCGCACCGCGCTGCCCAAGTTCGACGCCGCCGTCGCCCTCGGCCGGGCCCTCGGCGCCTAGGGTTTTCAGCCGCCAGCGGCTTTGTCTCCGAAGACCCCCACGGGCTTGTCCCGTGGGTGAATCAGGTCCGATCCGGACCAGGTTTTCGCGGCGAAATACCCCGTTTTCCTTTGACTCCGCCGCCCGCGCAGGTCCAAACTGCCACCACACTAACCAAGGATGCCGCCCATGACCAATCCCATGCTTGCCTTCAGTCTCCCCGGCGGAGCGGAATGGATCATCATCCTCGTCATCGCCGTGCTGATCTTCGGCCGGCGCCTGCCGGACATCGCCCGCAGCATCGGCAAGAGCATCACGGAATTCAAGAAGGGCGTGAAGGAAGCCGAAACCGAAATCAAATCGGCTTCCGCCGACGACGCCAAGAAAGAAGATCCCAAGGCCTAGTTCGGCGGCCGCGGCCAGATCCGGCAGACCAGCAGACCGCCTTCGTAGAGGGCGTAGAGCGGCAGCGCCAAGGCCACTTGCGAAACCACGTCCGGCGGCGTGCAGACCGCGCCGACCACGAACGCCCCGAGCAGCACGTATTTCCGCGCCCGCCGCAGCGCCGCCAGGGAAACCAGCCCCATTCGCTCCGCGAAGACGATCGCCACCGGCGTCTGGAAGGCCAAGCCGAACGTCAGCGCCAGCACGAGGATGAAATCCACCGTGGGCCCCACGGCCGGCTGGTAGATCAGATAGTCGATGCCCAGGTCGAACCGCATGAAGAACCGGAAGATCCACGGCGCGAGCCCCAGCAGGAAAAACAGCGCCCCGCCCACGAACAGCGCCGCGCACGCCGGCACCGCTGCGCGCACGAACCGCCGCTCGTGCCGATGCAGCCCCGCCGCCACGAACGCCCAGAGCTGGTAGAAGATCCACGGCGAACTCGCCAGCGCCGCGAGCACCAGCGCCGCCTTCAGATAAACCAGGAACGGTTCCGCCGGCTGCACCGCCTGCAGCTTCAGTTCGAGTCCCGCCGCTTCCATCGCCGCGCGATACGGCGCCAGGATCGCCCCCGCAAACCATTTGGCCGCCGAGAGGGACGCGAAGAACGCGACCGCGAAGCCGCCCACCGCCAGCCCCAGCCGCACCCGCAGCTCGTCCAGATGCCCGCCGAGGCTCATGCGGCTGCCGCCGTCGTCGTCCGCGCGCTGGTCGTTTTCATCCATGCCCCGTATTCAACCCCATCTCGCGCCGCCGCGCAAGACCGCACCCGCGCGCCGGCAAGCCCATTGCCCCATCTTCGGGTCCCGCCGGACCGATTCCGGGACCGAATCCCATGACGGTTCCGCCGATGCCCGAGCTCTTGGACGGCTAATAGAAACGGGATGGCTGCATCTTGTCCCGTGCCGGATTGGAATTGATTATTTCCGCCATTCCGTCACGATTCGGGCGTGAGCATCAGCCGGCATTTCCATGGATGGACGACGCCGTCGCTGCCGGCCGCCGTGGACGTCCTGACGCGGAACTGGCGCAGCGGCCCCTTGGATTTGCGCGGCTGCCTGATCGTCGTGCCGACCCGCCACGCGGGCCGCCGCCTGCGCGCGGAACTGGCCCGGACCGCCGCCACCCGCGGCACCGCGGTCTTGGCGGGAGCCATCGTCACGCCGGAACACTTGGTACCCACGCCCTCCGAGGCGGCCGACGACGCTCTGGTCCTGGCCCTCTTGGCCAAACGGTTGATGGCACAACGCGAGCAAATCGGCGCCCTGTTCCCCGCGACGGACGTCGCGTGGGATTTTCCGCTCGCGCTGGGCCTCGCCGCGCAACTGCAGGACGTCCGGCGGCAATTGGCCGAAGCCGACCGCGCGACCGTCGATCTGTTGCCGCTGGTGCCCGACGAAGAACGCGCGCGCTGGGATGATTTCGGCCGGCTGGAAAAAGGGCTGTTGCAGGACGTCGCCCGGTTGGGCCGGAAGGATCCCCTCGCCGCCCGCCGGGAGGCCGCGCGGAACGCGAACGACGCCACCGGCATTTCCCGGGTGATCGCGCTCTTCGTGTCGGATTTCTCCGAGCTGGCGATCCGCCGGCTGCGGACGCTGTCCGCCGCCTGCTCGGTCGAGCTGCACGTTTTGGCGCCTGAGTCGGAGGCGGATCGCTTCGACGATTGGGGCCGGCCGCGGCCGGAACGCTGGGAAAACGAGCCGCTGCCGCTCGACGAAGGCCAAATTCACGTCTTCGAACAAGCGCCAGACGAGACGGACGCGCTGGCCGCGCTGCTGGCCGAAGCGGAACGGGAAAAGCGCGCGCTGGCGGTTTGCACGCCGGATCCCGGCAACGCGCAGGCCTTGGCCCGGCGGTTGCAAATCGACGGCGGCGCGCTCTTCCTGCCCAACGGCGTGCCGCTGGCGCAAACCGCGCCGGGCCGGCTGCTGGCCGCCTGGCTAGCGCTCCGGAGCCGGCGCGACTACGCGGCGACGGCCGCTTTCCTGCGGCATCCCGACGCGCAGGACTGGCTCGGAGTCCGGCTCGGGCTCGACGACGCCGGCCAGCTGCTCGCGCAGCTCGACCAGTGCCAAACGCAGCATCTGCCAACGATGTACGACGACTTGCGGCGCTTCGCCAAGCAAGACCGCGCTTGCCCAATTCTCTCCGGCGCGCTGGAGGAAGTGAATGCGCGCTTCGCCGATCCGATCTCCGTTTTTTTGGCGAACCTCTACGACTGCCGTCAGCCGGCGACTCTTCTGCCTCCCGATCCGCGGTTCGCCGAGGCCACGAAAGCCCTGGCCGATCTCGTGCGGGCCGTCGAAGAATCCGCGCGGATCTCGGGGCTGGAACCGGACGAATCTCTCGAGTTGCTGCAAGCAGCGCTAGCCCGCGAATCGGTCTTCCCCAAGCCGACCGCCGCGCGAGAAGCCATCGGCTGGCTGGAAACGCAATGGGAAACCGCGCCGGCGGTCGTTCTGGCCGACCTGCGCGAGGGCGTCGTGCCCGAAACGCGCATCGGCGACGCCTTTTTGCCGGATTCCATCCGCGTCCGCGCAGGTCTCGCGAGCAACCGCGATTTGCTGGCGCGCGACCTTTTTTTGGCGCGCACGCTGCTGGAATCGCGTCCGGCCGGCGGCGTGCGGTTCCTGTACAGCCGCCGCGCGGCCAACCAGGAGCCGCAACTGCCTTCACGCATCCTGCTCGCCTGTTCCGCCGACGAACTGCCGGGACGCGTGGGGCTGCTCTTCGGCCGGCCGGCCTTGCGCGGCGCCGTCTCTTCCGCGCCGGAGGCGCCCGTTTTGGCTCTTGTCCCTCCCGCCTGCCGGCCGGAACAAATACCCAGAACGCTCTCGGTGACGGCTTTCAAGGCCTATCTGGCCTGCCCGTTCCGTTTCTATCTCCGCTACGTGCTCGGCATGGAACCGAAAGACGACGGCGCCCGCGAAATCGATCCGCTGGGTTTCGGCAATCTGGCTCATGATGCCCTCCGCATCCTGAAAAAACACGAAGCGCTCGACGACGAAGGGGAAATCCAGGCCCTGCTCCTCCGGGAGCTCGAGCGGCTGGCGAAAGCGCAGTACGGCCCGCAGCCCTCCTTCGCCGCGATCGTGCAGCTGGACTCCCTGCGCCAGCGGCTAGGCGCCGCGGCAAAGGTCCACGCGGCGGCGGTACGGGACGGCTGGCGGATCGTCGCGGCCGAAGAAAAATTCGAAGCCGAACTCGACGGGATGATCGTGAAGGCGCGCATCGACCGCATCGACCGGCACCGGAAAACCGGCGCGATCCGCATTCTCGACTACAAGACGTCCGAGAGCGGGGACGCGCCCCTCCAAACCCACTTCCGCCCCCGCTCGGAAGAGCGCTGGGTCGATCTGCAGCTGCCGCTCTATCGGTTTATCTACGAGCAGCTGCATCCGCAGGCCGCCGGCGTTTCCGTCGGCTATTTCAACCTGCCCAAGGCCGTCGCCCAGACCGGCATCGTCGAGCTGGATCTCCGGACCAAGGACGGCGAAGATCTATACGAATCCGCGCTCGCGAAAGCCCGCGAGGTCGTCGCTGGCATCCGGGCCGCGCGTTTCTGGCCGCCGACGGACAAGACGATCCGGTTCGACGATTTCGAAGCGCTCTTCTCCGGCGGCCAAGAACAGATCCGGGAGCCGGGCACGCCATGAACGCGCCCGTCCAGATTCGCAGCGCGGCCATGGCGGCCTCCGCCGGCACCGGCAAGACGTTCGCCCTGAGCAGCCGCTACCTCGCCCTGCTGGCCTGCGGCACGGACCCCGCGTCCATCGTCGCGCTGACCTTCACCCGCAAGGCCGCCGGCGAAATCCTCTCGCGCATCCTGACCCGCCTGGCGCAAGCAGCCGCATCCGACCAGGGCTTCGCGCAACTGAACCGCCAGTTGGCCGATGGCGGGTTGCCGGAATTCGCGGACCGGCCGGCCGCGCAAGTCGCCTTGCGCGCGCTCGTCCAGGCCCTGCCCGGACTGCGCATCGGCACGCTCGACTCGTTCTTCCTGCAGATTCTCCGGCAATTCCGCCTCGAATATGGCATCGCTTCCGATCCGGCCATCGCGCCGGAAGCGCAGACCGCCGAAGAGGATCTCGTCTTGCAGCGGCTGCTCGGACAGAAAACCGCAAGCGACGCGGAACGCGGCGAGCTGATGGAGGCCTTCAAGCGGGCGACCTTCGGCGAAGAAAAGAAAAGCGTCTACGGCGCCGTCCGCGATCTGATCGGAAACCAATATGCGCTCTATCGGCGGGCGCCGGACCCCGGGGCCTGGGGCGATGCCTCCCGCATCTGGACGGACGGATTGCCGGTGCCGAAAGCTCCCGATTGGCCGGCCGTTTTCGCGGCCCTCGAAGACCAGACGAACGCGCTCAAGCCCGGCCAGGTGCGGGACGATTGGAACCGCTTCGTCGCCGGGCTGGAAATCGTCCGCCAAGGCGGCGGTTTCGATTTCAAGAACGCTCTCGCGGAACGTCTCTACCGAGCCTTTGCCGACCCGGATGAACCTCGCGATTCCGTCCGGATCCGCCGGACGGACGTCGCCCTCTCGGCCGCGACGCAAGCCGCGTTGGCTTCCGTCTTCGCCCAGATCCGCTTCGCCCTCCTCGGCCGGCAAATCGCGCGCACGCGGGGACTCTACCAGTTGCTCTCGGCCTACGGGCGGAACCGCCGCGACCACATCGTCCGTTCCGGCCAGCTGGCGTTCAACGACATCGCCCATCTGCTGGATCCCGCTTCCGGGCCGGCGCCGGCCCGCCTGCGGACGTTGATGGATTTCCGGTTGGATGCGCGTTTCCAACACTGGCTGCTCGACGAATTCCAGGACACGTCGCTGCTCCAGTGGTCGGTCATCCAGAACCTGCTGGACGAAGTTCTCCAGAATCCCGACGGTGACCGCACGCTGTTCTACGTGGGCGACGTCAAGCAGGCTATCTACCAATGGCGCGGCGGCGATCCGCGCCTGTTCCGGCGCATTCTGGCCAAATACAACCGCCCCGGCACCAAACCGGCGATCGCGGAGCCCGCGCCGCTCGTCCATTCGTGGCGTTCCAGTCCCGTCGTCCTCGATGCCGTCAACCGGGTCTTTCGTTCCCTGGCGGACATGCGCCTCCCCGCGAACGAGCAGCTCCGGGGAGATTGGCCCGGCATCGCTGCGGAGTGGACCGCCGAATGGACGCCGCACCAGGCGGCCGAGCCCAACCAAGATCTCGCCGGCCACGTCGAGCTCCACATCCTGCCCCGGCTCACGAAGGAAGAAAAACAAGCGGCCGAAGACACGGGATCGCCGGCCAGCCGGCGCGCCGCAGAAATCGTGGCGCAGCTCCGCGATGAGATTCCCGACTTCGACCGGCTCTCCGTCGCGCTCCTCGCCCGCAGCAATCCCGAGGGGTTGGAATTGCTGGACGCGCTCGCGGAAAAAGGCATTCCGGCGGTCTGGGCCGGCAACTCCGAGCTGCTCGACAACGTCTTGATCCCCGCCATTCTTTCCTTCGCCAAGCTCATCGAGCATCCCGGCGACGTTTTCGCCCGGCGGCACGTCGAAATGTCGACGCTCGTTCCAACCCTCTCGCTCGCTCCCGCCGAGCTGGCCGCCTGGGGACGCCTCATCCGCGAGCAGGGCTACGCCGGATTCGCCACCCACCTCGCCGCCCGGCTTGATCTGGCCCAGGCCCCGCGGGAACGAAGTCGCTTGCGCCTGCTGATTTCCAGCGCCGCCGAATTCGACCGGATTCCGGACGGCAACGCCCTCCTCTTCTGCTCCTTCGTACAGGCCCAGGAAATTCCCGCCGCGCAAAGCGGCTCCAATATCCACATCCTGACCATGCACAAGGCCAAGGGACTGGAATATGACGTCGTCCTTTTGCCTGCGCTGGGAAAGAACGGCATCACGGCGCACAGCAAGGAACCGCTGCTGGTCCACGAGCGAACCGTCAACGAGCCCCATCCACCCGTCGATTGGATCCTATCCTCCCCCGAAACCCCGGCGGTCGAAGCCGAACCCGTCCTGGCCGCGCAATACGCGGAGGACCGCCGCAGCAGCGCGCTGGAAGAACTCCGCCTGCTCTACGTCGCCATGACCCGCGCCAAACGCGCGCTCTATTTGATCACCGTCGCTCCCACCGAAACCACGAAGGCGCTCTCTCTCGACGGCATCCTGCAGAACACGCTCGCTCCCGACGCGACGCCCGCGGCCGGTCAGCCCGTCTGGGAAACCGGCGACCGGCAATGGTGGAAACAAAAAACCGGCGGCGAAAAACCGACCGGCGCTCCCTGCGCGCCACTGCGATTCGGCGACTTGCCCGCGGCGCCGACCGAGCGCCCGTTGGTAGCGCACGTCGCCTCCCGGGAACCCGCGACGGGCGAAGCCCAGGATGGCCGCGCATTCCTCCCCGAAGGCGCGGAAGCCCGCGATCTCGGCACGCGCGTGCATGCCTTGTTCGAACGCATCGGCTGGCTGGCGCCCGGAGAAATCCCGGAATTTCCGGATGCCCCGTCGGCCGACGCCCGGCTGGTCGCGGATTGTCTGGCGAATCCGCGCGTCCACGCCCTTTTTGAGAAGCCTGCCGGCGACGCCGAGCTGCTGCGCGAGCAGGCGTTCGAGGCGATTCTCGGCGGCAAATGGCTGTCCGGCAAGATCGACCGCCTGCAACTCGAAAAAGACGCGACGGGCCGGTCCGTTCGGGCGCGCATCCTCGACTTCAAGACCGATCGGACGCCGAACCCGGCGCGCCACCGGCCCCAGATGGAAGACTACCGCAAGGCCGTCGCTCTTCTCTTCGGCCTGCCGCCGGAAAAAATCGCCTGCACGCTGCTGTTCGTTCGCACCGGCGACGCCGTCGAACCCTGAGCGGCCTCACGGCCGCTATTCGTCGGCGAACGCCACGTGGTGGCGGGCGAGCATGCCCCCCTCGGCCAACGCCAACGCGGCGCACTGCTGGTTGTAGTCCATCAACGCCTGGATCGCGGTATTGCGCGCGGTGGTGAGGTCGCGCTGCAATTGCAGCACCACGAAACTGGTGCTTTTGCCGCTTTCCAGCTTCCGCTGTTCCGCCGCCAGCGCCTGCTCGGCGTATTGCCGGGCTTCCCGCGTGGCCTGGACCCGTTCGTAGCCCGTCGCGACCGCCGCCGCCGCGTCGTCCACTTCCACCAGCGCGGTTTCTTCGAGCTGGCGCAGTTCCCACTTCATCTTCTCCTCGTTGGCGAGGCTCTGCGCGTGGCGAGCCTTCGCCGTGCGGTTGCCCAGCGGAATCGTCAACGCCACGCCCGCCGACCAATACGGCTCGTCCGCCGAACCCATGCGGTCGAGGGCGTCGCCCTGCGTTTCTTCGTCGCTGGCCGTCACGCCCACGCCCCCCACGAGGTCCAGCGACGGCAACGTCTGGTCTTTCTGGTACTTCACGACGATGCCCTGCCGCTCCAGCGCCATCCGCTCCTGCCGCAGGTCGGGCCGCTGCTCCAACGCCCGTTCGCCGCTCGCCGCCGAATCCACGTCGACCGGTCCGGACGACAGCTCGCCGATGGCCGCGATTTCCAGATCGCGAAAATTCCGGTGGTCGGCGAACAACAACGTCTTCAACTGGTTTTGCGCCTCGGCGTAGGACCGCTTCGCGGAACTCAGATCCGCCCGCGCCGACGCCGCCTGGCTTTCGGCCTGCTTCTCGTCGAGGAGAGACATCGCCCCGATCTGCACCTTGCGCCGGTTGTCTTCGTAGAGCTGCGTGGCCAGGCGCACGGCCTCCTCCTGCACCAGGATGCTTTCGTGCGCCTGGAGCAGGGCGTACCAAGCCGTTTCCACCCGCGAAAGCACGTTCTGGATCTTCGCCTCCAACTGCACCGCCGCTTCCGCAGATTGCCGGCGCGCGATCGCCACCTGATAGCGCGTGCCGTCGGTCTTGAATCCCTTCAGCAACGGCTGCGTCAGCGTGATCCCGGCGCTGCCGGTGCTCGCGTCGAACGGATTCCCCGCGCTCGTGCCGCTCGAGTCGCCCGTTTTCGCCCCGATTTCGTAGCTCAACCCGCCCAAGCTCGTCGCGCCGCCCACGGACGCCTCGTAGGTGTCGCGATCCGTTTCGTCCGTCCGTCGCACGCCGGCTTCGTCCGCGGATCCCAAGGTTTCGTCGTGCGCGCGCTTCGCGGAAATCGACAAGCTGGGGTCGTAGCCACCCCGAGCCGCGTCCACTTCCGTCTGCGCCACCTGCCGCGAAATCTTCTCGATTTTCAGGTCCAGGCTGTTTTCCAGCGCGAGGCCGACGCAGTCCGCCAGCGTCAGGTTCCGGCTCTGCTTTTCCGCCGCCGGCGCGGATGCCGCCAGCAGCGCCGCCGCCAGGGCCAGACCCAACCGCTGAACCGCTGAACCGCTGAACCGTTGAATCTTGTTCTTTCTATTCATAGCGCAATGCCTCGATGGGATCCAACCCCGCCGCCTTGCGCGCCGGATAGAATCCGAAAAAGATGCCGATCGCCGCGCTGAAGGCGAAAGCCAGCGCGACCGAATCGGCCGAAACGAGCGTGTTCCAGCCGACCTTCGCCGAGACGATCTGGGCGATGCCCACCCCGAGGCCGATGCCGATCAGGCCCCCGCCGACGCTCAGCACGACCGCTTCCACCAGAAATTGCAGCAAAATGTCGCTGCCGCGCGCGCCCACCGCCATGCGCACGCCGATCTCGCGCGTCCGTTCCGTCACGCTGACCAGCATGATGTTCATGATGCCGATGCCGCCCACGAGCAGCGACACCCCCGCGATCGCCGCCAGCAGCATCGTCATCGTCTGGGCCGTCGAGGTGGCCATTTCCATGATCTCCTGCTGGCTGCGCACGTGGAAATCGTCTTCCGCGCCGGCGCGGATCCGGTGCCGCTGCCGCAACAGCGCGGACAACTCCTCCATCACCGTTTCGACCTGGTCCGCGCTCTCGACCTGCACCGTGATGGCCCGGAAAGAGTCTCCTCCCGTCAGCCGCACCATCGCGCTCGACCAGGGCACCAGCACCACGTCGTCCTGGTCCGACCCCATCATGCTCATGCCCTTGGGCTTCAGCATCCCCACCACCACGTAAGGCGCGTTCTGGATCCGCACGATCTGCCCGACCGGGCTGGCGTCGCCGAACAGATTCGTCGCCACCGTCTGCCCCAAGATCGCCACCTTCGACGATCCCCGCACATCCGCCGCCGTGAAATTCCCGCCTTCGAGGAACTCCCACGCCCGGATGTCGACGTAGTCCTCCCCGGCGCCGTTGATGGTCGTGTTCACGTTCTGGTTGCCCGCCATCACCTGCGCGTTCTTGCGCACGTCGGGCGTGGCCCGGATCACGCCGGGGATTTCCTTCCGGATGGCCTCGTAGTCTTGCCGCGTCAGCGTCGGCGCGCTGCCCCAGCCGCCGCGCACGCCACCGCGCGAGCCCGTCCCGGACATCACCATCACCGTGTTCTGCCCGATCTGCGCGATGCTCGACGCCACTTGCTCCTTCGCTCCGGTCCCGATCGCCACCATCGCGATGACCGCGGCCACCCCGATGATGATGCCCAGCATCGTCAGGCCCGACCGCATCGGGTTACGCCGCAGCGCGCGCAGCGCGATCATCCACGTCGCGGAAAATTTCACGGCGTTTCCTCCGGTTTCCGGGCGTGCGCCAATTCGGCGGCGGCGGCGAGGCGGTCGGCGACCGGCTCGTCGCGGATGATCCGGCCGTCGCGCATGACGATTTCCCGGCGGCAGTAGCGGGCGATGTCCGGCTCGTGGGTCACCATCAGGATCGTCATGCCCTTGTCGTTCAGCGCCTGGAAAATCGCCATGATTTCGAGGCTCGTCCGCGTATCGAGATTGCCCGTCGGCTCGTCCGCCAGCAGCAGCGCCGGTTCGTTCACCAGCGCCCGCGCGATGGCCACGCGCTGTTGCTGGCCGCCCGAGAGCTGGCTGGGATGGTGGCCCGCGCGGTCCGCCAGGCCGACCTGTTCCAGCGCCGCCAGCGACCGTCGCCGCAGTTCGCGCCGCCCGTGGCCGCTCGGCGAATACAGGAGCGGCAGTTCCACGTTTTCCAGCGCCGACGTCCGCGACAGCAGGTTGAATCCTTGGAACACGAATCCCAGCCGCTGGTTCCGCACCAGGGACAGCTCGCTCTTCGTCAGTTTTCCGACTTCCTCGCCGTCCAGCCAGTAGCGCCCCGCCGTCGGCCGGTCCAGGCAGCCGATCAGGTTCATCAAGGTGGATTTCCCCGATCCGCTCGCGCCCATCACCGCCGCGAATTCGCCCGGCCTTACCGCCAGCGAAACGCCGCGCACGGCCTTCACCGCGACCTCGCCGGTCTGGTAGACCTTTTCCACCCCGTCCAACTGGATGACCGGTTTCGCGTCCATGATCGCCTCTACATCGGCGGCGGCCCGCCGCCCCGCGGGCGCCGCGGCATGAACGGCGAACTCGATCCGGCATTCGCCGCCTTTTCTTTCTCGGCCGCCGTCTGGACGCCCGTCGCGATCCGGTCGCCCTCCTTCGCCCCCGGACCCAGCACTTCCGTCCAGGTGCCGTCGCTGATGCCCAGTTCGACCGGTTGCGCCCGCAGCCCGCCTTGAGCGTCCAGCACGTAGACCGTCTTGAGCGCGGCATCGGCGGCATCGTTGTTTTCGTGGGTTTTGCGGTTCGCCCAATCGCCTCGGCCCTCGCCGTGCGACCACGTTCCGGCACGTTCCCGATGGCCGGCCTCTTTCGGTTTTTCCGCCGCGGGCATCCCGGCCGGCGGCTCCGGCGCGGCCACCGCCGCGCCTTCCGGCGGGCGGAACCGCAACGCCGCGTTCGGCAGGCGCAAGACGTTTTCCCGCTTGGCCGTCACGACCGACGCATTGGCGGTCATGCCCGGCCGCAACTTCAGGTCGGCGTTGTCCACGTCCACGATCGCGATGTAGTTCACCACGCCCTGATCGGTCACCGGTTCGTACCGCACCTGGCTGACCAGACCCGTGAACGTCCGCGTCGGATAGGCGTCCACGGTGAAGGTCACCGCCTGCCCCTCTTCCACCCCGCCCACGTCGGCTTCCGAAATCTGCGCCTCGATGCGCATCTGCCGGAGATCCTGCGCCAGCGTGAACAGCGTCGGCGCGTTGAGGCTGGCCGCCACCGTCTGGCCCACGTCCACCGCCCGCGAAATCACCACGCCGTCCATCGGCGAGAAAATCGTCGTCTTTTCCAGATCCACGCGCGCTTTGCTCAGGCTGGCTTCGCGCACCAGCAGCGACGCCTGCGCCTGCGCCCGCGTCGCTTCGGCCTGGTCGAAATCGGCCTGGCTCACCAGATCCAGGGCTTTCAGTTCCTCCGCGCGCCGGAAATTCGCCTCGGCCAGCTTGAGCGACGCCTGGGCGCTCGCCAGTTCCGCCGCCGCCTGGTCCACCTGCCGTTCGTAGGTCGAAGCGTCGAGCCGCGCCAGCACCTGCCCGTTCGTCACCGCCGAATTGTAGTCCGCATACAGTTCCGTGATTTTCCCGGACACCTCGCTGCCGACCGCCACCGTCTGCACGGCCCCCAGTTCTCCGTTCGCCGTCACGGTCTGCACGATGTCGCCCCGCTCCAGCGCCGTGGCCTTGTAGACCGTCGCCCCGTTGCCGTTCGCCCCCCGGAAATGGATCCAGCCCCACGCGCCGCCGCCGGCCGCCGCCAGCGCCAACAGCCACGAAATCCACGCCCTGCTTTTCTTCTTTTGCATGATTGTCTCCGGAAATTCCGCCCGTTCAGTCGATACAAACGGGCGGAAGGTTACACCTACCGCCCGTTTATCCTCCGCGCCGGATGAAGACGGGGTGAATGGCCCCTATCCCTTCAGCATCTCGTTGATGGCCGCGGCGGCCTTCCGGCCCTCGCCCATCGCCAGAATCACCGTCGCCGCGCCCAGTACGATGTCCCCGCCGGCGAAGACGTTAGGCAAACTCGTGCGGCCGTTTTCGTCGACGACGATGTGGCCGTACTTGTCCACGTCCAGCCCCGGCGTCGTTTGCTCGATCAGCGGGTTCGATTCGTTGCCGATCGCCACGATCACCGCGTCCATCGGCAAGGTGAATTCGCTGCCCTTGATTTCGACGGGGCGGCGGCGGCCGCTGGCGTCCGGTTCGCCCAGTTCGTAGCGCAGACATTCGATGGCCGTCACCTTGCCGTTCTCGCCCAGAATGCGCTTGGCATTCTGCAGCATGTGGAACTGCACGCCTTCCTCCTTGGCGTGGGCCACCTCCTCCACGCGCGCGGGCATCTCGACTTCCGTGCGGCGGTAGATCAGGTGCACTTCCCGCGCGCCGAGGCGCAGCGCGGTGCGCGCCGCATCCATCGCCACGTTGCCGCCGCCCAGCACCGCCACCCGTTGCGCCGCGTGGATCGGCGTGACGGCCCGCTCGCGGTCGTAGGCTTTCATCAGGTTCGACCGCGTCAGGTATTCGTTGGCCGAATACACGCCGACGAAATTTTCGCCTTCGATGTTCATGAACTTCGGCAAGCCGGCGCCCGAGCCCACGAACACCGCGTCGAACCCATCCTTCTCGATCAACCCCGATATCTTGCGCGTGCGCCCCACCACGAAATTCGTGCGGATCTCCACGCCCATCTGTTTCAGCGTGTCCAGTTCCGCGCGGACGATCGCTTTCGGCAAGCGGAATTCCGGAATGCCGTACACCAGCACGCCACCCGCCTTGTGGAACGCCTCGAACAGCACGACTTCGTGCCCCGCGCGGCGCACGTCGGCGGCGACGGTGATCCCCGCCGGGCCGCTGCCCACCACCGCCACTTTCTTGCCCGTCGGCGGCGCCACCGTCGGGGGCACGGCCGCGCCCTGCGCCCGTTCCCAGTCCGCCACGTAGCGCTCCAGGCGCCCGATCGACACCGCTTTTTCCACGGATTTCAGGCTCTTGCCCACCGTGCAGGGCTCCTGGCACTGCGTTTCCTGCGGACACACCCGCCCGCATACCGCCGGCAACAGGCTCGTTTCCTTGATGACGGCGATCGCCTTGGCCATGTCGCCCGCCGCGATCGCCGCGATGAACCGCGGGATGTCGATCCGTACCGGACAGCCCTGCACGCACGGCGCGTTCTTGCACTGGAGGCAGCGCGCCGCTTCGACCCGGGCCTGCTCTTCGAAGTAGCCCGTCGCCACTTCCTGCATGTTCTTCGCCCGCGCCAGCGGATCCTGCGTCGGCATTTCCTGCGGCGGAATCGCCAGCCGTTCCCGCGGCTTCAGCGGTTGCGGCAGCGCCTGGATGCGCGCCCATTCCTGGCGCGCGGCTTCTTGCAGCGATTCGGAGGAGTGGAAGCTCATTCCCGCAATCCTTTTTTAAGGGCTTCGTCGTGCAGGTTGCACCCCGCCGCCGCGATCTTTTCCTGCTCCCGATACGAACCCAGCCGCTGGATCATCTGGTCGAATTCCACCTGGTGCCCGTCGAATTCCGGTCCGTCCACGCACACGAACTTCGTCTGACCCCCCACCGTCACGCGACAGCCCCCGCACATCCCCGTGCCGTCGATCATGATCGTGTTCAGGCTCACCACCGTCGGCACCGCATACGGCTTCGTCGTCAGCGCACAGAATTTCATCATCACCGGCGGACCGATCGCCACCGCCAGATCCGGCTTCGGCTCCCGTTCGCACCATTCCTTCAGCGGTTCGGTCACGAGGCCTTTCCGCCCGTACGATCCGTCGTCGGTGCACACGATCACCTCGTCGGCGATCGCCCGCATCTCCTCCTCCAGGATCACCAGTTCTTTCGTCCGCGCCCCGATGATCACGATCAGCTTGTTCCCCGCCTGTTTCATCCCCTGCGCGATCGGATACAGCGGCGCCGTCCCGATGCCGCCCCCCACGCACACCACCGTTCCGAATTTCTCGATGTGCGTCGGCTTGCCCAGCGGCCCCACCAGATTCGCGATCGAATCGCCCACGTTCAGCTGCGCCAGCAGCTTCGTGCTCTTGCCCACCGCCTGGAAAATCAGCGTGATGCTGCCTTCTTTCGCGTCCGCGTCGGCGATCGTCAGCGGAATCCGCTCCCCGTATTCCGTATCCAGTTGCAGGATGATGAATTGGCCTGGCTGGCGCTCTTCCGCGATCAGCGGCGCCGACACCCGCAGCCGGTACACGTCCTGCGAGAGCTGCTCCTTGGCGATGATTCGATTCATGGGTTCCATCTCCTGCCGGTCAGACAATATTGTCGGATACTAGCCGCCCGCCCCCGCTCCGCAAAGGATTTTTCCGCGATTTTCGCGGAAATCGGCCGGTCCCGCTCGCCGCTCAATAAAGGGATTCGGCCGAGGGGCCTTCCTGCTCCACGTCCACGTCCGGATTCGGGACGTGGAATTGCCGATGGCAGGCCGGGCACTCGACGAACTTCCCCATTTTGCTTCGGTCGACCAGAACGACCATGTAGCAATACGGACAAGCATGCTGGATCGGGGCATCGGGCTGCTGGACGTAGATCGGTTGCTGGCAGGTCGAACACTCGATGGCCTGCCCCCACAGATTCTCGGCGACCAGCACGGCCACGCGGCAATGCGGACAGACGAACCGAGCCGTCTTGCGGGGCACCTTCAGGGGCGCGCCGCAGTCCGTGCAATAGACGATCAACCCCGCCCCGCCCTCGTCGACTTCCAGATGCTTGCCGCACGTCGGACATTTGAAATGGATGTACAGGGCGCGCGGCTTGGAAGCGGCCGGATTTTCGACCAGGAACGGCTTGCGGCAGGTCGAACATTCGATGCTCTGCCCCAACAGATTTTCGGCCACCAGCACGGCCACGCGGCAATGCGGGCAAATGGCCCGGCCCGTGTTGCGGGGCACTTTCAAGGGCGCGTCGCAGTCCGTGCAATGCACGAGCGCCCCCGCTCCGGCCTCGTCGACCTCCAAATGCTTGCCGCAGGCCGAACAAACGAAATGGATGGCGATCATGGGCAATCCTTTCAACAAGGAAAAACTGTTGGCAAAAGCATAGCGGGTTCCCCCTCGATTCGGCAAGGATTTCCTGCCGGACAAACGCCGGACGCGCCCCCGCCGCGCCCGGGCAAAAAAAGTGGTGGCCAGAATCGGGATCGAACCGATGACACATGGATTTTCAGTCCATTGCTCTACCAACTGAGCTATCTGGCCACCAAAAGTGTTCCGCGTGTATAGCGGGTTTTGCCCGCCCCTGTCAATACGCTTGCCCCGTGCCGGCTGTGGTTTTATCTTGCCGCCATGAATTCGCCCTGTCCGTTCTGCGCCCTGCCCGCCGACCGCGTGATCGCCTCCGACGGCCCGTGCGTCGCTTTCCGCGACGGTTTTCCCGTCAGCGCCGGCCACACCCTCGTCATCCCCCGCCGCCACGTCGCCTCCTTCCGCGACCTGACCCCCGACGAATGGGCCGCCGCCCACCGCCTCGCCGGCAAACTGGCCGCCGATCTCCAGGCCGCCGACCCGTCCATTACCGGCTTCAACTTCGGCGCCAACGACGGCGAAACCGCCGGCCAGTCCGTCTTCCACTGCCACCTGCACCTCATCCCCCGCCGCGCCGGCGACCATCCCGCCCCCCGCGGCGGCATCCGCGGCGTCATCCCCGGCAAAGCCCACTACTAGCCTCCGGCAACCCCGCGCGACTCGATTTCCATCCAGCGGATTTCGCAAATCGAACAATTATGCTATTTATAAATAACATATATGGTTTTTGTAAATATGCACAGGGCCGGACGCCGGCAATCCGGCCCTTTTGCCGGCTTTTTCGCGGCACGCAACCCCGTTGCGGATTTTTCCACGCCATGGAAACAGCCGAGTGCCGAGCCCAAGCCGCAGGTGCAGGGCGAACGCGAGGTCTATAGCGCCGCGCTTATGCGCGGCGAGCGAGGGCGCGCCAACGACCGCAGCGGCAACTATTTTCCACGCTATGGAAAACCTGCAAGCCGCGCCGAAAGCATGGCCATCCGCGATTCCCCGCGCCCGGGAATCAGGCCAGTCCGCGGGACTGCTTGATCGCCGCGTAGGCGGCGTTCACGCGCTGGAATTTCTCCGTGGCCGCTTTCTGGAATTCGGGACCGAGATGCGCCACCTTGTCGGGGTGGTGCTTCATCGACATCCGCCGGTACGCCCGGCGCACTTCGTCGTCCGAGGCGCTGGGCGAGATTTCCAGCACGCGGTAGTCGGCCCCCGGATCGGCCTTGGGCGCGAACATCGCCGCGATGGATCGCACGTCCGCCGCGTGGATCCCCAGATCGGACGCCAGGCGCGCCAGCAGGCGGTCCTCGGCCGGATGCAGCTCGCCGTCGGCGTGCGCGATGCTGTAGAGGAAATGCAGCAGCGCCATCCGCTGCGAATAGTTCATGTTCCGCTGGATCTGGGCGCAAATCGGCCCGAGCAGAATGTCCCGGTCCAGCAGGTCGCGCAACGTCCGCAGCGCCTCCTGCGCGACGGCCGGCCCGAACTGCGCCGAAAAAAACGTCTTCACGACGTCCAGTTCGGATTTTGTCGCGCGGCCATCGGCCTTCATCATTGCCGCCGTCAGCGCCAGCAGGCTGGCGATGAAGCCGTTGCGCGCCGCATCGGGGCCCGCTTGCGGGCCGCCGCCCGGCGCATTCCCCGCGTTCGCGCGCTGGGCCGCGTTGAACAGCGATCCCGCCGCGTAGCCGAACAAGCCGCCCAGCGGCCCGAAAAACGCCCAGCCCAGGGCACCCGTGATCCAAGGACTCACCATCTCAAGACTCCTTCTCGCCTTGCGCGTCCGCCAATTGCCGCAGGCGCTTTTCGATTTCGGCCAAACGCTCGTCCGCGCCGTGCTTGTGCAGGCGCAGGTGTCGGCCGTTCACCATCCAAAATTCGTCGCGGCCCTTGCCCAGCAGCAGCCGGTCGCCGTCCGTCGCCACGCTCTTGAGCCCCAAGCCCGCCGCGAGGATCCGCAGGCGCGCGATCGCCAGCAGCCGTCGCACGGGCGCCGGCAGCGGCCCGAACCGGTCGCGGAATTCGTCGGCCAGCGCGTCCACTTCCCGCTCGAACGAAACGCCCGCGATCTTCCGGTAGAGCCCGATGCGCTGGCTTTCGTCCTCGACGTAGCCGCGCGGGATCACCGCCGCGTTTTCCTCGCGCTCCGGATCGGGCGTCAGGTCCAGGAAATCCAGATGCATCTGCGTTTCGATGATCGGCCGCTCGGTTTCGCCCTTCAGGCGCGCCACGGTGCGGTTCAGCAGCTGGCAGTACAAGTCGAACCCGACGGCCGCGATGTGCCCGCTCTGCGCGGCCCCCAGCACGTTGCCGGCCCCGCGGATCTCCAGATCGCGCAGCGCCAGCTTGAAGCCCGCCCCCAGGCTCGTGTGCCGCTTGATCGCGCCGATGCGCCGCCGCGCCGTGGAGAACAGCGCCCCGTGGCGCGGCAACAGCAGGTAGGCGTAGGCCTGCTGCTTGCTCCGGCCCACGCGCCCGCGGAGCTGGTACAGGTCCGCCATCCCGAACCGGTCCGCGCGGTCGATCAGGATCGTGTTCACGTTCGGGATGTCCACGCCGCTCTCGATGATCGTCGTGCAGAGCAGCACGTCGTATTCCCGCCGCACGAACCGGTGCATCACGGCCGCCAGCGTCTTCTCCGTCATCCGCCCGTGGCCCACCCCCACCCGGATGCCCGGCAGCAACCGCTCGAGCCGTTCTTTCATCCATTGGATGGTCCGGATGCGGTTGTGCAACACGAACACCTGCCCGCCGCGGTTCACTTCCCGCAGAACCGCTTCCTTCACCAGTTCGTCGCTGTCCTGCGCGATGTAGGTTTCGATCGCCAGCCGCTCGCGCGGGGGCGTCTGGATCAGGCTCATGTCGCGCGCGCCCGTCAAGCTCAGGTAGAGCGTGCGCGGAATCGGCGTCGCCGACAGCGTCAGCACGTCGACCATCTCGCGCATGCGCTTGAGCCGTTCCTTCGCCGCCACCCCGAACCGCTGCTCCTCGTCGATGACCACCAGCCCGAGATCGGCGAACTTCACGTCGCGCTGCAGCAAGCGGTGCGTGCCGATCAGCACGTCCACCTTCTTCTGGGCCGTGCGCGCCAGCACCGCCGCCTGCTCGGATTTCGTGCGGAATCGGCTGACCATTTCGACCGCGACGGGAAACCGCCCCATGCGCTCGAGAAAGGTTTCGTAGTGCTGCTGCGCCAGGACCGTCGTCGGCACCAGCACCGCCACCTGCTTGCCGTCCATCACCGCCTTGAACGCGGCGCGCATGGCCACCTCGGTCTTGCCGTAGCCCACGTCGCCGCAGATCAGGCGATCCATCGGACGCGTGGACTCCATGTCGCGCTTGATCTCCCCGACGGCCCGCAGCTGGTCGTCGGTCTCGGCGTACGGAAACGCCTGTTCGAAATCGATCTGCCATGGGTGGTCCTTCGCGAAGGCGTGGCCATCGAGCGCGGCGCGCCGCGCCTGCGTTTCCAGCATTTGCGCCGCCAGATCGCTCGCCGCCCGTTCGGCCGCGATTTTTTCCTTCATCCAGCGCTTGCCGCCGAGCGCGTGCAGCGGCGGCTTGGTCCGCCCCACCCCGATGTAGCGGCTCAGCAAATGCGTCTGGCTCGTGGGCACGTACAGCCGCGCGCCCTCGGCGTATTCCACGGCCAGCGCTTCCTGCAGCTGCCCGTCGAAAACGATCTCGTAGAGCCCCATGTATTTCCCGATGCCGTGGTCGACGTGCACCACCAGTTCGCCCGGGCGCAGATCGGTCCAGTCGGTCAGGCGCTCGCCCGTGACGTCGCGCGCCGCGGCGCTGCCGCCCGTCTTGCGGCGCGCCGGCAACGCCCGGCGCGTGCCGTAGAAATCCGTTTCGGCCACCGCCATCCATTTCGCGCCGGACAGCTCGAAACCGCCGCTCAGCGCGCCCAGGCGCGTCGCGAAACCGGCCGGCAGCCCGTACGCGGCCGCGAACCGCTTGGCGCCGGCTTCCGTCTGGAAAAACAGCTCGATTTTCCAACCGTCCGCCGCGCGCGCGGCCAGCGTTTCGAACCATTTCCGGCGCTCGTTTTCGAGCGCATCCGGCGGCACCGCCCGCGCCGACAGCGCCGCGAGCCCCTCGCACGGTCGCACCTCCAGATCGCGCGCCGCGTCGCCGCCGCCCGCGTCGAGCTGCCCGCCGCCCGCGAATTTCTTCGCCAATTCCAGCCGCCAGTTCGCGAAGTCGCGCTCCGGCGAGCTCTCCGTTCCGCCGCGGCCCGCCAGTTCGGCGCTCATCGCGTAGTGGTGCAGAATCGCGTCCGGATCGAGCCACAGGAACGACGCGTCCGCCGGAAAGTACGCCGTCGGCGCGACCGCTTCCGCGCCGGCCGCCGCCTCGTCCGTCACCGGCGGAATGGACAGTTCCCGGATCTTCTCGCGCGAGCGTTGCTCCGCCGGATCGAAAAGCCGGATGCTCTCCAGGGCGTCGCCAAAAAATTCCAGCCGCGCGGGCCAGTCTTCGGTCAAAGGCCACACGTCCAGCAGCCCGCCGCGGCGCGACGCCTGCCCCTTCGCCAGCACTTCGACTTCGAATTCGTAGCCCGCCGCCGCCAGGCGCTCGCTCAGCGCATCCAGATCGTATTCCCGGCCGACCGCCAGACGCTCGCTGCCCTGCCGCATCCGGTCCGGCGCCGCCACCGGTTCCAAGAGCGCCTGCACGCAGGTCGCCACGATGCCCCGCCCCTTCCACGCCAGGCAGCGCTGCAAGGTCTTCAGCCGCTCGCCGCTGACGTCCGGAGAGGGCTGTCCCGACGCCAAGCGCGACGTCTCCACGTTCAACGCCGGCAGTTTCGCGACGTTCTCCCCCGCGCCCAAGGCTTGCAAATCCTGTCCCAGCAATTCCAGTGCCAGCGAACTCTCCGCCACGACCACCAGCGGCCCCGACGCCGCGCGCGACGCCGCCAGCGCCAGCCACGCCCGCGCCGCATCTTCGACTTCCTGCACGCGCGCCTGCCCACCCGGCGCTAGCGCTTCTTTCAAAAACGCGCGGTCGGCCGGCCCCGGCGGCGGCACGGAAATCTTCGCCTGTTCCGCGGTTTCGGCCATGGCGTCAGCCCAGATATCGCCCGCCACGCGCGCCGGTTTCTTGGCCGGCGCGGATCGTCGAGACTCCGTTCACCCACGTAGCCGATACGCCTTCGCAGAATTGGTGTGGCTTTTCGTAGGTCGCTGCGTCGCGGAACGTCTTCGGATCGAGCGCCACGACGTCCGCGAAGGCGCCGGCGCGCAGCACGCCGCGGCCGTTCAGGCGGAACTGCTCCGCCGGCAGGCTCGTCATCTTCCGCACCGCTTCGCCAACGCCCACGGTCTTTCCGTCCAGCGCCGCGCGCAGAAAGCGCCCGAACGTGCCGTAGGCCCGCGGATGCGGATGGTCGTGGCTCAGCGGCCCTTGCGGCGCGCGGATCGAAGCGTCGGAACCGATCATCACCCACGGTTCGCTCAAAATGCGCCACATGTTTTCTTCGCTCATCCCGAAGAAGATGCCGCCCGTGAAGAGTTCGTCCGTTTCCATAAAGCGCAGGGCCGCGTCCAGCGGATGCAGCTTCCATGCTTCCGCGGCTTGCAGGATCGGCCGACCCGCGAATGGTGCGTTATCCGGATGGCGCACGCTGCCGATCCAGACGTTATTCCAATACTGTTCGTCGCGTACCGCGGCCATGTCCGCGCGGATCTTCGCGCGCTCCGCCGGATCGCGCAGGCGCGCCAAGATCGCCGCGCGCCCGCCCTGCGCCGCCCAAGTCGGCAAGATGACGTCCAGATCCGTGCACGACGCCGTATAGGGATAGCGGTCCGACGACACTTCGACGCCGGCTTGCCGCGCCGCGCGGATTTTCTCCAGCGCCGCGTCGAGCTTGTGCCAATTGGCGCGCCCCGCCGTTTTCAGATGAGAAATCTGCAACCGCACGCCGCTGGCGCGCGCGACGTCCAAGGCTTCCTCGATGGCCTCCAGCAGTTTTCCGCCCTCGCTGCGCATATGCGTGGCGTAGAGGCCCCCGCGACGCGCCGCCACCTTGGCCAGCGCCTGGATTTCCTCCGGCTGCGCGAACATCGCCGGCGCATAAACCAGCCCCGTGCTCAAGCCCGCGCCGCCTTCGTCCAGCGCCGCCTCCAGCAACTTCGCCATCTGCGCGACTTCGTCCCGCGTCGCCGCCCGCGGCTCGATGCCCATGACCGCCGCGCGGATCGCGCGATGCCCGATCAGCATCGCCGAATTCACCGCCGGCTTCTGCGTCGCCAGCAAATCGCGATATTCCGCCACGGAATGCCAGTCGCCGGGATATTTCTGTTCCAGCCAATCCGACGGCATCGTGTAGCCCGGCCATCTCGGCGCCGCGCTCGCACCGCAGTTGCCCGTGATCTCCGTCGTCACGCCTTGCCGGATCTTCGACGGCGCGCCCGGCTCGATCAGCAGGTACGCGTCCGAATGCGTGTGCACATCGATGAAGCCCGGACAAACCAGCCGGCCCGTCGCGTCGAATTCGTTCGCCGCCTGCGCCTGCGCCAGATCCCCCACCGCCGCGATGCGGTCGCCCGCGATCCCGACGTCGGCCCGCGCGCCCTCCCCGCCGAGTCCGTCCACCACGGTCCCGCCGCGCAAAATCCAGTCAAATCGATCCGAATTCATCCTCGGCACGCTACCACGTCCGGCCCCCGCCGTCACGCCCGCGCCGATTCGGCCCTTGGGGCCTTGTTCGTCGCGAAACCTACAGATCCGCCGCCATCGACTTGCGCATTTCCGCCTGCCGATAGCGCAAGCGGATCGTCGGCAGCAAGGATCCGAACACGAACGTTCCGATCACGCCCGGCAGCAGCAACCCATACCAAACGCCGTACGGCTGCTTCGCCGCCAAGGCGACGATCCCCGCCACCAGGAATCCGAGCGACACAACGATCAGCCCGAGGTGCAGGCCCAGCACCAACCGCTTGCACTTGCCGCGCGGCGCCAGAATCCCGATCATCGTGCCCAGCACGCCTCCGGCCACCCCGATCGCCGTGCCCCCGATCCAGGAATACAGATTCGGATCAAACCATGGCTCGCTCATTTTCCGTCTCCTTTGCTTCTCCGATGCGCTTCCAAAATTTCCTTCGCCACCGCGGGGGCCACCTGTCCGTCGATCACCCGCATCCGCACCAGCTTCGTGAAGTCGTCCGCCCCCTCGCTTCGATCCGACGCGCGCACCTTTTCGATCAACCGGTCCAGGCGCGCGCGCACCGTCGGATAGGAAATCCCGTATTCCTCCGCCAGCGCTTTCAGCGACCCCGACGCCAACAGGAACCGATGGACGAAGCCCCAGTCCTCCTCCGCCAACCAGGTCGTCCACGCCGGCATTTTGCCCTCCAAACCTGTTTTCATATTGTTAATATGCTTTTTAATAATATTGATGTCAAGCGAAGCGCCCGGACCTCCCCCAACCGGTCTGCCGCTCGCCTGAATTACCTTGCTCGCAAACGGCTCGGGCATGCAAGATGCGCGGAGTTTTGGCAGGGGTGGCGTCAACGCCTGAGATCATACCCTTTGAACCTGATCCGGATCATGCCGGCGAAGGAAGCAATCGTGGCCCGGCGACGTCGCCCCGGCCGCTCGGATGGTCCCTTTCGTTTTCCCATGCCTTGCATCACCCGCAACAAGGAAAACGACATGCTGAACGAAGTCATCATCACCCGGGGCATCCTCGATGCCTATTTCAAGAAACTCACCGATCACCTCAAGGTCGACGTCGCCATCGTAGGCGGCGGCCCCTCGGGCTTGGTCGCCGGACACGATCTCGCCAAAGCCGGCAAGAAAGTCGCGCTGTTCGAGAGCAAGCTCTCCATCGGCGGCGGCATCTGGGGCGGCGGCATGGGCTTCAACGAGATCGTCGTGCAGGAAGCTTCCCGGCCGCTCGTCGAAGAATTCGGCCTGCACCCCGCCGAATACGAAAAAGGCTATTTCACCCTCGATTCCGTCCATACCGCCGCCACGCTGATCGCGCGGGCCATGGATGCGGGCCTCGCCATTTTCAATCTGATCGCGATGGAAGACGTCGTCATCCGGAACGAGCGCGTCGCGGGACTCGTGCTGAACTGGGGCGCCATCCAAAAGCTGGAATGGCACATCGATCCCCTCACGATCCACAGCCGGTTCGTGCTGGATGCCACCGGACACCCCGCCAACGTCGCCGCCACCCTCGTGCGCAAGATGAACGTGAAACTGAACACCTCTACCGGCGGCATCGTCGGAGAGAAATCCATGGCGGCCGACGCCGGCGAACTGCAAACCGTCGAAAACACCCGCGAAGTCTATCCGGGCTTGGTGGTCAGCGGCATGGCCGCCAATGCCGTCTACGGCGGCTACCGCATGGGGCCCGTCTTCGGCGGCATGCTCCTGTCCGGCCGCAAAGCCGCGACGATCCTGCTGGAACGGCTGGGGTCATGACCCCTCGGCCTCAACTGCGACGGGGCCTCTACTTGATCCTGACGAATCCCGTCGCGGGATACGAAATCCTGACCGAGATGGCCGTCGAGGCGAATCTCCCCGCCGTTCAGTTCCGCCCCAAAGCCCGGCCCGGGCAACCGCCGGACGACGCCGAGCTCCTGCGGACGGCGCGCGCCCTGCGCGCCATCACCCGCGGCAGTTCCACTCTCTTCATCGTCAACGATCGGCCCGACCTCGCCGTGGAGTGCGATGCCGACGGCGTGCACGTCGGCCAAACCGATCTCGCTCCCCGCGAAGCCCGGCGCCGGGTGGGCGAGCACCGCCTCGTCGGCCTCTCCACGCACAATCTCCTCCAGGTGGACGCCGCCGCAAATGAACCCATCGACTACGTCGGGTTCGGCCCGTTGTACGCGACGAATTCCAAAGCAAACCCCGACCCCGTCGTCGGCCCGGATCAACTCGCCCGTGCCGCCGGGTTGGCGCGACACCCCATCGTCGCCATCGGCGGACTGACTCCCGAACGGATTCTGGCTCTCGACCCCGCCAGCTTCCGCTGCGCCGCCGTCATCCGCGCCGTCACCGAAGCCGACCACCCCCTGCAGGCCATGCGGCGCATCCAGCACATCCTCGAGCTTCGCCTTTGAATCCCATTTTCGGCCGCATCGGTCCATTGACCCCTTCCGGCAAACTGGATAGGATGGCTTGGCTAGAAGGAAACAAACCATGCATGCCTCTCTCCGGTGGATGATCCTGCTCGGCGCGCTGGCGATCTTTTCCGGGAACGCCGCGCGGGCCGGTGCGGCGGGAAATCTCTTTCTGCTGAACCCCGAGGTCCAGCCCGCCGGGCAACCCAGCGACCAGTGGGACCATTGCGCGGCCACCGACGGCTCCATCTGGCTGGTCGTCTGGGCCGACGCCTGGACCGATGAGATCCTGGCCATGCGGCTGGACAGCGACGGAAACCTTCTCGATCCCGTGGCTATCGCCGTCGGCGCCAACGTCGTGGGCCACGTCGCGACGGAAAGGCGCTGGCCCTCGGTCGCTTGGTTCAACGATTGCTTCGTCGTCGCGTGGCAGGAATACGCCGGCAGCGGCGTGCGCAACGGATACGGCTGCCGGGTGTCGCCCGACGGCATCCTGCTCGATCCCGCGCCGTTTCCCCTGGAAACCTGGACCGCCGAATGCCGCTATCCCACTGTCTGCGCCGGCCGCACCAATCTGCTGCTGACCTGGAGCACCTCCAGCGGCGGCTACAAGCACATGGGACAGATGCTCGACGCCCAGGCCCGCCCCCTCGGCACCGCCACCCAGCTCTTCAGCGGCCTCTCCTCCTACTTGCGCTCCTCCGTCGCGTTCGGCGACTTCGCCAGCCCCCCGGATTCGTATCTGGCCACCCTCGCCCTGTCGTCCGATCTGCGCGCCGTGCGCGTCGGAGAAGACGGCACGGTGCTGGATCCGGCTCCGCTGGCCATCTGCACCAACGCCGGCTCGCAATACAGTCCGGCCGCGACGTTCGGCCCCGGCCCCCTCGCCCAGACCGGTTGGTGGCTGGCCTGGACCGACGCCCGCAACGGCAACGAAGACCTGTACGGCTGTTTCGTCGCGCAGGACGGAACCGTCAGCCATTCCAGCACCGGCCTGGCCCTCGTCGTGGGCGACGACAGCCAGTTCGACCCGGGCATCCAGAGCGACGGCACCCGCTGCGCCCTGAGCTGGTACGATTACCGAGACCCCGCATCCGTGCGCGCCTCCCTGATGGATGCCAACGGCACCGTCGCCGACGCCAACGGAACGATCGTCGCCACCAACGAGCAGTACCGCCCCTTCCTCTGCCCGTACTCCACCGATCGCTTTCTCTCCGTCCACGGCTACGATTCCGTCTTCGTCCACGTTCTCGCCGTCTCCGGCGACGTTCTTTCCGCCGGCGACCAGACGCTCGTGTCCCTGGGCGGCTCCATGGAACGCACCCCCGCCGCCGCCGACGACGGCACGAACTTCTGGGTGGCGTTCGAGGCCCACCCCGCCGAAACCGAACGCCGGGGAGACATCGCCCTCCAGCGCTTCACCGCCGCGGAAATCCCTCCCGCTTCGCCACCCCTTCTCGTCTGCACCAACGCAAGCGACCAGTGGGGGCCCGCCGTGGCCGTCGCCGGCGATACCGCCCTCGTCGTCTGGAGCGACGAACGCAATACCCGCGACCAGATCTGGGGCCAACTTGTGGACGGCAGCGGCCAGCCCGTGTCCACCAACCTCCAGATCGGCACCAGCACCCTCTACGCCTACTTCTGCGACGTCGCCTCCGACGGCACCAATTTCCTGGCCGTCTGGGACGACGCCAACCTAAACCAAGTCCGCGCCCGGATCGTCAACGCCGATGCCAGCATGGGCGGCGTCTTCACCGTCGGCGGCGTGGACATCTCCGACCCCGCCATCGCCTATGGTGCCGGCTGCTATCTCGTGCTCTGGGCCGACGACGACGTCATCCGCTTCCGCCGCTATCTGCCCGACGGCTCCCCGCTCGACGCCGCTTCCTCCAACCTCTATGTCGCCGCCAGCGGCACCTGCTGGGAACCCGACGCCGCCTTCCTGTCTGAATCCGGCCAATTTCTCGTCGCCTGGCGAGACAGCAACATCGACGTTCTTCTCGGCGCCACCCTTGATGCCGCCACCGCCGCCATCGGTCCGCTGATCACCAACCTCAACACCTCCACCGCGTCCTCCGATCCCAAGGTCCTCTGCGACGGCTCCGGCTGGCTCGTGGCCTGCAACGACGTCCGCAACGGTCTGCCGGGCATCTACGGCATGCGGGTCGATTCAACCGGCGCCCTGCTGGATCCCGTTCCGTTCCCCCTCGTCTACGGCGGAACCGCTCCGGCCGTCGCCTCCGCCGTGGCGCCCTCCACCAACGCGCTCATCGTCGCCGCCCACCCCGTCTACGCAGTGGACGGCGCCACCTACAACACCACCCGCGCCCTCGGCCTCCTCTGGACACCCGGCGCGCCGACCGTTCCCGACGAACCGGTTCTGGCCCCCTTCGTTCCGACCACGAACGTCCTGGCTTGCCTCGACTTCTCCCAAAGCGCCCCCGGCAGCACCGGCTACGTCGTCGAAGCCTGCGCTTCCCCCACCGGCACCTGGTCCGCCGTGACCGATTGCGCCGTGATCGACTCCGGCGCCGGCCGCACCGCCCGCTGGATCGAGCCGGATCCAACCGCCTCCAACCGCTACTTCCGGATCCGCGGCAATTAAACCATTCCTCGGCGTTTTATCGCGGCTCGAGTCCCGGCAACCGGAATTCATTTTCCGGCGGCGACGACCTGTTTGGATGGCCTGCCCAACTGGGCCTGAATATCCAGCATCGCTCGCTTGACGGTCCTGTGGATGCCCGGCGCCTTGCTGCGGCGCGAGCCGGCCACGTTCAGCACCGCGCCGTCCGGCAGGCGCCGCCGAATCCAGCGCAAGACGCGCGCGACGATTTCGTCGTGCGACCGCGTCGCATCGACCGCCAGCCACGGCTTGCCGTGTTGCTTCGCGAATTCGATCGTCAGCAGCGAACCGCCGTCGGGCTGGCCGTAGGTGAAGATGACCGTGCCGTCGGAATCGGCGACGTTCTTCTCCGTGCGCGGCGGATAGTGCCGGCTCCAATGCTGCCGCAAACGGTAGCGCGCGGGCACTTTGCCTTTTTCCGTCCGCCGCCCTTTCGGAATCCACCCGCCGTACGGAAATCCCGCCTGCACGCAGGCGCTCAGCGCACCCTGGTCCGCCCCGGTCTGCCCGCCCGACACGATCTTGCGCAGCTTCATGCCTCCATCCTCTCCCATTCGGGCCATTCGATCAATTCGTAGTTGGCTGTTCAGGTTCTCGGCGGTTTTCGCGCCCCCGTCGCGTCGCGGTGCGGCAGGCCGAAGTCGGCGACCTGGTCCAGTTCCGCCTTGTCCAGCACCGGTCCTTCGCGGCAGATGCAGAGGCCGCTGCCGTCCACGCAGCAGCTTCCGCAGACGCCGATGCCGCACTTCATGTGCCGTTCCAGCGAAAGCTGGCAATCGAGGCCCCGTTCGTCCGCCAGTTTCTTGAGCGCCACGAGCATTGGTTCCGGCCCGCAGCCGTAGATCACGTCGAAGGATTCATCCGCGCACAGGCGCGCGGCCAGACCGGTCACGAGGCATTGCCGTCCCAGCGTGCCATCGTCCGTCGCGAATTCCGCGCCGTAGCGGGAAAAGTCGCCCACGAACATCATTTCGGCCGCGGTGCGCGCGCCCAGCGCCACCCGGAACGGCGCGCGGTCGCGCTCGAGCCAGTGCACGAGATAACGCAATGGCGCAATGCCCATGCCGCCGCCCACCACCAGCCCGCGCCCGCGCGGACGGAAACCCCGCCCGAACGGCCCGCGCAAACCCAACCGGTCGCCGGCTTGGCACTCCATCAGCGCCCGCGAAAACGGGCCGACCGCCTTGGCCGTGATTTCGATCCAGCCATCCCGCACGTCGGAAACGGAAAACGGCTTTTCGTCCAGTCCCGGGATCCACAGCATGACGAACTGCCCCGGTTCCGCCTCGAAGGTCTGCTCGAACAGGAAGCTCTTGAGTTCCGGAGAATGGGTGACGACCTGCTTGATCGGCAGCGAACGCATCGCGCGGCTCGGTAAAATCGAATTCATGCCCGCCCCTCCCGCTGCGCCAGACCCTTCACCTGCGCCAGGGAATCAAACCCGCGCTCCTTCAGGAACGCGGACAAGCCGCGGTTGATTTCGCCGAAAACCTCGACGCCGCCCGCATAGACGGCGCTGCCGACGCCCACCGCGTCGGCGCCGGCCATGATCAACTGCAAGGCGTCTTCCGCGCACGACACGCCGCCGGTGCCGATGATCGGCAGATCGACCGCTTTCCGGATTTCGTAGACCGCCCGCACCGCGATGGGCAGGATCGCCGGACCCGACACGCCGCCGACCTTGTTCGCCAGCGCCGGCCGCCCCGTGCCCACGTCGATCCACATTCCCGGCCCGACGGTGTTGATGGCCGTGAGCGCGTCGGCGCCGCTCTGCCGGCAAATCACCGCCGTCCGCGCCAGCGATGCGCACTGCGCCGACAGCTTGATGGACACCGGCACGGCGCCGGCGTTCTCCTTCACCGCGCGCGTCACCCGCCCGCACGCCTCCGGATCCGCCGCGAACGGCGCGCCGAATTCGGATTCCACGTTCGGACACGATACGTTCACTTCGATCAGATCGGGCTGCGCTTCCGCCACGCGCCGGGCCAGCCGGCCGAATTCGTCCGGACTGTCCGCGAAGATGGAGACGAACAGCGGGGCCGCGCACGTGCGACGGTATTCGGCGAGCTCTTCCAGTTCGGCTTCCACGCCCGGGTTCGACAGGCCCACGGCATTGATCAGGCCGCCCGGCCAAGGCAAGACGCACGGCGCCGGATGGCCCGGCCGCGCCGTCCGGCCGCACGACTTGGTCGTGACCGCCCCCGCGCCCGCCCGGGCCACCCGCCGCAGCGAAGACGCCGTCGTGCCCAGCACGCCCGACGCCAGCACCAGCGGCGACTCGAGCGCGATGCCCGCGATCTGGACGGCGAGCGGGTTCACGTCTTGAGGTGCCCCGCCAGCTCGTCGAGCGAGCAGACCCGCTCGCAGTGCGCGCACTTGAAGTACTGCGAGCCGGATTCGATCCGCCGGAACCGCGTCGCCACGTGCGGTTCCGCGTTGGTGATGCAGTTGGGATTGATGCAGCGCGCCAGGTTGTCGAACAGCTCCGGCACCTGCACCACCAC
>CALMNW010000051.1 GCA_937872095.1 uncultured Verrucomicrobiota bacterium
GGGCGGCGGCGGGGGTTCGACGGCGGCCCGGCGCTTCAGCGCGGCGAGGTCGGCGGGCGCGGGGCCGATGAGATCGGGATAGATTTTCTGGATCAGGATGCGGGTGTTGGCGAGAAACGACAGATACGATTCATCGCCTTGCGCGAGCGCGGCGGTTTCGAGCTGTCGGCCCAGCAGCTCGTACCAGCGGGCGATCTGGGAATCGGAAAAGAACAGCCAGTATTGGCGGGCGGCGGCGGCGAAGACGTCGGTGGGGCCATGGCGCGGCGAGAGGCCGAGCCGTTCCGCGCCGCGGAGGATCGCCTCGGCCCCGTTCTCGAACTGGCCGTGGTTGAAGAGAAACTGGACGTAGGCCTTCCAGACGGGCGCCGGTTGGTCGGGGCGGTGCTGGAAGAGCTGGCGGTAGAGCGGATCGGCGTCGTCGAGGCGGCCTTCCCGGTCGAGCGCGCCGGCCAGTTCGGCGGTGGCCTCCCAATACAGGTCGTCGTTGGTGGTGAAACGGGAGCGGACCTGGTTGAAGTACCACTCGGCATCCTGGAAACGGGTCAGGTTCGCGCATTGGCGGCCGCTGGCGAGGTAGAGTTCCCAATACTCGGCGTCATGTCCGGGCGGCGGAACGGCGGCGGGCATCATGCCCGAGGCGTGGACCAAAGCGCGATAGGCCTCGACCGGCTGGCGGGATTTGTCGTGGGCGCGCGCTTTCGCGAGCCCGCGCAGATAGCCCCAGTTGTAGTTCCAGTCCGGGCCGGCGAACACGGGGGTTTCCCACGGCGCGCCGTGCGGATCCTGCTTCGAGGCTTCGATTTCGTCCAGGACCTGCGCGGCTCGGCCGTCCTCGATGGAAGAATCCCAGGCTTGGAGCTGGCGGAAGAGAAAATCGTTGGTGGTCGTTTGCGCGAGCGCCGAACCGGCGCCGAGCGTCAGGAGGAGAAACGAGATCGGCAATGATTTCATGGGGCCGCTCACCTTGAGGGGTTTCTTGGGCTTGGCGGCCCGGTTCAATCCGCGGAATGATTGCGGTTCATTTCCGCGAGGCGTTCGGCGGGGGACAGGGCATCCAACTTGCGCTGGCGCTCGTCGATCTCGGGCTGGTACTTGGCCCGGAGTTCCATTAATTTTTCCTGTTCGGCCCGGACTTGCTCCGGCGTTTTCGCCAACCATCGGTCCACGACCTCTTTGTCGGCGAAAAAGCGTCCATAGACGCCGCGCTCGCGGATGGCCTGCAGGCAGGCCATCATCTTGGGAAGATCTGCCGCGTTGCCGGAGCGGAGCAGCACCATGGCCTCGAACCAGTCGGCGGTGGACAGATCTTCGGCGGACGTCGGGTGGTCCCGCAACAGTCCGGCCATCTGCCGGAAGGATTCCCGTTCATCCAGATCCAGCGTGATGACGAGGCGCTGCAGGGCGGTGAGCAATTCGTCGCGGTCGGACGGGGACAACGCGGCGACGAAGGCGTCGTCGGCGCGGTACTCGGCGAGCAGGCCAAAGCATTTCCGGGCGCGGGCCCGGTCGTTCGCGTCGCCGTAGATCGCCGCCAGATCGGCGAAGCGCCACGCGGCCATCATGCGGATCCGGGGATCGGCGGCATGCGCCAGGAGATGCTCGAGCACCTGCATGGCGGCGAACGGGCTTTTGTATTGGGCCGCTTCCGCGAATTTCAGGAGATCGTTGTCGGATTTGCCGCGCACGAAGGACTCGAGGTCGAGCCGCGCCGGATTCGCTTCCACTTCCTCGCCGGCGAACGTGCGGAGGGCGTCGATCAGGTCCGAAAACGCCGCGGCGCTTTGCGCGACTTTTTCCAGATCGGCGCCGGCCGCGGCTGCGGCCGAAGTCTCCGGAAGCGCGGGGGCGGGGGCCGGCGTGCGGGAAGTTCCGACCGCGGTCGCTGTGACTTCCGGGGCCGTCGCGGCGGGCGGCGGCGGTGGCGGCTCTTCGCGCCGAGAACAGGCGACCCAGCCGACGAGGCAGAGCGTGAACATCCAGCATAGGCAAATCGGCGACTTCAAGGGGTTCCTCCGGCGGGGCGCATTTTTGAAGACTGTTTAACAACAGTCCATCCGCGGGTCAACCGTTTTCGCGTTGGGGCGGCGTCGCGGTTCCGCGGACTGTTCGCAGCTGGCCGGGAAGTGCCACCGTTTGGATTCAGGATCCTGAATTCAGATTTCTGAATTCTTTTCCTAGAGGGTGCCGAACAGGCGGTCGCCGCAGTCGCCGAGGCCGGGCAGGATGTAGCCCTGGTCGTTGAGGCGTTCGTCGAGCATGGCGACGTAGATCTTCGCGTCGGGATGGGCGGCGTGGAGGGCGGCCAGACCCTCGGGCGCGGCGATGACCGAAACGACGGTGATCTGGCGGATGCCCCGCTCTTTGAGGCGGTCGATGGCGTAGGCGAGGGAGCCGCCGGTGGCGAGCATGGGGTCGAGCAAGAAGACCCGCATGGTTTCGGCGCCCGGCGGGAGCTTGCAGTAATACTCGATGGGCTGGAGGGTCTGCTCGTCGCGGTAAACGCCGACGTGACCGACTTTGGCGGAGGGGATCAGATCGAGGATACCGTCGACCATGCCCAGGCCGGCGCGAAGAATGGGAACGAGGAGGACCTGCTCGGCGAGCTGCTGGGCGTCGCACGGAGCGAGCGGGGTCTGGATGCGGAGCGCTTTCAGCTTCAGGTCGCGGGTGATTTCGTAGACGAGGAGGTAGGACAGCTCGTTGAGGGTCTTGCGGAAGTGCTTGTTGTCGGTGTCGCGGTTGCGGAGGATGGCGAGCTTGTGTTCGATGAGGGGGTGGCGGAGGATGGTGGCGTTGGGGTTCATCGCCCGAAACCCTAGCAGAAAGCCGCCGTCGGCCGAAGCCGAAAATGGGCGAAAAGGCGCTCGGCGCCGTTTTGTTGTTTGCTTGGGACGGGAAATCGGGTAGATATGAAAACCTCTTGCCAGGGAAACAGGTAAAATGTTTTACTTGGCGGAATTGAGGTCTGGATTGGACCCGTAAGGAGCCCGAATATGGACATAGATCGAGTCAAAACCGTGATCGACCTGATGCGCGAGCACGAGCTGAACGAATTCGCCATCGAAGAGCCGGATTTCAAGCTGACTTTGAAGCGCGGCGGACCGGCCGTGATGATGTCGGCGCCGATGATGGCGCCGGCCATGGCTCCGG
>CALMNW010000052.1 GCA_937872095.1 uncultured Verrucomicrobiota bacterium
GCGCCTGCTGGTGGCGGCGCACGTCGCCGCGGCGCTGCTGCCGCCGGGGATCCTCGCGCTGGTTCGGGCGAGCCGCACCTGGCTGGGCGCGGTGCCCGGCGCGGTGCCGGACCTGCTGCCGTCCATGGGCTTTTCGTTCGTCGTGCTCGCGCCGCTGTGCCTCGTGCTGGGCGCGCAGTTCGCCTGGGGCGTCCGCGCGTGGAAAAGCAGCGCCGGGGCGGAACCGGGCAGCGTCCCGGGGCGAGCCTATGCCGCGGAAACGGCCGGATTCGTCGCGGGCGGCCTGCTGTTCAGCTTTTGGCTCGTTCATTGGGAGGAATTCCGCGTGGCGGGCTGGCTCGGCGGCCTGAACGCGCTGGCCGGATTCGCGCTGTGCGCCGGCTTCCGCGACCGCTCGGCGGTGCCGCGGCTGGCGCTGCTGCTGGCGGCCGCGGCGCTGCTTCCGGCGATTCTCCTGGGCGGCCGCATCGGCCGCGCGACGGTCGCCTGGCGTTTTCCGGGGCAGGTGCTGGTCGAGTCGCGCAATACGATCTACGGCCACCTCGCCGTCGCCGCGATCGACCGCCATCTGGCGTTCTACGAAAACGGGCTGCTGCTCGGCGCGGAAAACGAACAGCTGGCCACCGAGCCGCTCGCGCATTTTCCCATGCTGGCGCATCCGGATCCGAAACGCGTCCTGCTGATCGGCAACGGCTTCAACGGGGCGCTCGGCGACATCCTTCAGCACAAACCGGACCGGGTGGACTACGTCGAGCTCGATCCGGGGCTGATCGCGCTGGTGAAAAAATACGTCGGCCCCGTTCGTCGCGCGGCCCTGGACGATCCGCGCGTGGAGACGATTTTCGCCGACGGGCGTTTTTTCCTCAACCAACGGTCGCCCCTGGGGCCGCCCGCGAGCTACGACGTCGCGATCGTCAACTTGCCGGGGCCCGGTACGGCGCTGATCAACCGGTACTACAGCCTGGAATTTTTCCGCGACGTCCGCCGGCGTCTGGCGCCGGGCGGAATCCTGGCCATCCGGCTTCCGTTTTCGCCGGACTATCTGGGGCGCGAACTCGAAAACCTGGGCGCATCCATCGACCGGACGCTGCGCGCGGAATTCGCTTCGGTGGCGCTGTTGCCCGGGTACGACCTGTTTTATTTGGCGACGGCGGAGAAAACCCCGCCGCCTCGGGTCGCCGACTGGATCGCGCGCTACGAGGCGCGCGGGCTGCGGACCGATTTCGTGGTGCCGCCGGCCATCGCAGAACGCTTGTCGACCGATCGCATCGGGCAGGTGCGGGCGGCGTTCGACGCCAACGGGACCGCGCGGATCAATCGCGACGTCCGGCCCATCGCGTGCCACTACGTCTTCGTCTACTGGCTGCGCTCGTTCCATCCGCGCGCGGCGGCGATCGCGGGGCGTTTGGGCGAAGCGGGCTGGCCGTGGGGGGCGGGAGTCGCCGCGTTGGCGGCGCTGGGCATGGCGGGCAGCATTCGGAGGAACGGGGCGCGCCGGATCGGGGCCTGGGCGATGGGCGTCGGCAGTTTCACGCTGATGGGATGCGAATTGATCCTGTTGCTCGCGTTCCAGGCGTTTTGCGGCTACCTCTATTATAAGCTGGCGCTGATCTTGGCGGCGCTGATGCTGGGCATGGCGGTTGGCACGGCGGCGGGCACGCGGCGCGTGGCGCGGGCGCGGCCCCAAACGCTGGCGGGGATTCACGCGGGAATCGCGATTTATGCTGCAGGAGTCGCTTGGTTCTTGCGCTGGATGGCGACGGCCGTTCCCGGTCCGTCGGTTTGGATGGAAGGGGCGTTTTTGCTGTGGGCTGCCGCGATCGGCGGTTTGGTCGGTTTCGAATTTCCGTCGGCCTGCCGAATCTATTCCTTCGGCGAATCGGGACGGGCCCAAGACGGCGTCATCTACGGCGTCGATCTCGCCGGATCGTGTCTCGCCGCGCTGGGCATCGGCCTTTGGGCCTTGCCGGTGCTGGGCGCGGAGACCACGCTGGGGATTCTGGCCGCGCTGAACGTCGCCGTGGCTCTTCTGGCGGCCATTTTCCGCCGCGCGAATTGACGCCGGTTCGCCGTAAATCGCGTTTGACCGTTCGCCAAGGCAGGCGATCAATGGTTTTTTCAGAGCAAAAGGGGATAGGCCTTGTCGTCGCATGGCATATAAATTTCGCAACTCGTTCTCCGGAAATAAATAATGTATTTCCTTGGTTTGGAGAAAAAAATTATTAGAAAAACGTTACGATTTTTTTGCGCCGGGGCCGAAATCGTAATATAATCTGAATAGAAAAATAATCCCCCACAAACAGACGGAGCAAATCGTGTCCGGATAGACAAGACGAGCGTTGGGATAAGGCAGATCGCCAACGAGTGAGGAACGGGCCTCGATGAATAGGGAGCGATCAAGGCGTGGCTTTGAAGTGGCGGAGATCTGCATAGTCGCGCTGGAGCTGCTGACGACGGGGGCGTGGGGAGGAATTCTTCAACCATTGTACATGGGGAATCTCGTTCCCGTTCGGGACGAATTCGACCAACCCATGAAGGGTTCGCCGCTGCCCGAAGAGGCGGCGGCGCGTTCGTTCGTCGAAATCCGCACCACGACGACCGGCATCATCTATGCGCCGGGCATCAACGGCGAGTCCAGTCCCTACAATCCATTGTTGACGCCGAACAGCGTCGGCGGCATCGGCGCGAACGTGAAGTCGGCGGATTCCGGTTTGTTCTGCCTGCCGTTTCCGGTGCGGCCCGCGGGCGGGACCAAGGTGTTCGCCCGGGTGTACGACGCGCCGACGGCGGAGCAGGCTTCGTTCTACGTGGATTCGCAGTTGGCCACGGTTCCGGCGAGCGGGGTTTCGCTGGTCTTGTCGTTCGGGGACGCGCAGCCGCTGGATCCCAACGACGACGACGAAGACGGGCTCAACAATTCGTGGGAAGAGGTGCTGGGCACGTCCGACCGGCCGGCCGCCGACTACGACGGAGACGGCATGAGCGATCTGAACGAGATGCTGGCGGGGACGGATCCGACCGATCCGTCGTCGCTGCTGGCCTTCCAATCCGCCGGCCCGGGAACGGGGGAAGAGCCTCCGGAAGGGCTCGATCCGGAAGGTCGTTATCTGCACATCCGCTGGCCGGCGGTGCCGGGCCGGAGCTACCAGTTGGAAGGGACGTCCGCGCTGGTTTCCGATCCCGCCACCGGCGAACCGCCCGTTTTCGATGCCGTGGGCGAGGTGCTGACCGCCGCGGCAGGGGAATATGCGCTGGACGTGTGGATCGACGTGTCCGAAGGTGGCGGCACCGGCGTGTTTCGCATTCGGTTGGCGGAAGCGGAGGCGCCATGAAACGAATGAAGCATCATCGGCGGAGTTTCGCGGAAGGAGTTCTGTTCGCGGCCGCGCTGTTCGCGGTCGGCGCGACGTTCCCGGCGCGGGCGCAGGTGCGGCCGGTCACCGGCATTTCCGCCTACTACGACGCGATCGACGACACGAACGACAACTATTCCGTCGCCGGCGGGGGGAGCGGCACGTATCCCGCTTCGACGACCTACCAGATGAATTTCAACGTGGGGGAACAGAACAACCTGATCATCCGGGCGTTCGAGACCGGCACCAACGTGTTCAACTACATCCAGCTGGCCCAGCGCATCAACATCATCCGCGTGGACGGCGCCGTCACCGGCCAGCACAACATCGTGTTTTTCGAAGAAGAGAGCGTCGTGGGCACCAACGTCAATCTGAAGCCGTCCCTGGTGAACACGATGATCGATTCGTTGCGCAGCGACCTGGTGAACCGCGGCGCCGACAACGTGTTCGCCAACCAAGGCGACGGCAACGGCAACAACAACAACATCGAGCGCATCGACTACGTGTTCAACGCCGGATTTCCGTACTACAATTTCACCGACCAGCGCGGTTTCCTGGTGATGGACCGCGGCGGCAACGATCGGTTCAAGATCGCGGTCATCCTCGGGGTCGATGAAAACGGGATGCCCACGGCGTTCAGCCGGCCCGTTTCGGTGCTGGAAACCGAGTGGGGGTCCTCGGGCATCACGTTGGACACGACGGTGATGCGCGGCTATACGGAAGGCGGCGAGCCGCTGAAACCGTCGGCTCGGACGAGCACGCAGCCGTTGTCGGGCGTATTCCTGAGCTGGGACCAGTTCGGCCTCACCACCAACGACATGGTCTACGGCTATTCGCTGGCGGGCAACGACGTGACCACCAACGGCGACTACTGGACCCAAACGACCAATGCCGCCTACTTCCCGACCAACACGACCGTGGAATCCCAGTATGGCGGCTTGGACCTGATCAGCGGCGGCGCCATGTTCTTCGACGAGGTGCTGGAAGTCGCGGTCGGCGACCGGGTTTGGGAAGACTACGACGGCGACGGCGTCCAAGACGCGGTCGAGCCGGGCCTGAGCAACGTGCTGGTGCACGTCTACACGAGTTCCAACGTGCTGGCGGCCACCGCGCGATCCGACGATACGGGTTGGTATTTCGCCCAAGGCCTGGGGCCCGGAACCTACTATCTGCAGTTTTTCCCGCCGGACGGATACACCTTCAGCCCGCAGGAGGGGTCGCATGATCCCGCGCTGGACAGCGATCCCGACTCGCTTTCCGGCATTACCGATTTGATCGTGCTGGGCTCGGGCCAGACCAATCTGACCGTGGATGCCGGCTTGTTCCTGACCCCGGGGGATCTGGCGCTGGGCAAGGCGGTCGAACCCGCGGTCGTGAACGTCGGGGATGAACTGGTTTTTACCCTGTCCGTCACCAACGTTGGCACGCCGAGCACGGCGCAGATCCAAGTGACGGACGACCTGCCGTCGGCTTTTGGATTTTCGGGATACGGGGCGACCGCGGGCACCTTCAGCGAAGCCACCGGCATCTGGGACGTGGGGTTGCTGGCGCCCGGCGCGTCCGCCTCGCTTTCCATCACGGGCACCGTCAACGCCGGCGCCGGCGGGAGCGTGGTCACGAATTGGGCGACCGTCACCCGGATGAATCGTCCCGACACCAACGAAACCGACAATGCGGCCTCGGCCGTGTTCAGCGTCGAGTCGGCCGATCTGGCCGTTTCCAAGACCGCCGATCTGGCCGTGCTGGAGGAAGGTGAGGCGGTTTCGTTCACGGTGGCGGTGACCAACTGGGGGCCCGACGACGTCGCCGGGGTCGAGATCGACGACCTGCTGCCCACCGGGTTCGATTTTTCGGAGGCGACGCCCAGCCAAGGTTCCTACGACGAGGGGACCGGCGTCTGGACGGTCGGGGACTTGGCCTTCGGGGCGGGGGCCGTCCTGGAAATCGTCGCGGTCGCCGCCCCGGGCAGCGGCGGAACCATCCTGACCAACCGGGCCGCCGTCGGCGCATCCAGCCACGAAGATCCCGATTCCGCGAACAACGAAGCCGAAGTCGCCGTCTTGATCTACGGCGCCGACCTCCAAATCGACAAAAGCGTCCAACCGCAGGCGGCGAACGAGGGGCAGACCGTGGTCTATACGCTGGTGGTCACCAATCCCGGGCCCACCAACGCCACCGGCATTCTCGTTTCCGAGCCCCTGACCAACGGGCTGGCATACGTCGGCTACGAGGCGTCGCAGGGCACCTACAGCGACGTCACCGGCATTTGGAATCTGGGGGATCTCCCGCTCTACGCCTCGGCGACCTTGCGGATTTCCGCCACGGTGGCGGAGGGGACGATGGATACCGTCATCACGAATCGCTCGCGCATCACCCATACCGATTGGCCCGATCCCGATCCCGCCAACGACGAGGATGTCGCGCTGCTTTCGGTCAGTTCGCTGGTGCTGACCAAGACTTCGGACGTGGCGGTCACCGTCCATCCCGGCGGCACGATCACCTACGTCGTGGTGGCGAGCAATGCGGGCAGCGCCACCCACAGCGGCCTCGTCTTGTCGGATGCCGTTCCCGCCGGAACCGCCTACGTGCCGGACAGCTTGAGCGTGATCCGGAATCCGGCCACTTCGACCACGGCGGTCTATACCAGTTCCGCGACCTTCATGGCCCCGCCCGGCGTGACGAGCGTCGTGGTGGAAGCCTGGGGCGGGGGAGCGGGCGGCGGCCGCGCGCGCGGCTATCCCGCAACGGGTGGCGGCGGCGCCGGCGGGGCGTATGCCCTAAAGACGGTGACGGTGACTCCGCTGCAATCCTACACGGTCACCGTAGGCGCCGGCGGCATCGGGGGCAACGGCACCGGAACCGATACCCAGCATGGCCGACCCGGCAATCCCAGTTGGTTCGACTCGACCAACACCGTGTTTGCCGAAGGCGGGGCGCGGGGATTGAGCGACGGCAATATCAATTACTCAAACGGCCAGCCGGGATCGGGTTCCTCCGCCCTTTCGGTCGGCGACACCGTGTATGCGGGCGGCGACGGATCGCGAGGCAACTACACCTCCTATACGGGGTATTCCGGCGCCGGCGGCGGCGGCGCGGGCACGACCGGTCCCGGCGGAGATGCCGCGGCCGGATCCGGCGGAGCGGGAACGGCCTTGTACGGCGGCGACGGCGCCGACGGCGTGGGCAACAGCACCGCGGGCGCCAACGGTGCGGTCTACGGCGCGGGCGGATCCGGCGGCAAGGCCAACAGCTACACGGATCGCAACGGCGGCAACGGCGCCGATGGATTGGTCCGGATTACCTACGTGTCCTCGGGCAACGTCGACGAACCGCCGGATCTGGCCACCGGCTGGACGTTGGAACCCGGCCAAACCCTGCAGGCGACCTTCAGCGTTCTGGTGGACGAACCCTTGGCGTTGCTGGCCATTACCAATACCGCCAGCGCTTCCAGCGACCAGCAGCCGGTTCCGTTGTTCGCCACGGTGGTGGATCCGGTCGTCCAGGTGGATCTGGCCATCGCCAAGACCGCCAGCGTCGCCGAACTCGAGGAGGGCGAAACCTTGGTCTTCACTTTGACCGTCACCAACCAGAGCCTGCTGGAAGCGGCAACGGGCGTGGTGGTCGGAGATCTGCTCCCGGCGGGATTCGATTTCGACGGCGCCTCCGCCAGCCAAGGTTCCTATGATCCGGACACCGGTGTCTGGACCGTGGGAACTCTCCCCGCGGCCTCGGCCGCCACGCTCGCGATCGACGTCACGGCCGCAACGGGCGGAGGAGGCTTCTGGTGGACCAACACCGCCGCTCTCGACGCTTACGACCAAGTAGATCTTTCATTGTCGGACAATTCGGCCCAAGCGGTCGTGCTCATCGCCGGCGCCGATCTGGCCTTGACCAAGTCCGTGGACAACCCGACGCCGAACGAGACGTCCCAAGTGGTCTATACGATCCAATTGACCAACTCCGGCCCTTCGGACGTCGCCGGGATCGCCGTTTCCGAACCCTTGACCAACGGCCTGACCTACGTGGCGGACGTGCCCAGCCAAGGGAGCTACGACGACGGAACGGGTCTGTGGAGCGTCGGCACCCTGAATGCCGGCGGTGCGGCCACCTTGGTTTTGACCGCCCAGATCGACGTCGGCACCTTCGGGACGATCCTCACGAACCGCAGTTCGATTTCCGCCGCCGACTTGCCGGATCCCGTGCCGGCGAACGACGAAGACGAAGCCACGGTCGCGATCAGCGGACTGCGGGTCGTCAAGACGTCGGACGTGGTCGACTACGCGAGTCCGGGCGACACCATCACGTATGCCATCGTGGTTTCGAATCTCAGCGTCGTTGAACACACGGGCATCGATCTCGCGGACGTCTTGCCGGCCGGCACGCTTTACGTGGCGGACAGCAGCTGGATCTCGGGGCCCGGCCTCGGCGAAGAGGCGGGGGACGATCCTCCGCTGGTGGCCGCCGGGCGGACCTTGGCCGCCGGCGAGGCGCTGACGGTCACGTTCGAAGCCGTCGTCGTCAACCCCGGATCGACGACGCAGCTGTTGAACGAGGTCGCGGTTACCTGCGACCAGCAGCCCACGCCGGTGATCGCCTGGGTCGCCGATCGGGTCCGCCACACCGATCTCGGGCTTTCTAAAACCGTGGACGACGAGCATCCGGACGAGGGCGATACGGTGACCTATACCCTCGTGCTGACCAATGCGGGGCCGACCAACGCCACCGGCATTTTGGTTTCGGAACCGCTGGCCGATGGGCTGACCTACGTATCCCACGTGGCGGGCCAGGGCACCTACGACGATTTGTCCGGCATATGGGACGTGGGCGCGCTCGACGTGGGCGCGACGGTCGAGCTGCAAATCGCCGCCACGGTGGACGCAGGCACTTCCGGGACCGCGATCACCAACCGCTCGCAAATTTCCGCCGCCGACACGGCGGACTTGGCGACGGGAAACAACGCGGCGGAGGCCATTATCCTCGTGGTCAGCGTGGATATCGGCCTCGGCAAATCGGCGACGCTGGATGCCCCCGCCGAAAACGGCCTGCTGGTCTACGCGATTGCGGCGACCAATTTCGGTCCGGATGCGGCCACGGGGGTGGAAATCGCCGACTTGCTGCCGGAAGGCATGGAATATCTCTCGTACGAGGCGGATCAGGGCACCTACGACGACGGGACGGGCCTCTGGACAGTCGGTTCGCTGGAGCCGCTGCAATCCGTCGTTCTGCATATCACGGTTTTGGTCGAAACCAACACGGCAGGCACCGCCATCACCAACGAGGCCGCCGTCGCGGCCGTGGATCAGGTGGACGCCGATGCGGGCAACGATGCCGCCCAGGTCATCGTCTCGCCCGGCGAAGCGATGTTGGCGCTCGACAAGACGGCGGAACCGGCGGGACCCGTGTGGGCGGGGGATACCATCACCTATCGTTTGGCCATCGCCAACCGCAGCGGCATGGACCAGACCGGCGTGGCCCTGGTCGATCCTTTGCCGATGGGCACGGTCTACGTGGCCGACAGCTGCCGGGTGAATGCCCCCGTCACGGTATACGAAACTTTCGCCGACCATTTCAGCCGCCGGGTCTATTCCAACGACGATGGCACGGAAACCTGGGCCGGCGACTGGGTAGAAGGCGAAGACAACGGTCCCACCGCCGGATATATCCAAATCCAATTCGACAACGGCGTCGACGAGACCTATACGCTGCGCTTTTCCGGCGGCAGCCAGAACATCGGCCGGACGGCGGATCTGTCGGCCTACGTCACCGCCACGCTGGAGTTCGAATATCAGCGCATCGGCCTGGAAGCCGGGGAATACGTCGCCGTCCAGGTTTCCACCAACGGCCTGGCCGGCCCGTGGGTCGAGCTCTCCCGCCTCGAGGGCGCGGCCACCGATGCCGACTATCTCCACTTCAGCCGCGACGTCTCGGCCTGGATTTCAGCGGCGACCGCCATCCGCTTCGTCAGCCCGTACGGCATGGACAGCACCGACATCGTGTGGATCGACGACGTTTTGATCACGGGTTCGCGCCGGGCCAACCTCATCGTGGCGGGCAATGCCCCTCCGGATTTGGCCGCCGGACTGACGCTCGAGCCGGAAGAAACGATGGAAATCCAATTCGAGGTGTGGGTGGAGAACCCGGCGCTGTACACCCAGATCGTCAACCAGGCGTCGCTCACCAGCGCCCAGATGCCCAATCCGCAAGTCGACACGGCCGTCACGCCCGTGGAGGCCTGTTTCACGGTGTCGCCGACGGTCTTGCACGCCGATCCCACCAACGCCGTCTCCTTCGTCGCTCGCTGGACCGAAGTCGACGGTTGTTTTGGCTATCGTCTGGACGTCGCCGCGGATCCGGCGTTTGGCGCGGCCGATTACGTGCCGGGCTATTCCAATCGGTTCGCCGCCGACACGTTCCTGCAGGTGACGGGTCTGGTGCCCCATACCCTGTATTATTTCCGCGCCCGGGCGGAGTGGGACGAAATTTGCACCAGCTCCAATTCCGAAACGGCGGTCGTCGAGACGCTGGGCTTGCCGACGATCGGAGTGTTCCCGGAGTCGCTGGATTTCGGGATCGTGGATGCCCATGCCGCTTCCAATCTGATTCTGACGGTGACCAACAGCGGCAGCGCGGTTCTGGACGTCTCGTCCATCGAATTTTCCGGTGGCGGCAGCACCTACTTCGCGGCGTTGCCGGCCATGTCTTCCATTCCGGTGGGCGACAGCCTCGATCTCACGGTGACCTATGCGCCGATCGCCGGAGGCGTCCACGATCTGGTCATGATCCTGCACAACAATTCGACGGATTTCCCCGATTTGGAAGTCCCGACGAGAGGGGAATGCTACGACCCCGCCGCCGAACTGCCCGAACTGTTGGCCTTCCAGGTGACGGATGCCGCCGGCCTCACCAACGAAGTCACCGACCGCTCCTTGGGCAGCGGAATGGCCACGGCGACGTTCATCGTCTATCACTTCACCGGCATGACCACGGAAGGCGGCTCGTTCGATCTGATCGACCCGGACGGCCAAGTGGCGCTGACCGACGCGCCCTTCGAGACCATCGCGCCGGTGACCGTGGGCGGCCGCGAGGCGCAGGAGATCACCGCCACCATCCCGCATTTCTTCCCGGCGGGATTGGGTCTCTACGGCGTGCGGGTCACGGTCGCCAGTTCCAACGGCATGTGGTTGGTCGCGGAAACCAATTTCACCTCCTACGCGGCCGGGTCCGCGATTCCCATGACGCTGGACAACTTCGGTCGGGCGGACGTGACCGACGACATCGGCGAGGACTGGCTCTCGATCGTCACGGGACCGGTCGCCGGAAACGTCCAGATCCGCAACCGCGTGCTGCAGTTGTACGGGCCCGGCGGGACCGGGGGAACCAACGGGCGGATTTCCGTCGTCCGCAATCTCTCCTCCCGCTACGATCCGGCCTGGACGAACAACGAGGGCGTCATGACTTGGGCCTTCAATTTCTATTCGGGCCGGGATCCCCAGGCCGGATTCGCCCCGGGCGCCTATGGCGCGGCCTTCGTGCTGGGGTCGGATTCCATCGACTGGGTCACGGGAGTGGGCAACGGCTACGCGGTCCGGATCTGCAGCAACCAAGTGACGCTGGCGTCGTTCGTCGGCGGGTTGAATCTCGATACCGACTGGACCCCCATGGGCCTTCCGGCGACGATGAGTTCCGCCACGTCGTCGGTGGCGGTACTGGTGGATCTGGAAGTCGCGACGGGCATCTGGAGCCTGTACGTGCGCGAATGGCCCGGCTCCGGAATCGGCGCTTTCGGCAATCCGCTGCTGGACATGGGCGACTATCTGGCTTCTCAGGCGACGAACGTGGTCCACCTGCATCGCGCGCTGCCTTACGTGGGCTGCTATTGGAACCACGGCAATGCCGCCGCCAACACCAACGCCGCCGCCTTCTTCGACGATCTCTACGCGCCCTACGTGCTGCGCAACAGCGAGCCGATGCAATTCCTGGCCATCGACAACGACATCATGCTGCCGACCGCGCTGGGCAACGTCCGCGTGAACGAGGACACCGTGCCGGATGAAGTGCCCGACCGTCTGGACGTCGTGTGGACCAACGCACCCGAATTCGTCGTCACGTTCGATCCGCTCGCCAGCGACCAGGACCCCGGATATTCCATCCGGCCCATCCAGCGGGACGTGCGCGGCATCGGCGAATACCGGGTCTCGCCCGATCCGGTCAACGTCTTGAGCGCGTCGAACCGCGGCGTGCGGGGCTTCCCGTTCCCGGTCGTGACCACCAACGGCGCGCTGGCCAACTACGGCTTCGAGATGATCACCGACGGCGGGGATTGGATCATGGACAGTTATTGCTATTACCAAACGAAAGCGGCCAATCCCGCCTGGGTCTACGAGGGCAGCAACAGTATGCGCCAGCTGACGGGCGGGACGGCGTACCAAACCTTCGAGTTCCGCAACGACACCGACATCACGCCCCAAATCGCTTTTTCCGGCTGGTACCGGGGTGGGGGCGGGCAGGTGGTCGTTTCCGCCTACGCCACCAACGATTTGGAGAATCCCACCGCGACCGCCACCCTTTCGCCTGGCCCCGCGGACGATTGGACGTCTTTCTCGCTGCCGAAACAAGATCTGGGCGACGCCGATACGGAATTCTTGCGGGTCTCCCTGACGGGGTCCGGCGGGGTGACGTACTGGGACAATCTGTATTTCGCGGTGGATATCGGCACGAACCGGTCTTCCATGCGCTTCCACGCCGCCGCGGAAAACCAAGGATTGGTCCCGCAGTACATCTACGCCGTGGATGCCGATTACAACCGTTCCGGCGACCGGCTGGGCGGGTTGACCAAGTTCTTCTACATCCCCTTCGACATGACGCCGCCCACGCCCGTCAACATGCCCGCCGGGGGCATCGGCGCGAGCGTCGAAACCGTGGACGATCCCACCTCGCAATTCGACTTGGAATGGAGCACCGTAGGCTTGGGTCCCGACAATCCCGCGTCGCCGGTCCATCCGACGAAAAACGCGGAAGACATCGACATCCTGTCCCAATGGCATTCCTATCAGATCTACTACGGCACCTACGATGCCCAGGCGGTGCCGCTGGACGACGATCCCACCTCCACCAACGGATATATCTACAAGACGTTCATACAGAACGGCGCATTCCGGTCTTGGCCATACGTTTTGCCGGAGACGCCGATCGCCGATCCGACGGCGCCGGGCTACCAGGCGGATTATCTCGCCCTGACGAACATGGGCACCGGCCACGTCCGGCTTTACGATCTGGAGTACGACGAAGATTACGTCGTGGTAGTCGTGGGGGTGGACAAGGCCGGCAACGTGGGCGATGCGAGCGTGCAGAGCTGGGCCACCAACGACACCATCCGGTTTGCGCTGATTCGCGGCAACCTGATCGACAAGGCCACCGCGAAGGCGGCTTTCCCCGAGGCCCAGCTCGACCATACCGCGGCGTCGAACGCCGCGGCCCTCCACTGGATCGCTTCCGGACCGACCAACGCGGTGGGCGACTATACGGCGGTGTCCAAGGACTACGACCTGATTACCTGGGATTCCGCCGGTTTCCAGGAAAGCAGCAACAACCAATGGCAGCTCGTCGACACGGTGCGTTCCAACTGGTTCGTGGACGATGGCGGCCAAATGAAGTCCCGGGGCCATCTGCGTTTCTACCGCGCGTCCTACAAGGACCGCTGGCGCACGACCAACGCGCTGGGGCAGACGCAGCGGCGCCTGGCCAGCGAGGAAGTCTATGCCCTGCACAACGTGGTGCTGTCGGGCGGCCAGAACTACGTCGCCCTGCACGGCAAGCCCTACGCCAATACCATGGCCGGCGTGTTCGGCGGGCTGGAAACCTTCCCCGGCGGCGAATCTTCGCTGCCGGATTCGGGCGCGACGCTCGTCGAATTCTATTCGTCCAGCACCAATGCCGCGACGTCCGACCAATACTGGCTGGACAGCGACGGCCGCTGGAACCAGATGGGCGGCGGCGACGTCACCACCGATCCGATGCCGCCGGGTTTCTTCTCCCGCGGATTTTCGATCACCTTGCCGGATCCGCTCCCGGAGGCCTACGTGACCACGAACGCATGGTCGGATTTCACCCAGACCAACGGCGTTGCAGCCATGGTCTGGTCGCCCATTTCGCAGGTGCCCACCAACGCCTTCAGCCAGACGATTACCACGGGCACCCGGGCCACCCTTCCGAACACGCTGGTGTACAACGTGGCGGCGTTGCGCCTGCCGGTTTCGGCCCATCCCAGCCAGATGGGCCTGTTGGAATCCGGATTCGTGAAAGGATATCGCGGGGTCAGCGATGAAATCTACACGATCAACACCTCGACCAAGAGCGTGCGCAACAACAGCACGATCTATTGCGACGCCAACGGCGTCTGGCGCTTCGTGGCGGGCGACGTGCTCGTGCCGGCGGGCTATTTCAAGCCGAACGACGTGATCGTGATCGTTTCGCGGAACTGGGTGGGCGACGGCCACTGGACGTGGACCTACGATCCCAGCGACTTCTATGTCCTGCCCACCCGCTGGATGGGCGATTAGGTCGGTCCATCGAGCGCCGCCGGTCCGGTTACTTCCAGATGCCCGGAATGGCCGTCCTGTCCGGCGCCACGCCGTCCTGCAGTTCGTTCCGGACCACGAAGTAGCCCTTGCGTTCGATGACGATCTGGCCGGTTTTCGGCGAATAGGTGGAGTCGCCTTCCGCGGCGGGGACGTTGCCGGTATAGACGTAGCGCAGGCCTTCCGCGAGCGCGATTTCGCGGGCCCGGACCACCCGTTCGACCGGCGTCGGCGGCAGGTTCATCAGCTTGTGCATCGGATGGAAGCGCGAGAAATGCAACGGCACGTCGGCCCCGAGGTTTTCCTTCACCCAGCGCGCCAGCGCGCGGACCTCCTCTGCGCCGTCGTTCTTCCCCGTGACGAGCAGGTTCACGACCTCGAGCCAGACGCCGCTTTCGTGGACGATCTTCATCGTCCGCAGCACGGGATCGCGGCTGCCGCCGGTCAGATCCGCGTAGAATTGCGAATCGAAGGCCTTGAAATCCACCTTGTAGGCGTCGATGAACGGCAGCAGCGCCTTCAACGGTTCGGGTTCGATGTAGCCCGCGCTGACGACGAGCGTTTTCAGCCCCTTTTCTTTCGCGAGCTTGGCGATATCGAGCATGTACTCGTAGAAGATGGTCGGTTCGCTGTAGGTGAAGGCGATGGCGGGCGCGCCGCTGCGGAGCGCCGCCGCGACGACTTCTTCCGGCGTCATGGGGGCCGTGCGGACTTCCCAGGGGTAGGCTTGGGAGATTTCCCAGTTCTGGCAGAACAGGCAGCGCAGGTTGCAGCCCGGCGTCGCGAGCGAAAACGCCTCGCGGCCGGGCAAGACGTGGAAAAACGGCTTTTTCTCGATCGGATCGACGTGGACGGCGGCGATTTGCCCGTAGGACAGGGAATACAAGGTGCCCCCGACGTTCTTGCGCACGCGGCACAGGCCGATTTGCCCTTTTGGCAAGCGGCAATGGTTCGGGCAAAGTTGGCAGTGCACCAATCCGCCGGCCAGCTTTTCGTACCACATCGCCTCATGCAGGCCGGCGGTATCGTCCGGCGCCGCAGCCGCCGGTTCGGCCGGGCCGGCGCTCGCGGTCCGTTCCCGGGAGAGGACCAGGAGCAGCGCCGATCCAACGACGGCGAACAGGAAGAGGGCTGCCAACGCTTTCTTCATAGCCGCAATATACCATAAGCGAAGAACAGCAGTCCGACCGCCAGCGCGCTGGCCCGCGCGGCCCAGCGGAACTCCTTCATCCGGCCCAGCCGGCCCACGAACAGCAGCGGAACGAAGTAGAGGCTCGTCGCGCAGAAGAACACCAGGAAATAGACGATGCCCTTGGCCATGCTGTGCAGCGTGAACACGTAGGCCAGCGACATCAGGAAGGGCGGGCACACGTTGATTCCCAGCAGAAATCCGAGGGTGGCCGGCAGCGCTTGGCCTCGCCGAGTGCCCGCCGCGCAAAACGACAACGCCGGCTTGCGGAATCCCAAGGCGTAGAATACGAGCAGCAGGGCCAGGGCCATCAGGACGGCGGCGGAAACTTTCGCCATCCAAGCTTCGTCGAACCGTTCACCGAGCCACCCGATGGCCGCGCCGAAAAGCAGGTAGCCCGCCAGCCGGCCGAGCAGGAATTGCAGCCAGACCCGGAACGTCGCGCCGGCGTTCCGGTCCTCCGCGGCGAACACGGGGACGAGGACCGGATAGCAGGAGGCGCAGCAGAAAAGTCCGGTTGATAGGCCCGCCAGCAGCGGTTCTAGAATCACGTCGTGCATGGAACTCGCCACGAAGCATAGCTCGGGAAGTCGCCGAAAGTAAATCGCGGCCTATGGATTCCAGGACGGGGAAACGGACGGTCCCATCGCATTGGTGGACAACCGGTAAGGGCTCTGTCGATGATGGATAGACCTGTTCAGACTGCCCGAAGCGTATTTCAACAGTTTCGCCGGCATTATTAGAAGGGAGGGACTAGGGCGCGGATCGCAAGGAAAAATCATCATCCGGACTATTGCTTTTTCAAGAAGCATTTGTCATTATGGCCGTGCTAGGGGTGTCGCATGTAACAAAAGACGCCCCGGCCATAGGGTGGACCATGAAAACAGGCCAATGGTATGGGCTGATCGCCGCGATGGTGTTGGGGATGAGTCATCCCGTGGCGGTCGCTGCCGACACGATCTACGTGAGTGCCGGCACGGGCAGCGACTCCAACGATGGTTCCAGTTGGGCGTTGGCCAAGCAAACGATCCAGGCCGGCGTGGATGCGGCGGTTCCGGGCGACGTGGTGCTGGTGACCAACGGCGTCTACGAGACCGGTACGCGAGCCACGCCGGGCTACACGCTGCCGAACCGGGTGGTGATCACGAACGACGTCGTTGTGCGCAGCGTGAACGGACCGGAAGTCACGACGATCCGGGGGCAGGGGCCGCGGGGAACCAACGCGGTGCGGTGCGTCTACATGCCGGCGGGAACCTTGATCGGCTTTACCCTCGCCAACGGACACACGCGGACCGACGGCGAGGGCGACTACGACCAGAACGGCGGCGGGTTGAACGCGTTTCCTCCGGGACGGACCGCGGTGGTTTCGAACTGCATCCTGACGGGGAACGCCGCCTACAACTCGGGCGGTTCGACGTACGGGACGCTGTACAACTGCGTGTTCGTCGGAAACAGCGCCGAGCGAGCGGCCGGAGGGTCGTCTTGCAGCGTGAACTACAACTGCGATATCCGCGGAAATACGGCGGGACAATATGGCGGCGGCACCGACCAGTGCACGCTCTATAATTGCACGGTCACCGGCAACGCTGCCCCGAACGGCGGCGGTGTTTATCACACCACCCTGTATAATTGCATCGTGTATTCCAACAGCCCGGCCAACATGAGTTGGGTCACCTGCCTCTATACCTGCAGCACTCCCTTGCAATCCGGAGTGGGGAACATCGCCGACGATCCGAAATTCGCTTTCGATTCGCATCTCGCGGAAGACTCGCCCTGCATCGGGCGCGGCTCGGCGGCGTATGCCTCGGGGACGGACATCGACGGGGACGCTTGGCTGAATCCGCCTGCGATGGGGTGCGACGAGCCCATAGCGGGCGCGGCGACCGGCACGCTGTCGGTGGCGATCAACGCCGGCGCGAGCGGCGCCGTGGTCGGGACGGAGATATCATTTGTGGCGGACATCTCCGGCCGTTCGACCTCGAACCGCTGGGATTTCGGGGATGGCGCATCGGAAGCGAATGCCGCCGCCGTTTCGCACGCCTGGGCGGCGGCGGGGGAATACGCCGTGGTGCTGACGGCGTACAACGACGCGTACCCGGACGGCGTGGCGGCTACGGCGACGGTGGCCATCGCGGAACAGGCGCCCGCCTGCACGCGGTACGTTTGGCAGGATTCGCCGGATCCGGCCTATCCCTTCGCCGCGTGGAGCAACGCGGCGCACACGATCCAGGAGGCGGTGGACGCGGCGGTTCCGGGCGATCTGGTGCTGGTGACCAACGGCGTCTACGAGACCGGTACGCGAGCCACGCCGGGCTACACGCTGCCGAACCGGGTGGTGATCACGAACGACGTCGTTGTGCGCAGCGTGAACGGACCGGAAGTCACGACGATCCGGGGGCAGGGGCCGCGGGGAACCAACGCGGTGCGGTGCGTCTACATGCCGGCGGGAACCTTGATCGGCTTTACCCTCGCCAACGGACATACGCGGATCGACGGCGAGGGCGACTACGACCAGAACGGCGGCGGGCTGAACGCGTTTCCTCCGGGACGGACCGCGGTGGTGTCGAACTGCATCCTGACGGGTAATGCCGCCTACAATTCGGGCGGCTCGACGTACGGAACGCTGTACAACTGCGTGATCCGCGGCAACTCCGCGGCCCGCGCCGCCGGCGGTTCCTCCTGCAGCACCCTGCACAACTGCGCGATCCTGGAAAACACCGCGAGGTATTATGGCGGCGGGACCGACCAGTGCACGCTGAACAACTGCACGCTGACGGGGAACTCCGCGACGTACGGCGGCGGGGCCTACCATTGCACGCTGAACAACAGCATCGCCTACGGCAACAGCGGCACCTCGGGAGCCAACGTCAATTGGGTCAACTGTCTTTACAGCTGCGTGGAGCCCTTGCAGTCGGGGACGGGCAACATCGCCGCCGATCCGAACTTCGCTTTCGATGCGCATCTCGCGGTGGATTCGCCCTGCGTGGGCCGGGGCTCGGCGGCGTATGCCTCGGGGACGGACATCGACGGGGACGCCTGGCTGAATCCGCCTTCGATGGGATGCGACGAGCCCGCGGCGGGCGCGGCGACCGGCACGCTGTCGGTGGCGATCAACGCCGGCGCGAGCGGTGCCGTGGTCGGGGCGGTGATTTCCTTCGAAGCGGACATCGCGGGCCGTTCGACCTCGAACCGCTGGGATTTCGGAGATGGCGCATCGGAAGCGAATGCCGCCGCCGTTTCGCACGCCTGGGCGGCGGCGGGGGAATACGCCGTGGTGCTGACGGCGTACAACGACGCGTACCCGGACGGCGTGGCGGCTACGGCGACGGTGGCCATCGCGGAACAGGCGCCCGCCTGCACGCGGTACGTTTGGCAGGATTCGCCGGATCCGGCCTATCCCTTCGCCGCGTGGAGCAATGCGGCGCACACGATCCAGGAGGCGGTGGACGCGGCGGTTCCGGGCGACGTGGTGCTGGTGACCAACGGCGTCTATGAGACGGGGTCGCGGGTGACGCCGGGCTATCAGCTGCCGAACCGGGTGGTGATTACGAAAGCCATCACCGTGCGCAGCGTGAACGGACCGGAGGTCACGATCATCAAGGGCCAAGGACCGCGGGGGACCAATGCGATGCGGTGCGTCTACATGCCGGCGGGAAACCTGGCCGGGTTTACCCTGACCAACGGCCATACGCGAATCGACGGCGAGGGTGATTACGACCAGAACGGCGGCGGGCTGAATGCCTTTCCGCCGGGCCAAACGGTCACGGTTTCGAACTGCATCCTGACGGGGAATGCCGCCTACAATTCGGGCGGGTCGACGTACGGAACGCTCTACAACTGCGTGATCCGCGGCAATTCCGCGGCCCGCGCCGCCGGCGGTTCCTCCTGCGCCACTCTGTACAATTGCGCGATCCTGGAAAATACCGCGACGTATTATGGCGGCGGGACCGACCAGTGCACGCTGAACAATTGCACGCTGACGGAAAACGTCGCGATGTACGGCGGCGGGGCCTATCATTGCACGCTGAACAACACCATCGCCTACGGCAACAGCGGCACCTCGGGGGTAAACGTGAGTTGGGTCACCTGCCTCTACAGCTGCGTGGAGCCCTTGCAGTCGGGGACCGGCAACGTCGCGGAAGATCCGATTTTCGTTTCCGGCGCGCACGTCGCGGTGGATTCGCCCTGCGTGGGCCGCGGCTCGGCGGCGTATGCCTCGGGGACGGACATCGACGGAGACGCGTGGAAGAATCCTCCCGCGATGGGATGCGACGAGCCGGTGGCGGGAGTCGCGACGGGAACGCTCTCGGTCGCGATCCTCGCGGAGGCCGTTACGGCGGAGCCGGGCGCGCCGTTGACTTTCGTCTCCGACATCCAAGGCCGTTCGACCTCGAACCGCTGGGACTTCGGAGACGGCGATTCGGAAGCGAATGCCGCCTCCGTTTCGCATGCCTGGGCGGCGACCGGGACGTATGCCGTGGTGCTGACGGCGTACAACGACACCTATCCGGAAGGCGTGGCCGCCACGGCCCAAGTCGACGTCGTGGAGGCACTGGCCCGTTTTGAAGTGACGGCGACGGCCGGCCTCGGCGGCACCATCGCGCCCTCCGGCTCGGTGGAAGTCCTGGAAGGGAACGAGGTCGTCTTCCAGATCGAGGCGGAGGAAGGCTATCACGTCGCCCGCGTGTTGCTGGACGGAACCGATGTCGGCGAATTCAACGCCCAAAGCCAAAGCGTCGTCTATACCCTCGGCGGAGTCGCCGCAAACCACGAGATCGAGGCCCGTTTCAATTCCGCTCCGATCCTCGACGTGGTCGTGGCGCCGACCCAAGGCGTGGCTCCGTTGCGCGTCAAATTCGATTTTACGCCGTCGTTCGACCAGGAAGACAACATCGTGCGCTCGGAAGTCCTTTGGGACGAAGAAGCCGGGACGGGCTGGTCGGCCGAAGGAGCGGCGACGATCATCGGAGAATATGCCGCCCCCGGGATCTACAGCAATATCCTGCGGGTCACGGATGGCTTCGGCCTCTCCGATTCGCGTTCCGTCGTGATCGCGGTCTATGGCCAGGCGCCGACGGCGATCCTGGACGCTTCGGCCGTCTCGGGACCCGCGCCGCTGTCGATCACGCTCTCCGCGGAACAATCCCTGGTGGCGACGAACCACCGGCTGGTGACGTACGAATGGGATTTCGACGGCGACGGGGTCTACGACGAGACGACCACGCTGCCCGCGGTCGACCATCTCTACGGCGAGCAGGGCATCTTCGCGGCCGCGGTCCGGGTGACGGACGATCAAGGGTTGCAGGACGCCGCGTCCATTCTGTTGACCGTTTCGGCGCCTCTGGAAGTTCCGCCGACCGTGCTGTTGACGAACCAGCCCGCGGCGGGACCGATTCCCTTGGAGGTGGTTTTCACCGCCATCGCATCGGATGCCGACGGCGCGATCGTGTCGTATGCGTGGGATTTCAACGGCGACGGGGAAGACGATTGGGTGGGCCTCGATCAAGTCGTCACGCAACGCTATCTGGAAGTCGGCACCTTCGGCGTTTCGGTCCGAGTGACGGACGACGACGGCTTGACCGCCCAGGCATCGAGTCAGGTCGTGGCCTACGAATCTTCCAAGCTCAAGACCTGGATCAGTTCTCCCAAGGACGGCGAACGGGTTTGGGGAAGCAACGTCACGGTGCAGGCCCAAACGGCTCCCGGCCATCTCACGGGCAGCGTGCAGATCCAATGCCGGACGTCCTCCTCCGGCGAGTGGGGCGACGTCGGCCCGCTGCTTTTCCCTCCGGCCAACTCCTACAAGGTTTCTTGGAACGTCGCGGAATTGGTCAGCGGCCAGGCCTACGATTTGCGCGCGGTGGCGATCGACACGGAAGGCAAGTCCGTGGTTTCGGAAACCGTGACCGTTTGGGCGGATGCCGCGACCGACGAAACGCCGGGCCGCACGCTGGAAACCACCGTGGCCGGAACGCTCATGAAGAAGCAAACGTTCGATCGGGCCGGTCAGGGTGCCTGCATTCTCGCGGACGGAACCGCCGTGTACGTGCCGGCGGATTCGGTCGCGGCGGATCCCACGATTCTCGTCGAGGTGCTGGATGCCAGCACGAATCCTCCGGGCGGCGCGGCGTTCGGCCTGGCCAGTGCGGGCGGCCACCGGAAAATCTCCATCGAAGGCGGCCTGGAATTGCAGCAGCAGATCACCTTGGAAATTCCCTTTGCCGACGCCGACCAAAACGGCATCGTGGATGGGACGGACGTCCCCGTGCAGACGCTGTACGCCTATTGGTTCGACGCCGCGGAGGGCGGTTGGAAACGTGCCGCGGAGACCGTGGTGGACCAAACGGCCGGCCGCGTCCGCCTGAAGACCTGCCAATTGGCGGAATTCGGGCTTTTCGGCGATGCCAACCTGCTGATTCCGGCGCGCGGCGGCGATCTGGTCGCGGGTGCGGCCGCGGCGCTGCCCCATGCGGGTTCCGAGAATCTGGCCGACGGCAACCGGGCTTCCTATTGGCGGGGCAACGTCGCCGCAGCGGAAACCGTCAGCTTTACCTACGGCTTCGCCAATCCGGCCGGAGCCGCCGTGGACGAAGCGATCTTTTTCAATGCCGGCGGCGGAACTGGCGCCTATGCCAAGGACTTCGAGATCTGGACCTCCATGGATGGGATCTCCTTCCGGTCCGTGCGGTCGGGCACGTTGGCGGAAGGCGAGACGCCGGAATCGTATGCGTTGGGCGGCGTCACCTGCCGCTACGTGCGGGTGGTGCTGGCCAGCGGTTATGTCGATGGCGCGCGTTCCCTCGCCGAAGTGTCCATCTTGGGAACGGCGACCGCCGACGCCGACGGAGATGGCATGGCCGATGACTGGGAAATGCTGCAGTTCACGTCGTGCGATCCCGACGGAACGGGGGATGTCGACGGCGATGGCTTGGACAACCTCGCCGAATATCGGCTCGGCGGCAATCCAACCTCGGACGACACCGACGGCGACCGGATGCCGGACGCATGGGAAGTGCAATACGGCCTGCTTCTCGCCGAGGCCGATGCCGACGAAGACGACGACGGCGACGGAAAGTCGAATTTCGAGGAATACGTCGTGGGCACGGATCCCAAGAACGCGGCTTCCCTCTGGAAGGTGGACGATCCGGTCGCCGAGGACGCGTGGCAGCGCGTGGGCTGGTCGACGGTCGCCGGACGCGTCTACCGCCTTTACACCACGACCAGCCTCGTCGAGCCTTGGCAGACGAATTCTCCGCCGATCTCGGGCACGGGCGGGTGGGTGACGTTCTCGAATGCCGCGCTGCTGCAGCAGTTCTTCAAAGTGGGAGCCGAATTGGCGCCTTGAGGCGCCGCCCGCGGAGCGAGACGGCGCGGAATTGCCGGTCCGAACGGGATGGCACCCCGGAGAGGATTCGAACCTCCGACCTTGTCTTTAGGAAAGACCTGCTCTGTCCAACTGAGCTACCGGGGCATGGGGGTCCTTCAACCATAAAACGAAGGCCCGCACAAGTCCGCTGTTGCCGGACGGACGGTTGGGCGGTAGATTTCCCGATCTAGCCAGGGAGAAGCGCCCATGAATTTCAGATACATACCGGTGTCCTCGAAGTTGCACGACCACGGGAGCCTGTCGGCGATGTTGGCGGGGCACGAAAGGGCCTTGGCGGCGCTGGGCGGCACGCGGCTCGACGGCGCCGTCGCGGACGGGGACGACGTGGCGTTCATTTTCGTGCAAACGGGCGGGGTGGAAAACGACGTGATTCGCCGCTACCGTTCGCGCATGCAGCAGGGCAAGACCGGCCCCCTGCTGCTGATCGCGCATCCGGCGCACAATTCGCTGCCGGCGGCGCTCGAAATCCTGGCCCAGGTCCAGCAGGAGAACGGATCTGGACGGATCTACCTGCTGAAAGGCAAGGAAGATGCCGCAACTCTTGCGGAAATCGCCCAGACGGCCCGCTGCATGGAGGCGAACCGCAAGCTGGCGGACGACCGCCTCGGCCGGATCGGCGACAGTTCCGACTGGCTGGTGGCCAGTTCGCATCGGCCGGAAATCGTGGCCAACCGCTTCGGCCTGAAAGTCGTGCCGCTCGCGGTGGACGAACTGCGGGCGCACATCGCCCGGGATCCGGCGCCGGCCGACGGTTCGGAATTCGAGGCTTGGAATCGCGCGGTCGGCAGGGAAGGCGTGGCGCGCGAGGCCTTTGCGCGCGCGGTGGGCGTGTACCGGGGCCTGAAGGCGTTGGTGGAAGCCTATCAGCTTTCGGCGATCACGCTTCGCTGCTTCGATCTGGTGACGCTGGACGGCACGACGGGCTGCTTGGCGCTGTCGCGCTTGGCGGACGAGGGGATTACGGCGGGTTGCGAGGGCGACGTTCCGTCGGCGGTGATGCTGCGCTGGCTCTGGCACTTGACGGGCAAGGCCGGCTGGATGGCGAATCCGTCGGACGTGGACGTGCGCAAAGGCGAAATCCTGTTGGCGCATTGCACGGTCCCGCTGGGGCTGGTGGGCGAACACCGGTTGAAGACCCATTTCGAATCGGGTTTGGGCATCGGCATCGATGGAACGTTCGCGCCGGGGCCGGTGACCCTGCTGCGGCTGGGCGGCGCGAATCTGGAGCGCTGGTGGGGGGCGGAAGGAACGTTGGTCGAAGACCGCCATGCGGCCGATCTGTGCCGCACGCAGGTCAAAGTGCGAATTTCGCCGCCGGCGGCCGGGGAACTGCTGGATGCCCCGCTGGGGAACCATCTGGTGCTGGTGCCCGGCCACGTGAAAGCGCTCTTCCGGGAAGCGTTCGAACTGTGCGAGACGTCGCGTTAGCCCTTGCGGAGCCGTGAGCCTGAGGGTAAGATCGACGATATGAAGCTGTGGATTTCCATTTGGGCGGCGCTGGTCTGCGTTTCCGCGTGGGCGACCGTGCCCGCCACGCGCCCCTTCGAGGATTATCAGGTCATTTTGGACCGCGAGCCGTTCGGTACGCCTCCGGCCCCCGTCCAGGAACCGGAACGGATCATTCCCGTGGGCGAATCGTTCGCCGCGTCCCTGCAGCTTTCGGGCATTTCCGAGTTGGCCGACGGCAACTTGCGCGTGGCCGTCACGGACAAAAAGGACAACAGCTATTTCACGCTGATGCTGGGGGAGAAGGATGCCGGGGGCATCGAACTCATCGACGTGGATTACGAAGCGGAAAAAGCCACCCTGCAAAAGGACGGCCAAGTCGTGGTGCTTTCCATGAACGATGCCGGCGGCGGGGAAGTGGTGCCCCCCAGCGAAGTGCAGGAACGCAAAAAGCAGGCGGAGGAGCGCCGCCTATCGTATGCCGAGCGCCGCCGCCTGCGGATGCTGGAACGCCAGAAACCCGTCGAGATTCCCAAGCCGATGTATACCGGCGCGGAACTGGAAAAACATCTGCAGGAATACCAGATGGAAGTCATCCGCAGCGGAAACTTGCCGCCGCTGCCGGTGCAGCTCACGCCCGAAAACGACGCCAAGCTGGTGGCGGAAGGCGTCTTGCCGCCCGTCGACGAAGAAGGCTACGAGTTGGTCCCCGACGAGGCCGGAGAAGAAGAGTACTACGAAGAATAGCGCGAAGCCCAAAACGTTGGCGCGCGAGCGGCCGGACCGACGTCCGGCCGTTTTCTATGGGGCGATTTCGAAGGTGATGTCGATGTCTACGGGCCGCTTGTGGCCCACGGGGAGGGCCCGCAAGGCCTTGACGGCGTTGACCGCCGTCATGACCGAGTCGTCCATGAGCTCGTTGCCGGAGCCGCGCGTCTTGCTGCGGCCCGTGATGCGGCCGTCGGGAGCGACGGTGATGCGGACTTCGGTGCGGAGGCCGGGCAGGGATTTGAGCTGGGCCGGCTGTTGCCAGACGGCGTACAGGCGCTCGTGGACGTGGTTGTAGTAGGCCCCGAGCGCGAGCTGGCGGTCGTCGGGAACGCTCGTCGTGTCGCCGATGCGGGCGCCCATCTTCAGCAGGCGGGCGATTTCCGCCTCGGACAGCGGCTTGTCCTTGGGCGGCGGGGCCTTGAAATCTTTCCGCGCGACGCGGTTGGTTTGGCGGATGTCCTTCGGTGGCTTGGGCGGTTCGGGCTTTTTTTCGATCTTCTTGTCGGGCACCGGCACGTCGTCGGTCGGTTCGGGCTTGGGCGGTTCGGGCGAGGGGGCGTCCGGCGCGGGCGGAGGGGGGATGGAGACGGTGAACTCGACGAACATCAGCTTTTCGTTGGGCTTTTTCCGGTCGCAGGCCTTGAAAATCCAGGGCATTCCCAGAATCAGAACCAGCACGGCGCCGTGGAGGGCGAGGCTGACCTGGAAGCTTTTGCGCTGGAATTCGCGCTTCATCATTTCTGGGGATCGGTGACGAGCGCCATGCGGGTGATGTTCGCGTCGTGCATCAGGCGCAGAACGGCCACCACCTTCCCGTAGGCGATTTGCTCATCGGCCCGGACGAGAATCGTGACGTCGGGATCGGCCTCGGCCTTGGCCTTCAGCTCGCCGGCGAGCAGTTCTTCGGTGGTCGGCAGATCGTCGAAGAAGAGTTCGGCCTTGTCGTTGATGGCGATGGAAAAGGTGCGGGTCGAATCCAGTTCGCTGGCCTTGCCCTTGGGCAGGCGGACGTGGATGCCCTGCTCGATGAGGGGAAAGGTGATGATGAAGGTGATGAGCAGCAGGAACGTCAGGTCGATCAGCGGCGTCATGTTGAGCTCGCTGATCTGGCGATTGCGGCTGAGGGCGGTGCGGCGTGCCACGGGGAAAACTCCCTATTCGTAGAGGAAAGACTGCTGGAGGCTGGTGGCGAACTTGTCGGCGAAGTTCTCCATCTGGATGCCGAGAAAACGGATTTTCTCGTTGAGCTTGTTGTTGCCGATGGCGGAAGGGATGGCGACGAGCAGCCCGACGACGGTGGTCAGCAGCGCGCTGGCGATGCCGGGCGCGACGGCGGTGATGTTGGCCGCGCCCTGCTGGCCCATCGCCTCGAAGGCCGTCATGACGCCCCAGACGGTGCCGAACAGGCCCAGCATGGGGGCCACCGTATAGGCGGAACCCAGCCAGGCCATCTGGTCTTCGAGCAGCAGGATCTGGTCGGCCGCGGCGCATTCGGCCACCTTGCGGATGGCGTCGATCTGCAGCGCCGACAGGCGCTCCTGGGACAGGTCGATCTGGCTCAGCGACCGGTTGTGTTTGCTCGCCTGGGATTCGAACTCGCGCTTCACCGCCACGCAGGCGGTGGCGTAGACCTTGGCCATGGGGCTGGCCGGATGGGCCGGCCCCCGCACGAAAATCTCGAGCGGATTGACCTGGCGCTCGAACGCGCGGACGAAATCCCGGTCGACTCGTTCCGCCCTCATCAGCTCGAGATGCTTGGCGAGCATGATGGTCCAGACCCAGACGGAGGCGAGGACCAGGAAAATCACGATCCCTTTGCCCACGCCGTCGGAAATCTGGAAGGAATAAAAAACGCCCGCCACCGGCAGGCTCGCGCACAGGAAATTCAAACCCATAACGACCTCGCAACGTTGATTGGAAAACGGCGGCCATCCTACGGCAGGAGCGGGGCGGGGTCAATCCTTCCCGGGCGGACCGAATTGTGTTGGCGGGACGAGGCCGGGAGTGGATAATTCGGGCTCATTTGGCGTGGAAAGGCGAACGATGGCGAAGAAGACGGGATCGATGGAAACGGCCGAAAGCATGGCCAAGCGGCAGCGGGAAATCTCCGTTTCGGAGTTTTTCCTCAAGAACCGGCACCTGCTGGGCTTCGACAGCCCGCGCAAGGCCATCATGACCGCCGTCAAGGAGGCCGTGGACAACTCGCTCGACGCCTGCGAAGAGGCGGGCATCCTCCCGGAAATCGCCGTGGAACTGAAACAGACCGCGGACAACCGCTTTCTGGTGACGGTGCAGGACAACGGGCCCGGCATCGTCCGCGCACAGATCCCCAAGGTGTTCGCCAAACTGCTCTACGGCTCCAAATTCCATCGCCTGCGGATGTCGCGCGGACAGCAGGGCATCGGCATCAGCGCCGCCGGCATGTACGGCCAGCTCACGACCGGAACGGCCACCGTGATTCTCTCCAAGACGAAGAATTCCCCCAAGGCCCACCGCATCGCCGTGCAGATCGACACGCGCGCCAACAAGCCCGCCGTTCTCTCGGACGAGGAATCCGACTGGCGCCCGGAATTCCCGCCGGAAACGGAGGGGCAGGAACCGACCACCTATGCCCACGGCACGCAGGTCGGCATCGAAATGACCGCGCAATACGTGCGCGGCCGCCTTTCGGTGGACGAATACCTCAAGCAGTGCGCCGTGGCGAACCCGCACCTGCGCCTGCACTTCAAAACCAACCTGCTCAAGAAGGAGAAAGGCGCCGAAGCGACGTTGGAAGAGGGCGCCTGGCTGACCTATGCCCGCGCGGTCAAGACCCTGCCGCCGCCGGTCGAAGCCATCCAGCCGCACCCGCACGGCGTCGAACTGGGCATCCTGATGCAGATGCTCAAGGACAGCACCGCCCGCACGCTGAAAAGCGCGCTGGAAGCGGATTTTTCGCGCGTCAGCTCGCGCGTCGCGCTCGAAATCTGCGAGAAGGCCGGGCTGAACCCCAAGGCCAATCCCACCCGCGTCGCGCACCAGGAAATCGAGGCCCTCTACAAAGCCATCCAGGAGACCAAGTTGATGCGCCCGCCGATGGATTGCCTCGCGCCCATCGGCGAGGAACAGATTCTCGCCGGCCTGAAGAAGGAGTTCCCGGCCGATTTCTACGCGGCCGTGACGCGTTCGCCCGAGGTCTATCGCGGCAATCCGTTCTTGGTGGAAGTCGGCGTGGCCTACGCCAAGCCCGGCGAAAATCCCGAGCTGGGCGCGGACGATCCGGTGCGCCTGATGCGCTGCGCCAATCGCGCGCCGCTGCTCTACATGGGCGGGGCTTGCGCCATGACCGAGGCCATGGAGGGCGTGAATTGGAAGGCCTACGGCCTGCAGCAGCCCAAGGGCGGCCTGCCCGTCGGCCCGGCCGTCTTCTTCGTCCACATCGCCAGCGTCTGGGTGCCGTTCACCAGCGAGAGCAAGGAAGCCATCGCGCACTATCCCGAAATCCTGAAGGAACTGACCTTCGCGATGCAGGAAGCCGGCCGGCAGCTCGCGGTCTATCTCAGCAAGCGCCGGCGCCTGGCCGAGGCCGACCGCAAGCGCAGCTACATCGAAAAGTACATCCCGCATCTGGCGCTGGGCCTGAAGGACATTTTGGCGCTGTCGGACAAGCAGAAGACCAAGGTCGAGGACGACCTGACCCGCATGCTGGAACGGACGCACCTCGATGCGTGAGGCGGGGCGGTTGACGTCGCCGGCCGCGCGCGATAGAGTATTACATGAAATGAAAAGTAATGAATCGAGGTAAGACATGACAGGAACCCTGACCAGCAAGGGGCAAGTGACGGTGCCCGTGGAAATCCGCCGGTTCCTGAACGTCGGGCCGGGCGATCGGCTGTTGTTCGCGCGGACCGGCAACCGGGTGGAAATCGTGCCGGCCACGACCTCGGTCAAGCAGCTGAAAACCCTGCTGCCGAAACCGGCGCGGCGGCTCACCTTGGCGCAGATGGACGCGGCGGTCCGGCGGGGGGCGGGGGCGTGATCGGGCTGGATACCAACGTGCTGCTGCGCTATTTCACGCGCGACGACGCGGCGCAGCACCGGCGCGCGGCCAAGCTGATCGAAAGCTCCTGCTCGCCGGAGTCTCCGGGCCGGATCGCCCTGGTGACGCTGTGCGAGCTGGTCTGGGTGCTGTCCGGCGGCTACGGCTATGCGCGCCGGGACGTCGCGCGGCTGCTGCAGGGCATCCTGACCGCGGCCGACCTGGAAGTGGAGCAGGCGCCGCTGGCGTGGGACGCGTGGCGGCTCTACCAGGCGGGCAAGGCGGATTACGCCGATTATCTCATCGGCCTGGGCCACCGCAAGGCCGGGGCCGAGGCCACGTATTCGTTCGACCGGAAAGCGGTGGCCGAAAAAACGTTCGCGCCGGTGCCGTGAAAAGTGCGGCGGAAACCCGTTTTTACGTAGTACGTAAAAACTTTGCGGGATTTTTCCACGCTACGTAAAAACTTTCGGCGGGTTTTACGTAGAACGTAAAAACTTTGGACCCGGCCGGCGGAGAGAGCAGGAACGATGAGCAAAACGAACGAAAAGGCTCCCGAAGTGGTGAGCAAGGAAGCGGCGGCGCGGAAGATCGTCGAAGTGGCGAAGGACATCCACGACGACATCGTCAAGAAGGGGCGGAAGCCCGCGATGACCTTTCCGGTGCGGTCGCTGGCGAACGTGAAGTACGACGCCAAGCGCGGGCACTTCGAGATCCTGGGCAAGAAGGCGTCGCGCACGCTGTCCTACAACACGGTCAAGACCTTCGCGCAGTCGATGCGCCTGCTGGCGACGACGAAGAACGACCTGCTGGACCAGGACGACATCGCGGGCAAGCGCGAGGTCTACTACAACAGCAAAAGCTGGGGCGAGTGCCGCTTCGACGCGCAGCCGGAAAGCGATACGCTGCTGGACGACATGGAGGCCATGCTGGGGGTGAACCGCGAGCAGCTGGGCTACATTCCCGAAGAACGCGGCGGCGACGTCTGCGGGGAACTGGTCGTGATCGACCGCGACCCGGTCAGCGGCGCGGACGTGAAGATCAATTGCGCGAAAATGGGCAGCGGCGCGTGGAGCATCCCGTCGCGCGTGGAGCACCTGCGGTTCGAGACGAAGGCCAAGCTGGTG
>CALMNW010000053.1 GCA_937872095.1 uncultured Verrucomicrobiota bacterium
CCCGGTCCCCCTCGTCCTTGCCGATCCGCCCGCTGGCCGGGGGGGTGCCCTTCCACTTGCAGAGGGGGACTTCCCGAATCCGCCCGCCGTCTTTCCACCGGCCGTACCACCGGGACCGCCACCCGTCGCCGTGTTTCTTGAGCAATAGCATTGAACCGTCTCCCGCTTCTGGTTATCTTCAGTTCCAAAGTATGCCGACGAGCGCCAAAAAGCAACGGGAAAAAGTGGACATAAAGGGTGGACACGCTTTTTTAAGATTTGAAACATGCGGAATATAAGGCGATAATGAAAAATACATTGTGATTGGGGTGCAAAAGGTCCCGGGTTCAAATCCCGGCGCCCCGACCACTTTTCGAGTCAGCCATGCAGGTGGACATGAAAAAACTCATCGGATCTCTGGTTGCGGTCGTCATACTGGGCGGTCTAGCGTATTGGGCCGCGAGCCACCACGTCGTCCGAACGGACGAAGGGACGCTCGTACTGGCCAAGCGGTTCCTGACCTATGCGGACACCTACGTCGACGTGCGCGCATGGTCGTCCGCCGATTTCGCCGCGCACCCCGAACTCTGGCGCGCCCTGGTCGATCAAGGCTATCAAGACCTGTTGGCGAAGTGGAAAGCGCGCGAGCGCAAGGCGTCGTTGGACGAAGTGAAGGACAAAGCCGCGGCGTTGGCCGGCGAGGTCGCGGCCAAGGTTTCGGCCACCGCAGCGGACGTCGCGGCGGACGTTTCCGAAAAGGCCGAAGAGGTTGCTGGAAAAATCGCGGAAACCGTCGAGCCGTTGCTGGACGATCCATCCGGAGCGGATCACGCCCCGTAGTTATTTCCCCATTACATTGATTGCAGGCCCGCCTCTCGGCGGGCCTTTTTATTGCGGTTGGTTCGCCCATTGGCGTGGGCGTTCTGCCATTATTGGACGGGGTCGATCAGGCAAATACAAATATGTAGTATAGATAAGTGCATACTACATAAATGGCCTCTATTTGATCATTCAGAACAAATATGGATTTGTTTGATTTATTTGCATCCCATTTACCGTGAAGGAATAACAAATAATACTCAACCGAATCCTCACCGGCTTGGCATGGCGCGTGCTGTAAAGCGTTTCGATAACCAAAACGCGCCTCATGCGCGAACAACGAGGAGGAACGAGATGAGAAGGAAGATGGCGATTCTGGCGGCGATGCTGCTTCTGGCAGGAGGGGGCGGATTCATCGCCCCGGCTTCGGCGGAAGAGGTCGCGCCGCCGGCGATGACGGAAATGGTGGAGGTCGACACGGCCAGTCCGGCGATCGAAGAGGCGTCGGCGCCGCCGACGCTCGAGGAAGTAAGCGCTTCGGTGGAGGCGACCCAGATGAATCTCAACATCGTCTGGACGGCCGTCGCAGCGTTTCTCGTGTTCTTCATGCAGGCGGGCTTCGCCATGGTGGAGACCGGCTTCACGCGGGCCAAGAACGCGGTGAACATCCTGATGAAGAACCTGATGGACTTCTCGATGGGCTCGCTGGCGTTCTTTCTGGTCGGCTTCGGGCTGATGTTCGGCGCGTCGAACGGCCTGTTCGGCACGACGCATTTCGGCCTGAGCGGAATCGTCGGCGCGGAGGGCGGCAACGCCTGGGGCTACACGTTCTTCATCTTCCAGCTCGTGTTCGCAGCGACGGCGGCGACGATCGTGTCGGGCGCGATGGCGGAACGGACGAAGTTCTCGGCCTATCTGGTCTACAGTTTCATCGTGTCGCTGGTGATCTATCCGATCTTCGGGTCCTGGGCCTGGGGCGGATTGCTGGACGGCGGCGGCTGGCTGGAAAACCTGTCCACGGGCGCGTTTTGCGACTTCGCCGGTTCCACGGTGGTGCATTCCATCGGTGGCTGGCTGGCCTTGGCCGGCGCGATCGTGCTGGGGCCCCGGCTGGGCAAGTACGGTCCGGACAAGAAGCCGCGGGCGATCATGGGCCACAACCTGCCGCTGGCGGCGCTGGGCGTGTTCATCCTGTGGTTCGGCTGGTTCGGGTTCAATCCGGGCAGCACGACGACGGGCGACGGCTCCATCGGCCGGATCGCGGTGACGACGAATTTGGCGGCGGCGGCGGGCGCGGTGGCCGCGCTGGCGGCGGCCTGGGCGATGTTCAAGAAGCCGGACGCCTCGATGACGCTGAACGGCGCGCTGGCCGGGCTGGTGGCGATCACGGCGCCTTGCGCGACGGTGACGCCGCTGGGCAGCGTGGCGATCGGTTTGGTCGCGGGCGTGCTGGTGGTGCTGAGCGTGGTGTTCTTCGACGCCGTGCTGAAGGTGGACGATCCGGTGGGCGCGGTGAGCGTGCACGGCGTCAACGGCCTCTGGGGCACGCTGGCGGCGGGCCTGTTCAACGCCGAAGCCGTGCTGGGCACCGGCGAAACGAGCACGGGCCTCTTCTACGGCGGCGGCACCAGCCAGCTGATCAGCCAGCTGATCGGCGCCGGCGCGGCGTTCGCCTGGGCGTTCGGCATCGGCCTCGTGATGTTCTTGGCCATCAAGTACACGATGGGTCTGCGCGTGACGCCGGCCGAGGAACTGCGCGGGCTGGACATCGGCGAACACGGCATGGAGGCCTATTCCGGCTTCCAGATCTTCAGCACCCAATAGTCCGCACGAACGGAAAAGGAGACGGAACATGAAAATGATCACGGCATACATCCAGCCCGAACGGCTGACCGCGGTGAAGCAGGCGCTGTACGAGGCGAAGGTCTTCAAGCTCTCGGTGACCAACGCGCTGGGCTGCGGGCAGCAGATGGGCTACAGCGAGACCTATCGCGGCGTGCAGACGGAAGTGAACCTGCTCAAGAAGGTGCGCGTGGAGATCGCGGTGAACGACGGCTTCGTGAAGCCGACGGTGGACGCCATCATCCAGGGCGCCCGCACGGACACGATCGGCGACGGCAAGATCTTCATTTCGCCCCTGGAGGAGTGCATCCGCATCCGCACGGGCGAAAAGGGAGGTGTCGCCATCGGATAAGCAACGCGATCGGACCCGAACCCGGACGGGGTCCCGCCCAGCGGGGCCCCGCCCGAATCCCCCTAAAAAAATTATAAAAAAGAAAATACCCAAAGGAGCATGATGAAAAGGAATTGGATGTTGAGCGTGGTTGGAACGGTGTGCGTGTTGGCTGGAAGCGCCTTCGCGGAAGAAGCGGCGACGGCGAGCGTCGGGATCGACGTGCCGGTCCTGTCGGCCTACGTCTGGCGCGGCATGGTGTTGAACGACGAGGCGGTGGTGCAGCCGGGACTCACCGGCGGCATCGGCGGGTTCTCGGTCAACGCCTGGTCGAGCATGGACCTGACCGACAACCAAGGCAGTTCCGGCGAGTTCGACGAGATGGACTGGACGGTTTCGTATTCCCAGACCGTGGGCATGTTCGAGCTGGGCGCGGGCCTCGTGGCCTACACCTTCCCGAGCAGCGCGACCGAAACGGAAACGGCCGAGGACGGAATGGAATCGGAAACCGTCGTCGGCGCGCTGCCCGGCACGAAGGAAGTCTTCGTGTCCGTGAGCGTAGACGTGGTGTTGGCGCCCTCGCTGACGCTGTACTACGACATCGACGAAGTGGAAGACTTCTACGCCGTGGCGTCGCTCAGCCACTCGTTCGAGCTGGCGGAGAAGGTCGGGCTGGACCTGTCGGCTTCGCTGGGCTACGGCGGTTCCGACTACAACGCCTTCTACTTCGGTTCGGACGGCTCGGCGCTGAACGACCTGGTGTTGGGCGCTTCGCTGCCGATCGCGGTGACGGAAAACCTCAGCGTGACGCCGGCGATCAGCTACATGATGCTGCCGGATTCGGACGTGGAAGACGCGGCCGAGGCGCTGTATGGCGAGAAGGACAGCGTGTACGGGGGCGTGACCCTCAGCCTCGCGTTCTAAGCGCGATTCCATCGCGAAACCCTCCCCGCGGCCGACGCCGCGGGGATTTTTTTATCGCAGCAGGCGCTCGGCGTTGCCGCCGAGGGTGGCCGCGAGAAAATCGTCGGGCAGGCCGAGGGCGCGCCAGCGGGCGAGTTCCGCGGCCTGGTCGGCCCAGGGGCTGTCGGTGCCGAAGAGGATGCGGTCGGCGGGATGGGCCAGGATCATCGCGCGGGCCTCTTCGGCAGGCATCTCGTGCAGGCAGTAGGAGGTTTCGATGTAGATCGGCCGGCCGATCAGGTATTTCTGCGCGTTTTCCCAGTCGCGCCAGCCGCCGAGATGCGTCGCGACGAATTTCAGCGTCGGAAACGTGTCGATGACGCGGCGGACGCGGACCGGATCGGCGACGCGGACAAAGGGGTAGGCCATGTCGAAGCCGGTGTGGAAAACGGCGAACAGTCCGCGCGCGGCGAGGCGCTCGTACAGCGGGAACATCCGTTCGTCGTCGATCGTGAATTTCTGGTAGTAGGGGTGCAGCTTGACGCCCTTGAAACCGTCGTCGGCGGTTTCGTCGGCATGGGCGAGGGCGTCGGGATCGTCGGGGTGGATGGAGAGCAGCATTTCGAGGCGCGGCTGGGCGGCGCGGACGGCGCGGGCCCAGCGGCGGATGCCGTCGAAGTGCGTCGGCTTCGTCGCGATGGGACAGACGACGGACCGGTCGATGCCGGCGCGGTCCATGGAAGCGAGCAGCCCGGCGATCCGTCCGTCCGTGGCGGCCTTGATGTTGCCTTCCTTCTCGAGGAACGGGATCGCCTTGGCGGCGAGGATGTCGTCGAAGGCGTGGGTATGGAAATCGATGATCATGGGATCGGGTTCAACGGTTCACGGTTCAACGTTCACGGTTGGCGGAACGGCTTCTTCTATTTCGGCAACTGCGGCGGATGGGCGGAGAGAGCTTCGATGGCGGCGTGTTCGGTGTGGTCGAGGCCGATGGGCGAGAGCGAGACGAACCCCTGGCGGAGGGCTTCGAGGTCGGTGCCGTTCGCGTCGCCTTTTTCGTAGAGTTCGCCGGTCATCCAGTAGTAGGGGTTGCCCCAGGGATCGAGGCGTTCCTCGTATTTTTCGACGAAGCGCGAGGATCCCATGCGCGTGACGCGCAGGCCGGCGAGCTGCTCGTAGGGCAGGTTCGGAACGTTGACGTTCCAGAAGATGTCGGGCGCGATGCGCAGCCGGCCGGAAACGACCTGTTCGACGAGGACGCGGCTGACGCGCGCCGCCGTGTCCCAGTTGGGCTCGCTGAACGTGTCGAGCGAAAGCGCCATGGAAGGGATGCCCATGATGGGGCCTTCCGTGGCGGCCGAAACCGTGCCGGAATAGAGCACGCTGATGCCCGCGTTGGGGCCGAGGTTGATGCCGCTCAGGATGAGATCGGGTTTCGGATCGAGCAGGAGGCTGACGGCCAGCTTGACACAGTCGGCCGGGGTGCCGCTGACGGCGGTGCCGAAGTGCGGTCCGCCGGGCGGCCAGGAACGGGCGTGCAGCGGCTTGGTCAGCGTAATGCCGTGGCTGATGGCGGAACGCTCGCCGTCCGGGGCGACCACGGAGACGTCGCCCAGATCCTTCACGGCGTCGTGGAGGGCGTGGATGCCGGGGGCGTAGATGCCGTCGTCGTTGGAAAGGAGGATGCGCATGGTTCCGGGATGATGGCGGAGCGGCGGCAGGATGGCAAGCGGGGAAGTGGCGGGCAGTTGGCTGATCTTGCCCCGGTTTGACGGGGACGTCGAACCGTTCGGATTCGGCGGGGGGCGTTAGGGTGAACGCAGGCGATAGAAGCGGACCGGATGTTCCTCGGCCAGCGGATCGGAAAACAGGAAGCTGTCGCCGGTCAACGTGTTGGTTTCCAAAGGAGTCCAAACGGTATCGGTCGGGTGGGTGGCGGCTTCCACCACCACGGTTTGACCTTCCGTCCAGCCCACGGTGAAGGTGCATGTTCCTTTCTGGACTCCCAGAGCCCCGTCTGCCATCACCTCGGGCAGCCAATACGCGGTGGAATATGCGCGCCATGGATCGGGTGGAACCGGCCAGCCGGAAGCGTCCGGAAGGAAATGGACGACGGGGTGTGCAAAGTCGAAAACCCAATCGTATATCGGTTCGAATCCGGTTCCGCGAAAATACACGTGCGACAAGTTGTTGCATTGCCGAAAAGCCAAGGGATCGATTTCGGACACTCCTTGGCCAAAGGTGACCTCGGCGAGATTCAGGCAGTCTGCAAACACATCGCCGTTGATTTGGGGGACGCCATCGGGAATGAAAATGCGGGTCAGGTTGGTGCAGCCCGAAAAAGCAGCGGAACCCAGATTGGTCAAGCTGCTGGGCAACGGGATTTCCGTTATGCGGGCGCCATTCGCAAAGGCCGCTTCGCCGATGTCGGTGATGGTTTCGGGAAGCAGCACGTTCGATAATTGACTGCAGCTGAAAAAGGCCCAGTTACCGATGCGGGTCAAGCCGGCGGGGAAGGAAATGGACAGCAGGCCGGCGTTATTCGCAAAGGCCGCATCGCCGATTTCTACGGTGCCGTCCGGGATGGCGTATTGGTTCGTTTTCCCGTCCGGGAATTGAATCAAGACGGTCGATTCCCAATTGTATAGGACGCCATCGAGGCTGGAGAAAAAGATATTTCCCGCGTCTACGCCGATCCCGGTCAAATTCGAGCAGGAATGGAAGGCGGCCATGCCCAGGCTTTCGATGCTCCAAGGGAGGAACGCATGGGTCAAGCCGGATTGGCTGAACGCATACGAACCGATGGCGATCACGCTGTCGGGTATCGTCACCTCCGGCAGCTTGCCGGACGATTCAAAGGCATGCGGGGCAATATTCGTGACACCGAGAGGCACCGGGAACGCCCCCGTCTTCCCGGCCGGATATTGCACCAGCTGCGTCAGGATTTTGTCGTACAAGACTCCGTTCGAGCTGCAATAGAAACCGTTGGCCTCGTCGACTTCGATGTCCGTCAAGTTGGTGCAGGAATGGAACGCGCCATCGCCGATGGCCACGACGTTGCTGGAAATCTCGACATTGGTTAGTCCGCAAGAACTGAATGCTCCGGCTCCGATTCCCGTGACACCGGGAGGAAAGGCGATGCCAGTCAGTTGGGAACAGCCGGAAAACGCGTCCGCATCGATACGGGTGGTGTTGCTTCCCAGGAAGACATTGGTCAGTCCTCGGCACCCATTGAAAGAATATGCCCCGATGCAGACTGCGTTGTCGGGAATCCGCACGCTCCGCAAGCTGGAACACCCGGAAAAGACGCCCCATTCAATATTGGTTATGTTTTGGCTGATGGCGACGTCGGCCAGGCCGGTGCACTGGATAAACGCCTTTTCTTCGATGTGGGTCACGCTGTTGGGGATCACGATGTTATGCACCCCCAGACACCCCCAGAACGCGCCGGCGCCGATCTGAAGCAGACTAGCGCCGAACGCGACGTTGGTAAGGCTGGTGCAGAATCCGAAAGCCTCATCTCCGATGTGGGTCACGCTGTCGGGGAACGCGATGTTTTGCACCCTCCAGCACTCCTTGAACGCGTCGTCGCCGATCTGGAGAATATTGACGCCGAACGCGACGTTGGTAAGGTGGCTGCAGAATCCGAAGGCCTCGTCTCCGATGCGGGTCACGCTGTCGGGGATCGCGACGCTGGTCAGGTTCATGAATCTGAATGCCGAATCGCCGATCGCGGTGACGGTCAAGCCATTGATGTTGGACGGGAGGCGGAGGTCGCTGTTCGTGCCGGCGTATCCGGTGAGGGTCGCCGTGTTCGTGTCCGGAAAATTGGTCGTATAGGAATACTCCTGGGCTTTTGCGCACATGCAGAGAGACAAAGAGCCCGACAGAATCCACGCCAGACATCGATTCCGATTCAACATCCCGACATCCTTTCCTGCAACGGTCTACATGATGAAGAATTGCGCATGACTTGGCAAGGCGGGAAAAGCGACAAGAGGGGTTCCTCCATGCGATTACATGCGGCTCACGCCTGACCGTTGGTTTTTCCACGCCGTGGAAAAATATTTTCCACAGTACGTAAAAATCCGCGAAAGTTTTTACATAGCGTGGAAAAATCGGCCAAAGTTTTTACGTGCTACGTAAAACCGGCCGAAACTTTTTACGTAGCGTGGAAAAACCGCGACGGGGCAGGGGGTTAGGAAACCCGGACGACGAGGGCGGCGAACGGCGGGAGGACGTCGCCGGACTCGAGGGCGCCGTAGAGGGTCTCGCCGACGAACAGGCCCGGGGCGCGGGCCAACTTGCGCGGTTCGGGGCCGAGGTTGACGGCGCAGCGGACGAGCTTGCGCCCGAGCTTGCGGTCGAAGGCGACGACGGTGCGTTCAGGGGCGGGCGCGTCTTCGCCGACGTCGAGGATGGCGCAGGCGCCGTCCGCGAGGGGGCGGTGTTTCTTTCGCAGGGCGACGAGTTCCTTGAAGAAGGCGTACCACTGCTGGCGGGCTTCGAAGCCGCGATCAAAGAGGTTGCCCTCGAACTCGACGCCTTCCCGGCGAATTTCGCGGCCGTCGGCGGCGACGATGCGGGGGCCCTTGTCGCAGGGCTGGCACCGGGCGTGGATGGAAGGGCGGTTGACGGCGCCGAATTCCTCGCCGGTGAGCAGGAAGGGCAGCGTGCGCGGGGAAAGGAAGGCGAGGGCGTTCAGGGCGCGGAAGGCGCCGGGACCGAAGCGGCAAAGGCCGCGGCCTTCGTCGTGGTTGTCGGTATAGCGCGCGGTGAAATGCGGGCCGGCGAATTTCGGCGCGGCTTCTTCGTACTGCATCAGGATGCGCGCGGCGGCCGCGGCGACGCCGCCGTCCTGCCAGGCTTCGAGGATGGGATGGAAATCGTGGTTGTGGTGGGCGTCGCCGGACAGGCGCAGGACGGAATTCCCCGCTTCGTCGGTGGCGTAGGCGTATTGGCCGAGTTTGTAGAAATCGTCGTCGTAGGCGGCGTCCATGCCGCGGGCGAAGAGGTCGAGGTTGTTCTGGAAGCCGTAGCATTCGGCCATGAAAAGCAGGTCGCGGCCCGGGTGGCGCGCGCGCAGGATGGGCAGGGCTTCGTCCCAGAAGGATTTGTCGTTGATGAAATGGGCCATGTCGAGGCGGAAGCCGTCGATGCCGTCGGGATGTCCGTTTTCGTCCGGGCCGAGGGCGGAGAGCCAATGGTCGTAGACCTGGATCATCGCGTGGCGCAGGGCGGGATTGGTATAGTCGAGCTTGGCGGTGTCGGACCAATCGCAATCGAAGAACGCGGAGCCGTCGGCGGCTTTGACGTAGAAGTCGGGATGTTCGGTCATCCAGACGTGGTCGCGGGCGGTGTGGTTGGGGGTGATGTCGAAGAGGACCTTGAGTTTCAGTTCATGCGCGCGGCGGACGAGGGCGAGGATCTCGGCCTGGGAGCCGTATTCGGGTTCGACGGCGGTGAAATCGCGCGAGGCGTAGGGCGAGCCGATGCCCTTGCGCGCGAAGTGCCCGATGGGATAGGGCGGCAGGAGATAGACGACGTTGAAGCCGAGGCGGCGGAGGCGCGGCAGGTGCTTCGTCAGATAGGCGAGGGGGGATTCGGCGAGGGGTTTTTCGGCGAGCGCTTCGATGGCGTTGCGCGGCTCGCGGGCGGCGAGCGAGCGGAGATTGACCTGGTAGATGATCGCGGACGACAGCCATGAGGGAGTGGTTTTCATGGGGGCGGATTGTAGCGCTCTACCGGCGGCGGCGCAAGGGGGGCGGAACATGGCATTGAAACCGGGCGGAAATCCGCTTACTATGGCAATGGGCGGTTTGCCCCGAGATTGGAATCCAGCATGAAACGAATATTGCAACTTCTTGCGCTGCAAGCGGCCTTGGCGACGGCCGCCCAGGCCATCACGATCGGGGCCGGGCCGGTCATCGGCACGAACAAGAACGCGAACGTGACGGGTTCGGCGGTTTGGTACCAGGAATTCCAGGATTGGGGGGCCGCCGACGTCCGCGCGCTCGACGTGAACGCCGACGAGTACCTGTTCGGCGTTGCGGACACCGCGCGGGACCTCGTGGCGCTCTACAGCCACGACGACGGCACGAACGTGTATTTCCGCCTCGATTTCTTCGATTTCCAGTACGGCAACGAAATCGGCGAGGTGGACGCGTACGTGGCGATCGATTGCGCCGCGGGGGGACAGGAGTGGTTGCCGGACTTTTCGGACAGCAAGACGGACCATCCGTGGGAGGTGTGCGTCTGCGTCTACGATTCCACCTATTACAACCTGTACGATGCCGGGTTCACCAATCACCCGTCCGATTATCTCGGGAGCTACTGGCGCTCGGATCTCGACGGGGTCGAATTCGGCATCCGGCGTTCGCTTTTGATCGCCCAGGGGTGGGACGGCGCGAGCGCGCTGAATTTGCAGGCGTTCGTGTGCCGCGACGGCACCAACGGCGGGGCGGGCGAGATCAACGGCTCGGCCAGCGACGTGGTGGACGCCATCGGGACGGTGGTGCGCGGCACGTTTACCTCCAACGGGTGGGTGAACGGCGGCGTGGCCAGCACGGCGACGGCCGGGCGCGCGAAATACGCGGCGATCGCCCACGCCAACCAGTCGGTGGGGACCAAGTCGGGCACGCAGGGCCACGTCTACACGGACCGGAGCGATCTCGGGCTGCAGCCCGGCTTCGTCCGCCTGATCGATTCGGCGGAGATGCTGGACGTGCCGATCAACCTGCACGTCAGCGGCACGCTGCTGATGTCGTTCCAATGGGCGACGCAGGATCCGGCGGAAACGAACTATCCGAGCCGCGACGGGCCGACGTTCCTGGGGCGCGTGAAGCGCTTCGCGACGACGGGGCCGGGTTCGCTGCTCGGCGGCGTGCTGGCGGAGCACATCATGCCGTACTTCGAGGGCGAGGTGAACCGCAAGAGCATCGCGCAGAACACGGAACTGGTGTCCAACCTGTTCGGCCTGGGCGTGGCGGACATGAAGGTGATGCACGTGCCGGAGCGCGTGTTCCATTCGGACACGAACAGCGCCTACGTCTCGCCGGACGGGCCGCTGCAGGGCAAGCCGTTCGCGGACATCGTGGCGTCCGGGTTCGAGGCCACGGTGCTGGACGAGGTGACGCATCTGCACTGGTGGTTCTACCCGAACGAAACGAACAACGTCGGCTGGGACGACTACGGCTACGGCCGGTGGGCGGGCGGCCGCGGCAACGACGAGGAGACCTACCACCACAAGCTGCACAAGATCAACGGCGTCTACTGCTTCATGATCAACGACCGCGAGGACCAGGAGAAGTTCGGCAACGACGACGGCGGCATGAACCTCGGCACGCGCTACGTGCTGCTGCAAAAGGCGCTGCACGCGGATTCGGCGCAGCTGACGCTGGTGTTCGACGACTGGGAGGCGTTCGCGGGCAATTCCTTCGCGTCGGCCACGCCGAACAACAACGCGGACCAATGGGACCGCACGGTGCGCTGGGCGGCGAACCATCCGTGGATCGAGCTGGTGAACCTGAAGACGGTGCTGGGCTGGGCGCAGAGCGACACCAACTGGGTGGTCGACCACGGCTACGTCTACGACAAGTCCCTGCAGACCTACGAATGGCTGAAGCGCGCCAGCGAGCATTCCTACGACCATTGGTACTACGGCAGCGGGCAGGAAGAGGATTTCTTCAGCCGGACGGCGGCCGTGCACGACGCCTGGGCGCCGGCCGGCATGAAGAAGTACGGCGACCTGAACACGACGAACACGCTCATCCGCGATTCGTGGGACCGGATCGAAACCATCGCGAGCACGAACCTGCGGCGGCTGGCGGAGTGGTCGTACAGCGCGATGATCTACGAAACGGCCTGGCACGACGAGGACGCCAACGCCGACCAGTACAAGTCGCGCAACTACCAGGTCACCTTCAACCGCACGACGAACGACAGCAACGCCGACGATTCGTACGAGGACACGACCTGGGACGACGCCTCCGGCTGGGCGGTGCGCCTGCACGGCCACGTGCGCGACATGGGAGCCATGAAGGCGGCGGACGATTGGGTGCAGGCCATCCAGGCCGGCACGCAGGGCCGCGCGACGACCGTCTACGCGGCGGACATCGACGACGACACGCTGGACGAATACGTGCTGTGCAACGACCGCGTCTTCTTGTGCTTCGAAGGCTGGGGCGCGCGCCTGATCAAGGCCTTCACCTACGACGCCGCGAGCGGCCAGGTGGTGGAGGTGGTCGGCGTGCCCATCTGCAACCCGGCGGAGGAATCCGAGAACGAAGGCGCGGACAACAACCGCTGCTCGGCCTTCAAGGACCGCTATTGCACGGGCCGGACCAACGATTACGTCGACATGGATTGCTTCCTGACGGTGGCGCCGACGGCGGGCACCGATTCGTGGACGTTCTGCTCGATGGATTCCAACCTGGTGAAGACGGTCCGCCTGCCGGCGGGGCGGGACGTGGCGCTGGCGGAGTACGCGATGCAACCGGCGCTGGGCGCGATGTATTCGCGGTACGGGCTGGGACCCAACCAATTCGATCTGATGCTGAACGGGCCGTCCAACCTGTCGGCGGTGTCCGACGCCAGTTTCCGCGGGCTGAAAAACGCGGCCGGCGGCGAAGCCTACGTCGTCGCCGGGCGGAACGTGGCGTTCGTGGACGGCGCGATCGCCAACGCGGGCTGGGACAACCGGGAGCTACCGCTGGCGCAGCAATACGAAACCGTCAGCAGTTCCACCAACTGGTCGGTGGCGCTGGCGTTCAGCGAAGCCAGCGCGCGCGACGTCGACGGCGACGGCCTGAGCAACACCAACGAAACCGCGCTGGGCACCGATCCCGAGCGGTGGGATTCGGACGGCGACGTCATGCCGGACGGCTACGAGGTCGCAAACGGCCTGGATCCGGCGACGGACGACGCGGGCCTGGACCACGACGGCGACGACGTGCCCAACTGGAACGAATACGTGGCCAACACGTTCGCCGACGATTCCGATTCCTACTTCCAATTGGTCGCCGTGAGCGCCGGAGCGGCCGCGGCCACCTTGGAGCATTCGGTGACGACCGGCCGCGTGTACGCCATCCAGTTCGCCGATCGCCTGATCGGTCCGCAATGGGACTGGCAGCCGTTCGCCAACACGAACGTGCCGGTGGGCAGTTGGATCGAAACCAATCCGGCGGCGGAAACCCATGCGTTCGTGGACGACTTCGGCGCGGAAACCAGCGGTTCGCCGCCGACGAACGGACTGCGGGCCTACGTCATCCGCGTGTCCGTGCCGGCGCCGTAAACCGGGCGGATCCGGATTTCGCCGGTCGGTCTACACGGAAAACCGACAAAAATGTTCGTTTTATGCTGGACAGCGAAGGACGGTTGTGGCTGAATCCGCCGCTTTGCTGCAAAAAGACCATGCAAATCCGTCAAGCCATCATCGCGAACTCCCAGGGCATCCACTGCCGTCCGTCGGCCGTGATCGTCAAGGAGTTCATGGGCTATCCCGGCACGATCCGGATCTCCAACGGCCACGGCGCGTGCGACGTGAGCTCCGTAATGCAATTGCTGTCGCTGGAATTGCAGCAGGGCACCAAGGTGAAGATCGAGGTCATGGGCGAGAACGAAGCCGCCACGGCCGACCGCCTCGTCGAGCTGTTCCAGACGCACTTCGATTTTCCACCGCTTTAATTCAATTAAGAATTAAGAGCGAAGAACGACGAATGGGGCGGCCGTGCGGCCGCCCTTTTCATTTCTCGAACGCGAATGTGTATTTCTTCAGGCCGAGTTCGTCGCGCATGGCGACCATTTCCTTTTGCGTCTCGCGGTTGACGGGGACGCCTTTCTTTTTGCGTTCGAGCCAGGTCAGGTATTCCTTTTCGCCGGCGGTGTAGATGCGTTTAGCGCCGGGGGCTTTTTGCGAGCCGCGCAATTGACGCAGGATGTTGCCGGCGATCTTTTTGAACATCGGCAGGGGGGAGAAGTGGGCGACGTCGATGGCGAGGAAGAAGTGGCCAAGGGGATAGGGGATCTTGCGGCCTTTCGCGTCCGTGCCGTTGAGCATCTTGAGGTAGGCGCCCCGCTGGAGGGCGGCGGAGAGGATTTCGACGACGGTGGCGTAGCCGTAGCCCTTGTAGCCGGCGTGGTCTTCGCCGGCGCCGCCGAGGGGCAGCAGCGCCGCGGCGCCCGCGACGAGGTCGGCGAGGACGGCGTGCGGGTCGGTTTTGGAAGAACCGTCGTGCGCGATGACCCAGCCCTTGGGCATTTCCTTGCCGAGCTTGGCGTAGATTTCGACCTTGCCGCGCTGGACGATCGAGGTGGCGCAGTCGAGCAGGAACGGGAACTTTTCGTCGGTGGGCATGGCGAAGGTGAGCGGATTGGTGCCGAGCATGTTTTCCACGCCGAAGGTGGGGGCGATGGACGGACGCGCGTTGGTGCCGCACATGCCGATCATGCCGGCCTTGACCGCCATGAGGGGATAGTAGCCCGCGATGCCGAAATGGGTGGAGTTGCGAACGGCGACCATGCCCAGGCCGTGTTTCTTCGCCTTGCGGATGGCCAGCGCCATCGCCCGGTGCGCCACGACGTGGCCCATGCCGTTGCCGCCGTCGAGCACCGCGGTGCCGGCGGAGTCCTTGACGACGCGGACGCGGGTCTTGGCCAGCTGGATCCCGGACCGGATGCGGTCGTAGTAGATGGGCTTGAGGCGCGAGATGCCGTGGGAGTCGAAGCCCAGCTCGTCGGCCTTGATCAGCACGTTGGCGCAGATGGCGGCGTCCGCCCGGGGGGCGCCGAGGCCGACGAAGACGTCGCGCATGAAGCGCTCCATGAGGGGGAAGGGAATCCAAGCCGCGTCTTTTTCGATGTCCATGGTTGCGTCTCCTTGTACTGGAAAGAAGTATGGGCCGGCGGGGCGCGGCAGGTCAAGGGGCGCGTGGGAACGAAAAATTTCCGCGAAAGGCGTTTGCCTGGCCGCGCCGGATTTGACAGCATGAAGCTGCGAGGCCGTTTCGCAGCGGATGGCACGACGCCATCCGGAGCGGTTTCCGGAAACCAGGAGGACGTGAGGATGAGCAAACGGAACGCGGCGGGTTGGGGTTGGGCGTTGGCGCTGGCGGCGGTCGTCGGCCTGATAGCGGGCTGCGGCGGCGGGGGCGCGGACGACGACGCGGGCGGCGGCGCGTTCCAGGGCACGTATGCCGGCACGTTCACCGGCACGGACGCCGGCACCTGGCGGTTGGTCGTCGATGGCGACGGCCTGGTCGACGGCACCGCCCATTCGACCGTGGAGGATTTGGACTACGTCGTGAGCGGCGAAGTGGACGAGGCGGGGGCGTTGTCCGCCGGCTTGTACAACAACGGCTTGTATCGCGGCACCTACGCGGGAACGATCGCCGCCAGCGGAGCCGTGGCCGGCACCTGGAGCAACGACGAAGGCAGCGATCGCGGCACGTTCGCGGGACAGAAGCAATAGCGCCCGCGGCGATTCGGCATCAAGCGGGCATCGGACCGGTCCAGACGCCGGTCCATTCGGGAACGATGGCGGAGCCGGCCGCGAGGACGGCTTGCGCCATCGGTTCGCCGAAGAAGAACCCCAGGGTTTCGGCGGCGTCGCGCGCGGAGGGGAAGCGGTAATCGGTGGAAATCGCGGCTTGGCGGAGTCCGTAGCGGGATTGCAGGAGCGAATAGAATTCCGCCAGGCGGGGATGGGGCGCGGCCGGGGCCAGGGCGTTCGTGCCGAGGGTTTCGATCAGGAGGACGAGCCCGCCCGCGACGAGATTTTTCCGGACGTTGGCGAAAAGGGCGTCGGCGACGGATTCGACGGATCCGGGGCCGTCGACGACGGAATGGCCCCAGCTCCAGCCTTCGACGAATATCTCCGCTTGTTCCGGCAAAAGCGGCAGGTCGAGGTTGTCGGCGGGGCGGAGATCGAGCTTGTCCGCATAGCGCGCCAGCCGTTCGCGGGCGGCTTCCAGCATGTGGGCTTCGCGGTCGAAGCCGGCGACGTGCCGGACGGGCTCGACGTAGAGTTCCGTGACGCGGCCGGTGCCGAGACCGCCTTCGAGGACGGATTTCCCTCGCCAATCCGCGAGGGCGGCCAAGCAGTCCGGAAGATGGCGGGCGTAGTCCTCGGCGGCGACGAGGCGGTCGTATTCGGCGCGGTGGCGCCGATAAATGTCGTACATGGATGGCATGGCGCCCATCTTCCGCGAATCGGGACCGAATGCAAGCGCCCGGTATGGACACTCATTTTCGGACCGTCCAGAATGGAGATTGTTTTATAAAACAATACCCACATGGATTCAGGATTGAACGGGAACCGGGAAGGGGACTAAAGTGACCGTCTATGAGCAACGTGACGAAGCCCGAGAATCGCGTCTGGAATCCGGCCTGCGAGTGCCTGCTGAAAAAAGACCTGGCCGCCCTGCAGCTGAAGCGCCTGAAAAAAGTCGTCAAGACGGCGTGGGACAAGGTGCCGTACTACCGGGCGAAGATGGAAGCGGCGGGGGTCGCGCCGAAAGACGTCCGCTCGCTTGCGGACGCGGCGAAATTGCCGTTCACGACCAAGGACGATCTGCGGGGCTGCTTCCCCTACCAGGCCTTCGCGGTGCCGCTGGAAGACGTCGTGCGCATCCATGCGTCTTCGGGAACGACGGGGCAGGCGACGGTGGTGGGCTACACGAAAAAAGATCTCGCGACGTGGTCGGAGCTGATGGCGCGGCTGCAGACGGCGGCGGGCGTGACGAAGAGCGACGTCGTGCAGATCGCGTTCGGCTATGGATTTTTCACGGGCGGGCTGGGGCATCACTACGGGGTGGAGACGGTCGGGGCGGCGGTGTTGCCGGTGTCGTCGGGCAAGAGCGAGCGGCAAATCCAGATCATGAAGGATTACGGCACGACGACGCTGATCTGCACGCCGTCGTACGGGATGTATCTGGCGGAGCTCATCGGGAAGCTCGGCGTGCGGGCGGAGCTGAAGCTGCGGCTGGGCCTGTTCGGCGGCGAGGCGTGGACGGACGCGATGCGCCAGGCGCTGCAGAAGGGCTTGGGCGTGTTCGCCACGGACAACTACGGCCTGAGCGAGGTGATGGGCCCGGGCGTGTCGTGCGAATGCGTCGAGCAGAACGGCATGCATATCGCCGAAGACCATTTCCTGCCGGAACTGATCGATCCCGTCACGGGCGAACCGGTGGCCGACGAGACGGCCGGCGGCGAACTGGTGATCACGACGCTGACGAAGGAGGCGATCCCCGTGGTGCGCTACCGGACGCGCGACCTGTGCACGTTCCTGCCCGGCGCATGCCCGTGCGGCCGGACGGGCCGGCGGATGAGCAAGGTGTCGGCGCGCAGCGACGACATGCTGATCATCCGCGGCGTGAACGTGTATCCGCAGCAGATCGAGGAAGCGTTGCTGTCGATCGAGGGCGTCGCGCCGCACTACCAGATCGAGGTGAGCCGCGCCGGCGCGCTGGACGAGCTGGAAGTCCGCGTGGAAGTCTCGGAATCCCTGTTCTTCGACGAGATGCAGAAGCAGCAGGCGATGAAGGAAAAGATCGAGCGCAAGCTGGAAACCGCGCTGGCGGTGCACGCGAAAGTGCGCCTGGTGGAGCCCGGCAGCACGCCGCGCTCGGAGGGCAAGGCGGTGCGGGTGATCGATCGCCGGAAGAACGGCTGACCGGGGATCGGCTTCGATGGGCGCAGCGGGCAGCCTGGCGGGGAAATCGGCGCTGGTGACGGGCGGCGCGCGGCGCATCGGGGCGGCGATCTGCCGCGAACTGGCCGCGCGGGGGGCGGGCGTGGTGGTGCACTACCGCCATTCCGAAGCGGAGGCCATCGCGATGAACCGCGCGCTGAAGCACGGCGTGTTTTCCGTGCGCGGCGATCTGGCCGACCCGCGGGAACGGGAATGGGTCTTCCGCGAGGCGGCGGAATGGATGGGGCGGGTGGATATCCTGGTGAACAACGCGGCGCTGTTCGCGCGCGACGGCGAGCTCGACGCGGCGCAACTGCGCGCCGTGAACGTCGAGGCGCCGCTGGATCTGGCGCGGCGGGTGGCGGCGCAGCCGGGCGGCGGCTGCGTAATCCACGTGCTGGACAGCCGCATCGCGCGGCCGGAAGCGGGCTCGTTCCGGGAGTATGCGGCGACGAAGCGCGAATTGGCGGATTCGGTGGCGCGGCTGGCCCGGGAGTGGGCGCCGCGCACGACGCGGGTCAACGGCGTGGCG
>CALMNW010000054.1 GCA_937872095.1 uncultured Verrucomicrobiota bacterium
CAAGAAAATTATTAATGATGTTATTTATATGATAAAGCATGGATGACTGCCTGTTGAATTCACTAAGCGAAACGGGTATCCACTAAATAGTGAATTCTGTAAGTCTAATGCCCATCCGTCGCGCTTTAGCAAAACGAGTATTAGCAGAAATACGTGTTGGGGCGTCTTCAGATATGTATGTAGCGACACCTAAGACAAGGCCGTCTTTATCTACGATTGGACTTCCGCTGTTGCCCTCGACAAATTCTGCGGATACTTCGATTTCAGCAGGTCCGGACCCAAGAACATTACCAGATATTTCAGTGATGACATTTGCCCCCTTACTGTTTCCGTAAACTTTGATTGGCTCACTTATCCGTGGATTAGGGGTTGATCGGATATTAAAGGGGGTGCCATCGAAATCGAGAACCTGTATTCGGGCAAGATCATTATTTGCCTCAAATTCTATTTTTCCCGTAGCCAGCAATTTCCCGTTTACGGTATAGCATTCGAAATTCGGCGTAGCACTCAATACATGGGTGTTGGTAATTATATAATTGGTTCCTCCAATTGAAGCAACAAAGCCCGTGCCTTCGCCTGTAGCGGTAATGATAATAACTAGCGCTTGTTCCGGCGAAAATGATTTTGTTTCTGAATATGCAGCTGGGAGAAGCGATAGAGAGAGAATGAAGAAGGGTAATATTCTGTTTATCATTTTGTTATCCTTTATGCACAACAGTTTTATTCTACCTACTTTAAGTAGGGTGTTCCAAATCGTGCGCAATCGACTTCACGTCTGCAAGATTAGGCGTTTGCCGGGGCAGGGTCAAGGGCGGAAGTGCTTGGCGGAAGCCGGGATAATGAACGGGGGTTCAGAAATGTCTTGCGGTCGAAGGAGGCTTTACGTAGAGATGGGGCGGGAGCGTAAAGCCAACTTGGCGGGAGGGCGACATGAAGGGCGCAAACGGCGATTTTCAGGGCTGGGAGGCCGCGTTGCGGGAGGAGGCCCCGGCCGACCAGAGGGCGGTTTATCGCGAGGCAGTGGTGAAGTTCCTGTATTGGCTGAGGGAAACCGGAAAACCGCCGACCGCTGAGGCGTTCCAAGAGCATTTGGCATGGAAGAAGTCGTATCTGGCAGCGCCGCAATATGAAACGCGCCGGCAGGCTTTGCGCTGGCTGTGGCGTTGGAGCCGGAAGGCGCCGGCGCTGGTGGCCGTAGGGCAGACGGCGAAGGGCGATGGGGCACGGACCGCCGGCGCCGGGCTGATTCCGGCAGGCAAGATATCCGCGCTCCGGCCAGAGGAGACCACCGTAGGCGGGGGCCGCCGGGGCGATGCCCGGGCCGACGGCGTTCCCCAAGGGCGCCCGGTCGACGCCCGGGCCTACAAGGGATCCGGAACCGTGGACCCCATGCCGGACGTGCCGTCGAAGGGGGCGGCGGATTTGGGCGATGCGGCTTGGGAACGGCGGATGGTGGCGTGCATCCGCTCGCGGCATCTGGCGTGGACGACGGAGAAAACGTATCGGCACTGGGCGCGGCGATGGGTGGCGTTCTGCGCGCCGAAACCGGCCGAGGAGCTGACGGGCGAGGACGTGCGGAATTTCCTGACGCACCTGGCGGTGAAGGAGCGGATTTCGGCGGCGACGCAGCGGCAGGCGCTGAACGCGCAGGTGTTCTTGCTGCGGGAGACGTTCCGGCGGGAGGTGGGGGATCTGGGGGATTTCGCGCGTTCGCCGCGGCACCGGAATGTGCCGTCGGTGTTGAGCCGGGAGGAATGCCGGCGGCTGTTCGCTCAATTGGACGGGACGACGCGGCTGATGGCGGAGCTGATGTATGGGGCGGGGCTGCGGCTGAACGAGCTGCTGCGGCTGCGGGTGAAGGACGTGGATCTGGAACGCTTGCAGCTCTTGGTGCGGGCGGGCAAGGGCAACAAGGACCGGCTGACGATGATTCCTCGTTCGCTGGCGGGGCGGCTGGCGGAACACCGGGAGCGCTTGCGGGGCCTGCATGCGAACGATCGGGAGGCGGGGCAGCCGGGGGTGGAACTGCCGGAGGCCTTGGAGCGAAAGTGGCCGAAGGCGGGAGAGAAATTCGAGTGGTATTGGTTTTTCCCGTCGCGCAATCTGGCGCGAGATCCCCGGAGCGGAATCGTGCGCCGCCACCACGTGCTGGACGAGCGGATGCAGCGGGCGATCCGCGAAGCGGCGGCGCGGGCGCGACTGGACAAGCGGGTGACGCCGCACGTGCTGCGGCACAGCTTCGCGACGCATCTGCTGGAAAGCGGAACCGGTATCCGCGACCTGCAGGACTTGCTGGGCCATGCGGACATCTCGACGACGGAGATTTACCTCCACACGGCCAAGCAAACCGGCGTGGGCATCTGCAGTCCCTTGGATTGAAGCGGGTGCCGGCATGCGCCGCCAATACGCGTCCACCGACGGGTCCCGCCACGGGCGGGCAGGCGTCGGAGGCTCCAAGAATAGGGAGGCCCTTGTTGCTTGGAGTAGGTGAAACGATCCGCCAGCGCGAATGCCGCGAGCCGCGATCAATGACGGCGGGACGGCGCCGGTTAGGGTTTTTTCGTTGCGCGCCGCGGGACCGGCGGCTATGGCTGTTTCAGGTAGGCTTGGAGTTCCTTTTCCGTGATTTTCTTCAGGTGTCCTGTGCGCATGCAGCGGGGACACCGGGCTTCGGAGAGATCCTGCGACGATCTCGTCAGATGGCCGCAATATTCGCAGCGCCAGGCCTGCGATTTCTCCGCGGACACCGTCGGGCTGATCCGGGGCGCCACGCAGCCGCCGGCCATGAAGACGAAAGTTGCGCCGACCGCCGCCACGCAAGCGGATTTCAAGAATTCTCTCCGGTTCATTTGGACCTCCTCGTCTAACTTGATCGCATATTCGATCGGGCTTGCCCTGGCCGGGGCAAGGCCGGCTTTCCGGGCAACAAGGATAGGCGGCGGGAGCGGGATGGGCAAGTGATAATCTTTGCGCCGGATCGGGGGGGCGGAGCGGAGTTCGGCGGGCCCTGCCGCCTTGTGCGGCAGGGGAGCCACTTGGCCTCCAACGACGCGAGGTCGTTGGGGGGCGAATTCAGGCCTGCGGCCGGACGGAGTTGAGGATGCCGCAGAGCCAGCGGATGCGGGCTTCGTCGAGGGTGGGGTAGTTGCCGATGTAGAAGCCGTAGAAATGGACGTGGTCGATGACGGGGAACAGGCGGGGGATGTCGGCCTTGGGCGGCGCGATGCCGGCGAGATAGGGCTGGCGGAGCTGGTTGCCGCCGCCGGCGTTGCCGCGGCGGTGCTCGATGCCGTTTTCGTCCATCGCGGCCATCAGCCGGTCGCGCAGGGCGTCGTCGGGGCGGTTCAGCACGAGCGGAAAGGCGTAGTTGACGCTGCCTTCGACCTGGAAATCCGTCCAGTAGAGGGCCGGGTCGAGGAGGGAGAGGAAGAGCTTGAAGTTCTCCGTGCGGCGGCGGTTGTTGGCGTCGAGCCGCTTGAGCTGGGAGCGGCCGATGACGGCGTTGATCTCGGTGCTGCGATAGTTGCCGGTGGGCCAGGCGAAGATGAACTTGGGATTGAGGTCGGGCGCGGCGTCTTCCCACTTCTTGCGGAAGGCGGGGCTGTCGGACTCGCGGACCATGCCGTGGCTGCGGAGCATGCGGCAGGCCTGGTAGAACTCCTCGTCGTCGGTGCAGACCATGCCGCCTTCGATGGTGCTCATGTGGTGGGCGAAGTAGAAGGAGAAGTCGGCGGCCAGGCCGAAGGAGCCGGCTTTTTTGCCGCGATGGGTGGCGCCATGGGATTCGCAGACGTCTTCGATCAGGGGAATGCCGCGTTTTTTCAGCTCGGCGAGGAGGTCGTCGTCGAGTCCGTCGAAGCCCTGGCAGTGGGTCAGGAAAACCGCGCGGGTTTTCTCGTTCAGGGCGGCGACGACTTGGCGCGGGTCCATGGCGAGCGTACGCGGATCGATGTCCATGAAGACGGGCTTGTGGCCGGCGGCGAGGACGGAAGAGACGTCGGAGACCCAGGTGAGGGTGGGAACGACGACTTCGCCGGGACCGTAGAGGTGGCGCAGGGCGGCCATGGTGATGAAATTGGCGGAGGCGCCGGAGTTGACGAACACGCTGTGGCGCACGCCGAGCCACTGCGACCATTCCTGCTCGAAGGCGCGGACGTTGGAGGATTGGGTGAGGATGGGGTCGCCCTTGAGGAATTCGATGACGGCGGCGCGGTCGTCGGCCGTGATGTTGTTTTCCATCAGGGGCAGGGAGAATTTCACGGGACGGTTTCCAGGGGGGTGGGATTGGAAAAGATGATCTGGGAGCCGGCATGGTCCAAGTCGAAGGGAACGTGGAGCAGATGGGCGAGCGCCTGGCGGACGGCCGGCTGGCGGTCGGGCTCGACGAACAGCAGGAGGAAGCCGCCGCCGCCGGCGCCGGTGATCTTGCCGCCGGTGGCGCCGGCCTTGCGGGCAATTTCGTACATGGCGTCGATTTCGGGGGTGCTGACGCGGGAGCTGAGCGAGCGCTTGAGGAGCCAGTTCTCGTGGAGCAGCCGGCCGAAGTCGGCGAGATCGCGGCCTTCGGTCAGGACGCGGAGGCCTTGGTCGACCATCGCGGCCATCTCGCGGAGTTCCTTGTTCTTCTGCGGAACGTTCTGGAGCTGCTCGGCGACGACTTCGGAGGAGTAGCGGGAAAAGCCGGTGAAGAAGAGCAGCAGGGAATCCTGGAATTCCTTCATGCGCTCGACGGCGAGGGCAACGGGCTCGACGGCGATGGAATCGTCGGGAGCGAAACGGACGTGGTTGAGGCCGCCATAGGCGGCGCTGACCTGATCCTGGGAGCCGACGCGGTCGCCGCAGCGGTCGCGCTCGACGTGAATGGCCTCTTGGGCCAGCTGCATCTTCGAGCGGAATTCGCCGCGCAGGGCGTGGAGGGCGTGGAGCAGGCCGACGGTGAAGGACGAGGAAGTGCCGAGGCCGGTCATCTTGGGCAGGTCGCCGTCGTGGTGGATCTCGATGCCTTCGCGGATGCCGAGGTAGAGGAGGGCTTCGCGGACGGCCGGATGGCGGATGTCCTCGACGCGGTGGATGTCCTCGATGATGGAATAGACGATGCGGGACTTGTGCGCAAAGAAGGGCGGAAGCCAGCGGCAGGTGATGTAGCAGTAGCGGGCGATGGCCGCGGCGAGAACGGCGCCGCCGTTCTCGCGGTACCACGCGGGATAGTCGGTGCCGCCGCCGAAGAAGGAAACGCGATAAGGCGTGCGGGAAATGATCATGGTCCTCCCGTCCGCGCCGCCATTGAATTGGAAAAAAGGTTCATTTGTGGAACGCAAACGGGCATAGTACGAGAAGGTGAGGTGAAAATGAAGCAAATTTGCTGGCGGTTGGGTTGGGCGATCCTGCTGGGAACGATGGCGGGGTGCGGCGGGGGGCGCCCGGCGGGCGAGCCGACGACGGTGGCCGCGCTGGCGGAGCGCCTGGCCGATCCGCTCTGGCTGGCGCGGCTGGACCAGCCGGACACGATCCTGCACACCTCCTACGACCGCACGGGCGGCAACAACGACTACGGCACGTTCCTGCGCGACAGCGACACGCCGGGCTGGAAGGTGCTGGCGGACCTGAAGGGGCCGGGCTTCGTCTCGCGGGTTTGGTTCACGGGCGCGAAGGACGGCTTCCCGCATCGGTTCCGCTTCTATTTCGACGGCGAGAAAACGCCGCGGCTGGAGGGGGATATCAAGGAACTGTTCGGCGGGAAACAGGCGCCCTTCCTGGCGCCGCTGGCGGAATACAACAACTACTGCTGGTATTCGTTCGTGCCGCTGCCGTACGCGAAAGGCCTGCGGATCGAGTGCGAAGAGGGCCCGCGGGATGCGGACGGGTCGCCGCGCAAGGTGTACTACCAGATTTCGGAATCGGCGCTGCCGCGCGGAACGCCGGTCGAGACGTTCGCCTGGCCCCTGCCGGACCGCGACGTCGCCGCGCTGGAAAAGGCCCGGGCCGTCTGGGCGGCGGATCGGTTGCCCGCGGCGGGGGAGAAAACGGAAACCAAGCTGGAAGACTGGACGCAGGCCGTCTCGTTCGCCGGACCGGCCGTGATTCGGCGGCTGGAATTCGAGCCGGACTGGGCGCGAATTCCGGAAGAATCGCGCGACGCGATCCTGCGCGACTGGATGGTGACGATCCGCTACGACGGGAGCACGAACGAAAGCGTCCGGATGCCTCTGGGGGACCTGTGCGGCATGCCGTGGCGCCGCGTGCGCGCGCATTCGCTCTATTTCGGGATGGAGGGCGATGCGCTCTTCTGCGCGTTTCCCATGCCGTTCGCGAAATCGGCGGAAATCCGCCTCGAGGCCGGCCGTGTCGCGCCCGTGCCGCTGACGATCCGCGCCTGGGTCGATAAGCTCGCGGAATCGCCCGTCGGGGAACTGGGCTATTTCCACGCGGGCTGGTGGCGGACGACGCCGACCGACGTCGGGCGTCCGCATCCGATCCTGCGAGTGAAGGGCACCGGCAAATACGTGGGGTGTTTGCTGTCCGTGGTGACGCTGGACGGCTCGTATTGGGCGCTGGAAGGCGACGAGAGCATCCGCAAAGACCGTGAAAAGACGCCCGGCTGGCTGGGGACGGGCCTGGAGGACTACTTCAACGGCGGCTGGTATTACCAGAACGTGATGGCGGGACCCACGCACGGGCTGTTCGTGAAAGAACCGTTCCGGACGGTGCAGTATCGCGTGCATGCGATGGATCCGTCGCGGTTCGAGTCGTCGCTGGACATGGCGTTCGAACGCGGGCCCGACCACGCCAGCCGCGCGTATTTCGAAAGCGCGAGCTGGTATTATCTGGATCGGCCCCAGGCGGCGGACACGGTCCGGCTGCGGCCGGAGAACCGCGGTGTGCCGCAGGATCCCCGGCTGGATCCGGCGGTGGCGATGACGGCGCTCTGGAACCACGAGCGGTTCGGCGATTGGCAGGGCGAGCGCGACGAACTGGCCGCGCGCCTCCGCCGCCAGGGCGCGCAATGGCCCGCGCCGGCCCGGCACATGCTGGAATTCCGGCTGGCGTTGCTGGACGAAAAGCTGGGCGGCCCGGATCCCGTGCCGCGATTCTTGGAAAGCGCAGACGAAACGGTCGCCACGGCGGCGGAAATGCTGCTGCGCCAAAAGCAGGGCGGGGGCGCCTTGGCGACCTTCTACGCCAACATGCCCGCCAAGCTGTTCATCGACGGCAAGGAAACGATGCAGGCCGGCCATCCCGAGCGTCCTGCCGCCGCGGTATTCGCCCTGCCGCCGGGGCCGCATATCCTCGCCATTCAGGCCCCCCGCCAGCGCTATCCGGATTGGGTGCAGCTGGCCATCCGCTGCCGAGACTCGTTCTTCGGAACGGACCCCACTTGGGAATTCGCGTTCAATCCGTCCGGCGATTGGGCTTCTGCGGGTTACGACGATTCCGGCTGGCTGGAAGCGGGCGGTTCCGGCGTAAAAGGCCCCCCTGAGGAACCGTATATCTGGGTCGAACCCGATCCCTTCCTCGACATGGAATCCAAGGCCATTGGCCTGCGTCCCCTGACGGAATGGCCCGCGCAGGGCGGATTCGTCGTATACCGCAAAAAAATCGTCGTGCCGTAACGGGTTGTCTAAAAACGAAATTTGGACTTGCGCACCCGGCTTGTTAGGATTACATTAAGCAACGGTTAATGATCGATTATTGTCATGCGTTTATGCATTTGCCGGGAGAGAAGAGCCATGTCAGAAGCGGTAATGAACTTTGACGTCGAAGATTGCAACGGCATTCGATTGATCCACGTATCGGGGCCTTTGGACTCCGTGACCTACGACCAGTTCAAGCAGTTCATGGATCCCCAGCTGCGGCAAGCCCGTTCCCGCGTCGTGCTGGATTGCCAGAATCTGACCTACGTGAACAGCCGCGGCGTGACGCTGCTGTTGCATTACCAACGGACTTGCAAACTGGATTTTTCGTTTCTCGGCATCGCCGCGCTCCGTCCGCGCATCCTGCGGAACATGCAATTGCTGGGGCTGGACAAGCTGATGACGTGGTTTCCCACGATCGAAGAAGCCTTGCAGACGGCGGCGGCTTCGTAGGAAATCCGGCGGCGGCCAAACGCCGGACGGGAAGGGGCAGAGTGCGTTCCGCGATTTTGCTTCGGGATAATTGTGTCGCGCGGGCGGATTTTTTGGGGTGACAACGGCGGCGGACGTGCTTTAATGAAAACGCTCGCCGGTTCCAGAGAATCTGGAGCGGGAGTTTGGGAGAAGTGGGCATGTCGGATGCCGTGTTGACGACGCAGATCGAAAACCGCGATGGAGTCCAGGTGATCCATATCTCGGGTCCGCTGGATTCCATGACCCACGACCGGTTCAAGGACCTGCTGGATCCCATGGTCAACCAGTCGCGCATCCGCGTCGTGCTGGATTGCGAAAACCTGTCTTACGTGAACAGCAAAGGCTTGGCCTTGCTGGGCCGCTACCAGCGGATCGCGCTCCAGAACCTGTCGTTTCTGGGCATTGCCGCGCTGAACAAGCGGATTACCAAGACCATCGAATTGCTCGGCATGAGCAAATTGGTGAAGCTCTATCCCACCGTCACGGAGGCCATGCAGGCGGCATCGGTCGTCTGACCGGGCCGTTGCGGGTTCGGGGCATGCGGGAACGCGATTTCATTCGGAAACACGTGGCGGCGCTGGCCGCCGTTTCAACTTTGGTCGGCGTCGCCGTCTTGGTTTCCTGGTGGCGCTCTTCCGCGGTTCCGGAACCGGATGCGTCTGCCTTTCGGCCCGCGGCGGTCGCCGCCGCGGTCGTTCCGCCTGCGTCGCCCGCGAAAGCCACCGCCGTTCCCGCCGTGCCCCGGTCTCCGTCCCTCGCGAATTCCGCGAAAACGGAAACCGAGCGGGAGCTGGAGAAGAAGGCTTTCCGGCTGGAGATGGAAAACGCCAAGTTGCGCGGCCGGCTCGACGACATGCTCAACTGGATCTTGGACAACGTGCGCGGCACCTTTCCCCTGCCGGACCGCCAGATGGCCAACCTCCGGGTGGTGCCGGTCGACACGAACATGGAAGTGAGCGCCGATCTTGCCGAGGTGCTGCGGCTGGACGATGCGGAAATCGACCGCCTGGACAACGCGTTCATCGGCACGCGCGCCGTGTTGCGGGAGCTCGAGACCGAAAAAATCTCCGTGGACCAGCCCGCCGAAAAGCAGGTGGTGCTGAGCATCCCGCCCTACGCGGAGGAAGGCCAGTTCGTGCGCGAGGAACTGTATGCCGAACTCAAGCAGACGCTGGGGCCGGCGCGTTTCGACCGCTTCCGGCAGATCGCCGAAGCCGGGCTGGAAGAAAAATTCGAGCATTTCGGCGAGGTGGACCGCACCCTCGAATTCGAGGAAGTGACGGATGCCGCCTCCGGCGAGGCGCAACTGTTCGTTCGCGATGAACGCGTGCTGCCCAGCAAGGACGATCCCCTGCGGGTGGACGTCGCGGCTTCCGAGCGCCTGGTCACCGAGCTGCCCGACGAATATTACGCCTATTGGAACTGGCTGCCCGACTACGTGACCCGCTTCGCCCGGAACAACTGATGAAACCGACGCTGCCCAGCGGCGAGGACATGGCCGCGTTCGCCGCGCGTCGGTTGCGCCGGCAACAAGAAGAAAAAACCCGCCGTTCCGCCTTCCAGAACCGGTTCCGGTGGATCCTGCTCGTGTTCGCCGCCTTGCTGCTGGCGGCGTTGCTGGCCGATTTGAAGAATATTGCCCGCGGCCTCGGCAGCCGGAATCGGGGCGGGCAAACTTCGCACCGGGGCGACGCGGCGGATATCGCCGCCGGTATGGACGATCCCCGGTACGTCGATCCGTCGGGGTTGTTCAGCCTGGTGCCGCCGCGGAACTGGGTGAAGTTGGGCGACTCCGCCAATCCGTTCTACAACGCGACGTTCCAAGGCCCCTACGGCATGGATTTGTGCATCCAGGTCGTGAAGACCAACGGCCCGACCTTCGAGGGGCTGATCGACAAATTGAAACAGGTCGAGCGCAATCTCTCCGCCGACACGCACATGGACGTCGTCTACGTGGGGCCGCACCGCGCCGTGAAGCGTTCCGTGCAGCTGTTCCGCAATCGCGTGCTGCTGTTGGATTTCCTGACGGGCGATCTGGCGCACCACGTGCAGTTCAGCGCGCCGACGGATCTGTACGAACGATACGAGCCGCTTTTCCTGCGGTTGATGGAGACCTACGAGGCCGGCCGCATCCTGCCCGTTTCCGAAGCTTCCGCTTCGCCCTGACCCTGCATTTTCCCGGATGAATCCGCGGTTTTCGCGCCGACGCGTCCCCCGCCCCCATTTATGTTATTTATAAATAACATATATGGAATTTGTAAAATGGTGGGCAACGGTTTCGTTGATCGCGGGGAACGGGGAAAATCCGCTAGCGTTTTTCGGCGGGGAGTTCCTGCACCTGGTCGGGCACGAGCACCGGCGCGGCGGCGCCTTGGATCCAATACTGGCGGCCCTTGAGCAGAACGCGCTTGTCTTGCAGGCTGCGGAACTTGGAGGCCTCGCCGTAGACGTGGCAGAGGATCTTCCAGCGGTTGTCCTGCCAGCTGACCACGCGATAGCGGGTGGGCGCTTCGTTGATCAACGGCGCCGCGCGCAGCTCGCCTTCGACCTCCGTCAGGCGGCCTTGGCCTTCCAGCGGGATGAGCTTGAGATTGGCCGGGGCCGGTACGGGAATTTCGCGGACCGCGGAATCCTTTTCCGGGACGGAAGGAGCCACGATGGGCGTCGGCAGATCGACGGGCGGCATCGCCGGGACTTCGGGAACCTCTTTTTCGGCTTTGGCCTTGTTTTTGCGCTTTTTGGAGGCTTTTTCGGCCTTTTTCGGCTCTTCCGAGGGGTTTTCAGCCGATTTTTCGTCGATTTTCGCCGTTTTTTCCGCGGTTTCGACCGCCGGAGCGTCGCCGGACAGGATTTCGACGTATTCGCGGCTGATCCAGAGGCGCGCCGAGGCCGGCGGGGCGATTTTGAGCCATTCGGCGACTTCCTCGCCGCGCGGTTCGACGGTTTCGCCCAGTTCGACCGTGCAGACGACGTTGTAGGCGATGCCCGGCCCGGCGCGGACGTTGACGCGGTTGGCACCGATGGTGTTCGCCGGCGTCTGGACGAAGCTCTTGGTGATCCACAGGTCGGCCGCGGCGGGCGCGGCGATTTCGACCCATTCCTCGCCGATCTCGTACGCGGTGAGCCGTTCGTCGTAGCGGGCCTGGGCGACGACTTCGGAGGTCAACAGCGCTTTGGCCCGCAAATTGACGTTGTCGGCCGTGACGCGCACGGGGGTCTGGGCGGAAACGAGCGTGGAGGCGGCCGCGAAGAGGACCGCGCCGAACAGGATGGCCTTGGACGTATTCATGGCGATAGAGAATACGGGGAGAAGCGCGGATCGGCAATTCTGAATTATTGCTTGTTGGGGGCGTTTGGAGTAGAAAAGCCAATCATGTCTACACAACCGAAACACAGGGGCTTGGGCCGGGGGCTGGACGCGCTGATCAAGGGAGGCGCCACCCGCCCGGGTACGCAGCCGGCGAAGACCGCCGCTCCGGCGGCCGCCGCGGCGCACGCCAAGCCGGCCGCTCCGGGGGGCAAAAACGCGGTCCATCTGGTTCCCGTCCACAAGATCCAAAAGGGACCGTGGCAGCCGCGCCGGCATTTCGCGGAGGAAGCCCTGAAGGAATTGGCGGATTCCATCCGGGAAAAAGGCGTGTTGGAACCGGTTTGGCTGCGGCAGGCGGGGGAAATCTTCCATCTGATCGCCGGCGAGCGGCGCTTCCGCGCGGCGCAGGTGGCGGGACTGGCGGAAATCCCGGCGCTGTTGCACGAGGTGAGCGATCTCGAGGCGCGGGAGATGTCGCTGATCGAGAATCTCCAGCGGGCCGATCTGGACCTGATCGAGGAGGCGGAGGGCTATCGCGACCTGATGCGGGAGGCGGGCCTGACGCAGGAAGAGGTGTCCAAGCGGATCGGCAAGGCGCGCGCCACGGTGGCGAACGCGTTGCGCCTGCTGGATCTGTCCGAGGCCATCAAGCGGGCGCTGTCCGCCGGAACGCTGTCCGCCGGCCATGCGAAGGTGCTGTTGGGCGTGGACCCGAACGACCGCGATTTGCTGGCGGCGCGAACGGTGACGCAGGGGCTGTCCGTGCGCGCGCTGGAAAAACTGGTGGCCGGCCTGGGCCGGGCCAAAGGCGGGCAAAAGAAAACCGAGCCGAAAAAAGCCGGTGGCGCGCTCGACGAGAAGAGCGCCAAGCAATTGAAATTCCTCGCCGACCGCATGCAGCAGGAACTGGGCACGAAGGTGCTGCTGTCGCCGGCGCGCCAGCTGGCGGACGGCAAGCGCGAGATGGGGCGCATCGTGATCGAGTTTTTCGACAACGAGGATTTGTCGCGCCTGCTGGAGACGCTGAACCTCGGCGATCTGGCCTGACGAAGGGGAACGCGCGATGGCCTCGTGGTACGACGAGCGTCGGGCGGCGTTGGCGCGTTCCTACGATCGCAGCCAGGCCCTGTTGTTCCTGCTGCGGTTCGCGCTGCTGTTCGCGCTGGCGGCGGCCTTTTGGACTTCGGGTCTCTCGCGATCCTTGGCGGCCGGCTTGCGGAGCTGGTTTCCGTTTCCGCTCGCTTGGCCGCTGGTGTGCGCGAGTTTCACGGCCTTGGCCGTGTTCGGCTACGAAACCGTTCTGTTTCCCCTGTCGGTGCTGGCCGATTTCACGCTGGAGCGCGCCTATGGCCGGCTCCATGCGGAATTCGGCGCCTGGCTGCGGAGCTTCGTGAAAACCATGCTGCTGGAAGTCGGGCTCGTGACGGCGGGGTTCACGGGGCTCTACGTGCTGATGCGCCTGTATCCGACCTGGGGCTGGTTGCTGGCCACGGGCGCCTACGCGCTGCTGGTGCCGGGCCTCGGGGAGTGGGGGCCGTCGTGGCTGCTGCCGCGCGTGCGTCCGCCGGTGCCGATCGCCGACGAGGATCTCGAACAAGAACTGCGCCGGGTGGGGCGCGAGGCGGGCGTGCAGATCGACGGCGCGGCTTGGTGGGATTTCGAGCATCAAGAAGAACTCGAGGAGGTGCGCCTGACGGGCATGGGCCGCCGCCGCCGCGCGGTGTTTTCGGCGCAGGCCTGGCGGACCCTCGGCCGCCGGGAACAGGTGTTTCTGGCGGCGCGCCACGTCGCGTGGCATCGGCACGGCGCGGCGGCCGGCCTCCAATTGCTGCAGGTGACCTTGGCCGGGGGCGTCTTTTTCGGCGCCACCCGGATCGCCGACGCGGCGGCGCGCGCGCGCGGCCTGCCGGGCGTGGTCGCGCCGGAGGCGTTTCCTTTCTGGGTGGTGTCGCTGTTCGCGCTGGCGGCGCTGGCAGGCGTCGCCGCCCATGCGCTGGCGCGCCGCATGGAACTGCGCGCCGACCGCTTCGCCCTGCGCCATGCGGGCGGCGCGGACGTCTTGCTGGCCTGCCTCCGGCACCGGTTCGAACGCGAGCCGTTCGCGGTGGATGCGCCGGGCTGGCAAATCGCGCTGCTGCGGAAAATGCCGACGGCCGCCCGGCGCTTGGCGCAGGCGCAAGCCTTGGCGTTGGCGCCGGACGAGCACCGCTCCTGATCCCGCGCAAATTGCGCTTGGCGTCGCCCGCGCGCGGCTGTTAGATTGCCCGGGCATGACAGCACGTCACGGAAGGGCATCGGCATGAAGTACAAGGGATGGAGAGGGGTTGCGGCGGCGCTCCTGGTCGGGCTGGTCGCCGGGGTCCAGCCCCAGCTCGCGTCCGCCGCGACGAAACCGGCGGTGCCTTCTTCCGTTCCGCTGGCCGGCCTCCTCGACGTGCAGGCCGACAATCTGTCCTACGATGCCGCCCGCCGCCTGGTCATCGCCAAGGGCAACGTGAAGGTCGCGCGCGGCACGGATTCCGTGGCGGCGGACTATGCCGAGGTCGATACCGCCGCCGAGCAGGTTTCCGCCCGGGGCAACATCCGCATCGAATACCAGGGCAACGTATGGCAAGGGGAAGAGGCCACCTACAATTTCAAGACCGGGCAGGGCGATTTCGGCGCCTTCGCGGCCTATGCGCCGCCGTACCACCTGACCGCCCGGGACTCCCGCCGCCTGTCCCTCAACTTGATGGAACTCGACGGCATCATGCTGACGACCTGCGAGCCCGACGATCCGCAATATTCGGTTCGCGCCAGTTCGGCCACGCTGGAGAACAACCGCTACATCCGCGCGAAAAACGTCCGCTTCCAGCTGGGCCCCGTGCCTTTCTTCTGGGTGCCCTACCTGAAGGCCGACGTCGAGGAGCTGGCGAACTTCGAGCTCACCCCCGGCGCCAGCTCCGACATGGGCGTGTTCCTGCTGACGGCCTACAACTTTCCCGTGAGCGACGTCTTCAAGACCCATACGCATTTCGACGTGCGCGAAAAGCGCGGCATCGGCCTGGGCGAGGATCTGTTGTGGAAGGACCCGAACGGGCGGGATTATTCCGGCATGCTGCGGCTCTACTACGCGTCGGATTCGAATCCGTGGCGCGACGACGCCCAGCGCGCGGAACGCGAGGAGCTCGTCGACGGCGACCGCTATTGGCTCCGTCTGGGCGACGTCCACAACGTGACCGACCGCGACTACCTCATCACCGAACTGAACTACGTGAGCGATCCCTGGATCCTGAGCGATTTCTTCGACGACGAATACCAGAAGAACGTGCAGCCCGAAAACCGCGTCACGCTTTCGCACCGCGGCGACGTCTATACCGCCGGCGTGGGAATGAACATGCGGCTGAACGATTTCTACGGCAACGTGGATCGCCTGCCCGAGGTGTTCTTCGACGTCAACCGGCAGCAGATCCTGGACACGCCGTTCTTCTATGAAGGCGAGAACACGCTGGGTTATCTCGGCAAGGTCTATCCCGACGGTTCCGAAGAGGAGCGCTACAACGCCTTCCGCTTCGACACGAAGCACGTGGTCTATTGGCCGACGCACCATTTCGGCTTCCTCAGCCTGATTCCCCGCGCCGGCTATCGCGGCACCTACTATTCCAAGACGCGCGAGAGTTTCTACGTCACCAACGTCGTGGCCGTCACCAACGCCCTGGGCGAATCCATCGGCACCAGCAACCAGGTCGTGCAGATGTTCAACGATGCCGGCGCCGTCTGGCGCAGCCTGCCGGAACTCGGCGCGGAAACCTCCTTCAAGGCCTTCGGCGAACTCTACGACGGCCCCACCGGCATCGAGGAAGACGAGGACCTGCGCCACGTCGCCGAACCCTACGCCGACTACACGCTGCGCTTCGAACCCAACGTCCTGCCTGAGGATCTCTGGCAGTTCGATTCCATCGACCGGCTCGATGAACGCAACGACCTCCGCCTCGGCATGCGCAATTATCTCCAGACCAAGCGCAAATCCTCCACGCACAACCTCATCTACGCCGACGTGTTCACCACGCTGCTTCTGGCCCCGGACGACGACGAGGAGACCTTCGACAGTCTCGGGTTCAAGACGGAATGGCGCCCCTGGTCCTGGCTGTCCTGGGATTTCGACGGAACCTACGACGTGCAGACGAACGCGCTGGACACCTTCAACACGCAGGTCGAAATCTCGCGGGAAGACGTCTTCACCCTCGGCGTGGATTATCGCTACAAGCTGGATGCCCGCGACGTGATCGCCGGCGATCTCGTGGTGTTTCCCGAGGCGCGCTGGTCCGCCCGCGTCTACGCCCGCATGGACCTCGACGAGTCCACCCTCGAGGAGCACTCCTACTACGTCATCCACCGGACGCGTTGCCTCGGCATCGGCCTCGGCGTGCGCATCCGGCCGGAAGAGGCCTCCAACGGCGACGACGACTATACCGTCTGGTTCCGGATCTGGCCGCTGGCGATCCCGGGCTTCTCCAGCTCTCTCGGCGGCGGATAGGCATGGAATCGAATCTTCTCCATTTGGTCACGGGCGGAGCCGGGTTCATCGGTTCCAACCTCGTCCGCCGGCTGGCGGGCCAGGGCGCGCGCGTCCGCGTGTTCGACGATCTTTCCTCCGGGCACCTCGAGAACCTCGCCGGGCTGGAGTCCTCCGTCGAATTCGTGCGCGGCGATCTGCGCGACGCCGCCGCGGTGCGCGCCGCCGCGCGCGGCGCCCGCCACGTCTTCCATCTCGGCGCCCTGGCCTCCGTGCAGGCCTCCGTGGACGATCCGGCCACTACGCACGAAATCAACGTCACCGGCTCCCTCAACCTCTTGCTCGCCGCGCGCGAGGCCGGCGTCGAACGCGTGGTTTTTTCCTCTTCCGCCTCCATCTACGGCGATTCCCCGGCCATGCCCAAGCGCGAAGACATGCTGCCCGAGCCCTTGTCCGGCTACGCCCTGTCCAAGCTCGCCGGCGAACACTACGGCCGCATTTTCCACGGCCTCTACGGGCTCCGGTTCTTCGCCCTGCGCTATTTCAACGTCTTCGGCCCGCGCCAGGATCCCGCCTCGCACTACGCCGCCGTGATCCCGCTGTTCATGCGCGCCTATGCCGCCGGCCGGCAGCCGACCATTTACGGCGACGGCGAACAGACCCGCGACTTCACCTTCGTCGAAGACGTCGTTTCCGCGAATCTCTGTTGCCTGTCGGCTCCGGAGAGCGCCGCGGGCGGCGTCTACAACGTCGCCTACGGCGATCGCGTTTCCGTCAACGACCTCGCGCAACGCATCGCCGCCCTCGCCGGGCAGCCGTTCGCCCCGACCTATGCCCCCGCGCGCCCGGGCGACGTCCGCGAATCGCAGGCCGACGCCGCGCTGGCCCGCCGCGCGCTTGGCTGGAAGCCCGAACACGCCTTCGCCGACGGCCTCCGCGCCACCTACGACTGGTTCAAGCCCCGCTGAACGGAACGCCGATGGAACCCGAATTCGGCATCGTGCAGACCACCGTCGCGGCGCCGGAAGATGCCCGGCGCCTGGCCGACGGCCTGCTCGAAAAACGCCTTGCGGCGTGCGTACAGACCCTGTCCATCCACAGCGCCTACCGCTGGAAGGGGGCCGTCCAGCGCGAACCCGAACAACTGCTCCTGATCAAAACCCGTGCCGCGCTCTATCCCGCGGTCGAGGCCTTCCTCCGCGCCAACCATCCCTACGAAACCCCCGAAATCGTCTGGCTGCCCATCGCGGCCGGTTCTTCCGACTATCTTCGCTGGCTCGTTTCCGAAACGTCCTAGCCCCGTCGTTCGCCGGTTCTCGCGCCGGCCGTCGCCGGGCATTCTTTTCGCTTGCTCCGAAACGCGAACCGTCTATAGTGCCCCCTTGTTTTGCCGCGGAAGGCGGTGAAGCCCGGGTGTTCCCGATCGCGCCGTCCGACGGCAGGTGTCGGGATGGCAGAGCGCCCGCGGCCGATGACATTTTAGCAACGGGGCGTGGCTCAGCCTGGTAGAGCGCTTGGTTCGGGACCAAGAAGTCGCTGGTTCAAATCCAGTCGCCCCGACCACTTCTCAACCCTTGGAAAATTTCGGTTTTCCAAGGGATTTTCTTTGTCCGGCGAGCGGTTGGGTTTGCCGGCTGCGGTTTTTCGCTTTGGGCCGCCGGCCTGCCCGTCGGCGCCTTTGGCGCGGCGGGGTTGAAATCGGCTGCGAGGTGGGGCATAGTAGCGAATTCGAATGGACGTTCGCCGGCTTAGCTCAGTTGGCAGAGCATCTGATTTGTAATCAGAAGGTCATCGGTTCAAATCCGATCGCCGGCTCCAAGGCAAGAAAAGGAACGGAATCATGAAGTACATGCTGGATATCGCGATGATCGTCGGGCTGCTGTGGCTCGGCTACTTGTGGAACGGCGAAAAGCAGAACGGGTTGGCGCTGGACGACGACATCCAGAAGTGCAAGGCCAACGCGGCGCAGCTGGAGCTGGATCTTCAACAGGCCCAGAACGCCGGCGCGAAGACGGCGGCGGAACTGGAGGCCGTGAAGGCCCAGATCGTGCAGCTGAACAAGGACTTGCAGGACAAGACGGACGCGCTGTCCGCCAAGTCGGCGGAAGCGAACGAGCTGCGCGAGGTCGGGCTCAAGCTGAAAGCGCGCGTGGCCGAGCTGGAGGGCTACAAGGACGGGGCGCGGAAGGCCATCGTGGCGGAAATGCCGAAGCCGGTCCCGGCCGCGCCGTAACGCGGACGAATCGAAGCGAAACGGAATCGGGCAAGGAGCGAGCATGAACCGGGCGATTGTCGATGGCGTGCATTGGGTGGGCTTCGTGGACTGGAACATCCGGGATTTCCACGGATACGTGACGGAACGGGGCTCGAGCTACAATGCGTACCTGGTCCTGGACCGGGAGCCGGCGCTGGTCGACACGGTCAAAGCGCCCTACGCCGCGGATCTGCTCCGGAACGTTTCCGAGCTGGTGAAGCCGGCCGATATCCGCTGGGTGGTGTGCAACCACGCGGAGCCGGACCATTCCGGCGCGCTGCCGGCGGTGATGGCGGCCTGCCCGAACGCCACGCTGGTGTGCGACCAGAAGTGCAAGGACGTCCTGGCGATCTACTACGACGTCTCGGCGTGGAAGTTCCGGATCGTGAAGACCGGCGATTCGCTTTCCCTGGGGCGGCGCACGCTGGAGTTCATCGAGACGCCGATGACGCATTGGCCGGAAAGCATGGCGACCTGGATCCCGCAGGACCGCCTCCTGTTTTCCATGGACGCTTTCGGGCAGCACTACGCCACGAGCGGGCGCTTCGACGACGAGGTGCCGGATTCGGTCCTCTATTTCGAGGCGAAGACCTACGTGGCGAACATCCTGATGCTGTACACGATGCCGGTGGCGAAGGCGGTGGCGGCGGTCCGCAAGCTGGATCCCGCGATCATCTGCCCGAGCCACGGCGTGGTTTGGCGCAGCCAGGTGAAGCGGATGCTGGATCTCTACGACCAGTGGGACGTGTGCAAGCCGGTGCGCAAGGTGGTCGTGATGTACGACACCATGTGGAAGAGCACCGAGGCGATGGCCGAGGCCGTCCTGCAGGGCGCGATCGCCGAGGGCGGCCCCGCGCTCGACGCGAAACTGTTCCACGTGCGGGCGACCACCGGCACGCGGCTCGCGACGGAAATGCTGGACGTCGCGGCGTTCGCGGCGGGTTCGCCCACGCTGAACGGCACGCTGATGCCGGCGATGGCCGATGCGCTGACCTATCTGAAGGGCCTGCGCCCGGCGAACAAGGCGGGCTTCGCGTTCGGCAGCTTCGGGTGGGGGCGCGGCGGACCCGAAGAGGTGGAGCACTATTTGCAGACGATGAAGGTCGAGCTGTTGCGGCCGGTGCTGAAGTTGCCCTACAAACCGTCGCCGGCGGGCCTCGACGAATGCCGCGAGGCGGGCCGCCTTCTGGCGCGCCACGCGCTGAAGGTCTGTCCGGTTTGATCGCGATGGGTGGTGCGCCGGAATGGCCGGATTTGCGCCCCCCTGCGGCCTTGTGCCGCGGGAGGCGAAGTTGGCTCCCCCGCCGCGCAAGGCGGCGGGGCCTGCCCAAACCCGTCGGAGCGCAACCGTGAGCAAAGTGCTGGGCGTGGATTTCGGGGAGCGCCGGACCGGGGTGGCGATCAGCGACGATTCCCGCACGATCGCCTTTCCGCGCGAGACGCTGGACTGCCCGCGCACGGAGCAGGCGGCGGCCGCCGTGGCGCGCCTGGCCGAATCCGAAAAAGTCGCCGAGATCGTAGTGGGCTATCCGCTGAACATGAACGGCACGACGGGCGCGCGCACGGCGCGCACCGACGAGTTCATGGCGGAGCTGGCGAAACGCACGGTCGTTCCGCTGAAGAAATGGGACGAACGGCTGAGCACGAAGATCGCCGAAGCGGTCCTGATCGAGGCGGGCACGAGCCGCGGAAAACGGCGGGGCGTGGTGGACAAGCTGGCGGCGCAGGTCATCCTGCAGGGCTATCTGGACGCGACCGCGTCTCCGGTCGCCGAAAACGAGCCATGAGCTCCGTTCGGCCCAGGAAAAAGACCCCCCGCGTGCGCCCGCCGCAAGGCGGCCGGCGCTACCGCATGACCGTCGCCTACGACGGAACGGATTTCTATGGCTGGCAGGTGCAGCCGAACAAGACGACGGTGCAAGGCGCGCTGGAGGGGGCGCTGGAACGGCTGGCCGGCGAACCCATCCGCGTCCATTCCTGCGGCCGGACGGATACCGGGGTCCATGCGCGGGCGCAGGTGGCGCATTTCGATTTGAAGCTTCCCTGGGAGCCCCGGCGGTTGCAGCATGGATTGAACGCGCTCCTGCCCGATTCGGTGCGGGTTCTCGAGTTGAAGCCGACCCGGCCCGGGTTCCATGCGCGCTACGACGCGAAGGGCAAGGAATACCGTTTTTCCATCTGGAATGCGCCGGTCGGGTGCCCGCTGCACCGGCGCCAGGCCGTCCACGTCCGGCCGCCGCTGGACCTGGCCGCGATGCGGCAGGCGGCGGCGTTGCTGGAGGGCACGCGGGATTTCGCCGCGTTTTCCGCGAATCCGCACCGGGAAATCGGCGGGACGGTGCGCACGCTCTGGCGGCTTTCCGTGCGGAAACAAGGGCCGTTGGTGACGATCTCGGCGCTGGGAGACGGGTTTCTGTACAAGATGGTCCGCAGTTTGGCGGGACATTTGCTCCGGGTGGGGTTGGGCAAGGTGCCGGCGGAGGAAACCTCGGCGCTGCTGGCGAGCCAGCTCCGCACGGCCCGCGTGGAAACCGCTCCGGCCCGCGGACTTTGCCTCTGGAAAATTCACTACGGGGCCATTCCGGGGCTTCCCAAGCCGCGGCGGGCATGATAGGGTAAATAACAGAAGTGTCGCAGGAATCAATCGCGAGGAAACGGAAATGGCAGACATCAATTTCAATTGCCCCCATTGTGGCCAGAATCTGAACGGACCTGAGGACATGGCCGGACAGACCATCGACTGTCCGGTTTGCCAGAAGGAATTCCAGATCCCGGGCGGCATCATCGAAGTGCCCAAGAGCACGCTCACGCCCCCGAGCCGTCCGTCCGCTCCCTCCGCCGCGGCTCCGGCCGCGTCTTCCGGCGACGACAAGGGCAAGACCGTGCGCATCGAACTGCCGCCGGAATTTCTCTCGGAGCCGGACAAGCACATTTTCAAGATCAAGCGGATCCAGCATTAGGATGCGCCGCAAGACGACGGTGGGGGAGGTGGACGCGGAGGTCTTGGCCTACACGGCCGGACAGGACCGCGTGCTGGACGCGGCGCTCGTCGAGGCGGATTGCTTCGGTACGGCCGCGCACGTCGCGATGCTGGCCCGCATGCCCGTCAAACCGCCGCTGCTGACTCCCGCCGACGCCCAAGCCGTTGTCGCCGAACTGCGCCGCGTGCTGGCCGACGCGGCCGCCGGCAAGTTCAAGATCACCTTGGCGGACCAGGACGTGCATCTGGCCGTCGAACGCCGCCTGACGGAAAAGCTGGGCGATCTCGGCAAGCGCGTCCACACGTGCCGGAGCCGCAACGACCAGGTGGCCGTGGATCTGCGCCTGTTCGCGAAGGTCCGCCTGCTGGAGGCGATGGAAGCCGCCGCGACTCTGGCCCGGACGCTGGTCGCCTTCGCGAAAAAACACGCCAAAGTCCCGATGGTGGGCCGCACCCACATGCAACCGGCGATGCCGTCGAGCGTGGGCCTGTGGGCCTCGGCCTGGGCCGAGAGCCTGCTGGACGATCTCGCGCTCTTGCGGACCGCCTACGATCTCAACGACCAATGCCCCCTCGGCTCGGCCGCCAGCTACGGCGTGCCGCTGCCCATCGACCGGCAATTGACCAGCGATCTGCTGGGCTTCGCGCAGCCGGTCCACAACGTGCTCCATGCCAACCAGGCGCGCGGGAAAATGGAGTCCATCATCCTGGCGGCGCTGGGGCAGGCGATGCTGACGCTGTCGCGCCTGGCGCAGGATCTGATCCTGTTTTCGATGCCGGAGTTCGGCTATTTCCGCTTGCCGGCGGAATTCACGACGGGCAGCAGCATCATGCCGCAGAAGCGGAATCCCGACGTGCCGGAACTGTTGCGCGCGAAGGCCGCCAAGGTGCTGGCGCACGCGAATCTCGTGGCGGAAATCGTCCGCGCCGCTCCCTCCGGCTACAACCGCGATTTGCAGGAGACGAAGGCGCCCTTCATGGAAGGATTCGAGTTGGCGATTTCCTCGCTGCGCATCCTGGCCCCGCTGATGTCGAAGCTGGAGGTGGATGCCGTCGCCTTGCGCCGGGGCTTCGGGCCGGAGGTCTTCGCGACCGACCGCGCGCTGGAACTGGTGGCCGCCGGCATGCCGTTCCGCGACGCCTACCACGAGGTAAAAGCCAATCTCGACAAACTCGCTGGAAAAAATCCCGATGCCGCCTTGGCCGCCAAGCGGCATCTGGGCGCGCCGCTGGGCCTGGATTTCGCCGGGCTGGCCGCGCGGGCGAAAAAAGCCGGCGACTGGGCCGTCCGGGAACGGAAGCGCCATGCCGCCCGCCGAAACGCTTTGTTGGGTCTGAAGGCCTAAAAACAATGAGGCCGTTTGACAGGTTCGAAAAGTGGAGTAGGGTTTTGCCGTCGGAGGGGAAAAGTGTGCGAAAATAACAATGCGATGACAACGACCCAATACTCCTTCGGCGATTACAGCGTTTCCTTGGCTCTCGATGAAGATTCCCCTCTGGGCAAGCTCGACGACCTGCACATCTGCCATCTCGGCATGAAATTCATTTCCAGCCGTCCGCTGCCCGAATTCGGCCTCTACGAGTTCGAAATCGCGATCAAGCCGTTGGCGGGCGACCAAACGCCCGCGAAAGTGAAATGCTGCGGCGTGGTGGTGTCGAGCGCGCCGGAAGGCGACGGATACCGCACGGTGATCCATTTCGCGGATCTGGGCAAGCACGACGCGTCCTGCCTCGAAGCGCTGACCAAAGCCAACAAAATGCGCTGCGACTACTGCGCCAATTGCTGAATTCCGCGGTGGCCGTTCCCGGCGGGGGAGCGGTGCGGCCGGACCGTTCCCCTTTGAAATCGGGTTGCGAAACCCGGTTTTTTGGCCTATAAGCATCGGCGGTCGAATAGAGGAGAAAAGACCATGACGAAATATCTTTGGATTGCGGTGGGTTGGATGATCGCGGTTTCGGCGCAAGCGGCGGACGAGCGCGTTATTGCGCTGGCGACCGCCGGCGACGTGGATGCCGCGCTGGTCGAACGCGTTCGCGCCGGCGTGGAAGAATATTCCGGCGCGGCGGTGCGCCTCGCGGCGCCGGTTCCGCTGGAAGCCGGCCAGCCGTTGGACGTCGTCGGCCGCGCCGCGGTCCAGACGATGGAGGCCGGCGATTTCGCCATCATCGTGCTGGCCCGTCCGCTGGACGATCGGCCCCAGGGCGTTTGCCTGCCCGACGAGCGCTTTGGCGTGCTGAACGTGGCCAAGCTGGAAGTCGGCGCCGACGCCGACAAACTGGCCCGCCGCGCCACGCAGGAAAGCCTGCGCGTGATGGCCATGCTGCTGAAGATGGCGCCGTGTCCCTTCCCGCTGTGCGTGTTGGTCGGTTACGACAAAGTCGACGATCTCGACCGGATGAGCGCCAATTTCTGCCCGCCCTGCCAGGATCGCTTCGCCCGCGAAGCCCGCAAAGCCGGCCTTCGCCTGATCGAGAAGAGCGAACCCGCCGCCGCGCCGGCGGAGGCCCCGGCCGCCGAAGCGGCGCCTGAGACGTCTCCCGCCGCCGAATAGGACGGCGATTCCGCCATGCTCGACATCAAGCTCATTCGGGAAAATCCCGATCTCGTCCGCGCCGCCCTGAAGACCCGCCATTCGCCGGTGGACGTTTCCGCCGTGCTGGCGTTCGACGAGCGCCGCCGCGCCGCCATCACCGAGGGCGACCAGCTCAAGGCCGCGCGCAACGAGATCTCCAAGAAGATCGGCGCGCTGAAAAAGGCCGGCGAAGACACGACCGAAATCCAGCGCCAAACGCGCGAAATGGGCGAGAAGATCGCCGCGCTGGACGCGCAGGTGCGCGAGATCGAGGAAGAACAGCGCAAGCTCGTGCTGGCGATTCCGAACCTGCCGCACGAAAGCGTGCCCAGCGGCGACGATGCTCTGGACAACGTCGTCGTGCGCGAATGGGGCCACAAGAAAACCTTCGATTTCGAGCCCAAGGATCACGTCGCGCTGGGCGAATCGCTGGGCCTGTTCGATTTCGAGCGCGCGGCGCGGATGTCCGGCGCGGGCTTCCCGCTGTTCACGGGGGCCGGCGCGCGGCTCGAGCGCGCCCTGATCCAGTTCATGCTGGATTTGCACACGACGAAGCATGGCTATACCGAGGTTTCGCCGCCCTACGTCGTGACGACCGCCACGATGACCGGCACCGGCCAGCTCCCCAAGATGGCCGACGACATGTACCACGTGCCCGGCGACGACCTGTGGCTGATCCCGACCGCCGAAGTGCCCGTCACCAACATTTACCGCGAGGAAATCATCCGCGAGCCGCTGCCGATCAAGTTCGTGGCGCACACGCCGTGTTTCCGCCGCGAGGCGGGGTCCGCCGGCAAGGAAACGCGCGGCCTGATCCGCGTGCACCAGTTCGACAAGGTCGAGATGGTCAAATTCGTCGCGCCCGGCACGTCCTACGACGAGCTGGAGAAGCTGGTGGGCGACGCGACCGACGTGCTGGAGGCGCTGGGCCTGACCTATCGCGTCCTGCAGCTGTGCTCGGGCGACATGAGTTTCGCCGCCGCCAAGTGCTACGACCTGGAGCTGTGGGCCCCGGGCTTCAACGGCTGGCTCGAAGTTTCTTCCTGCAGCAATTTCGAGGCCTTCCAGGCGCGCCGCGCGGGCATCCGCTGGAAGAACGCCGAGGGCAAGACGGAATTCGTCCACACCCTGAACGGCTCGGGCGTGGCGCTGCCGCGCCTCGTCGTCGCGATCCTCGAAAACGGCCAGCAGGCCGACGGCTCCGTCGTCCTGCCCGAAGCCCTGCGCCCCTACATGGGCGGGATCGAACGCCTCGCGCCGAAGACATGAGCCGGTGATTCCGACGGTCCAGAAAACCGTGGCCGCGCGCTTTCCGCAGATCCGCGGGAAGCGCGTTTTGGTTGCCGCCAGCGGCGGCGCCGATTCCACCGCGCTCGCGCTCGTCCTGAAAGAACTGGGCTGCTCCATCGTCCTCGCGCACGTGCACCACGGCATTCGCGGCCAAGCCGCCGACGCCGACGCGCGCTTCGTCCGCGCCCTCGCGCAGAAGCTGGGCGCGCCGTTTTTCCTCGGCACCTTCGCCGTGCCGGCGGCAGCGAAGAAAACCGGCGAATCGCTCGAGATGGCCGCGCGGCGCGTGCGACGCGATTTCCTGGCCGCGACGGCCCAGCGCGAAAAAATCCGCTTCGTCGCCACGGGCCACACGGCCGACGACCAGGCCGAGACCGTCCTGATGCGCATCGCGCGCGGCACGTCGATTTCCGGGTTGGCCGGCATTCCGTACGTTTCGCGGCACGGCGGCGCGGCGTTCGTCCGCCCGCTGCGCGACGCGACGCGCGCGCAAATCGTCGCCTTCCTGAAACATCGTCGACAGCGCTGGCGCGAGGACGCAAGCAACGCGGACGATTTCGCGCGGCGCAACCGCGTGCGGCACGAAATCTTGCCATTGCTGGAGCGGCGTCTGAACCCGTCCGTCCGGCAGGCTCTCCTGCGGCTGGCGGACATCGCCGCCGCGGAGGACGAAGTGATGTCCGCGCTGGCGCGGGAAACCGCGGATTCCGCGCAGGCGCCGCTGGCGCTCCGCCGCCGCCGGGCGCTGGGGGAATTGCGGGCCGCGGGCGTGCCGCCGGAAAAGCAAGTTTTCCACACCGTGGAAAACTTTTTTCCACGGTGTGGAAAAAAATCCCAAAGTTTTTACGTAGCGTGGAAAAATCCGGGAAAGTTTTTACGTAGCGTGGAAAAAATTCGAGCCGCGATTCCCCTCGAAATCCGGCGGGGGCGGGGGTTTACGCGCCGGGCGGACGAGGTTTGCCTGTCGGCCGCGGCGGTGGGGACTCGCGATCTGATTTTCCGGAGCTGGCGGGCGGGGGATCGGATGAAGCCGCTGGGGATGGCCGGGAGCAAGAAGCTGTCGGATATTTTCACCGACCTGAAAGTGCCGCGCGCGGAGCGGGCGGCGCGGATCGTGGTGGAGTGCGGGGGCGAGATCGCGGCGCTGGCGGGGTGGCGGGTGAACCGGGATTTCGCGGTGGCGGGGCCGCGGGCGCCGTCGCTGCGGATCCGCTTCAGCCCATGATGCCGAGCGTGCGCAGCTCGAAGTAGGCGGCCTTGCAGGCGCGGACGTCGGCGTTGGCGTCGTGGGCGTTCTCGAACGATTTCTTGAAGAGCTTGCGGTGCAGTTCGCCCAGATTGGGGTATTTGAAGCCGTAGAGGCCGGGGAGGGCGCAGAACTGGGTGGACTCCTTCATCGTGCAGTGCATCGGCTTCTTGAGGAAGGGGGTGGGGCGGTCGAGGCGCAGGAATTCGGCGCCGAGGATTTTTTCGTCGAAGGAAATGTTGTGGGCTACGGCGAACGCGGCCTGTTCGATGTAGGGCAGGACTTCGTCGAGGGCTTCGGCGAGGGCGATGCCTTCGGCGAGCGCCCGTTCGGTGCTGATGCCGTGGATCTTGGCGGCTTCGGGCGGGATGACGTAGCCCTGCGGGCGGATGATGCGGGAGGCGCTGGCGAGTTCGTTGCCGGCGTCGTCGCAGAAAATCCAGGCGAGCTGGACCATGCGGGGCCAGTTGGCCAGCGTGCGCGAGTTGAGGGGGGCGTTCCAGTCGCGCGGCAAGCCGGTGGTTTCGGTGTCGAAGAAGAACAGCCGCCGGTCGGACGGACCGTTGAAATTCAAGTTCATCGTCATGCGGGAAAGTCTACGCCGGGAGCGGGGGCGGCGCAATCCCGAGGCGCGGGAAAACTCATGGCCGGAGGACGGTATTGTCGATGAGGCGGGGTTTGCCGACCCAGACGGCGAGGGCGACGAAGGCGGGGCGCGCGATGGGGCCGGCGAGGGGTTGGAGGGTCTCGTCGTCGACGATCTCGGCGTAGTCGATCTTGGCGGAGGGGGATTTCCCGATGAGGGCGCGCAGGGCGGCGACGAGCGTTTGGGGATCGCGTTCGCCGGCGGCGAAAAGGCGTTCGGCTTCGTCGAGGGCGCGACGGAGGCAGACGGCCTGCGGGCGCTGCTCGGCGGTGAGGTACTGGTTGCGGGAGGACTTCGCCAGGCCATCGGATTCGCGGACGGTCGGGCCCGAGACGATTTCGACGGGGAAGCGCAGGTCGCGGACCATGCGGCGGATGATGCGGAGCTGCTGGCCGTCCTTTTCGCCGAAGACGGCGACGTGCGGCAGGACGACGTTGAAGAGCTTGGCGACGACGGTGCAGACGCCGTCGAAGTGCCCGGGGCGCGCCGCGCCGCAGAGAGTGCGGGAGAGGGCGTTTTCCGTCACGGAAACGCTGGCGCCGTCGGGATACATTTCCGGGACGGCGGGGTAGAAGACGAAATCGACGCCTTCCTGCTCGCACAGGGCGCGATCGGCCGCGAACGTCCGCGGATAGGCGGCGAAATCCTCGTTGGGACCGAATTGCGTGGGGTTGACGAAAATCGAGACGACCACGACGTCGGCGCGTTGTTTCGCGAGGCGGACGAGGGAGAGATGGCCGTCGTGGAGGTTGCCCATGGTGGGGACGAACCCGATGCGTTTGCCCTGCGCGCGCAGCGCGAGCGCGGCTTGCTGCATCTCAAGGGCGGTGGAAATGATTTTCATGACCCAACCGTTGAACCGTGAACTTGAAACCGTGAACCTACTTCACTCGTAGCAATGCTCCGGGCCGGGATAGGTTCCGGCGGCGACGTCGGCTTGGTAGGCGGCGGCGGCCGCGGAAATCTGCCGGCCGAGTTCGGCGTAGACCTTGACGAACTTCGGCTTGAAACCGCCGGAGAGACCGAGGGCGTCGTTGACCACGAGAATCTGGCCGTCGCAGCCGGGGCCGGCGCCGATGCCGATGACGGGGATTTTGACGGCGGCGGACACCTGCGCGCCGAGTTCGGCGGGAACGGCTTCGAGCACGACGGCGAAGGCGCCGGCGGCTTCGACGGCTTGGGCGTCGGCGACGAGCTGGCGGGCGGCTTCGTCGTCGCGGCCCTGCACGCGGTGGCCGAGGACCTTGACGCTCTGGGGGGTGAGGCCGATGTGGCCGAGGACGGGAATGCCGTTTTGGACCAGGGCTTCGATCGCGGGGGCGCGGAATTCCCCGCCTTCGATCTTGACGGCCTGGCAGCCGGTTTTCTGGATGGCGCGGCCGCAGTTGCGCAGGGCCTGTTCGACGGAAGCCTGGTAGGTCATGAACGGCATGTCGACGACGACCACGGCCCGCCGGACGCCGCGCACGACGGCGGCGGTATGGCGCAGCATGTCGAGCAGCGTGACGGGCAGGGTGTTGTCGTAGCCGAGCAGGGTGGTGCCGAGGGAGTCGCCGACAAGGATCAGCGGGATGCCGGCGTCGTCGAGCAGACGGGCGGTCTGGAAATCGTAGGCGGTGAGGGCGGCGATCTTTTCGACGCCTTTCATGGCCGTGATGGCGCGGGGGGTCAGTTTTTTGACGGAATCGTTCATGGGGAGCTCCGAAATTACCACTCGGCCAGGACGGGACGGACGTCCTGTCCGGGCGGAAGAGCGGCGAGAATGTCGCGGACGCGGCGGTCGTGGCCGGGCAGGACGAGATAGCCGCGGACGTCGGCGAGGGGTTGGAGGACGAAGCGGCGCTTGGTCCAGCGCGGATGGGGAACGACGAGGCCGCCGCTGCGGATGGTCTGGCCGTCGTAATAGATCAGGTCGACGTCGATGGTGCGCGGGACGTTCTGGCGGATGGTGCGCTTGCGGCCGAGGGCGAGTTCGATCTTCTGGAGCTGGGCGAAGAGCTTGTGGGCGTCCAGGGAGGTGCCGATGATCAGGACGGTGTTGTAGAATTCGAGGTCGGCGAATTCTTCGGGAACGCCGACGGGCTCGGTTTCGTACACGGGGGCGGAGGCGAGGACGGAGACTTCGGGAATGGCGGCGATGGCGGCGCGCGCGGCGCGGAGGCTGGCGAGCTTGTCGTCGAGATTCGAACCGAGGCTGAGCCCTGCTTCGATTCCGTTCATGCGGGGGATCCGGGGTTGAGACCGAGGACGTCGCCCATGCCGTAGAGGGCGGGGGCGCGTCCGGGGAGCCACGCGGCGGCGCGGAGGGCGCCGATGGCCAAGGTGTCGCGCGACGTGGCGCGATGGGACAGCTCGACGCATTCGCCGTCGGCGGCGAAGAGAACGGTGTGGTCGCCGACGATGTCGCCGCCGCGGACGGCGTGGAAGCCGATTTCCTTTTCCGGGCGTTCGCCGGGGAGGCCGGAGCGGCCGTCGACGGCGGTTTCGCGGAGATTCCAGCCGTAGCCCTTGGCGGCGGCCTCGCCGAGGAAGAGGGCGGTGCCGGAAGGAGCGTCCTTCTTGCGCCGGTGGTGGCGTTCGATGATTTCGCAGTCGTAGCCGCGGCCCTGCAAGGCGCGGGCGGCCTGTTCGACGAGGGCGAAGAGCAGGTTGACGCCGAGACTCATGTTGGCGGAAAGGACCACGGGGACCTTTTGCGCGGCCTGGGCGATGGCTTCCTTTTCGTCCGGTCCGAGGCCGGTGGTGCCGACGACCCACGCGATGCCGGCGGCGGCCATTTTCGGGGCGGCGGCGGCGGTGGCGGCATGGGAGCTGAAATCGACGGCGACGTCGGGCCGCGCGGCGAGGGCGGCGTCGAGGTCGCCGGAAATCTTTACGCCCAGCGGGCGGACGCCGGCGGCGGCGCCGGCGTCTTGGCCGATGAGCGGCGAATCGGCGCGGTCGACGGCGCCGGCCAGTTCGAGGCCGGGGATGGCGCCGGTGGCGATCAGGCGGGCGATGGCCTGGCCCATGCGGCCGGCGGCGCCCACCACCAGGACTTTTGTCGGTGCGCCCATGGCTACTTCACCACGCCGCAGTTCCGCAGGGTGGCCTGCAGCTTGTCGCGGTTCGCGGCCGCCAGCTCGCACAGGGGCAGGCGGTAGACGGCGGGGCCGAAGCCCGCCATTTCCAGCGCGGCCTTGATGGGCACGGGGTTGGTCTCGATGAAGATGTCGGTGAACAGCGCGTAGTACTTGTAATGGAGCGCGCGGGCGTCGTCCCAGCGGCCGGCGGCGGCGGCATGGACGAGGTCGGCGACGGCCCGGGGCGCGACGTTGGAGGCGACGGAAATGACGCCGGCGGCGCCGACGGACATCATCGGCAGGGTGAGGCCGTCGTCGCCGGAGAGCACGCCGACGTCGCAGGCGGCCTTGATGCGGCTGACGCGGTCGACGCTGCCGCCGGCTTCCTTGACGCAGACGACGTTCGGGTGCTTGGCGAGTTCGGCGATGGTGGCGATCGCGATTTCGCAGCCGGCGCGTCCGGGCACGTTGTAGAGGACCACGGGGAGGCCGAGATCGGCCACGGCGGAGAAGTGGCGGATCAAGCCGGCCTGGGTGGGCTTGTTGTAGTAGGGGGTGACCTGGAGGGTGCCGTCCACGCCCATGTCCTTGACGCGCTTGGTCAGCTCGAGGGCTTCGGCGGTGGAATTGGCCCCGGTGCCGGCGACGATCTTGACGCGCCGGGCGGCGGCTTCGACGACGACCCGGATGACCTCGACGTGCTCTTCCGTGTCGAGCGTGGGGGACTCGCCCGTGGTGCCGACGGGCACGAGGCCGTCGATGCCGCCGGCGATCTGGAGCTCGACGAGCTCGCGGAGCTTGCCGTAATCCACCGAACCGTCGCGGCAGAAGGGGGTGATCAATGCGGTATATGCGCCTTCGAACATGATGTTTGCCTCTGATAGGGATTGAAAACGCCATTCTGGGTAAAAACGGGGAAATGAACAGCAAAAAAAGCGGCGGCAGGAAAACGATTGCGGGACGGGGAAGGCTCGGCTATGTTCCCTCAATATGGCCAAGGAACAGTCCCAAGCGACGATGCGCATCGATATCACGCCGGCGATGCTGGAGCAGCTCCAGCAAGCCCCGGCGCCGGGCGGCGTGCGGCTGGCGGGGCGCCATGCGCCCTCCCATCCGGGCGGCACCGGCGTGATCCGGATTCCGGCGGGGCCGGCGGCGCGGCCGCAGGGCGGAGAAGAGTTCCAGACGCTGTTCCAGAGCATCTACGACGCGGTGTTCATCACCGATCCGCAGGGGGCGATCGCAAGCGTGAACGTGCGGGCGGAGCAATTCTTCGCCAGCACCCGGACGGAACTGTGCAAGCAGAACGTGCTGGACGTGCTGTGCGGGGCGGAACGGAGCCTGCTGAACACGATTCTGGGCTCGCTGGAAAACAACCGCTTCGTGCTGATCCAGGCGCTGTGCCGCCGGGCGGACGAAACGATGTTCCCGGCGGAGATTTCCGTGAGCCGCCTGCCGCTGGGCGGCAAGATGCACCTGAGCTTCTTCGTGCGCGACATCACGTTGCGCAAGGAGCAGGAAGAGCGCCTGAAGACGGGCTACAACGCCTTGCAGAACTCGGGCAGCGGCATCGCCGTGTCGGACGTGGAGTTCGCGCTGGCGGGCTACGTGAACCCCTCGATGCAAACCCTGCTGGGCCTGGAGACCTTGGACGAGGCCTATGCCTGCAACTTCCGCCAGTTCCTCAAGGACGAAGCGTTGGCGGCGGACATGATCGAAGCCGTGAAGGCCGGCGACACGTGGACGGGCGAACTGGAGATGAAGCGCAAGGACGGGACGGCCTTCTTCGCGCAGGCTTCGCTGGAGCCCAACTTGAATCCGGACGGCGCGATGACCGGCATCGTGATTTCGCTGCTGGACGTGACGCCGCAGCGGCACGCGCAGCAGCAGCTCGAGCACACCGCCGCGCAACTGCGGCAGAAAAACCAGGAAATGGAAGCGGATCTGCGCCTGGCGCGCGACCTGCAGTACGCTTTCTTGCCGTCGTCCTATCCCGCCGTGGCGCTGGACGAACCGGGCAAGACCGGCCGGCTGGAGTTCGCGCACGTCTACCATCCGAGCGGGCTGGTGGGGGGCGATTTCTTCGACATCCTGCCGGTTTCGAAGAGTCAGGTGCTGGTGTTCATGGCCGATGTGATGGGCCACGGCGCGCGGGCGGCCCTGGTGGTGGCGACGCTGCGCGGCTTGCTGGAGCAGCTCGCCAAGGAAACCCAGGAACCCGGCGAGTTCATGACGCGCCTGAACGCGGCCTATTCCAAGATCTTCAGCACCGCCGGCGATTTGATGTTCGCGACGGCCTGTTGCGCGTGCTTCGATTTGAACAGCGGGAAGATCCTGCACGCCAACGCGGGGCATCCGTTGCCGATGCTGGTCGATCCGGACGGATCGGTTCGCATCGCCCAGGTCTCCGAGCCCGGGCTGGGACCGGCGCTCGGCCTGTTCGCCGACGCGCGCTACGGACATGCGGAAATCGATTTGCCGCCTGGCACGCGGGTGGTGTTTTACACCGACGGGTTGACGGAAGCCCGCAACGATTCGCAGCAGGAATTCGACGTGGAGGGCATGACGACTTCCCTGCGGGCCCACGTCGCCGCTCCGCTGCCCGCGTTGCTGGACGCGTTGGTCCGCGACGTGATGGATTTCACTTCGGCGACGGTGTTCGAAGACGACGTGTGTCTCCTGGCGGTGGGATACGCCGGGCAATGACGTTCACCTCCGGGGCAAGGAAAGAATTGCAGATGAAAAAAACGATCGGTTTTTGGGGTTGGTCCGTTGGCGTGGTCGGTTTGGCGACCGCGGCGTTCGCGCAGCAGGCGATCCAGCCGGCACCGAGCTATTATCAGCGCGACGGCCAGGTTTATTACCAAACGGCTCCGGCGGCCCAACCCGCGCCCGCCGCCCAGCCCGTGTACTACGTGCCGCAGCCGGCGCAACCGGTGTATTACGCGCCGCCGGCCGCGGCCGGGCAGCCGGTCTATTATGCGCCGCAACCGAACGCGCAGCCGGCGTATTACGCGCCGCAGATGACCCTCGCTCCCGCGCCGGCCATCGATGCAGACGCCGAGGAAGTCGACGAAGAAGGCTACTACTGGATCTGGGGCCAGAAGTGGCCCGGCCTTTCCCTCGGTCCCAAGTTCGGCACCACGGGCATCGGCCTGGATCTGGTCTTCGGAGTGAATTCCTACCTGAACCTGCGCGGCGGCTTCAACTACGGCTCGTTCACGTGGGGGCAGAAATTCGGGAACGTGGATTACGACATGGACGTCACCATGATCAGCGTCCCGCTGCTGCTGGACCTCCATCCCTTCGGCGGCCACTTCCGGATCACGGGCGGCGTCTACATCCAGCCCGGCACCGAAGCGGACATCGACGCCACGCCCGGCGGGGCGACCCAGATCGGTTCGCACACCTACAATCCCGACACGATCGGCACCCTCAAGGGCAACATCGAGGTGGACGGCGTTTTCGCTCCTTATCTCGGCATCGGCTTCGGCAATACCGTCGCCGAAGACCAGCTGCTGACCTTCACGCTGGACCTCGGCGTGATTTTCCAGTCCTACGACGCGTCGCTGACGGCCGACGGCGCCGGCATGACCGCCCGGCTCGACACGTTCCGCGAAGACCTGAAGAAGGAAGAAGCCTTGCTCCAGGAAGACGTGGACGACTGGAAGATCTATCCGGTGCTGACCATCGGTCTCGCCTGGCACTTCTAGGCGCCGCCCGGCGGAAATTCATTTTCTCTTCAGGCGGGATCGGCTAGGATGCCGCCCATGAAACGCTGGGTCTGTTTGGGGTTGGCGCTGCTGGGCGTCCTGCGCGAAGCGCCGGGACAGACCAACGGAATTTTCGCCGATTTTTCGACGTCCAAGGGGGCGTTCACCGTCTGGCTCGATTACGAGCGCGCGCCGCGCGCCGTCGCCAGCTTCGTGGGGCTGGCCACGGGCGAGGGGAGTTGGGCGGATCCGCAGGGACGCGTCTGGAACGGCCGGAAATTCTACGACGGTTCCATTTTCCACCGCGTGCTGAATTCCGTCACGACCAGCGCTCCGGTCCAGACCAACGGCATCGCCATTCAAGGGGGAGGGATTCCGTCGCTTTCGACGGATACCAACGGCGTGGTGACGACCAATTTCGTCAATGCGGGCTACGTCATGCCGGAATCGGTGACCAACGGCCTGGCGCATTCCAACGGCGTAATCTCGATGGCAAACTCCGGGCCGAACACGGACGGATCGCAGTTTTTCATCACGGCGACGAACGTGCCGGTATGGAACGGGAGCTACACCGTGTTCGGGCACGTGACGACGGGGATGAACGTGGTGACGTCGATCGCCGTCGTGGCCGTGCAAGGAACGGGTTCTCGTCCGGTGGACGACGTCGTGCTGAGCAACATCGTGATCCGACGCATGGGAGCGGCCGCGGAGGCGTTCGACGTCGCCGCCCAAGGCGTGCCCGTGGCCGAGTCGGGCCCGATGCGGAACTACGCCTCGGGCACGAACCAGATGCTGGAATTCGAGATCGAGCCACAGACGGGGATGACATTGTGCGAATCGACGGACCTGCAAATATGGGAAGTCAACGATTGGGGGGTGTACGATGGTTCCCCGTACATATGGACGACATCGGTTCCCCGGGCCGTCTTGGGCGACCTCTATTTTTTCCATCTGTCCCGCATTCGCTATCCGACGCCGATTACGCCGCCGGCAAGCGTACGCACGCGCACGTTCACGTTCTGGTGGAATACGATTCCCCCGCTGAAGTACGAGGCCACTTTCGCCACGAACTGGTGGGTCCAAGGATCGTGCCGGGTAACGGACGGGACCAACGCGCCGCTGACGCGCGCGGTGTTTGTCGGGGACAGTTGGTCGCGGAACCCCTATTCGGCGCAGCTGTTTTTCCAAGACGGATTCGGCCGAGAATACGACTATTCGCTTTGGTTTAATCCGGGGCAAGCCACGAATCGCTTCACGGGACGGTGGAAGATGATTACGACCAACATATGGAATTCCTTCTCCGGCACTTTCACTGTGAATTGAGGTATTCCGGCTGCCGGGCTATTTGCCGGAGCGCGGGCATCTTGCCCGCATGAATCGCGTAGCCGGTGCTTCATTTTTCTGAATCGCGAACTTCACGGCAGCTTTCGGCGGTCCATGAACGGGGTACCCGGAGGAACGCGGGAAAGAAAAGCGTTTTTTCCTCAAATTTATGTTGCTTTTTCCCGAGGGGCGGAGGCAAGCTGTACACATCTGCGGGCAAATCCCCTCCCCAGGGGGGGCAATCAAGGAGCGACAATGAAGGCAATCGGATTGTGGTGCGGAGTGATGTTGGGGACGCTGGCCTTGGCCGGCACGGCGCGGGCCGTTCCGGAAACGCTGGCTTACGACGAAGCGGGCAACTACACCCCCGCGACTTTCGTCAACGGCGCGAACCTCGGCACCGGCTTCGGCGCCTGGGATCTGTGGAACAAGGCGGCGGAACTCGGGGATTCGACGGAGGGCGGTGGCGGCGACCTGAATTCGACCAACGGCTACTCCTTCCGCTTCATGGGCGACGGGGCCACCGGCTGGTGCAACGGCAAACGCAATTTCGACGGCGCGCTGCAGACCGGCGACGTGCTGAGCTTCACGTTCACCTACAACTACGACGGCGGCGGCCGCGGCGTGGACATCTTCTCGGCGAGCGGCCAGTTCGCCAACCTGATCGACGTGTCTCCCGGCAACACCTTCAAGGTGAACGGGCAGACGCTCTCCACGGACTGGTCGCCCGGCGCGGTGGTGGCGGTGGACATCACCCAGTTGGCCGACGGCATCCAGCTGCATCTGGTCCGCACGACCAACGGGACGGAGAACCTCAACTACACGACCAACATCCTCAACGCCGAGCCCGCCACGGGATTCTCGCTCTATTGCGGCGGCTACGAGACCAACGAGTTCGCGCCGAACAACGTGGATTTCGCCATCTTCATGAACGACATCCAGATCGTCGGCGAGCCGCGCACGATCCTGACCTTCACCTCCGGCACGTGGAATCCCTCCGTCACGGGGGACTACGAGTTCGTTCTGTCCCGCGAAGGCGCGGTGGGCGACGACGTCGTCCTGTCCAGCAGCAATCCCGATGCGGTGACCGTTCCCGCCGGCGCGACGTTCGTCTCCAACTCGGTGAGCTTCAACGCCACGGTCGTCAGCCTGACGAACGGGCCGGCGACGATCGTCGCCAGCAACGAAGCCACGGGCGCCTGGGCGAACTACGTGATCACGCCGGTGCCGCCGGTGCTGGGGATCGGCGGTCCGTGGGAAATCTTCGCGCTCGGGCCGGCCGGCTACGTGCTGCAGCGCGTCGGCGCCGTGGGCGACACCATCGCCTTGAGCAGCTCCGCTCCCGGCGTTTTGACCGTACCGGCCACGGCCACCTTCGTGACCGGCGAGACGCAGACCACTTTCAACGCGACGGCGGTGGCTTTCGGCGCGGCCACGATCCTCGCCTCCAACGCGGCGAGCGGCGCGTGGGCGACCTACGACGTGACGGTCGCCGCGCCGGCGCTCGCCTTGTCCGGACCGACCAACGTCTGGACCGGCGCGACCAAGGTCTACGCCGTGAGCCGCAACAGCGAGGCGGGCGTGGGCGCCACCGTCAACCTGTCCAGTTCCGACACGAACGCGCTGGCGGTTCCCGCCACGGTGGATTTCGCGGCCGGGCAGAACCGCGCGTACTTCCTGGCCACGAGCCTGGTGGCCGGCGCGGCCACGATCACGGCGGACAACGACGACGTCGAGCCCGCCACGCTGGACGTGGTCGTGGCGGACATGCCCGGCATCCTCGCCTCGGACGAGGCGGGCAACTATACCCCCGCCAGCTTCACCAACGGCGCGAACGAAGGCACCGGCTTCGGCGCCTGGGAATTGTGGAACCGGGCGGCCGAACTGGGCGACTCCACGGCCGGCGGCGGCGGCGACCTGAATTCGACCAACGGCTACTCCTTCCAGTTCATGGCCGACGGTCTCGGGGGCTGGTGCAACGGCAAGCGCTACATCGCTGGCGCCATGCAGGCGGGCGAAGTGCTGAGCTTCACCTTCACCTACAACTACGACGGCGGCGGCCGCGGCGTGGACATCTTCTCGGCGAGCGGCCAGTTCGCCAACCTGATCGACGTGTCTCCCGGCAACACCTTCAAGGTGAACGGGCAGACGCTCTCCACGGACTGGTCGCCCGGCGCGGTGGTGGCGGTGGACATCACCCAGTTGGCCGACGGCATCCAGCTGCATCTGGTCCGCACGACCAACGGGACGGAGAACCTCAACTACACGACCAACATCCTCAACGCCGAGCCCGCCACGGGATTCTCGCTCTATTGCGGCGGCTACGAGACCAACGAGTTCGCGCCGAACAACGTGGATTTCGCCATCTTCATGAACGACATCCAGATCGTCGGCGAGCCGCGCACGATCCTGACCTTCACCTCCGGCACGTGGAATCCCTCCGTCACGGGGGACTACGAGTTCGTTCTGTCCCGCGAAGGCGCGGTGGGCGACGACGTCGTCCTGTCCAGCAGCAATCCCGATGCGGTGACCGTTCCCGCCGGCGCGACGTTCGTCTCCAACTCGGTGAGCTTCAACGCCACGGTCGTCAGCCTGACGAACGGGCCGGCGACGATCGTCGCCAGCAACGAAGCCACGGGCGCCTGGGCGAACTACGTGATCACGCCGGTGCCGCCGGTGCTGGGGATCGGCGGTCCGTGGGAAATCTTCGCGCTCGGGCCGGCCGGCTACGTGCTGCAGCGCGTCGGCGCCGTGGGCGACACCATCGCCTTGAGCAGCTCCGCTCCCGGCGTTTTGACCGTACCGGCCACGGCCACCTTCGTGACCGGCGAGACGCAGACCACTTTCAACGCGACGGCGGTGGCTTTCGGCGCGGCCACGATCCTCGCCTCCAACGCGGCGAGCGGCGCGTGGGCGACCTACGACGTGACGGTCGCCGCGCCGGCGCTCGCCTTGTCCGGACCGACCAACGTCTGGACCGGCGCGACCAAGGTCTACGCCGTGAGCCGCAACAGCGAGGCGGGCGTGGGCGCCACCGTCAACCTGTCCAGTTCCGACACGAACGCGCTGGCGGTTCCCGCCACGGTGGATTTCGCGGCCGGGCAGAACCGCGCGTACTTCCTGGCCACGAGCCTGGTGGCCGGCGCGGCCACGATCACGGCGGACAACGACGACGTCGAGCCCGCCACGCTGGACGTGGTCGTGGCGGACATGCCCGGCATCCTCGCCTCGGACGAGGCGGGCAACTATACCCCCGCCAGCTTCACCAACGGCGCGAACGAAGGCACCGGCTTCGGCGCCTGGGAATTGTGGAACCGGGCGGCCGAACTGGGCGACTCCACGGCCGGCGGCGGCGGCGACCTGAATTCGACCAACGGCTACTCCTTCCAGTTCATGGCCGACGGTCTCGGGGGCTGGTGCAACGGCAAGCGCTACATCGCTGGCGCCATGCAGGCGGGCGAAGTGCTGAGCTTCACCTTCACCTACAACTACGACGGCGGCGGCCGCGGCGTGGACATCTTCTCGGCCGCCGGCCAGTTCGCCAACCTGATCGACGTCTCGCCCGGCAACGTCTTCAAGGTCAACGGCACGACGATCTCCACGGACTACTCGCCCGGCGCGGTGGTGGACGTGGAAATCACCCAGCAGGCCGGCGGCATCCAGATGTATTTGACCCGCACGGTCGCGGGCGTTCCCAATCTGGCCTACGTCACGAACATCGTCCACGGCGACGGCGTCACGGGCGTTTCGTTGTATTGCGGCGGCTACGTCAGCGGCGGGGGCGACAACGTGAACTACGCGATCTTCATGAACGATCTCCGGATCGTCGGCGAGGAGCGCACGTCCTTGACCTTCACCGGCGGCACGTGGAATCCCGCCGCGACCGGCGACTATCCGTTCGAACTGACGCGCACGGGCGGCGTCACCGACGAGATCGTGCTGACGAGCGACAACGAAGCGGCGGCGACGGTTCCGGCTTCCGTGACGTTCGTTTCGAACCAGGTCAGCTTCGACGTCACGGTGGTCAGCCTGACGGCCGGCAACGCGAAGATCGTCGCCAGCAACGCGGCGAGCGGGGCATGGGCGGAATACGTCGTGTATCCGGTGGTGCCGACGCTGTCCATCGGCGGCCCGTGGCTGCTGGAGGCCCTCGGGGCGACGAGCTACACGCTGACGCGTTCGGCATCGGTCGGCACGAACGTCCTTCTGAGCAGCTCCGACACCAACGTGCTGTGGGTGCCGGCCGGGTTGGATTACGAAGACGGCGTTCTCGAGACCAACTTCCCGGCGACGGCGCTGGCCTACGGCACGGCGACCATCACCGCGACCGACGTGGTCTCGGGCGCCTGGGCCACCTACGACGTGACGGTCCAGCTGCCGGCGGATCTGCCGATCCCGGACATCACGTTCAGTCCCGCCACCGGCAATTTCTCCTTCGCGGAGCCGACCGGCTACGATCTGTATAAGGTCTACGGCGCGGATTGCGCGCTGAACGGCGCTCAGGGCTGGGATTGGGTCGAGCTCGTGCTGGACACGGACTATGCGGTGTCCGGCGGCGTGGTCACGATCCTGACGGATGCGGCCGCGCGCCAAATCATCCGCGTCAGCTTCGTTCCGGAATAGGCGCGGCGTCGCGCACAGCCCCCGCCGGGTCTCCGGCGGGGGATTTTTTTGCCTCGGCGCGGGGCGGGCCTTCCGAGGTAAACCGTTTCGAGCATGGGGTTTTGCCGTCATTTGCTTGACAAAACGGGGGCGAAGGCGGAGGATGTCGCGAATTTTCCCGGCGGTGTGCCGCGGGAGATCGCTTTAAAAACAACGGGTCCGGAAGGGCCACAACGGAGAAGAACATGGCGAAGAAGAAATACGTCTATTTTTACGGATTCGGGAAAGACAACACCGAAGGCGACGCCTCGATGAAGGCGATCCTCGGCGGCAAGGGCGCGAACCTCGCCGAAATGGCGAACGCGGGCCTGCCGGTGCCGGCCGGTTTCACGATCTCGACCGAAGCCTGCGCGTACTACTCCTCGCACAACGACAAGTATCCCGACGGGATGCTCGAGCAGCTCAAGGCCCAGCTCAAGAAGCTGGAAACCAAGATGAAGAAGAAGCTCGGCGACCCGAAGAACCCGCTGCTGGTGTCGGTCCGTTCGGGCGCGGCGATCTCCATGCCGGGCATGATGGACACCGTCCTCAACCTCGGCCTGAACGACAAGTCGGTGCTGGGCTTCATCGAGAGCACGGGCAACGCGCGCACGGGCTGGGACTGCTACCGCCGCTTCATCGACATGTTCGGCGACGTGGTCATGGGCCCCACGACCGGCCTGGAACACCATGATTTCGAAGTGGCGATGGCCGAGCTGAAGAAGAAGTACGGCGCCAAGGAAGACACCGATCTCTCCGCCGACCAGCTCAAGGAGCTGTGCGAAATCTACAAGAAGGTCTACGTGAAGAAGGTCAAGAAGCCCTTCCCGCAGGATCCGTTCGAGCAGCTGCTCGCCTCCGTCAACGCCGTGTTCGGCAGCTGGAACAGCGAGCGCGCGGTCAAGTACCGCCAGATCAACAAGGTGACGGGCCTGCTCGGCACGGCCGTCAACGTCTGCTCGATGGTCTACGGCAACATGGGCGACGAGTCCGGCACGGGCGTGGCGTTCACGCGCGACGGCGCGACGGGCGACGAAGCCCCGATGGGCGAGTACCTGATCAACGCGCAGGGCGAAGACGTCGTGGCCGGCATCCGCACGCCGAAGCACATCGACGAAATGCCCGCCGAGAAGAGCCCGATCTGGAAGAAGGCGCACGCGCAGCTGCTGACGATCATGAAGAAGCTCGAAGAGCACTACAAGTACCCGCAGGACGTGGAATTCACGGTCGAGCAGGGCACGCTGTGGATGCTGCAGACCCGCAACGCCAAGCGCACCGGCCTCGCCGGCGTCCGCTGGGCGGTGGAAATGGCCACGGGCAAGGACTTCTACACCGGCAAGGCGCAGAAGAAGATCCTGAAGCCGGACGAGGCGATCGCGACGCTGTCGGGTTCCGACCTCGAACAGCTCCTGTTCCCGATCTTCGACGTCGCGGCCGAGAAGAAGGCCGTCGCCCTGACGAAGGGCCTGCCGGCCGGTCCCGGCGCGGGCGTGGGCAAGATCGTGTTCGACGCGCACACCGCGGAGAAGATCGTCAAGGACGATCCGGCCGCGAAGCTGATCCTGGTCCGCCACGAGACGAGCCCCGAGGACGTCGGCGGCATGTGGGCGGCGCAGGGCATCCTGACGAGCACGGGCGGCATGACCTCGCACGCGGCGGTCGTGGCGCGCGGCTGGGGCAAGTGCTGCATCGCCGGCGCGGGCGATCTGCACATCGACTACAAGGCCAAGACCATCTCCGCCGGCGGCCAGACGCTGAAGGAAGGCGATTGGATCAGCCTGAACGGCTCGACCGGCATCGTGTACGTCGGGCAGATCCCGACGGAAGCCAGCCCGGTGGTGAGCGGCGTGGTCGGCGGCAAGAAGGAAGCCCAGAAGCACCCCATCTTCAAGATGTACAAGCAGGTCAGCGACTGGGCGGACAAGTATCGCAAGATCTACGTCCGCACCAACGCCGACAGCCCCAAGGACGCCGCGGCGGCCCGGGCGTTCGGCGCGCAGGGCATCGGCCTGTGCCGCACCGAGCACATGTTCTTCGAGGGCGACCGCATC
>CALMNW010000055.1 GCA_937872095.1 uncultured Verrucomicrobiota bacterium
ACCAACCCGGCCTGCCTGCATGCGTTGCCTCCTGGGGGTTCAAGCGGCCAACGGTGCCGAAAAGCGTCCTCAAGTTGAAATCGAAAACGGCGCCGACGCCTGTTTCATCCCTGTCAAATCAGGCTGAAGTCGAGATCGGTGGAAACTAAACGGGACAGCCCTGGCAGCACGTAAAAACTTTGCGGGATTTTTCCACGCTATGGAAAAAAGTTTTCCACGGCGTGGAAAACTTTTTTCCGGAACGTAAGCTGCGATTCCCCGCGCCTGGCGGCGCGGCGGGCTATTTCGCGCGGGCGCGGCCGGTGGAGCCGCGGACCACGAGCGAGGTCGGCAGCAGGTCGCTGCATTCCGTGATCTCGCCCTTGATGAGCTGGAGGATGCGGTTGCAGGATTCGATGCCCACTTGGTAGAGGTCGTGGCGGATGGTCGAGAGCCCGGGGTTCACGTAGGCGGAGATCTGGATGTCGTCGACGCCCATGACGGAGACGTTCTCGGGAACTTCGCGGCGGTTGTCGGCCATCCAGCGCATGGCGCCGAGGGCCATGCGGTCGTTGGCGGCCATGATGGCCGTCAGGTCGGGCATCTGGGCCATGAGCTTGGCGGCGGCCGCGTAGCCGCCGCGCTGGCTCCATTCCTCGCCGCCGTCGACCCAGGTCACCTGCGCGGCGCCGGCGGGCCAGCTCTTGCTCACGCGGATGAATTCGTCCCGGAACTGCAGGCCGGTGAAGGTGTTCGTGCCGGCGATCAAACCGATCTTGCGGTGGCCGAGGCCGAGCAGGTGTTCGGCGGCCAAGCGCGCCGAGGCCGCGTAGTCGACGCTGACGTAGTTCAGTTTCTTGCCGGGGAACAGATGGTTCACGAGCAGAAACTTGTAGGGGCTGTCTTCGAACACGCTCAGATAGTCCGCGTGGATGTCCGACGCGATGAAGAGCATGCCGTCGGCGCGGCGGCTCGCGAGCAGCTTGGAGTATTCCTGCGTCTTGATGAACTGCGAGGTGGCGATGTCCAAGAGGATCTTGTAGCCCTGCGAGGTCGCGCGCTCGTAGATGCCGGAAATGATTTCGCCGAGGTAGATGTCCGAAAACACGCGCGTGAGGTTCGGCACGACGACGCTGAGCGTCTTGCTGGACTTCGAGGCCAGGCCGCGGGCGGCGCTGTTGGGATAGAAATTGTACTTCTTGACCACGGCCAAGACGCGGTCGCGCGTGGCTTGGCTGATGCGCGGATGGTTGTTCAACACCAGCGAGACCGTGCTGAGAGAGAATCCGCTTTCTTTGGCGATGTCTTTGATGGTTTTGCGTTTCATCATCGTCGTTCCTTTTTCGGTTTTGGATGAAGGAATCGTCCGGTAAATCGCTCAACAAGGCAAGTAAAATGTATCGCGTTTTACCGGTAAAACGCCCCCCCTGCCCGGCCCCGCCCCCGGGCGGTCAGAGGAGCGCCGCCGCCCGGCGGTGGCGCAAGGCGACGTCGGCCAGCACGATCAAGGCCAGGACGAACAGCACCGCGCTCAGGCCGCCGACCAGCGGACTGCCGCCCTGGGCGAAGTTCCGCCAGACGATCTGGCCCAGCGCCAGCAGGGTCGTGACGAACATGAACACCATGGGCAGGAACACGAACCAGGCGGTTTTGCCCTGCCGGCGCAGCCAGCCGTGGACCATCAGCAGCGCCAAGGCGCCCATCAACTGGTTGGTGGCCCCGAAAGCCGGCCAGATCGCCTTCCAGGCGGGCATCAGCGTCCCGCCCGGCCCCGGAATCTGCTGGAAGACCACGTAGGCCGGCAAGGCCAGCACGATCAGCGTGGTCAGCACCCGGTGTCCGACCGTCTTGGCGTCGATGCCCGTGAGTTCCTGCAGGATGATGCGGCTCAGGCGGGTGCAGCTGTCGAGCGTGGTCAGCACGAAGGTGCTCACCGCCAGCATGGCGAAGGACATGATCCACCCTTGGCTGATCCCCAGGGGCTGGAAGAACCGCTCGAGGCCCGCGGCGAAGACCTTTACCGGCGTGCCGGGCGCCTCCTTCAACGTCATGACCGTTGCCAGCGCCAGCAGGGCCAGCACCGCCTCCACCAGCATCGCGCCCAGTCCCACGCGCTTGACGGAGCTTTCCTTGTCGAGCTGCTTGGAGGTCGTGCCGCTCGCCAGCACCGCGTGGAACCCGCTCACCGCGCCGCAGGCGATCATCACGCACAGGGCCGGATAGATCCAGCCCTCGGCCGGGCTGTGCAGGGTTTTCAGCGCCGGCCAGACGATTTCCGTCTGCCCGCCGAACGAGCCGACCACCAGGCCGACCGCCCCGCCGATCAGGCAGGCGTAGAGCAGGAACGACGAGAGGTAGTCCCGCGGCTGCAGCAGCGCCCACACCGGCAGCACCGAGGCCGCCAGGCAGTAAACCAGCAAGGCCAGCGACCAGAAATACTTGTCCGAGCCCAGGACGGCGGGAATCACCGACGGCGACAGCGGCAACTGCATGCCCAGCCAGATGCCGCCGAACACCAGCGGCAGCGCCAGCAGCGTGGCCCGGCGCAGCGGCATCTGGTGGCGGTACAGCAGCCGGCCGAACATCGCCGCCAGCAGGATGTAGAACGTCGAAGCCGTCGCCACCACTCCGCCGATGCGCGACTCGTCCGTCTCGATGCCGTCCGGCCCCAGCGTCAGCGGGGCGAACGTCGCGGCGGTCAGGTCCAGGAAGACGATGATCACGTAGAGCAGCACCAGCAGGATGAACAGCAGGAACATCCGGTAGGTCAGCGGTCCCATCGCGCTCTTGCCGATCTGCGCCAGGCTTTGGCCCCGATTGCGCAGGCTGGCCATCATGGCGGTGTAGTCCTGCACGCCGCCGACGAAAATAACGCCCAGCACGATCCACGCCAGCGCCGGCCCCCACCCGAACAGCAGCGCCGCCGTGATCGGCCCCACGATCGGCCCCGCCCCCGCGATGGAACTGAAATGGTGGCCAAACACCACGGCATCCGACGCCGGGGAATAGTCCACGCCGTCGTACATCGTGTGCGCCGGCGTCAGGCGCTCGTCCATCGCGTCCATGCGCCGCTCCATCCACCCGCCGTACACCTTGTAGGCGGCGAAAAACAACGCGCAGCAGCCTAGGAATATCGCACTCAACATGGAAATCACGCTTTCTGTAGGAAAAACCGCGTGCCATTTTCCCCCTTCCCCGCCGAAAATCCAGTCCAATTTCGATCCCGGCCGTTAACGAGATTTTAACGGGATTCCGGGCAATTAGCTTTTCCCCGCGCCGTTCGCGACGTGGTAAAAAGAATCGGCCGGCGCGACGCCCGGCGCAGAGCGCGGCGGATCCATTCGAAAGGTACGTCATGAAAAGGACTCGGTCCCTGTGGTTGCTCGCATTGGGCGGATGGACGCTGGGCGGGAGTTCCGCCGTCCAGGCGGAGTTCTACGAAGCCAACGGATGGCGCATCGAAAAAACCGTCCAGTCCACCACCCCGACGAGCACCACCTACTACATCAATCTCGAGCGCACGGGCCCCGACGCCGGCTTGGTGACGTTCACGGACAGCCGCGATCCCGCGACGACCACGGGCTATGGAGACGACGCCTATCCTCCGCCCGTTTCCGGCGGCGGCGATGCCCGGACGATCGTCTGGACCCAGGACATGCCGCAGGGCGCATCGACCTATGCCTATTTGTCGACGATCACGACGCCGGACCTGCCGCCGGGCAGCCGCATCGTGAACCGCGCCACGGTGACGGACAGCAACGGAACGACGTCGGTGATCCAGACGGTCTGGGTGGACCGGGACAACGACACGACGAAAGCCAGCGGTTCCAGCGTCACTAGCCGCGATCCCGTCAACACCCGCACGGGCGAATACGTCTACGATCCCGGAACCGATTTCGATCTGGGCGGTCCGTTGCCATTGCGGTTCGTCCGCTGGTACGCCTCGCGCCTGGACGATCCCGGCGTGGAACTGGTCCAGAGCGCGCTGGGATCCGGCTGGATGCACAATTTCGACGTCCAGCTCGTGCGCCAGGATCCGGCGGCCGCCGACCGCAGCTTTTTCGTCCTCCTCGAAGGCGGCAAGGTGATCCCTTTCACGGAAATGGAAGACGGCACCTGGATGCTGAACCTGCCCGATCCGCTGACGCCCTACGCCTTGAAATCCGACGGCGAGGACATTTGGTTCTGCGATCCGGACCAGGGACTCCTCTACCGTTTCGACGACGCCGACCGCGCCGGCGCGAAGGAAATCCTGGATCGCAACGGCAATGCCATTTTGGTTGGCCGCCGGGCGGACGGGCTGGCGACGAACGCCGCGGACGGCCTCGGGCGCGAATTGCGGTTCGAATACGGCGCGGCGAGTAATCTGGTGCGGGTGACGGACGGCACGCGGGCGGTGTCGTTCGGCTACGGCGCGCATGGCGAACTCGTCGTTGCCACCAACGCCCTCGGGCAGGCCGAAACCTATGCCTACGATCCGACGAATTCGTTCACCAACGGGAACGGGGCGTTGCTGACGTCCGTCCAATACCCGCTCGGCAACGCGCCGCTAGTCCAGACCTACGACACGGACGGTCGCGTCGTGCGGCAGGCGGACGCCTACGCGAACGAAGCCACGTTCGTCTACGGCGTCAGCAACTTCACGACCTACGGCGTCGTGACCGATCCCGATGGTTCAACCATCCGCAACGAATACCAGAACGGCGCGCTGACCAAGGCCTACGACGCCTATTCCAACTATTTCCAGTACGGCTTCGGCGGCGGGCGCGATGCGCTGGGCTCATTTCGCGACCGGCGGGGCAACCAGTGCTCCATTTCCCGCGACTACGCGACCCGGCGGGTTTATGAAGTCATGGACCGCTTCTTCGCCCGCACGCAGTACCAGCACAACACCAACGTGCAGGTCTTCACCAACCGCGAATTCCCCGCGCAAACCGTCGCCTTCCGGTTCCACGACCTGCGGACCATCACCAACCTCAACCTGGCCAACACCGCGACCGAAGTTTTCGAGCGCGACGCGCGCGGCAACGTCACCGGCTACGTGGACCGGGCAGAACAGCGCTGGAGCGTCGCCGTCAACGCCCGCGGCCAGCCGTTGACCGTCATCCGGCCCGGCGGCGGCACGCAGACCTATGCGTACAACCCCGACGGCACCCTGGCCAGCGCAAGCGACAGCGACGTCGGCGCAAGCACCTTCGCCTACGACGCCCTGCGCCGGCCAACCGGCATTCAATATCCCGACGGTTCTTCGGAAGGCTGGGGCCTGGACGCGCGGGATCGCGTGACGGCCCACACCAACCCGGCGGGCGGCGTCACCACGTTCGAATACGACGCCAACGGGAACCTCTGGCGGACGACGGACCCGGCGAGCTACCAGACCGGCGCCGCGTACGACGCGATGGACCGCAGCACCAACCGGTGGGACAGTTTCGGAACGACGGCGGCGACCGCCTACGACGTCATGGGCCGGCCGGCGACCGTAGCCCTGCCCGCCTGCACCAACGTCTACGGCTACGATCTGCGCGGGTGGAGCACGAACGCCGTGCGCGGAACGCGCACCTGGACCCGCCATCGCGACAAGGAAGGCAACGTCACCAACGTCGTCTCGCCCAGCGGAATCACCAACCGGTTTTCCTACAATGCCGTCGGCTGGCCGTCCATCTGGTACGACCCGCTCTACGGCTCCGCGCACATGCAGACCGCCACGTGGGCCTACGACTACCGCGGCAACCCGACCCGCGTCAAAAACCAGATGGGCGAAACCAACGGCTACGGCTGGGACAAGGCCGACCGCCTCGTCGTCTTCTCCAACGCCGCCCAGCAAAAGGCCTACTTTGAATACGACGCCGACGGCAACCTCGCGCGGCAAACCGATTTCGAAGGCCACGCCGCCACCTTCGGCTACACCCCCATGGGCCGCCTCGCCGCCGTCACCAACGCCCTCGGCCACGTCGTCCGCTTCGAATACGACGTCGCCGGCCGGCCCGTGCGCACGACCTACGCCGACGGCACCCGCGCGGAAACCGCCTACGACGCGGCCGGCCGCCCGGCCACGTTCACCGACGAAGCCACCAACGCCTGGCGCGCGGCCTACGACGTCCGCGGCGCCGTCGTGGCCGTCACCAATCCCGCCGGCGGCGTCGCCACCTATTCCTACAACCTCGACGGCACGCTCCAAAGCGCGTCCGATTCCGACGTCGGCCCCGTCTCGAACCGCTACGACGACGCCCGGCGGCTCGTTGAAACCGTTTGGCCCGGCGGTTCCCGCGTCCAGTACGCCTACGACGAATACGGCGCCCTCGCCGCCGCCGTCGACGCCCTCGGCCGCACGAACCGCTACGAATACGACGCCGACGGCCGGTTGGCGGCGGTCGTCGACGCCCTCGGCCGCACGAACCGCTTTGCCTACGACGCGGCCGGGCGCCTCACCAACGCCGTGGACCGCACCGGCCGCGCCACCACCTACCAATACGATCTCGTCGGCCGCCTGGCGGCCGCGACCGATGCCACCGGCGTGCGCACGGCCTATGCCCGCGACCAGCAGGGGTTCGTGACCAACGTCGCCCTCGGCACGGCGTTCTGGAGCATCGAACGCGACCGCAACGGCGCGCCGACCGCCGTGCAATCGCCGCTGGGCCGCCGCACGGACTTCGGCCGCGACGCGCTCGGTCGCGTCGCCCGCATGACCAACGCAGCCGGCCAGACCAGCACCCGCACCTACGACGCGCGCGGCCGGCTCGCGTCCGCCGCCGATCCCGCCGGCCGCGCCACGGCCTTCGCCTACGATCCGCGCGGGTTGCCGGCCGGCATCCAGACGCCGGACTCGAACGCCGTGGCCTACGCCTGGAACGCGCTGGGCCGGCTGGCAAGCCTGACCGACCTCAACGGCGCGGACTGGACCTTCGCCTATACCCCCATGGGCCGGCTGCAAGCGGCCACCGATCCGCTCTTCCGCGCCACGCTCTATGCCTACGACGCCGACGGCCAAATCTCGTCCATCGCCCATCCCGGCGGCGAAACGAGCGGCTATACCCGCGACGCCAACGGCCGCGTGCTGCGCATCCAGCATTCCGCCGGCCCCGACCTCCAGTCCCAGCGCGACGCGCTGGGCCGCATCACCAACGCCAACGACGTCGCCCGCGCCTACGACGCGGAAGGCCGCGTTCTTTCCGAAGCGCACGCCGGCGTCACCAACGCCGCGACCTACGACGCGGCCGGACGCCTGGAGTGGGCGGCCTGCGCCAACGACGCCTTCGCCGTCCACTACGAGTACGACAGCTACCCGGGCGGCGCCGGGCACCTGACGGCCGTCTCCGACACCCTGACCGGCACCCAGCTCTATTTCGGCCACGACGACGACGGCCGCCTGCGCACGGTCACCCTCCCCAACGGCGAAACCATCACGAGCACCTGGGACGACCTCGACCAGCTGACGCGCCTGCAGTCCGGCGAACAAGTCGATCTGGAAATGTCCTACGACCTGTCCGGCCGCATCACCAACGTGGTCGGCTACGCGCCGCTGGATCCTTCCGGCCACGTCGAAACCGCCATCGCGGCGCTGACCTACGACGCCGCTTCGCAGATTTCCTCCCCCGGCTACGCCCACGACGCGCGCGGCCGCGTGACCGCCACGCCGGAGCGGACGTTCGCGTGGGACGGCGCGTCGCGGCTCATCGGCATTTCCAACTCCGCTTTCAGCTCTCCGCCCTCAACCCTCTCTTACGACGGCTTCGGCCAGCTCCGCACGCGCGCGGCGGACGGCGGCACCAACCGGTTCTTCTACCAGCCCGCCATCGCCGGCGCCCCGCTCGTCGCCGAAACCGACGCCGGCACCGGCGCCGCGCAACGCTACTACGTCTGGACGCCCGGCGGCCGGCTGCTCTACGTGATCGACGCCGAAAACGCCAACGCGGTTTATTTCTACCACTTCGACGCCACCGGCAACACGCTGGCCCTGACCGACACCAACAAGGCCGTCGTCGCGGCCTACGCCTACGATCCCTACGGCCGGATCCTCGCCCGCACCGGCACCGTGACCCAGCCGTTCACCTACTCCGGCGCCTGGGGCGTGCGGCAGGACGGCGACTCCGGCACCCTCTACCAGATGCGCGCGCGCTGGTACGACGCCACGATCGGCCGCTTCCTCTCCCCCGAACCCCTTTGGCCGCTGCTGGAAAATCCCAAGGCGCTCAACCCCTACCAATACGCCGGCGGCGACCCGATCCGGTTCGTGGATCCCGGCGGAATGTATGCCGTGGTCTTCGCGTCCTTGCTAAAGGATGAAGCGGCCGCCGCCTGGGGAGAGGTTTTTCTGGAGGCTTATCTGGATCTGGCCCAGCAAGCTTACGATCAGGGCGGCGTAATCGGCATGCTGCAGACCATGCAGAACCGATTGGGCTTCTTCATGGATCTGAAAAACATGGGCGAAGAAGAGCGCCGTTCTTTCGACCTGCTGCTGCAAGCGGTCCAGCGCAGGCAAATGGAGCAGTTCCAGCGGCGCCAGGCCGAGCAGATGGCGCGGCAACCCCAACCCTCCCACTCCCAGCCCTTCGACTCCCAGCCGCAGCGCCCGACCGATCCCGCGCAAGACTATGCCGCACGCCTAGGCAAAACCCCGGTCCTGGACGAGCAGACCGCGCGCTACCAGCCCGTCGCCTGGATGCCGAAGGAATCGTCTTCGGCCGACGACTGGCTCCGCTCGCGGGATTCCACCCCGGAAAAGATGGTCGGAATCGCATTTCAAAGTCTGTCAAGCGAGGGCCCTTCCGGAAAGGCGTTGTCCAAGATGCTGGTAGACGACGGCCTCCTCGCTCCGGGGGTCCAGTCTCCGGCCGACTGGTCCGGCAGCCGCGAACCCTTCCCGGGAACCGCCCCGCCGCTGTACACCGTGACCCGCACCGACGCCTTGCCGCCGGATTTCTTGGCCGCGGCATCTGCTCCGCCGGCCCCGCCCTCGGTTCGATTTCCGCTCCCGGCAGTCCGCCCCGCCTATACCAGCAACCCGCCGGCCGTCGTGATGCACCCGGACTACCGGCGCCAAGACCCCAACGACGCCCCGGTCCTCACGGTGTTCACCCTCGCGGACAACGTCGCGCGGCTGCAGGCCCAAAAAGCGGCGCTGGAGCAAAAAGCCGCCCGACTGGACGCCGCGCGGGACGGCACGCGGAATCCATGGGAGAGAAGAGACCTCGAACACCGACAGCTCGAAGTCGCCAACCAACTGGATGTCTTGAATAGAATGCTGGACCAATGGCAAGCCCAGGAGGAACGGCCATGAAAAGAGCGATGATCCTCCGGGCGCTGATGACGGTCGCGGTCGCGGGAGGCCTTGCGGCCCGCGCCGTTGAAATCCGCTATGCCTACGACGACGCCGGGCGGCTGCTGGAAGCCGACTACGGCGGCGAGCAGACCATCGCCTACGGCTACGACGCCAACGGCAACCTGCTGACGCGTTCCGCCAGCAGCGGCGCGGAATTCATGCTGGTCTACACGGCGCTGGCCGGCGGCGCCATCGACGGCGTGGCCACCCAGATCGTCGCCCTCGGCGGCAGCGGCTCGCCCGTCGCCGCCGTGACGAACCCCTACTACGCCTTCGTCCAGTGGAGCGACGGCCTCGGCGCGGCCGGGCGCACGGATACGAACGTGACCGCCAACCTGGCGGTCTCGGCGGAATTCGCCGCGATCCTGGCGGCGCAGGGCACGCCGCACTGGTGGCTGGCCACCCACTATCCCGGCAGTAACGATTTCGATGCCGTGGAAAGCGGCAACACCGACGGCGATCCCTTCACCGCCGGGGAGGAATACGCGGCCGACACCGATCCGACCAACGGCGCCTCCTTCTTCCAGATCCTCGGCGTCGATCCCGGCCCCCCCGTCGTCGTCGCCTTCGAACCCGGCTCGACCGCGCGGCTCTACGCGTTCCAATTCACGGAAGACCTGGTGGGCGGCGTCTGGAGCAACGTGCCCGGCGTCCCCCCGCGCCTGGGATGCGGCGGCGAGGATGCCATGCAAGACGCCGGAGCCCTCCCCGCCCGTTCGCTCTACCGCGTCCAGGTCCAAGTGCCGTAGCGGCCGCTTTTTGGACTTGCGCCGCGTCCCGTCAGCGGATAGGTTTCGCGTGCCATTGAAAATGCCGGAGTGGCGGAATGGCAGACGCACCAGACTCAAAATCTGGCGCCCTCACGGGCGTATGGGTTCAAGTCCCTTCTCCGGTACCAGTTCGTTGACAGCACGTTGCGGAGAGGTGGCGGAGTGGCCGATCGCGCCCGCTTGCCCGCCCTGTTGTTGCAGCGGGGCGAGGCCTCGCCCCGACCCTTGGCCGGGGCGGGGAAAGCTCTGTGATATGAGTTGATGTTGATTTTGCGGAGAGGTGGCGGAGTGGCCGATCGCGCCCGCTTGGAAAGCGTGTGTACCTCAAAAGGGTACCGAGGGTTCGAATCCCTCCCTCTCCGCCATTTTTATACCGCCCCCGCCTCGATCCCTAACGCAAACGAACGCAACCGCCATCAATCGATCGGCTTGAAGTTATCGGCGATCGGCGGCTTCATCTCAAACCAATTGTGGGCGAAAACCCGCTCGCGCTCGGCATCCATGTCGTCCACGGCGGGAAAACCGCGCCCGGGCTTTCCCGTCTCTTTGCTCACGACCAGAATCGGCAGCAGAGGCAGCTTGTTGCGCTCGCAATAGCGCTGAATCTGCCCGAGATGATCTGAAAGGGTGTTGGGCCCCAGGCCAATGGGCTTGCCCGCGAGTTCGTAGGTCAGCATCTGCCGGTTGTGCGCCGCCGAAATCAACACCTGCCACAATTCCGCCGCCAACTCGTAGGTGGTCATCCCGTCCCCTTTCGTGCCATTCGCGTGTTTCGTAGTTAAATCGGCTGTTTCCTACTTCAAGTCTTCCGCGATCGTGTTGAACTGCTCCAGGGCGGCTTCGAGATCTTCGGCGATTTCCTGCGCGATGATCTCCGGCGCGGGCAGGTTGGCCGATTCCTCCAAGGCCTCGTCCTTCAGCCAGAAGATGTCCAGGTTGGCCTTGTCGCGCTTCGCCAGCTCGTCGTAGGTGAACGATTTGAACCGCTCGCTTTCCTTGCGCTCGTGGCGGTTCTTCGGGTGGTAGCACTTCACGAAGTCGTCCAGGTCGCTGCGCTTCAGGGTGCTTTCCTTCAGCGTGAAATGCTGGTTCGTGCGCAGGTCGTAGATCCAGAGCTTCTGCGTCCACGGCTTTTCCTGCGCCGGCTTGCGGTCGAAGAACAGGACGTTGGCCTTCACGCCCTGCGCGTAGAAGATGCCCGTCGGCAGGCGCAGCAGCGTATGCACGTCGGCCTGCTTCAGCAGCTCGCGGCGGATGGTCTCCCCCGCCCCGCCCTCGAACAGGACGTTGTCCGGCAGCACCACCGCCGCGCGGCCGTGCTGCTTCAGGATCGTGAAGATGTGCTGCAAGAAGTTGAGCTGCTTGTTGCTCGTGCTCGCCCAGAAATCGTCGCGGTTGATGATCAGCGATTCCTTCGACGACTCGCCCGCCTCGTTCACGATCGTCACGCTGCTCTTCTTGCCGAACGGCGGATTCGCCAGCACGACCTCGTATTCCCCGTGCTTGCCCGCCAGCGCGTCCTTCGTCGTCACCGGCAAGTCTTCCTCGGACTCCCCGCCGATGCCGTGCAGCAGCAGGTTCATCGCGCACAGGCGCGTCACGCTGTCCACCAGCTCGATGCCATAGAATGTGCCCGCCTTCAGCTTCTTCTTCTGCGCCCGGTCCAGATTGGGACTCTTGGCCAGGTAGTCGTGCGCGGCCAGCAGAAACCCGCCCGTGCCGCACGCCGGATCGCAGATGCTTTCGCCCGGCTGCGGGGCGACCACTTCCACCATCGCGGCGATCAGCGCGCGCGGGGTGAAGTATTGCCCCGCCCCGCCCTTCACGTCTTCGGCGTTCTTCTGCAGCAGGCCTTCGTAGGCGTCGCCCTTCACGTCGGCCGACAGGCTCGTCCATTGCTCCTTGTCGATCAGGTCCACGATCAGCCGCCGCAGCTTGGCCGGGTCCTGGATCTTGTTCTGCGCCTTCCGAAAAATCAGCCCCAGCATGCCCGGCTTCTTGCCCAGCGAGTCCAGCACATGCCGGTAATGCGCCTCCAGCTCGTCGCCATCCTTCGCCAACAGGCTCGGCCAATCGTAGCCCTTGGGCACGGAGGACGGCTTCTTGTGCAGTTGCGCCTGCTCCTCCGCCATCTTCAGGAACAGCAGGAACGTCAACTGCTCGACGTAATCGCCGTACGACAGCCCGTCATCCCGCAGGATGCTGCAGTAGTTCCAGAGCTTTTGGACGAGTTGCTGGGGATTAGTAGGCATGCCCCCCATGTTATTCGGCCGGCAGTATATATTGCAAATGCTCGCGAGTTGCCTCATTCATCGATCTGACCACACGGTCGGCTTGTGTCGATGGATTGCCATCACCATCGCAGTCTCGATGATGTTTTCGACAACGCAGGGCATGTTTTACAGCATCGGGAACCTTTTCGAGGAAATCGGGCGAAGGCCGACTCCCCTTGGTATAATCAGGCCAGTGATTTTTCAAGCGCTGCTCAACACTGTCGTTGTCAGGAAATGATGCAGTTGTATACTCACAATGAAGAAGAAGCCAATATTCAAAGCTTGGGTCAGATAGCGCAAAATTAACACCCTTCGCTCCTGGCAAGACCTTTGCCCTCTTAGCTTGTTCCCTCCTTATATCGTGAGTTTTTTCGAGATCAAACACAACCCATACCTCGTCATATTCCACCAGAATCCCGCTTTTTGCCTCATTTTTTCGCTTTTCCCTAAGCTCAATGGCCTTATTAGTCAAGGTTACGGGATCCGTCCCATCAGGATGCACAACTTCAATGTCAGTTGCTGACAATCGAAATCGATTACGAAGCTCAACGAAGTAGTTTGGCTCTGTCTTTCCCCCCTCTGTGACAATCAATATGGTTTTGCCGGACCGTTCAAAGCGGGGAGACAAACGGTGATATTTCCTGGCACCGCTTGGGAATCGCCGTTTACGCCTCATGTCATCAGCCCATCCGGAAGAAACGGAATCGCCCCATAACGACCCGAAAGATATCCCTTAAGGAGAGATTCGCCTTTTCGAGGCGTGTAGTCAGTAAGGGGATATAAATGGGTAGTTCCTGATTGTGATTTCTCCGTAAACCAAATCTGGTCTCTCCTGAATATCGAAGTATCCAAGAGGACTGGATTGTGCGTTGTGAATACAACCTGCGCACCCTTGGGGTTGTTTTCACTGCAGAACAATAGCTTTAAAAGTTCCTTTACCAAATTCGGATGTAAGCTCGTGTCCATTTCATCCACAAAGACAGTAAGGCCCTTGTCTAAAATGTCAGTCCACGGCCCAATTAGTCCGAAAAACCGACGAGTCCCGGCAGACTCCTCGTCATCGAAGTCAAAAGACACAGGATCCCTGCCGTCGGCCAGATGCGAAAGAATTATTTCAACTTCTTTGCTTTCTTTAAGCGCCCCGTCTGCTTCCAGTTTAGCAAGAATTGCGGGCGGCATATTTTTCTTAAGTTCATCAAGGTTGATGTCCCGCTCCTTCACATTAACATCAGACACGCCGATATCTGCGCTCCGCAATAAATTGAGGATTCTATCTCGATGAATATTTTTTGCAATTAGCTCTGCAGTGAATCCCGGGTGAAGCATGGCATCTGCACTCAGACGAATAACTCGAAGATTGTTTTTAAACCAGTTGAATACCACGGTTAATTGCTCGTGGTTAAACTGAGGTCCTACAGAGAGGAAAAGTGAATTTTCGCGGGTCTTCTCTTGTAAGCTTTTCCCTTGCTTAAAAGAGGATGATGGCGTCTTCCATTCGTAAGCGTTCGTTTGGGGATTAAAGGAGCGGTGATACCACCGTTGAGGCACCCCTTTAGGATATGCAATAAGATACTCCTCAATAACTCTTTTTGGAGTTACCGAAAGCCCGAAAATATAGCGAACATTTTCAGCAACAAAGGCTATCTCAAACTTTGAGGGACGCCCAGCGGAGTCACAATCTAACTTAAACGGCTCTGCACCTGTGGAGTCCCCAGGTTGAATCTTTGTCGCCGAACGCTTCACATATTTAGAAAGAAAGTGGAATGCCTCAATTACATTGGATTTACCAGAAGCATTTGCCCCATAAATTGCCGCCCCCTTGAGGAAACGGACACCCGATAGTCCCGGCAATTCACGGTCGATGATGCATGCGGGGAGTTCTTTGTCAGAACTTGCTGCAAGACTGAATGTCTGTTCCTCGCGTATAGAGCGAAAATTCGATACTTTGAATTCGATTAGCATGTGACTAATTTAAGCCTTGCGACATAAATGTAAAGCATTATTTGCAATATTTCCGCAAATATAGCCACAGAATGTTATTGTATGGCCATTTTCAAGCTAAATTCCTTCTGCAAAATGGACTGAAGGAGGCGGGCGGCGCTGTCATTTTCGCCGCCGTTTCCTGCGGTTGCCCTTGGACGAATTGCACTCGCGGCACATCAGGGCGGCGTTGTCCAGGCGCGAGCGGCCGCCCTTGCTGTGGGGATCGATGTGGTCGATGGTGAAATCTTCCCAGCTCAGGGCTTTCCCGCACCCATCGCATTTCCGGCTTGTCGCCGTGTTCCAGATGATGCGCCGCTGTTCGGCCGTGAACCCGCGCTGCGCATCCTTCTTGGCGAACAGGCTACCCAGAATCCCGCGCAGGATCTCTTCGCGCTTGCGCCGCTGGCTGATGTCGTCCGTCATCTGCGAGACCGTCATGAGGTAGGCCCGGTAGATTTCTTCCCCGGGCTTCACGTTCTCCAGCCGCCGCTGCTTCTCGCGCATCCGGTCCACTTTGTCCCCGAAGGCCACGAGCAAATCCCATGCCAGCCGGTTCCGCCGCCGATCCGTCAGGATATAGCCCTCCTGCTGGAACTTGCCGATCAGGATGACGAGCGAATAAAAGTCGGTGACCCGGCAGAACCGCGTGTTGTAGAGCTTCGGGAACATCAGCAAGACCCGGTTGATCGCCGCCACGGCCAGCCGGGACGCCTTGCGAATGTCGTGCCCGTTGAGCGTATCGGAAGTCATGACCCGGTCCAACGCCGTCTTCTTGTTCAGCACGTCGCCCTGGTGCAGCGAAAGCATGATTTCGGAAACCAACTCCACGTGCTTCATCCGGCTGATGTCGGACGCCGACAGGATGTCCATCCGCTGGAATCGCCGTTCGAACCGCTTGGCAAGCCGGTGCGCCTCTTTCAGGAAGGCGCTGTCGTAATACTTGGCATGGCGCTTTTCCTGCGGCGTCAGCGCCTTGCCCGTCGAATTGATGCGTACGAACACATCCACGATATCGGTGAAATCCCCGTCCACTTCGATGGTCGGGATGGAGTAGCCCGTCATAAGGTGCTGCAGCCGCTTCTTGCACAGTTTCTTCCAGTCGATCCACTCTTCCTCATCCGTTCCCGGCAGCTTTACCTTGGCCCAGAACCGGCCGCGCAGGATGCCCATGAACTTGAAAATGGATTCCAGCCGCTGCTTGCCGTCGATCACGTCGTAGATCAACCGCCCGTTTTCGTTGCGTCGATACAGGAAAATCGCCGGCAACGGGTAGTTCCGCACGATGCTGTTGATCAGCTTGGCCCGGTCGCGCTCTTTCCACACCGAATCGCGCTGGAACCCCGGCTCCAGATTCAGCGCGCGTTTTTTGTAATGGCTGACCAATTCATCGATCAGTTTCCGGTCCGAAGTATGGTTGAGCGTCTGGCCGTTCATCGTCTCCTCCTTAAATCAGCTCTCCCTCGAACGCCTTCTGCAAAATGGACTGGCGGAGGCGGGTGGCGCGCTGGAGGTTGGCCGCCACCGTCGCTTCCATCTCCTCCACCACGCTCAACCGCCGCTCTACTTCCTCCACGATTCGCTTTTGTTCAGCCAGGGGCGGAAGGGCTATGTGTACCGACAACCATTCCGGAAAATATATTGTTTTATGAACCGATCCCTTCCCAAAGCGACGCAACGCTTCGCGATCAGCGGAGAAAATGATGCGCAGCCAATCAGGCATAACCGAGGTCGTTGGAACCCAATTTACAAAGTCCTGGCTAGTTGCCATCTCACGGCCCATGACTACCACATAGCCAACCGACGCAGTCCGGCTAATACAAACAGTCCCGGCAGGGAGCAGTCGGGATGCGGAATTTTCTATGCCTTTGGCATTGGTGTGCTGAATAGTTTCGTGGATTGTCCTACCGTCATTTTCACGTGCGTCGACAATTCCGATCCAAGCAACATCACCATCCCACCATTCTGGATGAATGCGACTAGGAGTGTGGCCGCTTTCCATCTTTGCAATCTCAACCAGTGCCGTCCACGCCCACCCTTCTGGCAATTGCGTTCGTGGATTTCCGACAGCGAGTGACGCGTGTCCGATAATTACGTCTTTGCTTCGGGAGTTCCATCTATTGGGTCTTGGCGGTGTTTTTGTTCTTGCGATGAGCTCAATCGCCGACTCGTATCGCTTGCGGTTGCTTTGTGCGAGTTCCGCTTCCGTGGGCGCGAGTTTGCCTTCGCAGGCGGCTTTGAGGACGGAGGCGCGGTAGCGCTTGAGGTTGGCCTGTACCCGCTTCAACGCCCCCACCCCCTCCTCCAACCGCGAAAACTGCTTCTCGATCTCCCCCACGATCCGCCGCTGTTCGGGAAGAGGCGCAACACGCATTTGGAGTTCCTCAATATGCCGTGCACGCAGATTGTTTATATTAACACCCGCCGAAAGTTCCGACACTTGGTTCCTATATTCTGAAGTCTGTAGAAACCACGAAAGATAGTCGGTATGAATCCCTAGTTTCGGGCGAAGGCCAAAGCAGAAAGCCCCAAATGAACCGCGCCAGTCTGTTTTCAACTGAGCCGCCTTGCCAACGATGTGTCGGCTACCGCTTGAAGCAGCAATAACAATGTCCCCTTTTCTCAACATCTGCGCATCGGAAACGCAGTCTTCAGGGACATAAACAAGGTCTTCAAAAACCAATCCGTTTTGAATGTTGTTGGCGCGAAGTACCGGAATTAGCCCTTTGCGCGGCTCTTTAGCGGATTGCTCTTTTTTGTAGGTCACGCCGCGAATAACAGTAAGCAAATCAGCCAGTTTGGCCTTTTCCCAACCCTTCGCGGCTTGCGTCCTCGCCGCGTTCATGCCGACAGCACCATATTCAGCTCATCCAGCAGCTTGGGCAGTTGGTCGCCGAAGAGCTGGTGGGCCTTGCCGAGGCCGCCCTGCTGGTTGAAGGGCGACAGATCCAGGTCGTCCGGCTCGATGCTCAAGACGGTGGCGATATGGTCGCGGATCAGCTTGAGCCAGGCGAGCTGTTCGGACGTAAAGATGATTCCCGCCTTGGCCTTGTCCGTGAGCCATTCGTTGAACCGCTCGTGGACGGACTCCGCGAAGGGCCTGAGCACGGACTGCTGTTCGAGCGAGAACCGCACCAGCGAAACGAGATCGGCGAACCGTCCCGGCTGCGAGCGACCTTTGACCTTGCCCGGCGCGGCGACGGCGCAGGCATCCCACAGGCGGTCTTCGGTCCAGGCGGCGTGGTTTTCGCGCAGCTTCTTTTCCAGTTCCTTCAGCATCGGCTCGGTCAGACGCTGCTTGTACGGGCGACTGTAGAGGATTTGCAGGGCGTCGATTTCGGCCTTGTGCTGGTCGATGTAGGCGCGGAAGGAGCTCAACAGGCTCTGGGCCTTCTCCTTCGCGGCGGAATCGAAGCCCCGGTAGGTGGCTTGGTCGATGGTGACGCCATCGATGATCTGCTCGGCCTCCTGCTTGGCCTTGGCCAGCGCATCGCGCAGGACGGGCGAATCGAACGGCGCGCAGGCTTCGTCGACCAGTTGCTTCCGGGCCGTTTCCAAATCGTCGGTTGTCGGTTTGTAGGATTCGCCAGCCGCGGAGGGCTGGCCTACAAGAACCGCCTGGGCTTCGATCGCATCCGGATTCACAGCCTTCAACAATCCATTCGCCAAATCCGACAGGCTCTTGCCTCCGGCAATCTCCCTCAGTGCCTCTGTGTCTCCGTGTGAAATCTCCCGGTCCAATCTTGCGATTCGTCCGGCGAGCGTAGTCAGCGAATCCTCATCCCGTTTCCCCAGCGCCACGCCGAGCAGGAGCTTGTCGAAAGCGACGGTGGGCTTTTTCTCCAGCGGGCGCGAGTCGGTCTTGTCGCTCTCGCACACGCCGACGGCGTCCACGATGATGAAGTGCGTCTTGGCGCGGGCGTCGGCCCCGCTGACGGCCTGCAGGTCGGTGGGCGTGAGGACGCGGGTGCCGCGGCCCTTCATCTGCTCGAAATAGGTGCGGCTGCGGACGTCGCGCAGGAACAGCAGGCATTCCAAGGGCTTGATGTCCGTGCCGGTGGCGATCATGTCCACGGTGACGGCGATGCGCAGCTGCGGCGAGGTGCGGAATTCCTGGATCAGCGTATCGGATTTCTCGTAGCGCTTGGTCTCGGGATCGTAGGTCTTGTAGGTGATCTTCTTGGCGAAGTCGTTGCCCTTGCCGAACACTTCGCGGACGATTTGCACGACGTCCTCGGCGTGCGAGTCGTCCTTGCAGAAGATGAGGGTCTTGGGCACGAGCGTTCGCCCGGGGAACAGGTCGGTGAAGAGCGCGTCCTTGTAGGCCTGCAGGACGGTGCGGATCTGCGATTTCACCACGACGGAGCGGTCCAGGTCCTTCGCGCCGTAGACGAGATCCTCGTCGAGCCGCGTCCAGCGCACCTTGCGGGTCTCCTTGTGGCGCCGGTCCACGTAGAATCCCTTTTCGACCTTGCCGCCGGCTTCCGTGACCTTCGTTTTGATGCGGTAGACCTCGTAGCCGACGTTGACGCCGTCCGCCACCGCCCGCTCGTGGTTGTATTCCATCACGAGGTTCTGGTTGAAGAACCCGATGGTCTGCTTGGACGGCGTGGCGGTCAGGCCCACGGTGAACGCGTCGAAGTATTCCAGCACCTGCCGCCACAGGCCGTAGATGGAGCGGTGGCATTCGTCGGTGACGATGAAATCGAAGGTCTCGACGGGCACGCGGGGATTGTAGGCCACTTCCCGCTCCCGGTCGTCGGCCGCCGCGAGCTCGTAGCCGGATTTCTCGTCGAGGTCCTCGTCCAGCTCCTCCCCGCGCAGGATGGAGTACAGCCGCTGGATGGTGCAGATGGTCACGCGGGCGACGGAATCGAGCTGGTTGGAGGTCAGGTGCTGGACGTTGTAGACCTCGGTGAACTTCCGCCCGGTGTCGGGCGCGACGAACTGCTGGAACTCCTTCATGGCCTGCCGCCCGAGGTTGGCGCGGTCCACCAGAAACAGGATCCGCCGGGCCCCGGCGTGCTTGATGAGCCGGTAGGCGAAGCTGCAGGCCGTGTAGGTCTTGCCCGCGCCCGTGGCCATCTGGATCAGCGCACGCGGATGCGCCAGCGCGAAGGATTCCTCCAGATTTTGAATGCCTTCGAGCTGGCAGGCGCGCAGGTTCCGCGGCTCCAGCGGGGGCAACGTCCGGAGCCGCCCGCGCAGGGTGTCGGTCTCCGCCATCCAGTCCGCCAGGGTTTCCGGGCGGTGGAACGCGAAGACGCGGCGAGAACGGGGCTCGGGATCGCGTTCGTCGCGGAACTGGGTTTCGATGCCCGTGGATTCGTACAGGAACGGCAGATGGCCTTCCGCATCGGACTGGATGTGCGGCGGCAGGTTCGCCGCATAGTGGCCGGATTGCTCGGCCACGCCCGAGAGCAGCGTGCCGGCTTTCTTGGCTTCGATCACGCCGACGGCCTTGCGATCCACCAGCAGGAGATAATCGCACGTGCCGGATTTGAGCGGCACTTCCCGCAGCGCGAGGCCGCGCCCGGCGGAAGGATTGAACTGCTTGTAATCCTGGACGACCCAGCCGCAGGCGGCCAGTTGCGCATCGATCTGCTGGCGGGCTTGCTGTTCTGGATTCAGTTCCGGCATGTTTTAATCATTATACGCCACGACCCGATTGCATCCTAGTCCCCCAACCTCTTGTCCGTCAATGGAAACGAGTGCAGCCCTGCGCCGAGGCCTCGGAATCCGCCGGGGCAACAAAAAGCCGCACCCGGGAGGGGTGCGGCGGTTATTTCGCGCGGGGCGAAAGGGGCCTATTTGGCTTTGGCCTTGCGCTTGGCCTTGGGTTTCGCGGGGGTTTTGGCTTCCGCGGCCTTTTTCAGGTCGCGCTTCTTCAGCTTGCGGATTTCCTGCAGGCGCGCGGCGGATTCTTTCCGGCGCAGCGGGATCTTGCCCGCGGTGCCTTCCCAATTGACGACGGTCTGGCCGCTGACGTTCGCCAGCTTGGCGAACTCGGTCTGGGTCAGGCCCAGGCGCAGGCGCAGTTTGCGCACGCCCTTGCCCGTGATCCAGAAGCCCTTGCGGCCGTCGTCGCCTTCCGCGCTCGCCGCGGGCGGGACCGCCAGCGGCAGCGAGCCGCCCCGGGACAGCGCCCGGCGCAGGTCGGCGACGTCGCGCTGCAACACGGCCACCTGGCGGCGCAGGTCGGCGATCGTGCTCCGGCGCGATGCGCTGATCCGCTGGACGGGCGCGACTTCCTTTTTGACTTCCTTGCGGGCCAGCCGGGCGATTTCCGCTTTCAATTCCTTCATGAACGATGCCATGGCATTGCCTTTCTTCGCTGCGTATCTTCGTGTTCTCGTTTGACGTTGGGGTTCAAACTAAAGGAATCGCCGGGACGGGTCTAGCGGAAAACGAGAAAAAATTCGAATCGCGCTTCCCGCGATATTTAGGATTTCGTTTGGCCGGCGCCCGCGCCGCCGGCGGCGGCGCCGCGCGAACGGGGCCGCGCGGCGGCGATCTTCGGTTCAATCCTTGCCGACGAGGGCTTGGGCGCAGATGGCGGCGGTGGTGCCCGTCATGATGCCGGACCCGAACAATTGCTGGGCCCAATCCGGGAAGTTCGCCAGCAGCCGCGGTTCCAGGGTGACGGCCAGCCCCGCCCCCAGGCTCGTGGCCACCACCAGCGAACTTTTGCGGCCGATGCCGTTGGCGCCCATCAGGCGGATGCCCGACGCCGCGACGGTTCCGAACATGACCAGCGTGGCTCCGCCCAGCACCGCCCGCGGCACCAGGGTGAACACCCACGACACCGCCGGCACCAGGCCCAGCACCGCGAGGAAGGCGGCGATCCACATCCCCACCCGCCGACTCGCCACGCCCGTCAACTGGATCACGCCGTTGTTCTGGCTGAACGAGGTCGTCGGAAAGGACCCAAAGATCGTGGCGAGCATCGAATTCAATCCGTCCGCCAAAATGCCGCCGCTGAGGCGCCGTTCGTAGATTTCGCCTTCGGTCGGCTCGTCGGAGACCATGCTGGTGGCGGTGATGTCGCCGATGGTCTCGACGGTGGAGGCCAGGTACATCAGCGCGACGGGCAGCGCCCACTCCCAGCGGAACGCGAGCGGAATCCGGAACGGCACCGGGGCGAGGAACCAGGCGCCGTCCCACTCCGGCACCCGCACGGCGCCGAGCAGCGCGGCGACGGCGGTTCCGGCCACGATGCCGAACATCAACGCGCCCATCCGGCACCAGGGATTGCGCAGGCGGTTGAGCCCCAGCACGACCGCCGCGGTGAACGCCGCCAGCGCGACGTCGCGCGGCGCGCCGAACGTCCCGCCGTCGCCGCCGCCGATCTGCATGGCGGAGACCTTGATCAGCGTGAGTCCGATCAGCGTGATGACGATGCCGGCCACCAGCGGCGTGATGATCTGGCGCATCCACGGCAGGACTTGGCTGAAGCCCACTTCCGTCAGCGCGCAGACGAGGCCCATGCCCATCATCAGGCCCAGCATCTGTTCCGGGGAATCCCCGCGCGCGGTGCCGGCGGCGGCGATGCCGGCGAAGATCGCGATGAAGCTGGAGCTGGTGCCCTGGATGCTCAGCAGGCCCGACCCGACGGCCCCGAAGCGGTGGATCTGGATGAACGTCGCCACGCCCGAGATGAAGAGCGACATGCCCGCGACCTGGCGCGTGAGGGCCGGCGTGGCCCCGCACAGGCCGCACACGATGAGCGCCGGGGTCACGATCCCCGCGAAAATCGCCAGCAGGTGCTGGAACGCCGCGCCCAGCGCCACGCGCAGGGGCGGTTTGGATTCCAAGGCGAACAAGACGTCCGACGTTCCCGTATTCGGCATGCGCATCTTCAACCTCCGCTTTGGCCGCATCTTCCTCCCCCCGCCGGTTCGGCACAACGGAATTTTTCGCGTTTCCGCCGTCCGGGTCCGGGCGCGCACGGAAAACGTCGAGCCGCGATATTCGGGTTGCCGGCCGGCGGGCAATTCCCTAAGCTAGCAGGGATGTCGAAAGCCCCGAAGAAATCCCTGGTCCGGAAAACGGGCAGCCGGCCGCGGCGCGAAACCGGTCTCTTCCGCTGGCCGGCGGGACTCCGCTTCGGATCCCGGGCGGACGCGGAGCCGCCGGAGCTGCCGGGCCACGAAGAGTCGGCGCTCGGCGCCGAGCTGTTCGGCGTGGCCCGGCTGGAAAACCATGCGCGGTTTCTCGCCTCCAGGCACGGGATCGAAACGGGCCGCGGGCCGGAACGCCTGCTGCACCAGCTGGCCAAGAGCGAGGCGGGTATCGGCCGCTGCCACCAGACGATCGCCGACAGCGTCCAGCGGGGCCACCGGATCGCGCCGGCGGCGGAGTGGCTGCTGGACAACTACCACCTGATCCAGGAACAGATCGAACTGGCCCAGGCGCACCTGTCCCCCGGCTACAGCCGCGAACTGCCCCGCCTGAACGCCGGCCCGCGCAAGGGCTTTCCCCGCATCTACGACGTCGTCGCGGAACTGGTGCGCCACACCGACGGCCAGGTGGATCTCGACAACCTCAGCCGGTTCGTCCACGCCTACCAGGAAGCGCGGCCGCTGACGCTGGGCGAGCTGTGGGCGGTGCCGATCATGCTGCGCCTGTCGCTGATCGAAAACCTGCACGGGGTGGCGCGGCGGATCGCCTGGCGGCGGCGCCAGCGCGACGCGGCGCTGCTCTGGGCCGAGCGCTTCCTGAAGGTCGTGGAGACCCAGCCGCGGACGTTCGTCGCCACGCTGGGCGATTTCGTGCGGGCGAATCCGCCGCTGACGCCGCCGTTCATCTCGGAACTGGTCGCCAACATCGACGGCGTGAATCCCGCGCTGGGGCTCGCCCTCAACTGGCTGGAGCAGGAACTGTCCGACCACGGCCAGACGCTCGAACTCGTCCAGCAGAGCGAAAACCAGGCCCAGGCCGCGAACCTCGTCACCACCAGCAACTGCATCACCAGCGTCCGCGGCATGGCCGCCATCGACTGGCGCGATTTCGTCGAGGCGGCCAGCGCGATCGAAGCGGTCCTGCGGCGCGATCCGGCCGGCGTGTATCCGCAGATGGATTTCCGCACGCGCGACCGCTACCGCGTACAGGTCGAACGCCTGGCCCGCTACGCCCGCAAGCCGGAGCCGGAAGTGGCCGAGGCCGCGGTGAACCTGGCCGCGGAAAGCCGCCAGACGGGCGCCGACCGGCGCGAACGCCACGTGGGCCATTACCTGATCGATCTGGGCCGCTACGAACTGGAAAACCGGATCGGCTGCCGGTTTCCCCTGCGCCGGCGGCTCGCCCGGCGGCTCGCCCGCCACAATCTCGCCTTCTACCTGGCGGCGCTGGCGGGCACGACGCTGCTGCTGGCGGCCGCGCCGGCCGCGGCGCTGCGCGGGGCCGGCGGCGGCTGGGCCGCGGCCGCGGGGCTGGCGGCGCTGCTGCTCGCCGCGACCCGCCCGGCTTTCGCGCTGGTCAACTGGGTCGCCACGCTCCTGATCCCGCCGCGCTTCCTACCCAGCCTCGATTTCTCCAAGGGCATCCCGGCCGAACACCGCGCCATCGTGGCGGTGCCGACGTTCCTCGGCCCGCCGGCGTCGAGCGCGCGCCTGCTGGAGGACCTCGAAGTCCGCTATCTGGCCAATCCCGCGCCGAATCTCCTCTTCGCGCTGCTGACGGATTTCCCGGACGCCGACACCGCCGAACTGCCGACCGACCGCGCCTGGCTCGAGGCGGCGCTCCAGGGCGTCCGGCGCCTGAACGCCCGCCATGCCCGCGGCGGCGCGCCGATCTTTTTCCTGCTGCACCGGCCGCGCCTCTGGAATCCGGCCGAAGGCAAGTGGATGGGCCACGAACGCAAGCGCGGCAAGCTGGAGGACTTCAACCGCCTCGTCGTCGAAGGCCGCACCAATTCGTTTTCGGCGATCTCCGGCGATCCGGAGGCGCTGCGGTCGGTGCGCTACGTCCTGACGCTGGACACGGACACGCAGCTACCGCCGGGCGCGGCCGTCCGCATGGTCGGCGCGATGGCCCACCTGTTGAACCGCCCCCACCTCGATCCCGTCCGCCGGCTCGTGGTCCGCGGCTACGCGGTGCTGCAGCCGCGCCTGGCCGTCAGTCTGGCTTCCGCCCGGCAATCGCTCTTCGCGCGCCTCCACGCCGGCGAGGTCGGCATCGACCCCTACACCCGCGAAGTCGCCAGCGTCTATCCGGACTTCTTCGGCCAGGGCCAGTTCGTCGGCAAGGGCATCTACGACGTGCAGACCTTCCACGCGGCGACGGGCGGGCGCTTCCCCGAGAACCGCATCCTCAGCCACGACCTGATCGAAGGCGGCCACGCGCGCTGCGGCTTTTTGAGCGACGTCGAGCTCGTCGAGAGCGAGCCCTCCCGCGTCCTGGCCGACGCCAACCGCCGGCACCGCTGGACGCGCGGCGACTGGCAGATCGCGAGCTGGCTCTTTCCGCGCGTGCCCGGCCCCGACGGCTGCCCGGTCCGCAATCCGCTCGGCGCGCTGGCGCGCTGGATGGTCTTCGACAACCTGCGCCGCAGCCTCGTGCCGGCCGCGCTGGTGCTCGCGCTGGCCGCCGCCGGCTACGCGGGCGCGGCGGCGGCGGACGGCCTCGCGGCGCTGCTGGGCATCTGGTTCCTGCCGGCCGCGCTGCGCACCGCCCGCGCGTTCCTGGTCAAGGGCAAGCCCGTGCCGCTGGCGGTCCATCTGCGCGCCGCGGCGACCGGCGAAGCCCGCGGCTGGGGCGGCGAGCTTTTGGAGCTGGCGCTGGCCCCCTATTTCGCCTGGCTCTATCTGGACGCCGTCGCGCGCGTGTTCTGGCGCCTGGCGGTCCGGAAGCGGTTGCTCGAATGGCAGACGGCCAGCCATAGCGAACGCCAGGCGCGCACGTCGCTGCCGGGCGTCTGCCTGCAGAGGGCGGCGGCGCCCCTGCTGGCGCTGGCCGCCGCCGCCCCGGCGCTGGCGGG
>CALMNW010000056.1 GCA_937872095.1 uncultured Verrucomicrobiota bacterium
ACTACGTGCTGGTGCTGCTGTTCATCAAGTACGTCAGCGACAAGTACGCCGGCCAGCCCTATGCCCCGATCACGATCCCCAAAGGGGCCGGGTTCAAGGATCTGGTGGCGCTGAAGGGCAAGCCGGATATTGGCGACCAGATCAACAAGAAGATCATCGCGCCGCTGGCGAAGGCGAACCAGCTCTCCGGGATGGCGGACTTCAACGACGCCACCAAGCTGGGCATCGGCAAGGAGATGGTGGAGCGCCTGACCAGCCTGATCGCCATTTTCGAGAACCCGGCGCTGGATTTCTCCAAGAACCGGGCCGAGGGCGACGACCTCCTCGGAGACGCCTACGAATACCTGATGCGGCATTTCGCCACCGAGAGCGGCAAGAGCAAGGGGCAGTTCTACACGCCGGCGGAGGTCAGCCGGGTCATGGCGCAGATCATCGGCATCGGTTCCGCCCGGACCACGAACGCCACGACGGTCTACGATCCCACCTGCGGATCGGGCTCGCTGCTGCTGAAGGTGGGGACGGCGGCGCACGGGAAGGTGACGCTCTACGGGCAGGAGAAGGACTCCGCCACGGCCGGCCTGGCGCACATGAACATGATCCTGCACGGGCAGGCCACGGCGGAGATCAAGCAAGGCAACACGCTGGCCGCGCCGCTGTTCACGGACGCCTCGGGGCAGCTCAAGACGTTCGACTACGTGGTGGCCAATCCGCCCTTCAGCGACAAGCGCTGGAGCACGGGGCTGGATCCCGCCGCGGACAAATACGGCCGGTTCGAGTCCTTCGGCATTCCGCCCGCCAAGCAGGGCGACTACGCCTACCTGCTGCACATCGTCCGTTCGCTCAAGCCCCAGGGCCGGGGCGCGTGCATTTTGCCGCACGGCGTCCTGTTCCGGGGCAACGCCGAGGCGGAGATCCGCAAGAACCTCGTCCGCAAGGGGCTGATCCAGGGCATCATCGGCCTGCCGGCCAACCTGTTCTACGGCACGGGCATCCCCGCGTGCATCGTGGTGATCGACAAGCGCGACGCCCACGCCCGGCGCGGCATCTACATGATCGACGCCTCCAAGGGCTTTTTGAAGGACGGCCCCAAAAACCGCCTGCGCGACCGCGACATCCATCGGATCGTGGACGCCTTCGCCCGGGCGCAGGACGTTCCGAAATTCGCCCGGATGGTCGGCTACGACGAGATCGAGAAGAACGACTACAACCTGAACCTGCCGCGCTACGTCGACAGCACCGAGCCCGAGGATTTGCAGGACATCGCCGGGCACCTCCAGGGCGGCATTCCCGCCGCCGACGCGGACGCCCTGTCCGACTACTGGGCGGTCTGCCCCAAGCTCCGCAAGGCCCTGTTCGCACCCCTGCGCACCGGCTACCTGGCGCTGGCCGCGGACAAGGCCGGCCTCAAGAAGACCATCTTGGAGCATCCGGAATTCGTCGCGTTCGCCGCCGGCATGGAGAAGCACTTCGCCGCGTGGCGACAGCCCGCCATGGCCCGGCTCAAGGCCCTGAAGGCCGGCTTCCACCCCAAGGAACTCATCGGCGACCTTTCCGAAGGCCTGCTGCGGCATTACGAAGGCCGGCCGCTCATCGGCGCCTACGACGTGTACCAGCACCTGATGGACTACTGGGCCGCCGTCCTGCAGGACGACGCCTATCTCATCGCCGCCGACGGCTGGAAGGCCGAGACCTATCGCGTAATCGAGATCAAGAAGGCCAAGGACGGCAAGGAAGGCAAGAAGGTGGACAAGGGGTGGACCTGCGACCTCGTCCCCAAGGCGCTGGTCGTCGCCCGGTTTTTTCCCAAGGAGCAGGCCGAACTGGACCGCCTAGCCGCCGAACTGGAAGCCGTTAGTGCCAAGTTGACCGGACTGGTGGAGGAAAACGGTGGCGAGGATGGGGCCTTCGCCGACTGTGAAAAAGTCAATAAAGCTGAAGTCTCCCAGCAACTGAAGGCGATTGAGGACGATGTGGTCTACGTAGACGCAGCCACGGTGTTGGGGGAGTTCCTAGACCTTGTCGATCAAGAAGCCGACCTGAAAAAGCAGGTCAAGGCCGCCGAAGCCGACCTCGACGCCAAGGCATACGCCCAATATCCCAAGCTGACCGAAGCCGAGGTCAAGACGCTGGTGGTGGAGGACAAATGGCTAGCCGCGCTCTCTTCCGCCATCCACGGCGAAATGGACCGCATCGGCCAAGCCCTGACGTGGCGCGTGAGAGAACTCGCCGAGCGCTATGAAACCCCGTTGCCCAAGGCCGCCACCGAAGTCACCGCCCTGGAGAAAAAAGTCGCCCGTCACCTCGAAAAGATGGGGTTCTCCTGGAAATGAAGCCGGAGTTCAAACAGACCGAGGTCGGCGTGATCCCGGAGGACTGGGAACTTGCGGCCCTGGGGGATCAGTTTAATTTTAGCGGTGGGTTTGCGGCGTCTCGGGCGCAGCTGGGAACCAAAGGTCATTGTTATCTGCATTACGGAGATATCCATACCTCCATGCGTTCCTATGTCGATGTATCTGCCGAATACGCCGACATCCCCAAACTCGACATCTCTCTGACCCATATATCCACGAAGGCAATTTTACGCGATGGGGATGTGGTGTTCGTGGATGCCTCTGAAGACGATGAAGGGACCAGCAAGTATCGAGTTGTAATCAATCCTGATGACATCCCCTACATTTCGGGACTGCACACGATAGTTGCAAAGGAAAAACCAGGATGCAGGCTGAAAAGGTCTTTCAGGAAATATTGTTTTCAAAGCCGCTACATAAAAGTTCAGTTTCTTTTCTATGCTACGGGCATCAAGGTAAGCGGTGTCAGCAAGCCCAATATAGCAAAAATCTTTGTTGTCTATCCACCGATCCCCGCCGAACAGGAAGCCATCGCCTCGGCTTTGGGGGATGCGGATGCGCTGATCGAATCGCTGGAGCGGCTGATCGCCAAGAAGCGCGCCATCAAGCAAGGCACCATGCAGGAAATCCTCACCGCCCGCCGCCGCCTCCCGGGTTTCAAGGGGGAGTGGGAGAACAAACAACTTGGCGAGATTGGTGAAATCTCTGGATCCGGTGTTGATAAAAAATCCCGTCCGGATGAAGTCGCTCTCCGGTTGGTCAACTACATGGATGTTGCCCGAAAGGATTTTATCTACAGCCGCGATCTGGGGCATTGGGTGACGGCCCCCATGGCACAGGCAAGGCGTTGTGCGGTCCAAAAAGGCGACATATTCTTCACCCCATCTTCTGAAACAAGGGAGAATATTGGGCTTGCTGCCGTTGCAATGGAAGACATTCCCGATGCCACCTATAGTTATCACGTGGTTCGGCTTCGTCTATGGGCAGATTGGGATTTGAGATTCCGGGCTTACGCATTCATGACAAGAGGCTTCTTGTCTCAGACAGAAATGTATTGCGATGGTAGTGGCACTCGCTACGTGCTTTCTCAGTCGAAGTTTAGAAAACTGACAGTATTTGTTCCCGCCGACAAGGATGAACAAGCCGCCATTGCTACCGTCCTTTCCGACATGGACGCGGAGATTACGGCGCTGGAGGGGAAGCTGGCGAAGGCGCGGGCGATCAAGCAGGGGATGATGCAGGAGCTGCTGACGGGAAGGATAAGGCTAGTATGAACGGCTCGACATTGACATTGAAACCGATAACCGAACTGCTTAGTGATCGGTTTTATATCCCTGCCTACCAGCGAGGGTACCGATGGACCGCAAGACAGGTCACTGAATTGTTGGATGATATTTCGAATTTCCGCGATGAGGTGACCGATGCTGACAAGAAAAAGTTTTACTGTTTGCAGCCGGTTGTTGTTGTGCCTCGTGACGATGGATCATGGGAACTAATCGATGGTCAGCAGCGACTCACGACGGTTCACCTGATTCTGACTGCGCTCAAGGTGCAGGCGGCCGCCTTGGAAAAGTCACCCTTTTCCATAGAGTACGAAACTCGGCCAGGCAGCGCTGAATACTTGGCGAACATAGATTCCGCTCAGGCGGCGGATAATATTGACTATTTCCATATCCATGAAGCCTATCAGGCTATTGTCGACTGGTTTAAGGGGCAGGATGGCGGGCGCAAGATGTCGTTCTTGCAGTGTTTGCTTAATACCGACGAGGACGGCAAGAACGTCAAGGTGATTTGGTACGAACTCCCGCAGGGTCAGAAACCGGTGGAAGTCTTTATTCGGCTTAATATTGGTAAGATACCGCTGACAAATTCCGAGCTGATCCGGGCGCTGTTCCTGCGGTCGCGAAATTTTGAGCAGAATGAAGTCACTCTCAAACAGCTTCAAATTGCTCAGGAGTGGGACAACATCGAGAAGGTCATGCAGTCTAGTGACTTCTGGGGCTATATTTACGGGGGCACCGATAACTACCCGGCGAGAATTGAGTATCTCTTTGAACTCATAGCAGAGGGACTTGATACGGATGGTATACTGCAAGACGATCCGCAAAAGACCTTCATCGCTTACAGCCGATATTTCGAAGCGATAGAAGGTGACAAAGAGCAGGCATGGAAAGACGTTAAGCGATATTTCATGACCTGTGAAGAGTGGTTTCGGGATCGAACTCTTTACCATCTTACAGGATATCTCATTACGCGGGGCATGTCAGTACGTGAACTTAAGACTCTCAGTGAGAAGCGTGGGAAATGCGACTTCCAAGCGGCCTTAAGACAAAAGGTCTATGCGCAAATATTCGAGGGTAGTCCGGCGGACCATAAAGACCGAGAGGGCCTGCGGACAGTAATCCGCGAACGGCTGAGTGAATTGAGCTATGATCGTCCGAGTACGCATGATGATATTCGGTCAATCCTCTTGCTGTTCAACATTGTAACACTTCTCCAAAACTCCAAGTCGGCCATGAGATTTCCCTTTAACAGTTTCAAGGCCGAGAACTGGGATTTGGAGCACATCAAGTCGGTCAAATCTGAGATGCCTGCCCGTCGCGACACTCAAAAGGCCTGGATCCAGACGGTCGTTGATTTTTGGGAGAACGATGGTCATGGCTCGGGAGAGATAGATGAGAAGCGTCGGGCAATTTCAGATCAAATGCACGGCTATTTGAGCATCGAAAGCATGAGCCTGGAGAAATCCACAGAGTTCTTCGAGATGATCTACACTGCCGTTCTTGATTACTATGGGGAAGCCAAAGCGAATGCGATCGACAACGGACTTCAGAATCTGACATTGCTGGACGCTGGGACAAATCGCAGCTACAAGAACGCGGTATTTCCGATCAAGAGAAACCATGTGCGGCGGTTGGACAAGTCGGGCACATTTGTCCCGATTTGCACTAGCAACGTGTTCCTGAAGTATTACAGCAGCAACGTAGACCGAATGCTTTTTTGGACCGAATCGGATCGGGATGACTACTTTGCTGCGATTGTAGACACGCTGACGGATTTCTTTGCAAATGTTTCGGGTGGTGAACAATGAGCCAGACGACGATACCAAGTACTTTCCGGGACTTATTCGACATCGAGGATTTTCTCGGCGTTGAGATTCCAATCATCCAGCGAGACTATGCGCAGGGGCGGCCGACGGCAACCGATGTCCGCGACCAGTTTATTCACTCGCTGCATGAGGCGTTGACGCTGCCATCCGATTCTCCGCGCCTGCCGCTCGACCTCGATTTCATCTACGGCAGCATGGATAATAGCGACCTCGGAAAAGTGTTTTCGCCACTTGACGGACAGCAGAGGCTCACGGCGCTTTTCTTGTTACACTGGTATCTGGCCGTTAACGACGGAAAACTTGGTGAATTCAGGACGTTCATGTCCCGCGGGCATCAGTCGCGGTTCAGCTACAAAGTACGCGCCAGTGCCGACGACTTCTTTGACACGTTGGCCAACGCAGATTTCATTCTGCCAAAATTGGCTGAAGGTAAGGACGGAGACGGCGAGGTAATAACCAAGGCAATCCAAGACCAGCCTTGGTTCTTTCTGGCATGGAGGCAGGACCCCACGGTGGCATCTACCCTCCGCGTGCTCGACACCATTCATAAACGGTTCAAAGGCACTAAGGGGTTGTTTGAGCGCTTGATGGACCGCGAACATCCGGTTATCACCTTTCAGTTTCTTAATCTACGAGATTTCGGACTGTCCGATGAGCTCTACATCAAGATGAATGCCCGCGGGAAAGCGCTAACGGAATTCGAGGCTTTCAAGGCGCGCCTGGAGCACAAAATCGACGGGTTGCTTATGGGGCGGGAGTACTTTTCTCAAGGGCGCAAGATGTCGCCGAAGGAGTATTTTTCCCATCGTGTTGACTCAGTATGGGCTGATGTGTTTTGGCACTACCGCGATGATGGTGCCCGATCGTACGATCAGCAATTCATGAATTATGTCCGCGGGTTGGTAATGGTGACTTTCCCATACGCCATGCGGGATGCGGATGCCCGCAATGTGAACGATACGATGCGGACCCTGTCTGACAATAACCAACATTTCAACTTCTACCGTTACGAAACCAAGGGCTGTTTGACGACCGAATTTGCCGAAATGCTGATATCCGTGCTCGATCAGATCAGTGCCAACGGGCATGAGTTGAAGCCTTTGCTGCCAAGCGCGAAGTACTATGATGAACAAAGTCTTTTCACCCGAATCCTGCGCCAAGAACGTCGAGGAGTACTGCAGGCGGAATGGATACAGTTTTACGGATACTGCGCATACCTTCTGAAGTTCAGTCCCGATGCCGGGGAAGAACGATTTGGTGAGTGGATGCGTTTGGTGTCAAACCTAGCTTTAAACACGATTTACGGTCGTGTGGATGATTTCATCCGCGCATTGGTTGGTGTCCGTACCCTATTGGAGAATATGGGGGATACTCCGGTAATCAAATACTTGGCAAGTCGGCAGGAGTCAGCAACAGGCTTCAATCAGCAGCAGTGGCGCGAAGAACGTCTCAAGGCCCAGCTTATGCTGCGCGATCCAGAGTGGCGTGAGGTTTTGTTGACGGCGGAAACGCATGGCTATTTCAAGGGCCAGATCGAATTTCTATTGGATTTCTCGGGTGTGCTGACGCGGTGGAATCAGAACAGTGCTTGCGACTGGAGTAACGAGGATGACGTGAACTATCGCGTGGCTTTCAAGTCGCAATATGAAAGGGCCGCTGCGATATTCGGCAGTACAGGGCTTAAAACGTTTGATGCATTCGTATGGGAGCGTGTCTTGCTAAGCTATGGTGACTACCTATTGCCCAATGGGCGTAATCTAAGTCTGCTTGACAATGAAGATCGCGAAGCTAGTTGGAAGCGACTGCTCCGCGGGTCATACAAAGGCGACGACGGCTTGCGGGCAAAGAGAGAGCTGGTGCGTTCTGCGCTGGCTGTCGTTGACCCCGTAGATGTGCGGGGTTCATTGGAACGGCGGATCCAGCAATACCTGGCGACGGAGGATAAGTCCTCGACTGCCTGGTGGCTGCGATTGTTGGTCGAGTGTCCTTATGCACTGGCCTACTGCAAGAAACGGTTCATGCGAAATGCTGGGCAAGACGGTCTATTTCTGCTGCAGAAGGAGCGTACAAGTGCCTATCACGCAGAATTGAGAACCTATCACCTTGCTCATGTCACGTTGCCCAAGATGCAAAATCGGGGCGCGTTAAGTGCATTTTCCTCGATCAATTACACGCAAGTATGTGGGGAGGAAAGCCTGCCGGGAGCTATGCTGGTTGCTAAGACAACAGGCTTGAAACTAACAATCACATTCCAGGCCAGTCGATTCCATGTTATTGCGAAAATGAGTGAAAAGTCGCCGGATGGTATTTTCGAAAAGTTATTTGCTGAGCATGGATTCTTTCATTCTGCAGAGGATGTATTGGTCGCGGGCAGAAGTGTTCCGATCGAGGGAATCGAAGGTCTTCTCGAAGGTATGTCGGAATGCTTAAGTCATATTAACGCAGAGACAAGTAAATGACCTCCATCGGCCAATCCGAACGGGCGACGCAGGAACGGGTGATCGCGCTGTTCCGCGATGAACTGGGGTATCGCTATCTGGGGGATTGGACGTACCGGGACGGGAACAGCCACGTCGAGGAGGCGGTGCTGGCGGCCTGGCTGAAGGGTCGAGGCGTGGCGCCGGAGCAGATTGCGCGGGCGATCGAGCGGCTGAAGCGGGAGGCAGATCATCCGGGCCGGAGCCTGTACGACAGCAACAAGGCGGTCTATGGCCTGCTGCGCTACGGGGTGCCGGTGAAGGTGGAGGCGGGGAAGGTCACGGAAACGGTCGTGCTGGTGGACTGGGAGCATCCGGAGGCCAACGACTTCGCGATTGCGGAGGAAGTGACGCTGCGGGGTGGCCAGGAGCGGCGGCCGGATCTGGTGCTGTACCTGAACGGGATCGCGGCGGGGGTGATCGAGCTGAAGAACAGCCGGGTGGGGATCGGGGACGGCATCCGGCAACTGCTGTCCAACCAGCAGCCGGAGTTCAACGCGTGGTTTTTCTCGACGGTGCAGATCGTATTCGCGGGGAACGATTCGGAGGGGTTGCGGTATGGGGCGATCGGCACGCCGGAGAAGTACTTCCTGAAGTGGAAGGAGGACGAGGAGGACGATAGCCGCTTCAAGCTGGACAAGTACCTGCTGAAGACGTGCCGCAAGGACCGGCTGATCGAGCTGATGCACGATTTCGTGGTGTTCGACGGCGGGACGAAGAAGCTGCCGCGGGTGCACCAGTATTTCGCGGTGAAGGAGGCCCAGCGGCACATGCGGAAGCGGGAGGGGGGCATCATCTGGCATACGCAGGGCAGCGGGAAGAGCATCGTGATGGTGCTGCTGGCAAAGTGGATCCTCGAAAACGACCCTCATGCCCGGGTGGCAGTGGTGACGGACCGGGACGAGCTGGACAAGCAGATCGAAGGGGTGTTCACGGAGGCGGGGGAGAAGATCGTCCGGACGGAGAGCGGACGGGATCTGATGGCGCTGCTGGGGCAGGCGGCGCCGCGGCTGATCTGTTCGCTGGTGCACAAGTTCGGGGTGAAGGGCGTGGACGACTTCGAGGCGTTCATCCGCGATCTGGAGGCTCAGCCCTGCCAGACGCACGGGGAGTTGTTCATTTTCGTGGACGAATGCCACCGGACGGAGAGCGGGAAGCTGCACCGGGCCATGAAGGCAATCCTGAAGAACGCGGTGTTCATCGGGTTCACGGGCACGCCGTTGCTGAAGAAGGACAAGAAAACGAGCCTGGAGGTCTTCGGGCGGTACATCCACACCTACAAGTTCGACGAGGCGGTGGCGGACAAGGTGGTGCTGGACCTGGTCTACGAGGCGCGGGACATCGACCAGCGCCTGGGGTCGCCGGAGAAGATCGATGCGTGGTTCGATGCCAAGACGCGGGGGCTGAACGAGTGGCAGCGGGCGGAGCTGCGGCGGCAATGGGGCACCATGCAGAACGTGCTGAGCGCCAAGTCGCGCATGGACCGGGTGGTGGCGGACGTCATCTTCGACTTCGGCACGAAGCCGCGCCTTTCGAACGGGCGGGGCAACGCGATGCTGGTGGCGTCGAGCATCCACGAGGCGTGCAAGTACTTCGCCCTGTTCCAGAAGACGGTCTTCAAGGGGAAATGCGCGGTGGTGACGTCCTACGACCCGCAGGCGGCGGACGTGAGCAAGGAAGAGACGGGGGCGAACACGGAGACGGACCGGCAGTTCATCTACAACACCTACGCCGAGCTGCTGAAGGACGTGGCGGCCCAGCCGGGCAAGTCCAAGACCGAGACCTACGAGGACGAGGCCAAGAAGCTGTTCCGGGAGCAGCCGGCCCGCATGAAGCTCCTGGTGGTGGTGGACAAGTTGCTGACGGGCTTCGACGCGCCGCCCTGCACCTATCTGTACATCGACAAGTCCATGCAGGATCACGGGCTGTTCCAGGCCATCTGCCGCACGAACCGGCTGGATGGGGAGGACAAGGATTTCGGGTACGTCGTGGACTACATGAACCTGTTCCAGAAGGTGGAGAACGCCATCGCGGTCTATACCTCCGAGCTGGACCACTCCGCGGGCGGCGCGGATCCGCAGATCCTGCTGCAGGACCGGCTGAAAAAGGGCCGGGAACGGCTGGAGGCGGCGCGTGAGTCCCTGGCGGCGCTGTGCGAGCCGGTGGAACGGCCCCGGGGCGAATTGGAGCACATCCATTACTTCTGCGGCAACACGGAAAAGCCGGAAGACCTGAAGGCGACGGAGCCGCAACGGGTGGAGCTGTACAAGCAGACGGTGGCCCTGGTGCGGGCGTATGCCAACGTCGCGGACGATCTGGCGGCGGCGGGATACGATGCGGCGGCCATCGCGGCCGTCCAGGCGGATTTGCAGCGCTACGTGGACTTGCGGGAGATCGTCCGCAAGGCCAGCGGGGAGACGCTGGACCTGAAGGCCTACGAAGCGGACATGCGGCACCTGCTGGACACCTACATCGAGGCGGAGGAACCGCGCAAGATTTCGCCGTTCGACGAGCTGCCGCTGCTGGACCTGCTGGTGAAGTCCGGCATCGCCGCGGTTATCGGCAGTCTGCCGGCCGGCTTGCGGAACCGGGAAGAGGCCGTGGCCGAGACGATCGAGAACAACGTCCGGCGCAAGATCATCAAGGAGCATCTCACCGATCCGGCCTATTACGACAAGATGTCGCAGTTGCTGGGCGAGCTGATCGCGGAGCGGAAGGCCGGGGCGATCGAGTACGAGGCCTATCTCAAGAAGATCGCGGAGCTGGCCAAGCAGGTGGCGGCCGGCAAGGGGGCGGATACGCCGACCGAGCTGGATACGCCCGGGAAGCGGGCGCTCTACAACAATCTCGACCAGGACCGGGATCTGGCGCTCAAGCTGGATGCCGTGGTGCGGGAGGCGCGGCCGGATGGATGGCGCGGGGTGACGGCCAAGGAACAGGTCGTGAAGGGGGCGCTCTACGCGGTGCTGCAGGACCACGACGAAGTGGAACGGGTCTTCAAGATCCTGCTGCAGCAAAAGGAGTATTGAAGTGTCCGGCGACCGGATCGAACTGGGCGGCCTGTCGGTGGAGGTGGTCCGGAAGCGGATCAAGAACATCCACCTGAGCGTCTATCCCCCCAACGGGCGTGTTCGCATTTCCGCGCCGAATTGGGTGGGCCTGGATTCCATCCGCCTGTTCGCCGTCTCCAAGCTGGGGTGGATCCGCAAGCAACAGCAAAAGCTGAAAGAGCAGGAACGGGAGACTCCCCGGGAGTTTCTGGACCGGGAAAGCCATCAGACGTGGGGCCGGCGCGTATTGCTCCAGATCGAGCACGACCGGAGCGGGCCGCCGGTAGAGTTGTCGCCGGGGAAGTTGGTTTTGCGCGTGCGGCCGGATGCGACGCTGGAGCGAAAGCGGGCTGTCTTGGACGAATGGTATCGCGAACAGGTCAAGGCGGCGGCGCCGGAGTTGATCGCGAAGTGGGAACGGGTCTTGGAAGTGTCGGTGGCCGGATTCTTTGTCCAAAAGATGAAGACCTTGTGGGGCAGCTGCAACGCCAGGCGGCACACCATTCGCCTGAACGCGGAATTGGCCAAGAAGCCGCCGGAGTGCCTGGAATACATCGTGGTGCATGAACTGGTCCACCTGCTGGAGCGGTCGCACGGGCCGCGATTCGTGGCCCTGATGGACCGGCATCTGCCGAAATGGCGATTCTACAAGGCGGAACTGAACCGCTTGCCGATCCGGCACGAGGATTGGGCCTATTGATGGTCATGAAAGGGGCTCTACATGAATGACGACAACCTAACCCCGTTGATGCGCGCTGCGGCCAATGGACATCTTGATGAGGTTAAAAATCTGGTCGAAAACGGCGAATCAACCGATAATCCTAATGAAGAGGGATGGACGGCGTTGATGATCGCTGCCGATCAAGGCCATTTAGATGTTGTCCGATGGCTTATGGACAATGGTGCTGACGTATCCCAAAGAAACGAAAATGGCGATACGCCTCTCTTGAGGGCAGCTGCCAACGGGCATGTGGACGTCGCCGAGTTGCTGGTGAACAATGGCGCAGACTTGAATGCTCAGGGTAGATATGGGGAGACTCCGCTTCTATATGCCGCCAAGGGGGAGCATAGGAGGCTTGTAGAGTGGCTGGTGGAGAATGGTGCGGACGTGAATGTCCCTGATGTGGATGGAAAATTTCCGCTAATGTATGCGGCCCAGTCGGGCCAACTCGATTTTGTCAAGTGGCTGGCAACCAAGGGCGCAGCTGTGAGAGCCGCGGATATAGATGAAATGACGGCGGCGAAATATGCGCAGCGATCCGGGCATAAGGATATTGAGGAATATCTTGTGAAAGCTATGAAAGCGGCAGAAGAGGATGAGATTAAGACCATCATGGAACAAGCGGGGGATGAAGAGACCTTTGAAGCTCGTTGGACCCCGTTGATGCGCGCTGCCGCCCAAGGTCGGCTGGATGTCGTGCAGCAGCTGGTTGAACAAGGTGCCGACGTGAATGAAAAGACCAAGGATGGCTGGACGGCATTGATGTGTGCCGCCGACTCCGATTCCTTGGAAATTATCGAATACCTACAGCAAAATGGCGCAGCGAAAGAATAGGCTAGCAAGAGAAGGATAACGCAATGCCGAAATGGCGGTTCTACAAGGCGGAATTGAACCGCTTGCCGAACCGGCACGAGGATTGGATGTATTGATCGGGGCAGATCGGTGTTGGTGCTCAGTCGGCGCCATAATCGCGCAGAATGTGAGCTACGTTCGCTAGGGTGAGTTGACGGCCAGTAAGAGAGCTGTAGGCTGCGGCGCGGATCAAAGCGCCTTCCATGCGCCGGATATTTGAGTGCATATGCCTTGCTATGCGCTTCAACACTTCATCCGGAACCTTAACCTTGAGCATCTTTCGTTTTTCCCGGAGTATGGCGATTCGGGTTTCTTGGTCGGGTGCGCAAAGGGGAGTGATGAGCCCAGAAGCGCACAAAGAAGCCAAGCGCGGAGAAAAATGGGTGCTTCTCACCATGGGGCGATCGCTTGTCAGCACGATTTGCTTGTGCGCCGCAAGCAGGTCGTTGAATATCATGATGAGTTCCGCCTGGGTTTGCTCCTTTCCGGCAAAATATTGGATGTCATCGAGCAGCAAGACATCCCGATCGCGGTAATGCTTGCGAAAGCCAGGCAAGCGGCGGCGCTGCAAAGCTTCTACAAAGTCTGCGGTGAATGCTTCGCCAGTGACGAAGGCAATTTTCGCATCGCGGTTGCGCTTGGTCACAGCATGGCCGATTGCCCGCATCAAGTGAGTTGCGCCCAAACCGGTTGCTCCGTAAATAAGCAATGGATTGAATGCCTTGCCAGGGTTCCGAGCCACTTTCTTCGCGGCTTCGTATGCGAGGCGGTTGGAGGAGCCAACCACGAAGGTTTTAAAGGTATATTTGTTCATGTTGCGATCTTGGCTGCATTCACAAGCTGGACTTGCAGGAATCGTGCCAACTGATGGGCGGAGGGGGATGTCAGCACGTGGATGTGAGGACACACAGAGAGCAAATGCCGGTGGAGGCCTTTTTGATTGAATGACCTGGGAAAATTCGGTAGTTCATATTCTGAACACTGAAAGGTCATAATATGACAGGCATGTCAAAGACGCTGATTATCACCGGTTGGGGCTGGAAAGACTATGCCTGCGCTGCGGCGTTGGCCCTGCGGCATCACAAAGAGGCCGATATCCTCGGGATGAGCACACGCCGACTCCCCGAGTTTCTGGGAGAAGTCAACGGCTACCGGGAGATTCTGATTCTGGGGGTAGGGTTGGGGGACAACCCCGGTTTGCTGGAAAAGGCCTTGGTTCGTTTGGCGGCAGACAAGGTCAAGGTGACATGGATCAGCTCGTTGCCGTTGCCCAAGGTTGTTGGCGAGACCATTTGCAGGAAGCTGGATTGCCGCGTGGATGAGGATGCCGACGGCATCACGGATGCGGTTAGCCGTGTTTTCGGCATTCCATGCGACGACTTGGCACCGATCCTGCAAGAGAAGAAACCGACCGCCAAAGCGCAGCAAATCCAAAGGTTGCTGGAAGCGGCCATGTACATGTATCGCAACTACCAGGATGAGGCCGCCTATGCCGCCGCCATTCGGCATATTGCCAACGGCGACGACGAAAGCCAATGGACCCCTGCTGAGCGGAAGATGGTGGCGCATTATCTTAGGTATGGGAGCCGGGAGTTGGTCGGTAAAAGCGAGGCCATCCAGGAACTGCTTGGGCGCATCAACCGGGTTGCTCCGCGGGAGCATGCCCGGGTGCTGATTCATGGGGAGACGGGGACCGGCAAGGAAACCGTTGCGCTGCAGATCCACAACAAGTCGCCCCGCAAGGACCAGCCGTTCATCGCGTTCAACTGCGCGGTCGTCACGCCGGACTTGCTGGAAAGCCGTTTCCTTGGGTATGAGAAAGGGGCATTTACGGGGGCCACGGAGCGGCGGCACGGGGTGTTCGAGCAGGCTCACGGAGGAACGCTGTTTCTCGATGAAATCGGCGAATTGCCGTTGGCTGCCCAGGGGATTCTGCTGCGGGTGCTCGAAGGCGGCCGCTTTGCGCGGTTGGGCGGCAAGGAAGAGGTGGAAGTCGACGTGCGCCTGATCGCGGCCACCCATCGCGATTTGGCCGGCATGGTCAAGGAGGGCGGGTTCCGGGAGGACCTGTTCCACCGCCTGAACGTGATCCAGATCCGGATCCCGCCGCTGCGGGAGCACAAGGAAGACGTCGCCCAGATCGCCAACGGCTACTGGCTGAAGCAGCATGGCCGCCGCCTGGAGCCGAAGCAGATCGAAGCCTTGATGGCCTACGACTATCCCGGCAACGTGCGGGAGCTGTTCAACCTGCTGGAGCGCGCCAGCGTGATGGACGAGACCGATTTTGCCCGCTTGCTGGCCGAGCACCGGCAACTGACGGCCAGTCTGGCGCCCAAGTCTGAGGTGACCTATCCCGACAATCTGGAAGAAATGACTCGGTGGCATGTCCGCAAGACATACGAGAAGTGCGGGAAGAATCTGACAAAGACGGCCGAAGTCTTGGGCGCGGCGCGGAACACCGTGCGGAAGTACCTGAGTCAAACGGAAGAATCGCGATGAATCTGAGCGGTCATAATATGACCGGGTTGGGTAAATATTGATCGGGGTGTCGGGCGGGGGAACGAGAGGGCGGCATTGGCCGCATCTTGTTTTATTGCCGATACCGCCGGAAATGCGTGGGGCCAAAAAGTTGGCACGGGGATTGCTCAAGAACAGGGTGGACGGGTTTTGCGGCGCCGGGAAAGGAGCGCCTCTTGGCCGTACGGGCAGCCCGGTCGGTTGCCGAGCGAACGGGAAGCGTCGTACCCGGTCGGCATAAATCGAAACGCATGGAATAGAAAGGTTGGATCGTCATGGCATTCGTTGGAAATCTGCTTTGGTTTTTGTTCGGTGGCGGAATCGTCGCGTGGCTGATGTGGCTTTTGACGGCTGCGGTGTTCGCCGTCACGGTGATCGGGATTCCCTTTGCGAAGGCGGCGTTCCGCATCTCCGTGTTTTCAGCTTTTCCGTTCGGGCGCGAATTGATCGATGGACGGCTGCTCGGGAAAGAGCGCATTGCGGGAACCGGCCTTGTCAATTTTCTCTGGTGCATTCTGGCGGGGCTGTGGCTGGCAATTTTCCATGCCGTTGGCGGAGTCATCTGCTTCTTGACCATCATCGGCATTCCGTTTGGTTTCGCGCACTTCAAGCTGGCCCAGGTGTCGTTCGCCCCCCTGGGGAAAGTGATCGTATCGACGGACGTCGCCAAGGCGGCCCGGGCAAAAGCCACCGCGGTCGGGTTGGACAAGGCGCAGGTGAAACCATAATCCGAAGTGCGGCTCGATTTACAGGGGGCAAATTCAGAGCGGGGCAGTCATAAAGTGAGCGGGCGGAAGATTTCGGAAAGGTGTCGTAATGGCCACTCCCATCTGGCCGGCTACGGGAAAACGAAGAACACAAAGTATAAATCGGGGTTTGGACACTTGTGGCTAGAGTTGGCATGGGACTTGCAGAATCAGTTTGGATGAAAACAGGAGCATGCAGGCGATGGAAACAGAAAAGTGGAAAACCTTGAGTGTCGCCGGGGCCAGGCGGTTGCGGAAAAGTAATGGCGCGAATTTTCTGGTCTTAGATGGATTGACCCGCTTGTCTGATCCCGTGGCGAAAGTCTTGGGAGGGGGGCGGGGATATCTGCACTTGAATGGGTTGGAAAAGATTTCACCCCAGGCCGCAGCATATCTTGCACGAGGGAATGGAGAGCTGTTGCTGAATGGATTGAGTCGGCTAACCGCAGAAACGGCAAGAGCGCTGGCACGATATGAGGGGTGTCTGATGCTGGATGGAGTGACCCATGTCGCGGATGATGTGGCGGCGGAATTGGCAAAATTCAAGGGAACCGATCTGACCCTTGATGGTTTGGAAAAGATTTCAAACAAAGGCCTGATTGTACTGGCGACATTAAAAATCAAGAGCCTATCGCTTGGAATGAAATCCATTTCTGTGGAACAAGCGAAAATTCTGCATGCGTTCAAGGGGGGGGTGGGGCTGGGGGTCAGTTGGTTGTCGGGCAAAGTGGCGGCAATCCTTGGCCGGCGCCGGGGTGCGTTGTATCTTCCATTTCTCCAGTCACTAACCACCGATGCGGCTCGGGGATTGGCCCGTCATCGTGGCTACATGGACCTGAATGGATTAGAGCGGATTTCAAGGGAAACGGCCTGCCAATTGGCCGCGCACCGGGGGGATATTGGTCTTGCCAGCGTAAAGAGTCTATCGGTGAAGGCGGCCGCGGCTCTAGCCAGAGTAAAAGGGGTGATAGATTTGTCCGACATGGAAGCCCTGACGCCAAAAGTGGCGGAGGAGCTGTTCAAAAGTCCTGTCAGGCTTAACTTGGGGATTACCCGGTTGACCGATCCGGTTGCGAAGGTGATCAGCCGGCGAAAAGAATATGTATCGCTCTACGGCATCAAGGAGTTGACGGACCGTCAGGTGAAAATCCTTTTGCCTAAATTCGCAGCGGGCACATTGGGACTACATCATTTGGCACAAAGGAAAATTGAGACGGCGTGGAAGAAAGCACGCGAGGACGGACAATGGCCATTTAAGTCGAATAGGAAAAGATCGGCAAATAGGCATTAGCAGAAATGAAGCTGTTTTTGGATGATGAGAGAACTGCCCCGGAGGGGTGGGTGCGGGTGCGTCGGCCCGGATCGGCGATCAAGCTGCTGAAAACGGGACAGGTGACGGATCTGAGCTTGGATCACGATCTGGGGAACGAGAGGCGCGGTACGGGCTACGACGTCGTGCTTTGGATCGAGGAGGCCGTGGCGACGGAGGGCTTTGTGCCGCCAAAGATGACAGTCCACTCTTCGAATGCATCGGCCCGGGCGAAGATGGAAGCCGGGATGGAACGAATCCGGCAGTATGAAGGTCGATGACATAGAGGAATGAACATGAAAACAGACGGTCAGACCGAATGCTTGGCCTTCTTGAAGGGAAAAATTCTCGATTTCAGCTACAACTATTTCGGGCAGTTGAAAGAGGAGGAGTGGAACAGCGATCGCTTCTGTTTCGCCGAAAAATTGATGGTCGGCGAAAATATGGAGGGAATCATCCGACGATCGATATCAATAAAGGATCTGAACAAGATCCGGAACCTAAAAACATGGGCCGAAGCAATCCGGAAATATTCAGTCCAGTGCGTCCTGCAGCACTTATGGAACGATCCCCAAACGAAACCCCACATCCGGAAAATCATGATGGATCTTGAATCGACGATCCGAAAGCGCCTGCAGGAGGAATCCATGGGGCAGGACATCTTTTCCGAACGATTTCGTGAACTCTGCGGTTTGTTCCAGTTGTCTGAAATCGAAGCCGATGTTTTGCTTATTTGCCATTGCCTTCACAACCATTTGATTGATACGCCACGGGATGAAAAAGGAGGGGGCGTATATAAAATTCAGGAAATTGCGAGATGGATGGGCAAGCCATCGAGCCATATCAGCCGAGTGTTCGCCACCGACCAAAAGTTGAAGAGGTACCAACTTCTCGACAGCAATCTGGAATACAATGACAATCTCGACAGATATCTGTATGGATTGAGCGACGAGGCGCTGGAACACAAATTCTATGCTCAGTTGAAGGGCGATGTATTGCCGTGGAACTATTTCGGAGAACTGGCAGAAAAACACGGTGCGATGCTGAAAGACCTGATCCGGCACCGGAGTCCGAAAAGAGGGGTTCATATCCTGCTATATGGGGCTCCGGGGAGCGGTAAAACCTGCTTTGCTCAATCGCTGGCGGCCGAATTAGGGATAAATTGCTATGGAATCGCGCAGGATGTGAAAAACGACAACACGGCCCGGACATGCAGCACGCCGGATTTTCGGTTTGGGGCGCTCCGACTCTGCGACGAGCGGGTTGAGCGGGCGGCAAGCCTCCTAATCGTAGACGAAGCGGACGAGATGCTGAGGGGAAGTTGTGGGGGCGGCGGGATGTTCGCCATGCTTGGGGGCGAGACAATCACAGCCGGCGACAAGGGGTTGCTGAACAGCCTGCTGGACGAGGTGAAGACGCCTTGCATTTGGATCTCCAACACACCCGCAAGGATGTTGGATCCCTCCAGCCGGAGACGGTTCGATTATTCCATTCGGTTTGATAAATTGACGGCAGCGCAGCGGCGGGCCATTTGGAAGAATAGCGTGGGTAAATATAAACTCGGTCGGTTGTTTCCGCGGGCAATGCAAGAAAAGCTGGCCGAGCGGTACGATGTCAGCGCAGGTGGGATAACGATGGTACTTAAAAATATAGCGGATCTGAAGCCCAAGGCGGCCGAGTGCGAAGCGCTGGCGGACAGGCTGATGAAGCAGCATTGCGAGCTTCTCGATATTCCGACGGACCGCAGCAAATTGCTGCCGGAGACAGATTACTCGCTGGAAGGGCTGAATATCCGTGGCGATGTTCCGTTGGAACGGATGGTCGAAGCCATCCGGCGGTTTCGGGTCGAAAGCGCCGACACGGCGACGCAGGGCATCGACCGGCCGCGGATGAACCTGCTGCTCTCGGGGCCGCCAGGCACGGGCAAGACGGAATTCGTGAAATATCTGGGGGCGGCGCTGAAAACCAAAGTCGTCGTCCGGATGGGCAGCGACATACTCAGCATGTGGGTTGGAGGGACCGAGCAAAATATCAAGCGGGCATTCGATGAGGCCGAAGCGGAGACATCGATCTTGTTTTTCGATGAGATTGACGGCCTTTTGCAGGATCGCGGCATGGCGCAACATAGCTGGGAAATGACGCAGGTGAACGAGCTGTTGCATCGGATGGAGAACTTCAACGGGGTGATGATCGGGGCGACGAACTTCACGGATACCCTGGATCCGGCGGTGGCGCGTCGGTTCACGTTCAAGCTGGAATTCCGGTATCTGGACGAAACCGGGAAACGACTGTTTTTTGAGCGGATGTTTCGGAGCACGCTCTCGCCTGCGGAATCGAAGCGGCTGATGGGAATACCGGATCTGGCACCAGGCGATTTCAGGACGGTCCGGCAAGGGCTGTACTATCTGGGAAAGGTCATTGCGAACGAAGATCGATTGGCTGCGCTGGAGCGCGAAAGCCAGGCCAAGGGGCATAACCGGCATACAACGAAAAAGATTGGATTTTAAGCGGCCTAGTTTAAAAGGGACTTGAAAAGGGCGGAAATATGAAAAATACGACTGGGAACAAAAGCCGGAAAAGTCGGACGAAGTGGGCGTTGCCGTCTTCGGAATTGGTGGCGAAATCGAACGGGCCGTTGTCCAATCTGCTGAAGAGCAAGGAATGGTCCTCGTCCACGGCAAAGTTGCCGTTGGCGTTGGGCCAAGAGCTGAACGGTCACTGGGTGATCCCGGATCTGGTCCAGTTCCGCCATTTTATGATAGCCGGCTTTCATATCTATAAGTACGACTGCATCCATTCCATATTAGCCGGGTGGCTTTCTGTCCGAACGCCTGACGAGATGCGCTTGCTCCTGATGGACACGACGATGAAAGATCTCTATCGATATGGGAAGCTGCCTCATCTGCTGTCGCCGATGCTGAAGACCAATAAAAGCATAGACCGGGCGCTGCTCTGGATTATTGGCGAGTTCGATCGCCGAGTCGAATTGCTTCGTCAAGCTGGAGTCCGCGATATTGATGCTTATAATGAGCGGGCCAAGAAATCGGCCTCAAGAAAGGGGGTACAGTCAGTTTCCGAGACAATTCCCCATATAGTCATCGTTATCGCCGAGCTGTGGTTCGTTGAGTTGAATTCGGCTGTTTTTTCCAGGTTTTGCAAGGCCGTGGCGACGCGTGCATACAAGACTGGCATTCACTTGGTCGGCATGACGACCCATCCCGATGAAAGCCTTACAAAAAGCCTGCAATCTAGCATTCATGGCCGCGTGTCATTCAACTTATTGAACGCGGACTTCAGCCGATTGGTAGTAGGTCAATACGGTGCGGAGAAGTTGGAACTTAACCACGATATGTTGATCAGGCTAAGGGCGGGACGCTTAATTCGCGCTCAAGGCGCACGCATATTGCCGGCGGAAACCGCCAAAATCGTCCAATTCTGGGCAAAACAGGGCAAGCCGGATTTTATTCCGGAATTCGGGCCAAAGGAAACTAGGGGTGAAATCGGGATCCCTTCCGTAAAAACTCGGCGGTGAAGGCGCAGGGTTGCGCCAGAACGCCGCGTGCCCGGTCCTGCCGCGACTGTTATTGCGACGATTAACGAAGGAATGACGGACGGCACTGAAGCGCGAAAGCCAGGCCAAGGGCAGGAATCCATATTCGACGAAGTGGATTGGATTACCTACAATAGGTTCCATTGGAGGATGATCATGAGCAAAGTGTATTGCAGGAATTGCGGGGCGGGATATTCAGACGCACGGTCGCTTCTGGCGAACAGTTGTTCCCGGCATCCAGAGGGGCGCGGAAAGCACGAATTGTTTGGCGGACAAGAAAGCGATGCCTACTTCTGCAAGAACTGCGGCAACCAGTATCACGACTTGGCGAGCCTGACGCGGAATACATGCAGCCATCATCCGGATGGACGCGGGCGGCATCAGCCCTACGAAGGTGGCCTGAAGGATGAATACGTATGCCAGTATTGCGGTCGGAAATACAACGACATCGCCACATTGACCCGAAACAGCTGTTCCCGGCATCCCTCAGGCCGTGGCCGCCACAGCCCGGCTTAAGGACCGCCCGGCCAAAGCCCTGGTCGTCCGCTACGAGTGCCGGGATGGTGCGCAGCGCATGTGGATCAGCCCCATCGTGCGCCCGAAGACGGGCGGCGTGGCCCTCGGGGACGCGCTGGAGATGGGGGAGACGGCCGAGGGGCAGTTCGCCTGCCTGTTTTGAGGCGTATATCTGGTGCTGGGCGCATGGGGTTGCCTTGGCCATAGCATGGAACGCGTTCCATGTCATGGCCGACGAGAGTTAAAGGGGCGGCAGGCAGTGGCGCTATCGACCGCCTGGAGGCTATGATGGTCTCCTGGAGCGCCGGTGGTGGTGTTCAGAGGTGCCCAAACGGCCTATATCGCGTCCTAGCGCCCAGAATGGGGTGATTTGGCTTGAATCGCAGGGTCTTGGGGAGTCTTATACTGCTGGTTATCCTGATAGGTGGCCCGATAGGGGTGTCCGCAGGAGAAGTGAGGAGATGGCTATAGGCTAGACACTGACCGGAATAGAGATTTTGCGTTAACGCAAGATTCGCTCTCTTGGAAAACTGGCAGTTGGAATAGGAGGAACGAACTGGCGGAAACGCGCCGATAAGGCGCGGCTTCTGTTTATGTTCCTCCAAAGGGGTGCCAGTCCCTCGAAGCGAGCGTGGCAGTTGCCGCGCCTCTTTTATTGTCTGGATATGTTGACATTGTGACCATGTAGCAGGTGGGTTGGAGCATCGTATGAAACAGAGCAGGCTGACGGGCGTACTGGTGGGAGTTGCATTGCTCTGGCTTGCTTCGGGGGCATGGGCGCAGGTTACAATCTCGAACCTGGTGGTAGCCCAACGCACCGGCACCAAACTGGTGGATATCTCATACGATCTCAGTAGCCCCACGACCAATGTCTTTGTGACCTTGTCGGTAAGCAATGCCGGCAATTCCGTTGAAGCGGTCAGCTTAACGGGTGATGTTGGAATCACCGGGCCCGGTTCAGGCAAGGCTATTGTCTGGGACATGAGCCAAGACTGGAGCGAAAATGCGGCGGATTTAACGTTCAAGCTAAAAGCCCAGCTTCCAGATTACATGGTGGTGGATCTGTCCGAGGGTGTTATGGCTACTAATTATCAAATATCGCACACAGAAGTTGTGCCAGAAGGTGGGTGGAGCGACGGCTTCAAGACCACCAACATGATATTTCAACGCATTCCCGCCGGAGTGTTCGTCATGGGGTCGCCCACCAACGAGCTTGGGCGTAATCCGACAAACGAAACACAGCGAACGGTCACCCTGACCATGGATTACTACGTTGGTATGTATGAAGTGACGCAAAAGCAGTGGGAAAGGGTCATGGGAACTTGGCCGAGCTATTTCACCAATGCAGCTTACCGTGACACCCGGCCGGTTGAAACGGTCAGCTACGATGACATTCGGGGTGCGGCAGAGGGAACCAACTGGCCTGCAAACAATAACGTAGACTCGAATTCGTTCATGGGCGCATTGCGGAATAAAACCGGCTTGCTCTTCGACCTGCCGACGGAAGCGCAGTGGGAATACGCATGCCGAGCGGGGACGACCAATGCCTTGAATTCAGGATACGACTTGACCAGTACGAGCAATGATGCGCGCATGGCAGAGGTCGGACGGTATTATTTCAACGGAGGGGCAAGTTATACCGAGAACAGCAATACAAATGAAGGGTCGGCCCTCGTTGGAAGCTATTTGCCTAATGCGTGGGGCTTGTACGATATGCATGGGAACATTTGGGAATTCTGTATAGATTGGTATGAAACAAACAATCTTGCGACAACGGATCCGTTTGGAGCTGTCAACGGGGTGGATCGCGTCAAGCGAGGCGGCGGATGGGCAAGCAATGCGGGAGACTGCCGTTCTGGGTTTCGGCGGGGGAATCGATACCCCTCCTATAAAGCAAACGGCCTCGGGTTTCGAGTGTCATTGCTGGCGATAGATTCCGCGCCGCAAGCTTGCCAGGCAGCCGCTAGCGTCTGGGTGGACTCTCGAAACTATCGGCTGACAGTCAACTCCACCAGGGGTTCTCCATCTCCAGTTGCAGGGGCAAGTTATTATCCTCGCGGCGCATCGACTACATGTTCAGTTTCCCAAACGACCGTGGTAGCCGGTATTAGCTGGCGCTGCACCGGATGGGTGGGGACCGGGTCGATCCCGGCCGCTGGCTCGACGAATACGACGGGGCTTGTTGTGTTGACCAACCTCGAGTCCTCGATCACATGGAATTGGGAAACATCGTTTATAATCACCAATCTTTTGGTGGCTCAACGCCCCGGAACAAAGCTGGTGGACATCACATACGATATCGTCAGCGAAGTAACGAATGGCGTGCCGATCGCGCTTTCCATCGACAATGCCGATGTGCCGGTTCAGGTTGCAAACGCAGCGGGAGATTTTGGGGCGCATGTCTTGCCGGGGGCGGGAAAGACGATTGTCTGGGATGCAGGGAGCGATTGGGGCGGGAATACCGAGAATCTGACATTTACGGTTTCGGCCCATCCCCCAGACTATATGGTGGTGGATGTTGGCACGGGTTCCGCCGCCGCAAGTTATCCGGTCACATATCTGAACTCTGTTCCGGGGGGCGGGTGGAGCGACGGCTTCAAGACCACGAACCTGGTCTTGCGGCGGATTCCGGCGGGCACCTTCACCATGGGCTCGCCGACCAACGAGCTTGGACGCGACTCCGACGAGCTGCAGCATGAAGTAACTTTGACCAAAGACTGCTATATCGGGCTGTTCGAAGTGACGCAAAAGCAGTGGGAACTGGTGATGGGTACTAGACCAAGCTACTTCACCAATGCCACCTACCGGGATACCCGTCCGGTAGAAACGATCAGCTACGGTGATATTCGGGGTGCAGTGGAGGGGACCAACTGGCCGGCGAACGGCAATGTGGATACCAACTCGTTTATGGGGCTGATGCGGGCGAAGACAGGGCAGTCCTTCGACCTGCCGACGGAGGCTCAATGGGAATATGCCTGCCGGGCGGGGACGACCAATGCCCTAAACTCCGGCTTTGACTTGACCAGTGTCAGCAACGATGTGCGCATGGCAGAGGTCGGACGGTATTATTTCAACGGGGGGTCCAACAACACGAGCAACGTCGGTACAAACGGAGGTACAGCAAAGGCGGGGAGCTATATGCCGAACGCCTGCGGCGTGTACGACATGCACGGGAACGTATTTGAGTGGTGTCTGGATTGGTATACATCTTCCCTTTCGGCGGAAACTGATCCGGACGGCCCAGTCCAAGCGTCAGTTCGAGTGATTCGGGGCGGGGCTTATGTCCGCAATGCAAATAAGTGTCGTTCCGCCAATCGAGAGACCGGTGGCCCGACAGCTAGGACTGCAATTTTGGGGGTGAGAGTTAATCTGCCGTTATCCTATGCAGCCACAACGGATATATTTGGCACGGCTACCGCTGTGATTGATACCCGGGACTATCGGCTCATGGTGATTACGCCGCGCGCTACTCCAACCCCTGGGGTGGGCACCAATCTCTATGCCTGGAGGGCATCGGTGACTTGCTCGGTTGCACAAACATCGCTTGTATCCGGTGTCAACTGGAGCAACACGGGTTGGACCGGAACGGGCTCGATTCCGGCCTCTGGCGTAACTACCAATACGGGCTTGGTCGTACTGACCAATGTGGACTCCTCGATCACTTGGAACTGGGAGACATCTTTTGGCGGGATCACCAACGTCGAGGCGACGCAGCGCGCGGGGACGAAACTGGTCGATATTACCTACGACATCGTCAGTGATGTCACCAACAGCGTTCCAATCGCCTTGACCGTGACGAGCAACGGGGTGCCTATTCCCACGAATGCTACTACCGGGGCGGTTGGCACGAGCGTATTGCCGGGTACCGGCAGGGTCATGACATGGAACGCCGGGGCCAACTGGAACGGGAACGTGGGCAGTCTTGTCTTTTTAGTAAAGCACTTGGTCGAGACCCAGTTTGTATCATCCACGAGCAGGACTATTGACACGCGAGACTATAAACTGGCCGTGGCTTCGGCACAGGGCACTCCTTCCCCTGCGGTCGGAACAAATCTCTATGCGTGGGGCTCGTCCGTAACTTGTTCGGTGGCCCGGACATCGTTGGTGGCCGGAGTCAACTGGCGGTGTACGGGATGGACGGGGACGGGCTCCGTGCCCTCTACGGGGTCTACAAACACGACAAGCAATGTCGCGCTGACCGGGCTGGTGTCGTCGATTACCTGGAACTGGCAGACCTCGTTCAGGATCACCAACGTGGTGGCCGCCCAGCAGATCGGGGCCAAGACCGTGGTTATTACATACGACATCGTCAGTGACGTGTCCAGCACCGCGCCGATCTCGCTTGTCGTGACGAGCAACGGCGTGGTCCTAGCCACGAATGGGCTCACGGGCGATGTTGGAGCGAACGTTTCTCCGGGGGCCGGTAAAACAATCACATGGAACGCGGGGCCCAACTGGAACGGGAACGTGGCGACGCTGGCATTTTCCGTCCGGCACACGAGCCAAACGCAATTATTCTCTTCTGCAAGCGGGGCCGTCGATTCGCGGGATTACAAGCTTACCGTGGTGTCGCCTCGCGGTTCTCCGGCGCCCCCGGCTGGAACCAATCTCTATGCATGGCGGACAACGATACTCTGCACCGTTGCTCCGACAACGACGGTTTCCGGAGTCAGGTGGCGCAACACGGGTTGGACGGGAACAGGGTCGATCCCAGCGAGCGGCACGACGAACACGACGGGCGCGGTAACGCTGAGCAATACTTCATCCACGATCACATGGAATTGGGTCACGCCGTTTGCGATCACGAACGTTGCCGCCGTGCAGCGTCCGGGCACCAAGTTGGTGGATATCACCTATGACATAATCAGCGAACTCGGCGATACGGTTCCCATCGCCCTGGTGGTGGCCAGCAATGGGGTTGCCATACCGACAAATGGGTTGACCGGTGATTTTGGCAGCTCAGTCCCACCGGGGGCGGGGAAGGCGCTTGTCTGGGATGCTGGGTCCAACTGGAACGGCAATGCCGCAACGCTGGATTTCACCGTGCGCCATTCAAGCCAAACGCAGTTTGTTGCTTTGGGTAGTTGCCAAGTGGACTCTCGCGACTACAAACTAGTAGTAACATCCAGTCGTGGATGTCCAACTCCATCAAACGGAGAAAATCTTTATCCATGGTGCTCCACCGTGGCCTGTATGGATGTGCAGACGTCATATGTTGACGGCATTAAGTGGCGCAATACGGGTTGGACGGGAACGGGGTCGATTCCGGCCACGGGCGCGACCAATACGACGGGGAGCTTGGTACTGACGAACCCCGTCTCGTCAATCACATGGAACTGGGAGCCGTGGTTTTTGATTACCAATATTGCCCAGCGGCCAGGGACCAAGATTGTGGACATCCAGTACGATATTAGCAGTGCTGCCACAAACGTGTATATCTCTCTGGCTGTCAGCAATGGGGAGGCAGCGATCGCGGCAACCAACTTGTCCGGCCATGTGGGGAATGTCGTGCCCGGCATGGGAAAGAGCATTGCCTGGAACATGGGCACGGATTGGAACGGGAACTTGGCGGAACTGTCATTCACCTTATCTGCCACGCCGCCAGACTACCTTGTTGTGGACCTATCGCAGGGTTCCGCAGCAACCAATTATCCAGTCTCATATCCCAGCTCCATCCCGGTGGGCGGTTGGAGCGATAGCTTCAAGACCACAAACCTCGTGTTGAGACGGATCCCGGCAGGGACATATACCATGGGGTCGCCCACTAACGAACTGGGCCGCCTTACTAACGAAATGCAGCATACGGTTACGCTGACCAAAGACTATTACATTGGTGTATATGAAGTTACGCAAAAGCACTGGGAACGGGTAATGGATGATTGGCCCAGTTTCTTCACCAATGCCGCCTATCGCGAATTTCGCCCAGTAGAACAGGTAAGCTACAATGATATTCGAGGCGCGACCGTAGGTACAAATTGGCCGGTTAGCGGCAATGTGGATGCAAACTCATTTGTAGGTATGCTGCGGCAAAAGACGGGGTTGCGATGCGATCTGCCGACAGAAGCACAGTGGGAGTACGCTTGTCGGGCTGGTACAACGAATGCCTTAAATTCAGGATACGATCTGACTAGTACGAGTAATGATTTACGTGTGGCGGAAGTAGGTCGTTACTCCTATAACGGGGGGTCTAGCAATACAAGTGATGTAGATACCAATGGTGGGACGGACAAGGTTGGGAGCTACATGCCCAATGCCTGGGGGCTATATGACTTGCATGGGAATGTGTGGGAGCTGTGTTTAGATTGGTATGCAGATCACTGTGATGAAGCAACCGATCCTTCGGGCACAGATGCTGGGAGCAATCGCATGGTCCGGGGCGGAAGCTATATCAGCATTGCAAAATCATGCCGTTCCGCATACCGCTATTCCTACTCTCCAAGCCAGCCAACCAGTAAAATCGGATTCCGAATTGCAATACCGGCGTCACAAACCACAACGGCAAGCCGCTTGCTGGACTCGCGGGACTACAAACTATCGGTTGTATCAGCGCGCGGGACTCCAGTCCCTGCGGTGGGCACCAATATCTATGCCTGGAGAGCATCGGTGACTTGCTCGGTTGCGCGAACAACACTTGTCTCCGGCGTCTGCTGGAGCAACACCGGCTGGACCGGCACCGGGTCCATCCCAGACTCTGGTGCCACCACCAACACTGGTTTGGTCGTGCTGACCAATGTGGACTCTTCGATCACCTGGAACTGGGACACGGCCTTCTCAATAACCAATGTCACGGCGGTCCAGCGGCCGGGGACCAAGATCGTGGACATCGTCTATGACCTGCTCAGCGACATGACCAACTACGTGACCATCTCGCTGGCGATCGAAAACTCCGGCGTCCCGGTACCCACCAACGGCATTACGGGCGCCCATGGCGTATTGATTTATCCCGGCCTTGCCAAGACCATCGTCTGGAACGCCGGCACCTACTGGAACGGCAATGTGGCGGATCTGGGATTTGCCGTATTCCATCGCACGACCACCCAGCTGGTCGGCACCTGTACGGGTCATGTGGATACCCGCAGTTATTCCTTGGCTGTTGCTTCGCCTCGGGGCTCGCCATCGCCTCCCGCAGGAACCAATTCGAGCTATAGCTGGAGCGCCACCGTGACCGCCACCGTGCGGAATGTCGCCGGGTACACCATGACCGGCTGGACAGGCACGGGGTCGGTGCCTGCTACTGGTTTGACGACCAATACCGGGCCTATTGTCCTAACGGACCTTGTGTCGTCAATCGTCTGGAACTGGACAACCAATGACTACACGGTGACCTTTGACGCCCGGGGAGGTACAGCCCCCAATCCGGCATCGAAAGTTGTGACCTATGCCACAGCATACGGGGAATTGCCGTCCACAGCGCGCGAATATTACCACTTTGCCGGTTGGTGGACGGACCCCGTTTCAGGCTCTCTGGTTACATCCAATACCACGATGAACAGTGCCTACAATCGCACTCTTTTTGCCCATTGGACGATCTATGCCTATCCCGTCACTCTGCATCCAGGGGTATACGGCAGGATTGTGGAGGCAAACTCCAACCAGTCCTATGTAACGTCGGTCGACCATGGTGCAGCATTGCCATCTGTCACCATCGTCCCATACGCCGGCTACTCCTTCACGGGCTGGTCCCCGGCAGATCCGGGCGCCATTGTCACCAACTTCGAGGCAACCGCCCAGTATTCGGCCATCAGCCCGCCAATCTATGACGTTGGAGTGGGATCGGTTTCAATTACCAACAATGGCAACTACATCATCACCGGTTCAACCATATCGAACACCATATCCGTAGCGACGGGCATCCAGGCCAACATCACGCTCATCAACGTCTCAGTCGTCCTATCCAACGGCTGCGCCTTCCATATCAACGGCAATTCTTCCGTCAATCTGACCCTCTTGGGCACGGGAACTAATCGGTTTACCAGTTGCGCTGACCATGCGGGCATACATCTAACACCGGGTTCTACGCTGTCGATCATGAGCAACAGCACGGCCACTCTGATCGCCCAAGGCGGTTCAGGTGGGGCTGGTATAGGCGGAGGGCAGGGCGAAGCCAGCGGAACTATCGATCTCCACGGTGGCATGATCCAGGCCACTGGCGGCCTCAACGCTGCTGGCATAGGTGGAGGCTCGGGTGGTGCATGTAATTATGTCGCCATTGAAGGTACGGCCCATGTGGATGCCACGGGCGGAGACTACGGGCCGGGCATCGGGAGCGGATACGGAGGGGCGACCAACCTCGTGACCATCGGTGGTAGCGCCGTTGTCCAAGCCCGGGGCGGCAGTGCCGGCGGGGCAGGGCTCGGGGGCGGCCAGCGCGGGAGCGGGGGGACGATCCTCATAGGCGATAATGCTTCTGTGGCGGCCACGGGCGGTCTCTACAGCGCAGGCATCGGCGGCGGATCGGGCGGGAGCGGTGGCAATGTCACCATCGGCGGCAACGCGGTAGTCGCGGGTACGGGCGGCGACTACGGGGCTGGCATCGGCGGAGGGCTTAGCGGTCCGGGCGGGACCGTCTTGATCGCGGATTCGTCTACCGTGACCGCAACGGGTGCCACTGGCGCTGCCGGCATCGGCGGCGGTTTTGGTGGTGCGGGTGGTACGATCGACATATACGCCCTTGCCACGATCCGGGCGGGTGCCGATGTGGGGAGCGCGGTCGTCGTGGGTGCGTATGGAGGAGAGGCCTATGTCCACATTGTCCATCTTGCAACGCCGGGATTGGCCATCATGTCGGCAACGGGCAGCAACTTCGTCTTCAGTGCAGAATCGAATGGCTACAGCGGCTATGCCGTCGAGTGGGCCGACTGCGTGTTGCTTCCTGGCGGGGTATGGAACTGGCGGCAGATCACGAACCATACCGTCAACCCCGATGGCAGCATCTCGGTGCCGCTGGAAAGCGGTGGGCGTAAGGTCATTCGGCTTAAACTCACTCCTTGAACGCAGGGCGGGCTTTCATGGAGCCGGCACCCATATCGTGTCCCCAGATGTAAACTCGCCGCCCTCCGGGATGTGGTTGGCCCACCGCAGGTCCGCCTCCTCGATTACGAACAGGCGAGCGATGCTGTACACCGTGTCGTCATCCTGGACCGTGTAATATAGCATGTTCTCCCGCTCAGCCGCGGTGGGTTCCGGCCGGGCTGGGGGCGTGGCGGCCGTGACGTTAGGCGAAAGTGGGTTCTGTGCGGTCGCTGGCGCTGCTTGGGGCCGTGGCAGCCAGAAGACCAAGGCAGTGAAGAGCACGAAGACGGCCAAAGCCGCATACCACTTCCAGTCGGCAGGCAGTTTCATGGCGGCATCATACAGCAGAGGCGGCGGCCGAAAAGGCGAATAGGGCCCCTGTCAGCCAATTTGACGGCCAGGTAGCCCGTGCGGGCGTGACACCGGCCGGGCCGAGATGGTAGAGTGCGGCCATGAAATGGACCGTCGTACAGAGGCGCATCGAGAAGGCCTGGCCCAAGATCGCCAATCTGCCGTCGAAGCACAAGCCGGCCCAGGGGTCCAAGGTCAAATACGAAGATGAACGGGTCTTCGAGGCCGCGCTCTACATGGTCTGGCACAACCACTCCATGCGCAACCGGCTACCCAGGCGCTACCCGTCGCCCAATCCTCTCTATCTGCGCATTGCGACGATGGTGCGTTCGCGGGTGCTGGACGCGGTCTGGACGGCCTACCTGGAGAAGGCTGGCCGGAACGAGCTCAAGGCCTGGCAGGAAGCATTTGAGCGCATCCGGGCCAACCGACGTGCTCCCAAGGCCGAGAAACGGGGCAAGATGCGAGTGGCAGCCAGAAAGACTAAGCCCGAGCGGACAGGATTGAGCCCGGGGCTGGCCTGGGTCGAGATCCTGCTGCGTGGACTGGAAGACTTCTGCGGGGACCATGTCATCGGTCCGGATAGTTTCCCGGAGCGCGCGTAGGGGCAAAGGCGTGGCGGGATGCCTTTGCACGGATCCAGGATGGCCGGCGTGGCGGGGGCAGCGTCGGACTCGCGTGGTATGAAATCATGAGGCGGGGCGTGGTGAGGCGACCGCACAAGCGTAGGCGGGGGTAGGGCTGTACCTGCCCAAAGTCCTATTCCTCATATATAGCCCTGAACAAAGGAGGTTTTGGGCGTCAGATGTTTGTGCGCAGAGCCAAACCGCTGCTGTTGGCACCGTATGCGGGCCGATATTCCGTCCGACTTTGGTTTACTTGACACTTACTTGACACCTGCCCGGGCATTTACGGCCATTTTGTGGCACTTTCGGGCGCTTGGCAAAATAATGAAATAACCCCTGTAAAAGTGCATTATATGCAGCATTTACAAGGGGTTTAAAGTGGTGGCGGGAGCCGGGGTTGAACCGGCGACCTAAGGCTTATGAGTCCTCCGCTCTGCCAACTGAGCTATCCCGCCAAAATCAAATCGCGCGAGGACTCTAAGGGAACGGCCTGAAGTTGTCAACCCGCCGATCGGGTTTCGGGCGCGATCAATCGACGGGCGCTTGACGGGGGGCCTCGGGTTCGGCCAGTTGGATGGTCGTGCCCTCGGCGCCGGTGGTTTGCCAGACGATCCGCTCGGCAGCGGTCTGGGGAAAGGCGTCTTCGAATTCGTTGTTGGTGAGTTGCACGGCGATGTTGTCGCTCAAGTCGAAGGCCATGATTTCGGCGTCCCAGTTGTCCACGTAGCTCATCCAGACGATGAGGCTGTCGCGGATGCTGGGCGTCATGTCGTCCCAGGTGTTGCTGGTGAGCTTGATGGTGCGGCGGCCGTTGAAGTAGTAGATCTCCAGATCGGTGTCGTCGTAGCCCTGCCACACCACCTTGTCGTTCCAGATGGACGGAGCGGCATTGTCGGAGGTGCCTTCGCTGATTTTCCGGATGACGCCGTCGGTCAGGTAGAAGATTTCGGCGGAAACGGTGGGGTGGGCGACCCACGCCACGCGTCCGTCCCAGACCACGGGGGCGATGTCGTCGAATTGGTTGTTGGTGAGTTGTTCGAGGATGCCGGTGTCGAAGCGATAGAGGTAGATTTCGTAGTCGTTTCCGTCCCAGGCCTGGAAGACGAGCTCGTTGCCGTGGATATCGGGGTTGAGCGCGTAGAAATAGTTCGTGGAGATCTGGACGAGATTGGTGGCTTCCGGGCGCCAGGCGAGCATTTCATAGCCGTAGGGCCAGCCGCGGGCGCATTGGAAGGCGATGCCGGCTTCGGACATGACGGGGGAACAGAAATGCCGGGTGCCGGGGGTGATGCGTTCGATGCCTTTGCCGGGGCGATACACGGCGACGTCGCCGGCTTTTCCGGAGCCGCGCCACATTTGAACCTGCTTGTTGTCGTTGAGGGCATTGGTTTCGGCCGCCTGAGCGACCTCCGGCAGGGCGTTGGTGTCGACGCTATTGAGTTCGGTCAGCAGGGCGTCTTGCGGCGGGTCGAAAAGGTCGGGATAGTCGGATTCCAACAGTTTCATCTCGTCGTTTTTCTGGGGGACGTTGAGCTTGAACGGATAGCCGCCCGTCGCATCGTCCCGGAACCATGCGAGAAAGACGACGGAATCGCCAACGGCGGTGGGTTGCTGGCTGCGACCGGTGATGCGCTCATCGCCGGCGGTGACGTTTTGGATCTCTTCACCATCCTTCCAGACGTAGATGTCCGAGACGGTGGCGCCGATGTCGCTGCTCAAGACGTCGGGCCGCACCGAGAGGGGGGCAATGCCGATATGCGCGGTATAGCCCTGCCAAGCGACGAGGCCGGTTTCGCTGATGGTGGGTTGCCGGGCGTTGCCCTCCGGTGCGGACAGGGTGCGGACGGAGAAATCGCGGGCCGAGACGGAGCCCGCGCACAGCAGGAACCCGAGAAGCACAAGGGTGGGGGAACGACTGGAGGAGGGCAGGCGGAGGAAAATCATGAAATTCAGATGCTTTGTGCGGGGGTGGGAGTGGCGGCCGGGGGCTGGGCGTTTTCTGCTCCGGTGCGTTTGAGCTCGGCGGCGCGGGCGGCTTCTTGTTCGGCCTGGATTCGGAGGCGTTCGCGTTCGGCGGCGGCCGCGATGGAGCCGGGGGTCTGGATGCCTTCCTCTCCCAGCGGCCATTCGGAGCCCCACCGATGTTCTTGGCTCCAATAACCGCCCGAAGGATTGTCCTTGTCGCGGTAGGCAAATTCCCAAGGCAGATCGCCGGCGAGCAGGAAGGATTTCTGCATGGCGATGTCGCGGCCGGCCCGCTCGACGGTCTTCAGGATGGCGTTGTTTTTGGTGCGATCGTATTCGGTTTTGGCGACGACCAGGACTTGGTCCTGGAGCAATTGCATGGAATCGAGCAGCTGGCTGTATTCCACGGCCCACCAGACGTCGTTCATCTTGCCCCAGGACATTTCCTTGACGTAGCCGCTGAACTTGTCGTGGAAGGTGATGGAAGCGAGCTTGCGCAAGTCCTTGGTGATGGTGAAGACCTGATAGGCGGCCACGGCGGAGGGGCTGACCAGCATCAATTCGGTCTTCCCGGTGTCGGCCGTCATTTCCCCCTTGATGATGACGGTCTGGAGGCTGTTGCGGAGATTGGGCGGAGCGAGCTCCTTGGGATCGGGAAAGACGATGGCGTAATGGACGGGGGCTTCCACGATGCGCTGGGCCAAGGGCAAGATGCCGCCGTTCAGCATATCGTACAGGAGGGCCATGTGGGCTTCGGCTTTGTCCTGCTCGCAAAAGACGATGATGTCGCGACCGAAAAGGTTCATCAGCGAATTGCCGGAAATCCACAGGTCGGAATCGACCTCCTCGCGGAAATAACCGGTGGAATGGAAGCCGAGGCGTTTGCTCTTGGGGTCGGGGAAGCCGCCCACGGCATAAATGGCCGCATCGAAGATCTTGTTGTCTTCGCCCTTGCGGTAGGTGACGATCATGACCGACACGTTGCCGAGTTTGAGGTTGGCGTCCGTCGCCATGCCGAGATCGACGACGGTTTTCAAGCGTTCGACCAATTCGGGGTTGTCGCCGAACAGGGAGAGCAAATAGTTGTCGGACAGCACGTCGTCGACCGGCACTCCCTCCAGCGTTTCCCCGGATTCCAGGAGATAGCGCAAATGCTGGAAGCCTCCATAGGCCGTCTGGAAGATGCCCAAGGAGCGCCAACCCATGTAAGCCCCTGCGCACAAGGCCACCAGCAGGCATACCATTAGACTTCGTAAAAGGATTTTACGCATCATGCACCCATCCTTTTCGGATGATCCAAATCAAATATAGGGGAAGGGGACGCCGCGCACAAGGGCAAAAGAAACGAAGCGTTTTTTTAAGGGGTGGGGGATGGCCCGGAATTTCCCGCCAAGTGAAGCGTTTTTGCGTTGTGGTGAGTCGGGGATGGACGTATGATAAGCGGAGAATTGGGAGCCGCCGTGCGACGTTGGCTCGGCGGGTCGTTGCCGACGATGGAAGGGCGCAGAGGAGTGCACAGATGAAATCAGGTCTTTTTTCGCGGCGGGGTTGGGGACGGAAACTGTCCGGGCTCTGTTTGGCCAGCATTCTTTTGCCGGTTGTTGCGCAAGCCGAAGGGATGCTGCAGTACTTCAACGCGAGTTGGAACCAGATCGCCGAAAAAGTGCCGGAACTGGCGGAGGCGGGCTACACCTCGCTCTGGTTGCCGCCGCCGGCGAAAGCCAACGGCGGCTATTCGGTGGGCTACGACCTGACGGATCCGTTCGATCTGGGCAGCACGGATTACCGCGGCACGTGGACGACGCGCTACGGGACCGAGGCGGAACTGCACAACCTCGTGGACCTGTGCCACCGGTTCGGCATCCGCGTGTATTTCGACAACATCATGAACCACCGGGCCTACGACGTGCCGGGGTACAATGAAAGCACGCCGGTGGACGTGTATCCCGGCCTGGTCGCGGAAGACTTCCACCTGCGCCGCACGTCGGACGGGTTCTATCGCAAATGGGACAACTGCCGCGACTGGAACAGCGAATGGCAGGTCATGAACCTGGGGTTGTCGGACCTGATCGACATCGCGCACGAAACGCCCAACGACAACTTCGGCACCAACGAAGGGGACGACCACGACAAACCGTGGATCGTGCGGCATCCGGACAACCCGGAATTCTACGATCACCTGCCTAACACGAACAACCCCGCGTTCGACTACGACGCCTACGGCATGGGCGACTTGGGTTCCGACCGCAACGTCTGGGTCGGATTCGGGCCGAGCAACGGCATCACCGCGGGACTGATCCAGCAATACGCCAATTTCTACAAGGAAGACGTCGGGGGTTACCTGTGCCGCAACGTGCGCTGGATGATGGCCACGACCCATGCCGACGGACTCCGGCTGGACGCGGTGAAGCACGTGCCGTGGTATTTCTTCGGGGCGTGGGGCGACGACGCCAGTTCGGCGGGCTACTGCGGCAACATCCAGTGGCAGTACAACATGACCCACGGCTACAGCGATTGGAGCAACCACCGCGACACGGTGTTCAGCGAGGACAATCCGCGCGACGACGCGATGCTGTTCGGCGAGCATCTGGGCTCGCCCCCGAGCCTGGACGGGTACATCGCGGCGGGCATGCGGCTGGTGGACAATCCGCTGCGGAACACCTTGGTGAACGCTATTTCCAGCTACAGTCTGAGCGGCTACGATGCGGCCGGCTATGGCGGCCTGAGCGCGGACACGGGCGTGATGCACAGCCAGAGCCACGACAACGTGCCCCAAAGCTACGACCGGCGCTCGCTGGAGCAGGCCTTTTACATGCTGCGCGACGGAATGGGCCTGTTTTACACCGACGGCAACAACCACGCCGCCACGCTGTCCGGCTCGGGCGGCGCCTTCCCGCGCTGGGCGGACACGGCGTTCCTGGGACAATGGGCGGATTACCGGATGCCGAACCTGCTGCAGTTGAACGAAAACTTCGCCCGCGGCTGGCAGAAGGGCATCTGGAGCGCCAGCAGTTTTGTCGCCTGGGAACGACACGACTGGCGGCAGGGCGGCAGCACGGATGCCGACACGGCGACGATGCTGGTGCTGGCCAACGCCGGCTGGGATTTCGGCCAGGCCTTGCCCGCCGGCGGGGTGGCCAACCTCAGTTTCGCGCATACGGCCGGCGGCGACGACGCCTATCTCTACCAGTACGCCGACGTTCCGTACATCGGCTGGGAAGAGCATTTCTACACCTACGCCTCCGATCTCTCCTCCCACCAGGTGCCGGCGAACGCCTACTACGTGTTCGGCTGGAAGAATCCCGATCCCAGCACGCTCTGGCCGGGCGACGTGATCACCGTCTATGAAAACGGGACCATGGCGGACGTCGTGGCGATCGAGCGCGAAGACGGCGTGGACGGCGATCCCGCTTTCAATCCCGACGGCCTGACGGATACCAACGTGACCGATTACGCTTATACGAAATACGTCCCGCGCATCACCGCGGGCACCAGCGTGGTCTTTCGCGCGCGCGTGGACGGTTCCGCGAACAACGTGCTGATGCGGCTGGACGGCGGCATGGACCTGAACGGCGAAACGAACGCGCTGGGCGATCTGCGCGACAATCCGCCGGCGATCGCCGACGACATATTCCTGGGCTTCGAAGGGGTGAATTTCGCGCAACGCATCTGGCCGGAGAAATACGCGGCGGCCGACACCGCGCACTGCCAGATCGGGTCCGAGGGCGCCACGAGCTACCAGGTGACGATCGGCTCGTCCAACGCCACCAATTTCCCGTCGTCGGTCTCGAACGACTACGGCACGAGCTGCGGCGAACTGGGCTGGATCTATCATGATCCGACGGCTGGCACGCCCGGAGACGGGGGCGGCGGCGGCTTCGGTCCGGTGACCTATAACAACGCGACGACCTACGGCGCCTATTCGACCAGCGGCGGCGGCACGTATTTCATCGGCGACAGCGAATACAACAACGACCTCGGCAGCGATTCGATCGGACTGTGGTCCGGCGATGCCGGCTTCGCCCAATATACCGCGGAATTTCCCGCGGCGCTGGCGGCGGGGCAGACGAATTCCTTCACCTATCAGCACAACTGGATCACCACGGACAAGAGCCTGGGCTGGGCGCTGATGGACGCGAGCGACCGGGATCTGCTGCAACTCATTTTCGTGGGCGGCGGTTCCACCTACGAACTGCGCGGCGTGGGGGCCACGAACGTGACGGGCATCGGCTGGAGCAGCGCCGCCCAATCGGCCTCGATCGCGTTCACCAGCGCCACGAACGTGGTGCTGACGATCAACGGCACGAGCAATTTCGTGTGGACGCTGGCGGCGCCGGCGACCCAGATCCGGTTCTGGAGCTGGCAGGTGGGGAGCACCTCGAACCACAACTACTATTTCAACGATATCGCGGTGGCCGGCGATTTCGCGGGCGCGACCAACTACGTCGCGACGAACCAGTATTATCTGACGGCGACTTCCGCCGTGGTCTGGGCGAAGACCCCGAAGGTGGCGGGCACGGTGGCCAGCCTGTACTACACGACCAACGGCGCGGATTGGCCGGAAGGCGCGGGCGGGGACGGTACAATGGCCAGCGTCCATGCGGTCGCTGGGGCGTGGTGCTACAACGTGGACGGGGAGTCCAACAGCTGGTGGCGGTTCCAGTGGCCGAAGCCGGCCAACGGCACGGTGCTGCGCTACAAGATCGGCGCGGCGCACCGACAAGGCACGGACGGCAGCGGCACCGACTGGGAAACCGTGTTCCCCAGCAGCGCGTTCAACGTGGCCAAGAAGAAGCTGATGCTGGGCGAGTGGGCCTCGGACGCCCAGGACCTGACGACGAAGTCGTTCCACAAGCACAACGACTACGCCAGTTGGACGACGGGCGGGTTGGCGGACGGCCTGCACCTGCTGACGATCCGCGCGTTCCTCGAGCGGGACGGCCGGGCGGCGATCTACAGCACCTTCCGCCAGACGTTCTATCTGGATACCGAAACACCGCAGGGCCAATTGATCTATCCGGCGACCAACGACACCTCCATCGGCGGCAGCGAATACGGCTTCGTGCTGAAGACCGATTCGTCGGTGCGCGACGTCTGGTATCACATCGTGGACGTCAACGACGGCAACGACGGCGCGGGCAACGGGCTCAACACCAACGGCGTGGTCGAATGGGCGCAGGCCAGCGCCATCTCGCCGTGGTCCACGGCCATGTGCCAGGATACGGACTTCCCGAAACTGTGGCGGTTCAACTACGCGCGGATCCCGGCCAGCAACAGCGCCACGGTGCGCATCCGCCTGCGCGAATGGTCGAGCAGCGCGACCAACGCGTGGTCGAGCAGCGACCCGGCGGCGGACAACCCGACCAACGGCCACTTCACGCAGATCGTCCGCACGCTCGACACCTACGGCGACGCGGAAGATTTCTTCTACGACTGGCCGTCCGCGGACGGAACGATGGTCGAGGCGGGCTGGCAGCTGCGCGTCAAGTACACGGCCCGGATGGCCAGCGGCCTGACGGACCAGGAGATCTTCGACCGGACGAAGGTCTACGTGAACTCCACGGCCAACGGTTCGACCAATCGCGGGGAGTTGATCGACGCCTCCGAGCTGAACTTCGGCCATAGCTGGGACTGGGGCGTGGCCGGCGAAGGCTTGAACACGCTGACCTTCGACATGCCGAACGTCTACAACGGCCAGGACGGCTGGCTGTACGGCGTGCGCGTGGAATACACCAACAGCAACGGCTACGGCACGTTCAACAAGGCCGCGACGCGCCTCGTGCAGCACCGCGGACCGCTGCTGCCGACCATCCTGATCACCACGCCGCCGGAAACCGACAGCGACGGCGCGGCCTATATCATCGAACTGGCCGACGTGCCGGCTTCCGTCATCGCCACCAATCCGGCGCTGCGGCAAACGCCGATCGTCCTGCAGACGGACGCGGCGGCCACCAACACGGCCATCTCGTTCAGCAATCCGCCGGGCTATTCCGCCACGAACGCGGTGCTCGCTGCCATCTCGACGAACGGCGACAGCAAGACGTGGACCTATACCTGGACGGTGACGAACGCGGGTTCCTACCGCTTCAACGCCTACGTCTGGGCCGACACGAACGGCACGGAGTTCAGCGCGGGCACCAACAACGCCACGCGCAACGCGACCATCCGGTTCCAGGAATTGGCCTCCACCTCGGACACGAACGACGCGGACTGGGATGACGACGGCATCGTGAACACCAACGAAAGCACCAGCGCGGCGTTGCCGGCCACCACCGACGAATCCTGGACGCAAGCCCAGGTGTTCGCGTACCACTCCACGGGCCAGAGCCGGGACGATTCCCCGGACAGCGACGGAGACGGCTTGCCGGACGGCCTGGAACTGGGCGTGCGCTGGCCGGTCTCCGGCACGGACACCAACGTCGACACCAACGGCGACGGCTGGAAGAATTTCCTGCCGGACCTGGATCCGCCCTTCTACAACACCCTGGACAACTACGGCGACATGCCGGACATCGACGCGGCGGGCACGGGCGCATACCGCGCCAAGCGGGTTCAGGGGTCGGCGACCGATCCCGCCAACGCCGATACCGACTACGACGGCATTCCCGACGGCGTGGAAGACGCGAACCACAACGGCTGGGTCGACGGCGACGGCGAAAGCCTACCGACCTCGTACGATCCCTGGTATGCCCGCGACTGGCCGGACGGGGACATCAACACCGGGGAGACTTGGACCGAAACCTCGCCCGAGCTTGCCGACAGCGACGACGACGGTTTGAGCGACGGCTACGGCGAGGACAAGAACTATAACGGCCGGATCGACGGCGACTCGAATTCCAACCGCGTCTGGGATGCGGGCGAGTACTGGACGGAAACCGATCCGCTGGAGCCGGATACCGACGGCGACGGCTTGCCCGACGGCTGGGAAGTGCGCTACGGCTTCGATCCCTTGGACGACGGCACGACCAACATGACGACTCGGACGGCCGGGGAAACGGTCAACGGTCCGAACGGCAATCCGGACGGGGACACCTATCTGGACGCGTACGGCCAGACGAACGACTACGTCAACTTGCTCGAATACCAGAACGGGACCGATCCGCTGGCGGACGATTCCGTCTCGAATCCGGGCGGGGAGGGCGCCATCGTCATCGGCCAGGGCGAAGCGATCGGCACGGTGAACGACACCACGTTCTACCGGGAATTCATGGATTGGACGCTGGACGACCTGATCGCGCTGGACAACTACGACCAAGGCGGGAACTCCTCGGACATCTACCGCTGGGGCGACGGCTACAACAGCTCGCGCGACATGATGGCGTTCTACTTCCACGACGGCGGGGCGTCGGCCGGCGGCGGGGACGACAAGCTGTACTTCCGCGTGGACTTCGCCGATCTGCAGGCCTATGCCGAGGAGAGTTCGCTGAACGTCTACGTGGCGATGAATTTCGGCACCTACGGCACCGGCGGGGAAGTGAACCTGCCCGACCAGGTCAACGCCGGCAGCCTGATGCAGTGGAACGCGTGCGTCGGGGTCTACGACAGCGCCAGCGGCGTGCTGTACGTGGACGAGAATCCTTCCAGCAACACGACCGACATCGGCGGGGATCTGTCCGCCGCGGGCGTGGTCTCCGCGGCCGGCGGGTTCTTTGGAGCCTACTTCAACTCCGAACTGGACGCCGTGGCGTGGAGCATCGACCGCACGGCGCTGGTGGCCGCCGGCTGGAACGGCGATCCGGACAATCTCAAGTTCCAGGTGTACACGACCCGCGACTTCACCGGGGACGACGGCGGCGCCGGCGACAAGGGCGGCCTGAACGACTTCGCCGACACCATCGGCGACGACTGGCTGTGTTCGGATTATTACCAGGATTACAACTACATCGCCGCGAACGGCTACTTCCAGTATTGCGTCGGCCGCACGTCGGGCGGCTACGTGTTCAACAATCTGGGCCAGCACGCCAAGGTGGCCTTGCTGGCGCACGGCAACCAGGCCGTCGAGCCCGGCCACACGATCCAGAACATCGTGGACAACGGCTCCGGCGCGGGCTACCAGCGTCCCGTCAAGATCCACAACATCTACACGAACGCGGCGCTGAACCTGCACGTCACGCCGACCCTGGCGATGGCGCTGGAATGGGCCAAGGTGGGGAACTCCAACACCTGGTATTCCGGCCCGGGACTCAACGAACAGATCCGCGCGGGAGTCGCGGCCGGCACGTTCCGTTTGTTGGGCAGCACGTTCGCCGACCACGTCCTCAAGTATTTCGATCCGGACTTCAACCGGGAGAACGTCGAGCTGTCGACGGAAATCCTGAACGAGATCTACGGCGGTTCGACCACCAGCGGCGTGGTGTCCACCAACGTGTTCTGGATCCCCGAGCGCGTGGCGGACGCCGCGACGCTCAAGCAGGTCAGGACGAACCTGGGCTTCCGGGCCACGGTGCTGGACCAGACGCCGCACCTGCTGGACTGGTTCGGGCGCGAGGAAGCGCTGGGCGACAATGCCTACAAGATCAACCGCCTCTGGCTCGAAAATCCGGGCGGAGACTGGCCGTCCATCGATGCGTTCGTCATCGCCACCGCCGCGAACGACTACCGCTACGAGAACACCGACAACGGATTGCCGACGGACCTGCGCCAGCTGTTCAACCGCCGCGCCCGGGCCGGCGGCGACCAGCTCTCCACGATCTTCTACATGTGGGAAGACCTGGCCGACAACGACAACGCCGACGCCTACGATCTCAATCTCCGCTGGATGGCCAACCATCCGTGGATCAAAGCCGTGACGCTGGACGAGGTGCTGGACGGCGACGTGGTCGAGCGCAACCTGGCGTTGACCAACGGGGTGCAATCCCAGGACTGGGTGCATCACGCCTGCAACGAGGACTACGACAACTGGTATTACGGCTCCGGCCGGCATGAAAGCCTCGCGGCGAAGGTGTACGAAGTGCGGACCGGCACGAGCCTGCCGTCGGGAACCCCCTATGGCTCCTTGACCAACGGCCTGCTCTCCAACGCCTGGGCGACGGTCCAGTCCATCGCCAACGCCGACGTGAAGCGCCTGGCGCAGCAAACGCTGTTCGCCTCTGCGTTCGAGACCGCGTTCCACAGCGAGGACAACGGCGACCTGTCGCGCTGGAGCTTCGGCGATTACGCGAACCCGGCGTCCGCTTGGCAGGGCCTGGCCGGATTCGCGTGGAAGGCGCATGGCCAGACCCGCATGGCGGCTTTGTATTCCGCGGTGGACGACTGGGCGGAGAGCACCACCGGCCTGGAAACGGCGACCGCCGACGTGGATCTGGACGGCGAAAACGAAACCATCCTGCGCAACGACGCGGTCATGGCCCTCTTCGAACGCAGCGGCGGCCGGATGGTGGGCGCCTGGCAGAAGAACGGCTCCAACGTGGTCCAGATGATCGGCAACTTCGTGTCCATGCCGGATTCCGGCACGGAAGAGGAGGGGGCCGACAACGTCGTGGACGGCGCCGTGGGGGCGCACCGCACCGCCGCGCTCAAGGATTGGTGGGACGGCTCCACGAACCACGTCAGCGATCTGTACACGGTGTCCACGGACGCCAATTCGGTGACGTTCTCGAACGCGGGCATCCGCAAGACGATTTCCCTGGCGAGCGCGGGCACCAACGTCTTCGCGGTGTCCTACGCCATGCCGGGCAAGACGTTGTACGTCCGCAACGGACTCTCGCCGGACCTCGACGCGCTGCTGCGGACGGGCCAGCGGAATCTGGCGGAGGAGGTGACCGGGACTTCGTCGCTGTGGGTTTCGACCATCCGTCCGCTCGACGGGTTGGCCAGCACGGTCGAACTGGTGGTGGCCACCGGGAGCATCAATACCGCCGCCACGGACATGTCCAACACGTGGAACACGGTCGACATGCACAACCAGGCCCAGACCCGCCAGGTGGAACTGGTCGGCACCGACGCCTTGGCGTTCACCATCGAGCTGGCTTCTTCGGAGACCGGATCGAACGCACCGCCGGTGCTTGAATTCACGCCGGAAGGCCCGTACGTCATGCCGGTGGGGGCCACGTCGAGCTTCACCGTCGCGGCCATCGACTACGACAGCCCCTCCACCGCGCTGTCGGCCACGAACCTGCCGACCGGCGGCGCCCACGTCGCCACCTTCAGCGAGTCGACCGGCATCTTCAGCTGGCACGTGACCGCGCTCGGCACGGGCGGCCGCACGAACGACCAGGTCTACACCAACGCAACCTTCACCGCCGACGACGGCAACAGCGTCACCTCCGCCGCGGTCGTCATCACGGTGCCGTGGGACGCCGACGCCGACAGCATGCCGGACGATTGGGAACTCCTCAAATTCGGTTCGACCACCAACGCGGCCGACGGCGACTGGGACGAAGACGGATTCCCGAACTACTCCGAGTGGGTCGCCAACACCGATCCGGACTCGCCCGGCAGCTACATCGGCTGGGAAAGCCGGATGGTGTTGTCGAGCAACACGGTCCAGGTGACCTTCCAGTCCGTCTCCGGCCGCACCTACAACATCCAATCCTTCGACGACGTCTTGACCGCGCCGGGCATGGAATGGAGCAATCTGGCCACGGTCGTCGCCACGTCGAACAGCACGACCTGGACGGACACCAACGCGCTGCCCGACATCCGGAACTACCGCATCAAGATCCCGCTCTACCAGCCCTGAGGAAGTTCTCCGGACCGTGTTCCTTGGCACGGGGCTCGCGGCTTGACCCGCCGCAGGCTTGGCTTGGGCCCGCCCCCCGGTTTTTCCACGCTACGGAAATAGCCGAGTACCGAGCCCAAGCCGGTGAGGCGCAGGGCGAACGCGAGGTCTATAGCGCCGCGCTGTGCGCGGCGAGCGAGTGAGGCTCCGCGAACGGAGCGTCAAAAACGTTGGCCGATTTTTCCACACCGTGGAAAACTTTTTTCCACGCTACGTAAAATCCGGACGCCCAGCGGCGGGCGCATGGGCCATGCTTTCGGCGCGGCCAGCCGCGATTTTCCGCAAAAGGCGGGGGAAATGGGGTTGACCAGGCCGGGGGCGGGGGGGTAAGGTTCTGGTAAAGCGTTTCACGGCTGGATTTTTCCGGCCGGCGGAGCGAGCGTCGGGTAGGGTGTTGAATAGGGACCGTGCGATGAAAAACAGGTGGCGGCGAATCTTGGGATGCGGGCTTCTTTTCGCGGGGCTGGCGGGCGCGCCCCGCGCGCAGGCGGAAGTCATGCTCCAGTTCTTCAACATGAGCTGGCAGGAAATCGCCGACAAGGTTCCGGAGATCGCCGAGAGCGGATTCACGTCGCTGTGGCTGCCCCCGCCGCAAAAGGCCAGCGGCGACCTGTCCGTGGGCTACGATCTGTGGGATCCGTTCGACATCGGGGGCAACACGCAGCGCACCGGCGGGCGGACGCGTTACGGGACCGAGGAAGAGCTGTTGCGGCTGATCGACACGGCGCACCGCTTCGGGCTGCGGGTCTATTTCGACAACATCATGAACCACCGGGCGTTCGACATCCCCGGCTACAACGAAAACACGCCGATCGACATCTATCCGGGCATGCTGCCCGAAGACTTCCACCTGCAGACGACGGAAGACGGTTTCTACCGTCCGTGGAACAACACGGAAAACTGGGGCAACACGTGGCAGGTGCAGAACCAATACCTGTCGGGCCTGATCGACATCGCCCAGGAAACGCCCAACGCCAACTTCGGGCCCAGCGAGGGCTACACGCACGAGAAGATTTCGTTCGTGCGGCATCCGGACAACCCGGAATACTACGACTGGCATCCGACTCTGGGCCATGTGGGCTTCGGCAGCACGAGCATCACGGCGCAGGTCATCGCGGACAACCCGGACTTCTACAAGGAAGACCTCGGCAGCTACATGATGCGGTCGATCCGCTGGCTGGTGGATTACACGAAGCTCGACGGGTTGCGGCTGGACGCGGTGAAGCACGTGCCGGCGTACTTTTTCGGCGAGCAGTGGGCGGCGGACAAGGATTCCAGTTCGTCGGGCTACATCGGGCAGGCGCAATGGCAGTTCCACCAGACGCGCGGATTCGCCGAGACGAACTACCGCGAATGCGTGTTCGACGTGAACAAGCCGCGGACGTCGCTGATGGTGTTCGGCGAGCACATGGGCGAGCCGCCGCCGTACTCGGACTATTTCGCGGCGGGCATGCGCTTGCTGGACGCCAAGACGCACCAGACGCTGAACGATCTCTCGTGGCGCGATTTGAGCCTGCTGGAGACCTCCGACTACATCCAGGACATCCAGTTCGGCAAGGCGCTGGGGGTCTACTACGCCAAGAGTCACGACGACGCCGTGGCGTTCAACGAACACCTGCACTACGCGATCAACCTGACGCGCGAAGGCTTGCCGAACATCTATACCGATGGCAACCGGCAGGCCGAGACCCTCGGCGAAAGCGGCGGCGCTTTTCCGCGCCACGCCGACACGCGGCCTCTCGGCCAGTTCGGCGACCTGCGCATTCCCAACCTGCTGGGCATCCACAACTCGTTCGCGCGCGGCTGGCAGATCGGGCGCTGGAGCGACGACCAGGTCCTGGCCTACGAGCGGCGCGACAAGAGCGATAACTGGGACATGACCGACGGCGACGGCACGACCTTGTTCTTCATGATGAACAAGAACTGGGATTCGGGCGAGTACCGCGAAATCCCCACCTCGTTCCCCGACGGCTCCATCCTGTGGCAGTATTCCTACGGCGGCGGGCAGTTCTACCACCAGGTGTCGGACGGCAAGATCAAGGTCACGGTGCCGCCGGCGGGCTATTTCGCGTTTTCGTGGCGCAGTCCCGAGGAGTCGGACCTTTGGCGGTGGGGCGGTGGCCAGCCGATCGAGATCTACGCCGACGGCCAGAAGGCCGGCACGATGACCTACGAGCGCTGGGACGGCCCGGACGGCGACGAGGAGTTCAATCCGTACGGCCTGTCCAATCGCGGCTATCCCGCGGGCACCACGCCCAAACCGTTCAATTATCTCTGCACCCTGCCGCGCGTGACGTCGGCGACGAACGTGTCCTTCTTCGCGCACGTCGACGGTTCGGCGAACAACCTGCTGTTCAAGCTCAACGGCGGCGTGCCGCTCAACGCCGCCACGAATTACTTCGGCGATTCGCGCGACCACGCGCCGGGCGGGGACACCACCGACGTCTATCTCGGCTACGAACAGGCCGATTTCCACAGCCGCATCTGGCCGGAGAAGTTCGGGTCCGTCGACGCAAGCTACAACACGATCGGTTCGGCCTCGGCGGAAACCTATGAATTCACCATCGGACAAGCCGGTTTCACGTTCTGGTCTCCGGATGAACCGCAGAACGATTGGGATTCGACCTATGGACCGGTTTTTGTCTACCACGATCCGCAAAGCGAAGCGATTCCGGGCAATGCCCAATTCTGGCCGGCTCCGGAAAGCGCCGCTGATGCCAAAATCTATTTCTGGACCAAGGTAGGCAACAAGGGCCATGCCAACCGCGTCTATGTCTACTACACAACCAACGGAACCTGGCCCAACGGCGCCGGCGGCATGGGCATCGACGGGACCCAGGTAACCGAGCTGTATTGGCGCACCAACGTGATCGAGGGGGCGGAAACCAACGACTGGTGGGCGGAAGGCTATATTCCTGAATTGCCGGCCGGCACGCAGGTGAAATACAAGATCGGCGCGGTCCGGCAACAGGGCGTCGATAGTCCCGACGCGTGGGACGTGGTGTTCCCGAACAGCTGGACCGATCTTGCGCGCAAGCTGAAGATGATGGGGACCTGGAAAATCGCGGACTTCAACCCGTCCGCGGCGGTCTATCGGCCCCACAACGACTACGGCATGGTGACGACGGGCCTGGTGGAGGGCTTCAACCTGATCGCGGCGCGGGCGTTCCTGCAGCGCGACGGCGCGGCCGAAGGCAACGGCCAGCGCGCGGCGATCTTCAACACCTTCTACCAGCCGTTCTACTACGACGCCGCGCCGCCGGCGGGCGAGGTCAAGTATCCGACCCAGAGCGAGACGCTTTACGACAACCGCTACGGCGTGGTAGTGCGCACCGATCCCACCGTCCAGCGCGTCTGGTACAACTTCGCCGACGCCGACGCCAGCAACGACGACTCCGCCACGGGGTCCGCCAACGGCAACGGCAACAACGCCAGCGGGCAAGTGGCCTGGGTCGAAGCCCAGCGCGTCAACCCCAGCATCCTGATCGACAGCGAATACCCTCTCGAATGGCGCTTCAACTACGTCAACGTGCCGGCGTCCGGGGCGGCGACCATCCGGGTCAAGCTGGCGGAATACTCGTCGTCCACCAATCCGCTGCTGGCCGACGCCGAAGGTCATTTCACGACCTTGGAGCGGGCGGTCAACGCCAGCGGGCCGGACTTCCGCATGAACGTCACCTGGCCGCAGCGCGACGGCGACGTGGTTTCGGAAGGCTACGTCATGAAGGTGGAATTCAGTCCCGCCTTGTGGAACGCGGACGAAACGACGGTGCGCAACCGGTTCCGGATCGCGCTCGACGGCGTGGCCCAGGACCGCGACGCCATGTCGCTGAGCTGGCACGATTCCGGCAACCACGAACTGGCGTTCACCCTGCCGGACCTGTACAACGACGATCCGAACTACGAGCATCTGATCGCCGTGACCCACACCAACGCGGGCGGAGGCGGCATCACGCTCTACGCCGATCGGCGCGTGCGCGTGCCGACCGGTTCCGGCGGCCCGGACGTCGTGATCGTCGATCCGCCCGAATTCGATCTCAACGGCGACAAGTACCAGATCGTCCTGCCCGACGTGGCCAGCCCGGCGCCCGAGCAGCGCCAGCACGACGTCAGCGTCAAGACGGGGCCGACCGCGCAATCGGTCTGGATCGCGTTCACGAACTCGACGGGCTCCGCGCTGCCGGTGGCGGCCTCCACCAACGACCTGACCGGCACGGTGACGGTGACGTCCAATTCCAGCGCGGTGGTCGGCGCGGGCACGCTTTTCCAGACGGAGGTGTCCGCCGGCAGCGTCCTGCAGATCGGCACGAACCGCGTGGTGGTCAGCGTGGTGGCGTCGAACGACTACCTCACGCTGACGCGGGCGTATCCGGGCGCCACGGCGGCGGGCCTGACGATCCAGCGCATCACGGGCAATCCGACGGCGGTGGGCAACAACCTGTTCTGGCAATACCTGTGGACGAACCTGCAGGCCGGCACCTACACGCTCGTGGCCAACATGGACACGGACGGCAACACGAACACGGTCGAGGGTTCGTATTCGCGCACCGTGCGCGTGCTGCTGCGCCAGATGGTCGCCAGCGACGCGGGCGACGCGGACGACGACGACGACGGGCTCTACGACGAATTCGAAACCGAATCCGCCGCGCTGCCCGATTCGAATTCGGAAACGTGGAACAACGGCGACGTGCACATGTGGGCCATCCGCGGCCGCACCGATCCGCTGATGCCGGACACGGACGGCGACGGCCTGCCCGACGGCCTCGAACTCGGCTGGGGCTCGCCGCTGGCCGACACGGATCCGGACGCCGACACCAACGGCGACGGCTGGCCGAACTTCATCGGCGACGCCGATACGCCCATCTTCAACACGACCGACAACTGGGAGCATCCGCGCTACAACTTCAACGCGTCGCGCACGGACCAGCTTGGCGGCTCCATGACCGATCCCAATCTGGCCGACACGGATGGCGACCGGCTCGGCGACGGCCTCGAGGACCTGAACCGCAACGGGCGCGTCGATGTCGGCCTCGTGAACGGGCAGGACGTGGTCACCAACGTGCTGCAGGGTTCGGCGTTGCCGATGGTCTACAACACCTCGCGCGTGGACCGCGATTCCCTGCCGGCCAACGCGCGCTTCCTCGAGACCGATCCGAACGCTTCCGACACTTCCGGCAACGGCCTGAGCGACGGCGCGGCCGACACCAACGCCAACGGCCGCGTGGACATGCAGCTCCTGTACCTGGCGGGCACGACGACGGTCTTCGACGTTTCGGCGCAGCCCGCCTATTTGCTCGGCATGGACAGCACCAGCCAGACCGCGCTGGCCAGCGCCGGCTTCACCAATCTGGTTTCGCGCGCGCTGAACCTCGGCGCCCTGTTCGCCGCCTACGGCCGGCCCGTCAAGACCGACGGCTGGTACGAGACCAACAAGTGGCCGCGCGTGCTGTTCCTCGAGACCGATCCGCTGTCCCGCGACACGGACCAGGACGGCCTGGACGACGGCTGGGAAGTCCGCTACGGCATCGATCCGTTCGACGACGGCTGGTACAACCTGCGTACCGGCGAAATGCACGCGACGAATTCCCAGCAGGGCGCCGACGGCGACCTGACCGGCGACGGCGTCAGCAACGCCCAGCACCAGCTCGCCGGCACCGACCCGCGCGTGGACGTCAACGTGCCGGTGCCCTCCGGCTCCATCACGATCGGGGCGGGCCCCGTCGTCGGCCAGCTGGCGGGCGCCGACGTCCGCGAGGAATTCATGGATTGGACCTGGGCCGACCTGCGCGCGCTGGACTACTACCACGGCGACGGGCCGAACTCCGACCAGGGCGACGTCTATCGCGGCTGGGACGGCTTCGACGAGTCGCGCGATCTCGTGGCGTTCTACGTGCGCGACGGCGGCGCCGTGGCCAACGGCGGCGACGGCAAGTTCTACTTCCGCGTCGATCTCTACGACTTGCAGGCGTTCGCGGAAGACCAGTATCTCGACCTCTACGTCGCGATCGACACCGGCAACACGGGCCAGGGCGAACGCAAGTTGCCCGACGACGTGGACACCCTCACCGACATGCGCTGGGAAGTGGTCGCGGCCGTGTACGACTCCGCGAACGGGCAGGTCTACGTGGACGGCAATGCCGGCCAGAACACCAGCACCCTGGCCGACGACCTCGCGACCCTCGGCGGCGTGGCCGGCCATGCCGACTATTTCCTCGGCGCCTACTTCAACGCGGAGCTCGACGCGATCGAATTCGCGATCGACCGGCAGGCGCTAGTCGACGTCGGCTACGTCGGCGACCCGAGCGTGCTCAATTTCCAGGTGTTCACCGTCAAGGACGGCACGTGCAACACCTGCGGCGAAGAGGGCGGCCCGGGCGGAGGCGACATCGGCGGGCGCAGCGACATCCGCGATACCATCTGGAACGACTACATTTCCGAGGACGACTACTACGCCCAGGCCGGGTTGCAGGGCGTCGGCAGCGTGCTGCGCAGCTGGATTCCGGGCGACAACCAGCCGCATCGGGCGAATTTCGCCGAGATCGTCCACGGCAACCAGGCCATCCAGCCCGGCTGCGTGATCCAGGACTTGGTCAACAACGACGCCGGCGCGGGGTACTACCGCGTGTTCGACGCGCACGAAACCCTTTCCGTGCCGCTGAATCTGCACGTCACGCCGACGCTGGCCTCCGCGCTCCAGTGGGCGAAGGCCGATCCGGCCGCGGGCAAGCCGTGGCGCGACGGGCCGGCCCTGAACGCGCGCATCGCCGAACTGGCCGCCACGGGCACGGTCGCGCTGCTGGCCAGCACGTTCTCGGACAACATGCTGCCGTATTTCACGCCGGCGTTCGTTTCCAACAACGTCGCGCTCGCGACGGAATACCTCGAAACCATCTACGGCGTGGACATCACCACGAATTCCGTCTTCTGGCCGCCGGAGCGGCTGCTGGACGCCGACGTGCTCGGCAAGATCGCGGGGCTGGGCTTCCGGGCCACGGTGCTGGACCAGATGGAGCACCTGTTCCAGTGGTACGGCCGTTCGGCGGCGCTCGGCACGCGCGGCTACCAGATCAACCACATCGACGGCGTGGACACGTTCGCGATCAACGACGGCGCGAACGATTTCCGCTTCGCCAACTACGACGGCGGCCTGTGCATGCCGCTGCGGCGCCTGTTCAACCGCAAGGCGCGCGGCGATTGGGATCAGGTCGTCGTGTTCCTGAGCAACTGGGAGGATTTCGCCAGCAAGAGCCTGGCCGACGCCTACGACGAGAACCTGTACTGGATCGCCAACCGCCCGTGGATCCACGGTGTGACGCTCGAAAGCATCCTGCGCAACGAAGTCGATCTGGACGGCGACGGCTGGGGCAATTCGTGGTACGTCGAGAATCGCGCCTCGCCGGGTTCGGAAAAGCTCTCGCACAACTACGTCAACTACATGACGCGCCTGGACTACGACAACTGGTACCTCGGTTCGGGGCTGGAAGAAGGGTTGTCCGGCAAGGTCTTCGAGAGCCGGCCCGGCGTGGCGATGCCGAACGCCTACGGCATGCTTTACTCGGGCGGCGTCGTGTCGCAGGCCTGGAGCCAGGTCCGGAGCGTCGCCAATGGCTCGCTGGCCGGCCTCGCGCGCGGCGTCCTGCACGCGTCCGTCTTCGAAACCGCGTTCCACAGCGGCGACGTCGGCGACATGAGCAAGTTCAGCGACGGCACCTACATCGCGCCCGACGCCGCGAGCAAGACGCTGGCCGAGTTCGCCGCCACCGCGCAGGCGCAGACCCGGATGGCCGCGATTTACCAGCGGGTCGACCAGTGGCTGTCCGTCGCCGGGCTGCTCACCAACGCGCAAACGGCCGCGGAAGACGTCGATCTCGACGGCGAAAACGAAAGCCTGCTCTACAACCGGCATGCGTTCGCCCTGTTCGAGCGCCTGGGCGGGCGGATGGTCGCCGCCTGGGTTCGGGATCCGACGACTGGCAACGCCTACCAGACCATCGGCAACCTGGCGAGTTGGGCGGGCTCCGAAACCGAATGGGAAGGGGAAGGCAACACGGAAAGCGGCGTGATCGGTTCGTACCGCACCTCGGCCCTCAAGGATTGGCATGCGGCCGGGACGGCCAGCAGCTACGTCAACGTCCTCTACACGGCCGCGCCCGTCGCGGGCGGTTGGCAGCTTCGTTCGGCCGACAACAAGATCACCAAGACGGTCACGCTCGGGGCCACCTCGGCATGGTTCACCGTCCAGTACGCCGTCGACGCTTCGCTGGGCACCTTGTATGTCCGCAGCGGCCTCTCGCCCGATCTGGAAGGGCTGCTGCTGCACGGCCAGACCTATCTCGGCAACGAACAGCACGCCGACGGCATCCTGACGCTGTCGAACCTGGAGCCCGACCGGACGGTGGCGGCCAAGGTGGCCTACGGCGGGAGCTACAGCGCGACCTGCAACACGAACGCGGCCGACGGCACCGGCCTCGACACCTTGCGCATGCGCAACCAGGCGCAGACGCATCAGGTCGAACTGTCTGGCAGCGGCACCTTCTCGTTCGCCATCGGCTTCGAAGCCGGAACCGGCGAGGAATACAACGACGGCGTGCCGTACTCGTGGCTCAGCGGCTACGGCTACGATCCCGAGACCGTGAACGTGACCGCCACGCTGGCCGCCAACGGCATCCACAACCTCAAGGAAGCCTACATCGCCAACCTGGACCCGACCGATCCGGCGGCCCAGTTCGACGTGACCCAGATCAACCGGACGAACGCGACCTACGTGGTGCGGTTCGCCACGCGGCCCGAACGCGAATATCTGGTCTGGTACGTCACCAACGGCCTGGTCACGCCCACTTGGCTGCAGGGACCCTCCAACCGCATCCAGGGCACCGGCGGCATCGAAGAATGGGTCGATCCGAACGCGTCCACCAACCAGCGGTTCTACAAGGTCGACGTCCGCGTGCCCGAATAGGGCAGATTCATTCCCCCGACGGGGTCGTCGGGGGCTCCAAAGAAGGAAATCCGTCGGCTGTTTGGAGCCGGGACGACCTCGTCCCGGTTGCTTGGCGGTCGGCGGGATTTACGACGCCGCCAGCGCGCCGGCGATCTGGGCGGCCACGCGCGCGTTGTTTTCCAGCAGCGCCACGTTGGCCGTGCGGCTTTCTTCGTGGGTCAGTTCGCTGACGCGCGCCAACAGGAACGGCGTGACTTCCTTGCCGCGCACGCCGCGCGCGTCCGCTTCCTGCAAGGCCTGGGCGATGGCTTTTTCCGCCACGGCCGCGGGCAGCTCGTGCTCCGCCGGAACCGGCGTGGCCACGAGAGTGCCGGTCTTGAACCCGAGCGTTTCGCGCGAACGGAGGATGGCGGCGATTTCCGCGACGTCGTCGCAGCGGACGTCCAGCGGCAGGCCGGAATCCCGGGTATAGAAGGCGGGGAAGGTCGAGCAGCGGTAGCCGACGACCGGCACGCCGTGGGTTTCCAGCGTTTCCAGCGTCAGGGGCAGGTCCAGGATGGCCTTGGCCCCGGCGCAAACCACGGCGACCGGCGTCTGCGCCAGTTCCAGCAGGTCCGCGCTGACGTCGAACGGATGGCCGCGGTGCACGCCGCCGATGCCGCCTGTGGCGAAGACCCGGATGCCGGCCAGGTGGGCGACGATCATCGTCCCCGCCACGGTCGTCGCGCCGTCGCCCTTTTGGGCCAGCACGATCGGGAAGTCCCGCCGGCTGCACTTACGGACGTCCTTGGCTTGGGCCAGATAGGCCAGCTGGTCGGCCGTGATCCCCACCGTGATCTGGCCCTTCAGGACGGCGATGGTGGCGGGCACCGCGCCGGCGTCCCGCACGGCCTTTTCCATGCCGCTGGCGACTTCCTGGTTCACGGGATACGGCAGGCCGTGCGTGATCAGGGTGCTCTCCAGGGCGACGACGGGGCGGCGGGTTTCCAGCGCCTCCCGCACTTCGGGGTGGAATTTCAGCAGATTCGGGTCCATGGCGGGTGCTCCTTAAAAGTTTTTACGTTCCGTGGAAAACCGGGATCAACGTTTTTACGTTCCACGTAAAAATCATCCGGAGTTTTACGTGCTGCGTAAAACGGCGTCAAAGTTATTACGTTCCGCGGAAAACCGGCTCGGTCACGGATGGGGGACGTAGGGGAGGGAGGAATGGTGAACGACGATGCGCACGCGGCCGGCCTCGTCCTTGGCGTAGCCGAAAGTGAAATTCACCTTGGTTTCGGTGCCGCTGGCCGCGTCGGTGAAGTAATAGTTGCCCATGGCGACGGCGGAGTCGGCGTCGAACGCCATGTGCTGCTCGCCGAAGCGGACGGCCGACCAAGGCTGGAGCGCGAAACCATGGTCTTCGGGAACTTCGCCGCCGACGAAGTAGGAGACGGCTTCGGCGGGGGTGACGCGGAATTCGAGCGCGGCGGCCTTGGTGGGCTTGAACAGGACGGGGCCCCGGTCGTAGCCGTAGAGTTCGGCGATGGTCCGCTCGGCCAGGACGCGGGCGTCGCCGCCGGCGGCGTGGGCCTGGCCGATCGCGACGATGGCATCGCCCCAGGCCTGCTGGGCGGCGCGGACTTCTTCGGCGGAGACGGGGCCGCCGGCTTGGGCGGCGGCGACGAGGGCGAGAAACAACGGCAGCGCGGCGAAATGGCGGATGGGCATGGGGTTCTCCTAGGGTTCAGTCGGGTTTGAGAATGGCGTGGAGGCGGGCGACGACCATCTCGATGGCGACGCGGTTCTGGCCGCCGCCGGGCAGGATGACGTCGGCGTACCGGCGGGAGGGCTGGACGAATTCGAGGTCCATGGGGCGGACGGTGTCGAGGTATTGGAAGATGGTGGAGGACAGGGTGCGGCCGCGCTCGCGGGTATCGCGCTCGATGCGGCGGATGAGGCGGATGTCGGCCTCGACGTCCACGAAGATCTTGATGTCCATCAGTTCGCGCAGGGCGGGTTCGGCGAAGATGAGGATGCCGTCGACGAGGACGACGGGGGCGGGCTCGACCGTCACGGTTTCGGATTTGCGGACGTAGTCGGCGAAGCTGTAGACGGGAAGCTGGATGGCGCGGCCCGCGCACAGTTCGCGGATATGCCGGGCGAGCAGGTCGCTTTCGAGGGCGTCGGGATGGTCGTAGTTCTGTTGCGCGCGTTGGGCGAGCGGCAAGTGCGACATGTCGCGATAGTAGGCGTCGTGGGGCAGGTAGGCGACGCGGTGGGCGCCGACCTGGTCGAGGATGCTGCGGGCGACGGTGGTCTTGCCGGAAGCCGTGCCGCCGGCGACCCCGAACACGATGGGTTTCGGGTTCATGGCGGCAATCTACCAGCATGGCGGGGAATTGCCAAACGGTCTTGTGCTGCGGATGCGGTTACGGTTCGTCGGGGTTTTGGCCGCAGCGACGGAGGAGGTTCGTCCAGGGCGCCTTGCGGGCATCGTCGGCGTGGTCGCGGCGGTCGTTCAGCAGCGCCAGAAATTCCTGCCGGAGATCGTCGGCGACATGCGGGAACAAGTCGATCAGGGCGGCGAAAGAGGGGTCGCTGGCGGGCGGACCGGGCGCGGGCTTGGGCTTGGCCATGTAGCTCGGAACGTCCGGAGCCCGGGGGCCGCGCGCGCGGGCCAGATGGAAGCGGAATCGCTCCGTTTCGTCGTCGCCGGCGAAGGCCGCCAGCGCGCGCGCGAATTGGGCCGGCAGCAACGCGCCGGCGTCCGCGCGGACTTGATCGAGGGATTGCGCGCGGGCGTTGTCGGACAACTCGTCGAGATGGTCGAGCAACAGGTCGAGCAACTGGCCATAGGCGGCCACGTTGCCGCCGGAATTGACGGGGGACCAGGTCATGGCGCTGGCGCACTCGCCGCGGACCAGCGGCCAGGCGGCAAGCCAGCCGCTCCAATCGGGCGGCGCGCCGGGCGCGCGGCGCGCCAGCGCGGCCAGGGCGTGGAGACGGCCCGCGCGGACGCTGGGGTGGTCGGCCAAGGCCTGGACGAGCAGCGCCCAGCCGCGGTCGGTGGCGCAGGCGCCGGATTCTTCGAGTTGGGCGAGTTCCTCCTGTTGGCGGATCCAGGCGGCATCCGCCAGATCGAGCAGGCGGGCGATGGGCACGGCGTTGGCGACGGTGGCGGGGAAGCGCAAGGCGCTGGCGCGGTAGAGGCGGCGCAGGCGTTCCAGTTCCGCCGCCGTGTGGAGGCTGCGGTTCATGTAGAGGCCATCGGCCATGCGGTCGACGTCGCCGGTATCCATGTAGACGGGCGTGCGCATGAGGGCCTGCAGGAAGGTGTCGAAGCCTTCGCAAAAATCGCCTGAACGATAGCAGTCGGCGGCGAGCCGCTCGTAGACGTGGCGGCGGGGCAGGCAGCCGTAATCGTCCACGACCTGCAGGAGCGCGGCGATGCGGCTGTCGGGGGCGCCTTCGGCGTATTGGAGGACGGTGGCGTAGCCGCTGAGGGCGCGGACTTCGAGCCGCGCGTTGCCGCGCACGACGTTTTGCGCGCGGTCCAGATAGTCGAGGGCCTTGTCCGGCTCGGGCCGGGAGGGGTGCAGATGGGTTTCGGCCAGGTTGAGCAGGACGTCGCCGAGCCGGGCGGGATTGTTGCCGGCCGGAGCTTCGTCGAGGGCGCGCATGAGCCATGCGCGGGCTTTTTCCGGAGACCGGAAGGTCAGGTCGCCGCCCAGGCTGGCATAGGCGTGGAACAGGATGTCCATGCCGTCGATGCGGATCTCGCGCAGGTCGTTCGTGGAATGCTCGTCCAGCAGCCGTTGCCAGCGGGAGGAATCGCCGCCTTGGGAGGATTCGCCTTTCGTGGATTTCTTGAGGGCGCGGTTGACGGCGTCCTCGATTTCGATGCGGAGCGGCCGGGCCGGTGCGGAACCGGGCGCATCCTGCGGCGGGAGGAAGGCGGCGGCCGGCGCGGCGGTTTCCGGCGGCCGCCGCTGCGGAGCGGGCGGCGGCG
>CALMNW010000057.1 GCA_937872095.1 uncultured Verrucomicrobiota bacterium
TGATTTTCGGCGTCGGCTCCATCTCCGGCAACGGCGGCATCGCCGCCGCCAAGGAGCGCGGCAAATGGGCCATCGGCGTGGACACCGACCAGTACAACACCCTCGTCGACCAACAGGACGTCCTCCTGACCTCCTGCCTCAAGCGCATGGACCGCGCCGTCAACCAGGTCGTCTCCGCCGCCCTCGACAACCAGTTCTGGGGCGGCACCCGCTACGTCGGCAATCTCGCCAACCACGGCGTCGGCCTCGCCCCCTACCACGATTTCGAGGACCGCATTCCCGAACGCCTGCAGAAGGAAATCGTCGACCTCCAGCGCCGCATCCTCGACGGCACCGTTTCCACCGGCTGGAAGGCCAAGCCCCTCGCCCAGCCCAAGAAGAAGGCCAAGGCCGACGACGCGGACAAGGCCCAGGACTAGCCTCCCCCCATGATCACCCCCGTCTTCTCCCGCCTCTTCGGGCCGCGGCCGAAAACCGTCGTCGGCATGATCCACGTCCCCGCCCTGCCCGGCACGCCCCGGCACGCCGGCGGCCTCGCCCCCATCCTCGACCGGGCGCTCGCCGAAGCCGAAACCTACCGCGCCTGCGGCATCCACGCCCTCATGGTCGAAAACATGCGCGACGTCCCCTACGTGCAGCGCCCCGGCCCCGAAACCACCGCCGCCATGGCCGTCGTCGCCCGCGAAGTCAAGCGCGCCCAGCCCGCGCTCCCCCTCGGCCTCCAGATCCTCGCCGGCGCCAACCGCGAGGCCCTCGCCGCCGCCCTCGCCGCCGGCGCCGATTTCATCCGCGCCGAAGCCTTCGTCTTCGGCCACGTCGCCGACGAGGGCTACATGGATTCCTGCGCCGGCGACCTCCTGCGCTACCGCAAGGCCATCGGCGCCGAGCACGTCGCCGTTTTCACCGACATCAAGAAAAAGCACTCCGCCCACGCCGTCACCGCCGACGTCGACGTCGTCCAAACCGCCCACGCCGCCGAGTTCTTCCTCTCCGACGGCCTCATCCTCACCGGCGCCGCCACCGGCGAGGCCGCCTCGGCCGACGAACTCCGCGCCGTCCATGCCGCGACGAAGCTGCCCGTCCTCGTCGGCTCCGGCATCACCGCCGACAACCTCAAGACCTATCTCCCCTTCGCCGACGCCTTCATCGTCGGCTCGCACTTCAAGCGCGACGGCTACTGGGAAAACCCCCTCGAACCCGCCCGCATCCGCCGCCTGCTCGACGCCTTGGCCTAGGCTTGCCCCGGCCGACCGGTTCCGCTAAACTGTTGCGGCGTGGAACCACCCTCTCACGGAGCCGCATGAAAAACGCCCTGCTTCTCGCCGCCGCCCTGCTCGGCCTGCTGGACCGCGATGCGGCCGCATGGAACGCGCGAACCGAATACCTGCATCCCACCTCGCACGTGTCCGCCTCCGGCGAATATGCCCTGTTCGTGGATCCCTCCGACATCATGGGCAGCGGACCGGCGGACTACCGCCTGGCCCGCCACGGCGAAACCGTCTGGACCAACCGCTTTCCGTTCTCGCTCTGGAACGCCGCCGTTTCCGATTCCGGTGCCGTGGCCGGCTGCGCCTACAGCCACGGGTGGGAAGGCTATCCGCGCAAGGATTCCGACGACCGCCTCGGCGATTTCTCCGTCGTCGTCCTCGCGTCCGATGGCGCGCTCGTCGCCCAGGACGTCCATCCCCGCCAATCCGGCGGCATGGACAATCCGCCCGTTCCCGTCGCGCTCGCCGTGTTCTTCGACGGCCTGCGCACCAGCGCCGTCGTCCGGGTGGACGGCACGAATCGATATGCCGACGGCGAAGAATGGTGGATCTACGATCTGGCCAGCGGCGAGCGCCGAACCATCCTCGAACCGGAAACCAATATGCCGGACCACGGCGCATCTCTTTCCGTCGTCGCCGCCCAGCCGCTGCCCGACACGCCGCTCGTGCTCGTCCATTGGTGGCGCTGGGGTTCCGGGAAACGCAACGGCGAGTTCACCCTGATCGATGCCGGCGGCCGGCGGGTGTGGTCGTTGATCCTACCCGAGGATTATGATCCGCCACCCCCGGATCGATGGGATGGCACCCTCTTCCATCACGTCCAGCAACACGGCGCCGTCCTCGGCGTCGGCCCCGGTCCCTCCTTCGACCTCTACCACGTCCGCGACGGCCAGCGCGTTTCCTACGCCGTCGAATCCGCCGAAACCGGCAAGTGGCAAGTCCGTGAAACCGGCCGCGTTCCCTACCAGTGGACCGCGCCGGCCGCCGATACCAACCCGCCGCCGGCGACGGCGGCGCTGGAAAATCTCGGCGAGATCCCCCTCGCCGCCGGCGGCGGCGAAGGGTCCAACGCCTTTGCCGGCGTCGAGGCGTTCGATTTCGATCCCGACGGCACGATCTGCGCGCTGAAGGATCCGCGCGGCCAGCCGAGCCTGCTCCATCTGACGCCACAGGGCGAAATCCTCGCCGAACTCCGCCTGCCGGAAGACGCGCCGCCCGACTATCCCTACGCCATCGGCCCCGCGTCGGTCGGGAACCAACGCTTCGTCGTGGGCTACCCGGTGACCAACCTCGTCGCCCGCTGGTATCTCGCGGATTTCGCGTCGAACGAAATCCGCCGAATCGTCCAAACGGACGACTCGTGCCCGAACGCCTGCGCCGGCTTCCCCGACGGCCGTTTCGTCGCCATAACGGCCCTCCGGCACAAGATCAACGGCGGCCATGGCCTCGCGCTGTTCGATCCCGACGGCAAAACGCTGTGGACCGTCGAAGACGACAACGGCTTTTCCCACAAGCCCGATGAATTCCTCAGCCCCGAAGACGTCGCCGTCGCCGGCTCCAACCGCATCGCCGTGCTCGACGACGTCCGCGACTCGCTCCAATTCTTCGACGACCGCGGCCACTTCCAAGGCTTCGTGGATCTCGAAAAAATCTGGGACCGTAAGCCGAACTATCCCACCGATCTGGCCGCCGACGCCGACGGCGGATTCATTCTCTACGACTTCAACGCGAAGGAAACGCTGCTGTGCCTCAACGGCGACGGCACCATCCGCCGCGCGTCGTCGCCCCGCCGCGCGGACGGCAGCTTGTTCCGCGTGTACGACGGCGTCAAACGCTCCCCCCAAGGCGACCTGTGGACCTGCGACGGCCAGAGCCTCCTGCGGCTGGACGCCCAGGACCGCGCCGACCTCGTCCTCGGCCCCGCCGCCGATCCCGCCGCGCTGGCCGACCCCGGTCTGGCCGTCGTCGGCCCCGGCGACCGCGTCTACGTGGCCGACGAGCGCACCAAATCCATCCATGTCTTCGATGCCGCCGGAACCCCGCTGGGCCGCTGCCAGCCCGCGCCGGATGACGTGAAGGAAATCAGCCGCGTCAGCCATCTCGCCTTCGCCCCGGACGGCCATCTGTTCGCCGCGCTGGATTTCGACGCCAAGGACTATCTGGAATTCGGAACCGACTTCGCCCGGATCGGCTGGTCGCCGACGCCGCCGACCGACCGGTTGTTCGGCGAGCAGCGCTTCTTCCAGCCCCACGGCACGAACGTGTGGATCAAGGGCATGCACGACCTCCTGCTGTTCGATGCCGCCGGCAACCTGTTGCGGAAAATATCGCGCCGCGCCAACGGCCAGTGGCTGGAACGACCCGATTTGGCCGCCGTCGCGCCCGACGGATCGATCGCCATCCGGGCCTTCAGCCAAGATCTGGGGAATTCCATCAGCGTTTTCGATGCGGACGGCAACGCCGTTGCGACCTTCGACGTTCCGTACCACGCGAGGTTTTCCGACTGGTGCCCCTTCGCTCCGCTGATTTTCGACGGCGAGCGCATTTTCGCCCGCGACGGCAATCAAGTGGCCGTCCACGGCATCCGCGGCGAACTCCGCGGCGTCTTCTCCTTCGCCGATGCGGAAGAGGCGAAGAAATGGACCGGCCCCTTCCTCGCCGCGGACGGCCGCGAGCTGTGGTTCGTCGCGGCCGAAGCCCGGACCGTCCACCGCTTCGCCGTCCCTTGATCCGTCCCGCCGGCAATAAAAAGCCGCGGCCCACGTCGGGACCGCGGCGCGGGAATTCCCGGCGGCTAGTTCGGCGTGAACACCGCGCGCAGATGGACCTCCGCGATGCAGTCGTTGACGTTGTTGCCCACCTCGATCTTGCAGGCCGTATTGGCCGGCATCGACACCGCCCCGCTGAACGGCGACGCATGCCCCGCGTTGTGGAAGCCGCCCGCCCCCGCCACCCCTTCGTTCACGGTGAATTCCAAAGGAACGTCGATGGGCGCGCCGCCCGCGATCAGATCGATCGTCGTCCAGGTGGCCTCGATCCGGACCGTCCCGGCCGCCGGCGTCGCCGCCGTCTGCACGGTCCATGAACTTTCCCCCAAAACCCGGCTCGTCCGGTCCAGCAACACCTGCGTCACCGCCGGCGGCGGCAGGGTCGTCGCGTCGTCGTCCGCCTGGTCCACGACGTCCGCCGCGTTGGTGTTGACGACCGCCGTCGTCGCCGCGGCCTCGTCCGCGTCGTCCCCGCCGTCGTCTTCGCAGCCCGCCGCCATCAAGGAAACCGCCGCCGCCGCCGCGCCGGCGATCAGGAACCGCCGCCAATCCGTCTTCCGCATCGCATCCTCCGGGTTAAACCAACGGGCGCCGCACGTGCGTTCGGCCCCTCGGAATACGCAGCGGAACGGCGCGGACGCGCGCCCGCCCCCGTCCCTGTGCCTGCGTTCTCATGCTGCAGACAATAGCCGCCGGCCTCCGTGAAGACAAGCCTGCCCGGCGCGGCCCCGTTTTCCACACCGTGGAAAAATCGGGCAAAGTTTTTACGTTCCGTGGAAAAACCGCCGAAAGTTTTTACGTTCCGTGGAAAAATCGGGGCGGGCGCGGCGCGCGGATTGACGCCGCCGCCCGGGTCGCGGTAGAATCCGCGCCAGAAAGGCGAAATTTCCGACCATGGATGCGGAAGACACAGGCGACCGGCGCGGCGAGCCCCCGGCCGACTCCGCCCCCGAGCTCCAGCCTCCGCCCGGCGGCGCCCCTTCCCCGCCGGATTCCTACGCCCGCCTGAAGGCCATCCTCGACGCCTTGCCCGACATCCTGTTCGTGCTGGACCGCGACGGCTGCATCCTCGATTTCCACGCGCCGCACCCGGAACTCCTCTTTGCCGTCCCGGCCGATTTCCTGGGCCGGCACGTCGCCGACGTGCTGCCCGCCCCCGCCGCCGGCATCGTCCGCCAGGCGTTCGCGGAAGCCGTCGCCACGGGCCGCCACCAAGGCGCCGCCTATCCGCTGCCCGGCCCCGACGGCGAACGCTGGTTCGAACTCTCCATCGCCGCCCAGGACGGCCACCAGGCCGCCGCCAGCCGCTTCGTCGCCATCGCCCGCGACGTCACCGACCGCCGCCGCGCGGAAGAGGTCCGCCTCGAAAGCGAACGGAACTACCGCATGCTCACGGAGGGCATGCAGGACGTCGTCTGGATCCTCGACGTCGAGGCCCGGCGCTTCACCTACGTCAGCCCCTCCGTCGAACGGCTGCGCGGCTACACCGCCGCGGAAGTCCTCGCCCAGCCCCTCGAGCATGCCTGGACGCCGGAAGAACACGCGCGCCTGGAGGAATTCACGCGCCGGTCCGTCGCCGATTTCCTCGCCGGCCGGATCACCGAAGACACCTACGTCACCTACGAAATGCTCCAGCCCTGCAAGGACGGCTCCGTCGTCGCCTCCGAAATCGTCGCCCGCCTGGTCCGCAACAAGCGCACCGGGCGGATCGAAGCCCACGGCGTCACGCGCGACGTCTCCGCGCGCAAGCGCGCGGAAGCGGCCCTGCGCGACAGCGAACAGGCCTACCGCATGCTCACGGAGGGCATGAAGGACGTCGTCTGGGTCCTCGACGTCGAAACCCGGCGCTTCACCTACGTCAGCCCCTCCGTCGAACGCCTCCGCGGCTACACCGCCGCGGAAGTCCTCGCCCAGCCCCTCGAACAAGCCTGGACGCCGGAGGAGCGCGAACGGCTCTTCGCGCTCCTGCAGGGCTACGTCGCCGATTTCCTCGCCGGCCGGATCACCGCCAGCACCTACGTCCCCATCGAATTCCTCCAGCCCTGCAAGGACGGGACCGCCGTTCCCTCCGAAGCCATCTGCCACCTGCTGCGCAACGCGCGCACCGGCCGCCTCGAACTGCACGGCGTCACCCGCGACATCTCCGCGCGCAAGCACGCGGAAGACGCGCTGCGGGAAAGCGAGATCCGGTTCGAACAGGTCGCCCGGCAAAGCCGCGCCTTCGTCTGGGAGGTCGATGCCGACGGCCGCTACATGTTCGTTTCCCCCGTCGCGGAAGACGTCCTCGGCTACCGCCCCGACGAAATCGCCGGCCGCCTCTGCTTCTACGACCTCCATCCCGCGGAAACCCGCGAGGCCTTCCGGACCGCCGTCTTCGACGCCATGCGCCGCCGCGAAAGCTTCCGCGACTACGAAAATCCCATGGTGGCCAAGAACGGCCGCACGATCTGGGTCTCCACCAACGCCATCCCCCTGCTGGACAAGGACGGCGCCCTGCTCGGCTACCGCGGCGTCGATTTCGACGTCACCGACCGGAAACTCGCCGAAGAAGCCCTGCGCGAAAGCGAAGCCCAGCGGCGCGCGATCAACGACAACCTGCCCGACGGCCTCGTCTACCAGATCGATTCCGGATCGGACGGCCAGGAACGCCGTTTCTCGTTCGTCAGCCAAGGCGTCGAGCGCCTCCACGGCGTCTCCGCGGAAGTCGTGTTGCGGGATCCCATGGCCATCTACGGCCAGGTGCTGCCCGAAGACCTCCGGGATGTCGCCGCGCAAGAAGTCCAGGCCGCGGAAAATCTGACGCCGCTGCGGGTGGAAGTCCGTCTCCGGCTGCCGTCCGGCGAAATCCGCTGGCGCCTCTTCGCTTCCGCCCCGCGCCGCCTCCCCAACGACCACCTCGTCTGGGACGGCATCGAAATCGACGTCACCGACCGGAAACTCGCCGAGGAAGCCCTGCGCGAAAGCGAAGCCCAGCGGCGCGCGATCAACGACAACCTGCCCGGTGGACTTGTCTACCAGGTGGACAGCGGCGCAGACGGGAAGCAGCGGATCGTCACCTTCATGAGCAAAGGCGCCGAGCGGCTGCACGGCGTCCCGGCGGAGGACATCATGCGGGACTCGTCGGTCTTCTACCGGCAGTTCGTCGCGGAGGATCTCCCCCGCGTGATCGAACTCGAGGCCCAAGCGATCGCGGCTATGACCCCCTTCCAAGCGGAAGCGCGCATCCGCCTGCCGTCCGGCGAAATCCGCTGGCGCCTCTTCGCTTCCGCCCCGCGCCGCTTGCCCAACGGGCATCTGCTCTGGGACGGCATCGAAATCGACGTCACCGACCGGAAACTCGCCGAAGAAGCCCTGCGCGAGAGCGAAGCCCGCTTCGCCGCCAGCACCGAAGCCAGCCGCTCTTTCGTCTGGCAGGTGGACCCGGAAGGCCTCATCACCTACGTCAGCCCCATGGTGGAAAAAGTGCTGGGCCGCCGGCCCGAGGAAATCGTCGGCCGGCTGCACTTCTACGATCTGTTGCCCAAAGCGGACCGCGCGGAGGTTAAAAACCTGGGGCTGGCCCTGATGGCCCGCCGCAAGGCCATCAGCGGCTTCGAAAACCGCAACGAAACCGGAGACGGCCGGCTGATTTGGGTCTCCAGCAGCGCCAACCCCTTGTTCGGACTCGACGGCACCTTCCTGGGCTACCAGGGCATCGACACCGACGTCACCGCGCGCAAGCAGGCCGAGGAGGCCCTGAAAGCCAGCGAAACCCGGTATCGCGGGCTGATTGATTTCGCGGTGGACGGCATCCTGCTGGGCGACCCGGACGGCGTCATCACGGATGCCAACGCGTGCATGTGCGCGCTCACCGGCCGATCGCGCCGGGAACTGGTCGGAATACACGTCGCCAAGCTGTTCGATCCGGAGACGCTGGACCAGACCCCCCTGCGTTTCGACCTTGTCCGCAAGGGCAAAACCGTGACGTGCGTGCGCAAGATCATCCGCCCGGACGCGTCCGAAGTCTTCGTCGAAATGCACAGCAAGCAGATGCCCGACGGCACCTACCAGTCCATCTTCCACGACATCACCCGGCGCAAGCAGGCCGAAGAGGCGCTCCGGCGGTCGGAAACCAAATACCGGCAGCTGCACGAAACGATGCGCGACGCCTTCGCCACCGCGGACATGCGCGGCCGCATCCAGGACTTCAACCCGGCCTTCCGGAAACTGACCGGCTATTCCGCCGCGGAACTCCGGCAGATGAACTACCGCCGGCTCACGCCGCGCAAATGGTGGGCCCGCGAAGCGCGGATCCTGGAAAAGCAAGTCCTGGCGCGCGGCTATTCCGACGTCTACGAGAAGGAATACCGCCGCAAGGACGGCTCGCTCGTCCCCGTCGAGCTGCGCACCATCCTGATCCGCGACGCCGCCGGCCGCCCGTCCGGCATGTGGGCCATCATCCGCGACGTCGCGGAACGCAAGCGCGCCGAAGAGGCGCTGCGGCAGGCCCACGACGATCTCGAACGGCGCGTCCGGGAGCGCACCGCGGAACTCGTGGCCTCGCAGCTGGCGCTGGCGGAAAGCGAAGAACAGTTCCGCCAGATGGCGGAAAACGTCCAGGACGCCTTCTGGCTGATCGACGCCCGGACGCTCCAAGCGCTCTACGTCAGTCCGGCCTTCCGTAAAATCTGGAACTGGCCCGTCGATAAGAACGTGGTCCGCTGGTTCGCGCACATCCATCCGGAAGACCGCGAACGCATCCTCCGGGCTTTCAAGAACGGCCTGAAAACCGGCGTTCCGGGCACGGTGACCTACCGCCTGGTCTGGCCCGACGGGTCGATCCGCTGGATCGAATCCACCGGCTCCATGATCCGGGATGCGCGCGGCCGCCCCAGCCGCGCCGCCGGGTTGCACCGCGACGTCACCGAACAACGGCGCCTGGAGGCGGAACTCCTCAAGGCAACCGAATCCGAACGCCAGCGCATCGGCCGCGACCTGCACGACAGCCTCGGCCAGTCCCTCACCGCCATCGGCTATCTGGCCGACGCCGTGCGCGAGGATCTCGTCCGCCATAAGCGCCCGGAAGCCCGGGACGTCCGGAAACTCGGCCGCCTGATCGAACGAACCGCCAACCAGTCGCATGCGCTCGCGCGGGGACTGCTGCTGGCGGACCTCAAGCGCGGCGGCCTCGCCGCCGCGCTGCAGGAACTGGCCTTCCGCACCCAGGAGCTGTTCGGCGTCGCCTGCCGCTATTCCGGCCCGGCCCTCCTCCCGCCGCTCGACGCCAACGTGTCGGGACAGCTCTATCGCATCGCGCAGGAAGCCGCCACCAACGCCGCCAAGCACGCCCACGCCAAGCGGATCGACGTCCGCTTGGCGAAAGAGCGCCGGGATCTGCTCCTGTCGGTGCGGGACACCGGCACCGGCCTCTCCAACAAGAAACCCCGGGCCGGCGGCTTGGGTCTGGACATCATGCGCTATCGCGCCGGCCTGATCGGCGCCACGCTGGAAATCGAAAGCCGGCCGAACCGCGGCACGACGGTCCACTGCCGCCTGCCGCTCCCCGCCCACAAGAGGAAAAAATGAAAGCCAAGCCCGCACCGAACGGCCGAAAAAAAACGGTGTTGATCGTGGACGACCATCCGCTCCTCCGCGACGGTCTGGCCAAGGTCATCAACCAGCAGCCGGATCTGGCGGTGTGCGGCGAGGCCGCCGATGCGCGCAGCGGACTGGCCGCCGCCGCCAAGCTCCGCCCCGACGTGGTGATCGCGGACCTGACCATGGACGACGGCAACGGCCTGGACCTGATCAAGGATCTGCATGCCCGGGAGGCCAAGCTGCCCATCCTGGTGCTTTCCATGCACCACGAAAACCTCTACGCCGAGCGGGCCGTGCGCGCCGGCGCGCGGGGCTACGTCATGAAGCGCGAACCGGTGGGCCACGTGATCGCCGCCCTGCGCAAGGTGCTCCAAGGACACGTGGCCTTGAGCGAGGAAATCGTCAGCCGCCTGCTGGGCGCGCCGCACAACCACGCGCCCGCCGCGGTGGCCGATTCGCCGGCCGACGTGCTCAGCGACCGCGAACTGGAAGTGTTCCGGCTTCTGGGAAGCGGCCAGGGCACGCGCCAAATCGCGAAAACGCTCCGGTTGGCCACCAGCACCATCGAATCCTACCGCTCCGGCATCAAACAAAAACTGGGCTTGGCCAGCGCCACCGCGCTCGTCGCCCGCGCCGCCCAGTTCGTCGCAAACGACGCCCGGCGCTGACTCCCCCGCCCCCTGTTTTCCGCTACCCTCTTTCCGCTTTTTCCATGATGTCTAGCTTTTGCGCCGTCGTGCTAGGGTATGCATGGTTATGAAAGTGGTGCGCCCCTAGTTGCAACGAATGTTCCGAACGTGAGATACGGCATTTCCATCTCCGGCCCCATTCATTGGGCGATTTCATTGGGCCGGATTCCGGACGACATCGCCCAGCGGATCCAACACGCCCTTTCTCCGTTCCGGATCGATGCCGACCTGTTCGACTCGGAAAATTTGCGGGGACCGGCCAAACAGGCCGAATTGATCGTCAAACTGGGCTATTGGCTGGCCATGGGCCAACTCACCGACAAGGAGTTCCGGACTTGGGCCGAACGCATTCCGCCCGAGGACAACGCCGGTTGGGACGTGGATCTGCTTCATGCCGCTCCCGGTTCGGGAATCCGGCACGTCCTGAAAATGGGCCCGCTGGCGACGAAGCCCGAAGCCTGCCTGGTGCAGGAAACGGCCTGGGGTCCCATGCCGTAAGGTCGGGAAATGCCGCTTCTACATATCCAAGCGGTTCGGCGGGCGATTTTGAACGGCCGATTTTCCAAAGACGTCGGACGGAAAATCAAGGATGGCCTGCGGATCTTCCTCGTGGAAGCGGCGCTGTTCGATCGGCCCGATTTGCGGGGATCGGCCAAGCAGGCGGAACTGGTCGTCAAGCTGGGGTATTGGGTGGCCAAGGGACAACTGACCGAATCGGAATTTCGCTTCTGGGTCGATTGCATTCCTGCGGAGGACAATATCGGCTGGGACGTGGTCTTGCTCGCCGGGCAAGCCGGTCCGAATTCCCGGCCCATCTTGAAAATGGGGCCGTTGGATTCGGAGCCGGAGGCATGTCTCGTGCAGGAACCGCTGGAAGCCCCCCCTCCATGAGAGGATCCGATCTTCGGGTCAAGAAGAGGAAACAAATGTTGCAGAAATTACTCGTCCGAATGTTCGGGGCCATGGCGGCGATCGGGCTGCTGGGTACCCTCGTCGCGTATTCGATCTGCGGAAAGATCGACGGCGACTACGTCGGTTTCCGGTCCGTCTTCTCCTCCGACCTCTCAACGCCGGATGACCCGTCCACGGCGCAGCCCGAAATGGACGGCATTCGGACGAAAGTCCTTGCCGGCGGCTGCGCGGGAATCTTGATCGGGCTGGGTCTGCCGGCCGGTTTTCGCGCCAGAAAGCGTTGAGCGCCCCGGCGGCACGCCGCGCGGCGGGAGCGCCTCACGCCCGAACGGACGCGGCGGGGCGGCGCAGCAGGAACAGCAGACCGCCCACCAGCGAATAGACGATCGTGATCAGCACGTAGACCAGCGCCAGCGCCAGCGCCTGCTCGCGGCTGGCGCCGCCCTGCGCGAAGAAGAACACGTAGAGGCTGTCGCGCACGCCGATGCCGAAGATCGAGATCGGCAGCGCCTCGCCCAGCGTGATCAGCGGCACGAAAATGCAGAAGTAGATGAACGGCACCGTCCAGGCCAGCGCCTGCGAGATGCAGAAGATGATCGCGATCGCCATCATCTGGAAAAACAGCGAGATGCCGAACACCCGCGCCAGCAGCGCGCGATCGGCGTGGTAGCCCGCCAGCGAGTCGAGGAACCGGTGCAGGAAGGCGTCGAGCTTGTGCAGCCGGTCCAACCGCAGGAACCGCCAGACGGCCACCAGCCACGTCCGCTGCACCAGTGCGAACACCAGCCCGGCCATCAGGCCGAACACCAGCACCGGCAGGAACAGGATGCGCTTGTCCGGCAGCCGCGACCAGCCGAGCGCGGAAAACAGCAGGCCCCAAATCGCCAGCGCCAGGAACCCCGTCAGCCGGTCGGCGAAGACCGACGCGAAGCTCTTGGCGGCGCCGCCGTGGCGGCTGGCGTCCACCACGCGGTAGGAATCGCCGCCGATGCTCGACGGCAGGAAGAGGTTGAAGAACGTGCCGATCAGGTAGCTCGACAGCAACGAGCCCAACGGCACCCGCACGCCGTCGGCCCGCAGCAGCATCTTCCATTTCCAGGCGCTGAGGGTCGTGTTCAGGAAGAACAGGCCGTAGATCAGCGGCAGCCAACCCCACTTCAGTCCCGCCAGCGCCGCGCGGAAGGCCGCGAAATCCACGTTGCGGTACAGCACGGCCAGCAGGCCGGTCATCACCCCCAGCTTGGCCAGCAGGACCAGATGCTTTTTCATTCGGCCGTTTTCCGGGTCTTGACCACCCGCGCGGGCACGCCCACGGCGATGGAATTCGCGGGGATCGGCTTGGTCGCCACCGCGCCCGCGCCGAGCGCGACGTGGTCGCCCAGGCTCGCGCCGTCGAGCACCTTGGCCCCGGCGCCGATCCAGCAGTCTTCGCCGATCTCCAGCGGGCCCTTCGTGCAGGTGCCCTTCTGCAGCGCCAGCGGGGTCGGATCGTCCAGATCGTACTCGCCGCCGCTCAGCAGATACGCGAACGCCGCAACCACGCTGTTCTTTTTCATGACCAGCTTGTTGGAGGAAAAGACGATGCAGTTGGCCGAGAAGCTGACGTTCTCGCCGATCTCGACGTCGCCGTTCTTGCAGTAGACGATCGTGTTGCGGCCGACGTACACGCGGTCGCCGAGGACGATCCCCGCGTTGTCCGCGCCCTTGGCGTCCACCACGCAGTTGTCGTCCAGCACCACGCCGGCGCCCAGGACGATCTTGTGCGGATGGCGCAGCGTCACGTTCCTGCCGAACACGACCTTGCGGCCGCAGGACTTGAAGAGAGACGGATACAGCTTCATCCGCAGGAACAGCCCCAGCGCCCCGCCCAGACCGCCGATCAGCGTGAAGAGAAGCTCGGCCCAGACGATCTGGCCGAGCCCCATGTCGCCGTACATCAGCGCGCGGTAGGCCCCGAACGCGGATCCCTGCGTGACTTCCTTGACCTTGAATTCCGCGGATTCGGCCATGGCTTGCCCTCCTCTATCCGTTGCGGAAGAACCGCCGGTGCCAGATGGCGATATTCATCAGCCCCCACAGCACGTGGTTGTGGTTCTGCTTCATCGACAGGTGTTCCTCGATCAGCCGGTCCACGAACGCCACGTCGAAGTCTTCGCGGATCAGCGGCGATTCGTGCAGCAGCGCGACCATGAAATCCTTGAGCTGCGTGCGCAGGAGGTTCTTCACGGGCAGGCTGTAGCCCTGCTTGCCGCGCCAGATGATTTCCTTGGGCAGGATGCCTTCCAGCGCCTTGCGGAAGATGTACTTGGTGGTCATGCCGCGCAGCTTCTGGTTGCCCGGGATCGTGCCGACGTACTCCACCAGGCGGTGGTCCAGCAGCGGCACGCGGATCTCCAGCGCCGAGGCCATGCTCATCTTGTCGGCCTTCATCAGCACGCTGTCGCTCATCATGAAGCGCGTGTCGAGATAGGCCTCGCGGTTCACGACGTCCCGCGTGGTGCACTTGGCCTGATAGTCGCGGACGCGCGCGAACGGATCGAACGGCACCTTGGCCTTGTAGGCGTCCGTGAACAGATGCTGCTCCAGGCGCGGATCCATGAAGTACTGCCAGCGCAGGTGCATGGCTTCCTCGGGCAGCAGCGAGCCTTCCACGAACCGCTTGAACATGTTGATCGGACCTTTTTTCGCCGGCCGGTCTTCCAGCCCCTTGGCCCACTTGCCCACCAGGTCGTGGCGCACCCACTTCGGCAGGAAGTTCAGGAACCCCGCGATTTTCGCCGCCTTGAAGCGGTCGTAGCCGACGAACACCTCGTCGCCGCCCTCGCCGCTCAGGCACACGGTGACGTACTGCTTGGCCTTCTGGCAGATGAACATCAGCGGGATCGACGACAGGTCCGTCATCGGCTCGTCCAGATGCCAGATCGACTTCTCGATGGAGGCCGCGTCCATCTCGTCGATGATCAGCACGCGGTGCTCGGTGCCGAAGTGGTCCGCCACCGTCTGGGCGTAGTCCAGCTCGCTGAACGTCTTGTCCGGGAAGCCGATGGTGAAGGTCTTGACCTTGCCCGGCCAGTGCTTGGCCATCATCGCCACGATCGTGCTCGAATCGAGTCCGCCGGACAGGAACGCGCCCAGGGGCACGTCGGAAATCAGCCGCAGCCGCACGGCGTCGTCGATCAGGTCGCGGATGCGCTCGACCATTTCGCCTTCGGAGCGGACCACGCCCCGCTCGGGCATCTGCAGGTCCCAGTACGGCTCGATGCGGAGCTGGCCGTTTTCCAGCACGGCCCAGTGGCCGGCCGGGATCTTGTGGACGTCTTCGAACGCCGTGTCTGGCGCCGGGACGAACTCGAAACCGAGGTAGGCATAGAGCGCCGCGTGGTTCACCTGCCGCGCCACCTGCGGGTCTTCCAGGATGCACTTGATCTCGGACCCGAACAGGAAGCGGCCGTTCTTGAAATAATAGTACAGCGGCTTGATGCCGATGCGGTCGCGCACCAGCCACAGGCGCTTCTTCTGCTCGTCCCACAGCGCAAAGGCGAACATGCCGATGAACTTGTGGACGACGTCGAAGCCCCATTCTTCGTAGCCGTGGGCGATGATTTCGGTGTCCGAGTGCCCCTTGAACACGTGCCCCTTCGCCTCGAGATCCGCCTTGATCTCGGCGAAGTTGTAGATCTCGCCGTTGAACACCACCTGGATCGCGCCGTCTTCGTTCGCCATCGGCTGGCGGCCGGCTTCGGTCAGGTCGATGATGCTCAGCCGCCGGTGGCCCAGCGAGACGCGTTCATCGCACCAGACGCCGTCCTGGTCCGGACCGCGGTGCGCGATGACGCTCGTCATCCGCTTCGCCAGCTCGGGGTCGCGCCAATTGAATCCGCAAATGCCGCACATGGCGCCGGCCTACTTCTTGAGGTAGCCGTTGGCGCGGTACCAGTCGCCGGTGATCTTGAGGCCTTCCTTGAGGCCCACCTTCGGCTCGTAGCCCAGCTCGCGCCGCGCCTTGTCGATCTTGAACGCCCGGTTCTGGCGGTACCAGTCCGCGCGCCGCCGGAACAGCGGCGGATCCCACGGCAGCGGCTTGTAGAGGAACTCCACCACCGCGCTCACCGCGTACAACGGCCAGAACGGCAGGTGCACGAACTTGCAGGGCTGGCCCATCGCCTCGGCGATCATCGCCACGATGTCCTTGATGTAGTAGTACTGCGCGTCGGCGATGATGTAGGTCTGCCCCTTCGCCGCCGGCTTCTCCGCCGCCAGCTCGTGCGC
>CALMNW010000058.1 GCA_937872095.1 uncultured Verrucomicrobiota bacterium
CCGGAGCCGGCGCGATCGGCGCCGCGATCTGCGTCGGACGCTGGATCAGCGGCGCGCCCAGTTCCACCTTCGCCCGGTTCACCAAGGCGAAATAGTTCAGGATGCCTTGCGCGATGCCCAGCGCCAGCGTCTCGCGGTACGACGGCGTCGCCGCCTTCTGGGCTTCCTGCGGATTCGAGAGGAAGCCGCATTCGATCAGCGCGGCGGGCATGGCCGAATTGCGCAGCACCACGAACCGCGCATGCTTCAAGCCGCGATCCTCCGCGCGGGTAATGCCGATTACGGTCCGTTGGAGCTGGTTGCCCAGCACCGTGTTGGAATGGTTGAACTGGTTGTTCGGCACGGCGGGATACCGCCCGCCCAGTTTCGCTTCGGCCGTGGGCGGGCAGTTTTCCGCCGCCGTCACGAACGTTTCGATGCCCTGCACCGTCCGCGACGCGGTGGCGTTCATGTGGATGCTCACGAAGACGTCGCCCGCGCCCCGGGCGGCCAGATAGGGCCGGTCCTGCAGTTCCCAGAAGCGGTCCGTATCGCGGGTCATGACGACCCGCACGCCGGCGGCCGCCAGATGGGCCTTCACCCGCAGCGCGATGTCGAGCACCAGATCCTTTTCCATCAGGCCGGAGCGGCTCGAAGTGCCGGGGTCCTTGCCGCCGTGGCCGGCGTCCAGCACGACCGTCCGCGCGCCGCGCCCGCCCAGATAGGCCGAGGGCCGCACCAGCGGGTCCACCACGTACTGGGCGTCGGCGTCGCTGATCGACCAATTTCCGCGCACCTTGATCACGGGCACGTGCAGCCAGACCTTGCTGCCGTTGAGGATCGCCTCGCGCCCGTCCGCGGTGAACTGGAGACTGGTGTACTGCCCCCGGATCAGCAGGGCCTTCCCGCCCGGCATCGTCAGCGGCAGCCCGTACATCGCCGCCAGGTCCTTGAGCGCCACGTAGCGCTTCCCGGCATAGGCGATCGCCTTCAGGGTGCGGACCTGGGCGGACGCCGGCACCGGCGCCGCCAGCCCGAGGCCCAGCGCCAGCAGCAACATCCATCCGATGGTACGCAACACGTGCATGAAGGGCGCATCTTACGGCACCCGTTTCCCAAAGGCAACCTTTCCGGACGCGGCCCGCGCGTCATTATTCTTAGCGAATGGGACAACCACACGCTGAAGCGTGGACTACAAACGGGTTCCGTACGTAGTCCAGCCTTTAGGCTGGATTTTGCCCGCCCTTGCTGTCGCAGCGCCTTTCCTTGTCGTCATTTTCTTGCGCGGCGCGGTCGGAACCCCTATCCTGCCCCCCATCATGAAAAACGCCCTCCGCTTTCTGCCCCTCGCCCTCGGCCTGGCGCTCCTTTCGACCGGCTGCAGCACCATGCTGGCCGCCGACGACGAACCCGTGGCCTCCCAGGCCGACGTCAACTATCTCCGCGGCGAAATCCGCCGCCTGAACGCCCGCATCGAAGCTTCCGAATCCGAAGTGGGCCGCGTGCAGAGCGACGTCCTCGCCGCGCAGGCGAACCAGCCCGGCTACGCCTCCGCCGCGCAGGTGCAGTCGCTCCAGACGCAGCTCGAAGATCTCCAGCGCCAGATCCGCGCCCTCGACGCGGCCCGCGTGCAGGACAAAAAGGAAATCTACGACGACATCTCCAAGAAGATTTCCACGATCCTGAAATCGTCTTCCTCGTCGTCCGCCGCGCGATCCACCCCTCGGCCGCGCTCGTCCTCGCAGACGGGCATCGAACACGTCGTGCAGCCCGGCGAATCCCTTTCCAAGATCGCCGCCGCCTACGGCGTGAAAATGAGCGTCATCGTCGACGAAAACGGCCTGTCGAGCCCCGACAACATCCGCGTCGGCCAAAAGCTCTTCATTCCGGACTAAATTCCGCCCCGTTTCGTCCCAAATCGCGGCTCATCGATCCTGTAACGCAAGAGACGCAAACGGCGCAAAAGCCCCGCAAGCGTCAAAATCCCGATCAAAAGGTAGGGACGCCTCTCCGAGGCGTCCGAATGGCCATTTTCGGCCCGAAATCCGATGAATCCGACCACAAATGGACGCAGATGTACGCAAATAGGCCCCTGACGGCCTAAAATCCCGTCCACCGCCTCCCGCCGACAGCCCACCGGCTATCACGCCCCAGCGAAACAAGTTCACGCCCTTCTTTCGTGTTTTATCGCGGTTGATGCCGTTTCCGGCCCGTGCACCCCTTCCCGAGGCGTCAAAACAGCCATTTCAGCCGATTTTGGCCCGTTTTACGCCTCTGCGCGCCGATTTTCGGTCCCCAAAAGCCCATTTTTGTTCTCCAGCGAGCAAAATCGCTCTTTGCGGTCCATTTTTGGCGAATAATGCCGCCCGCGAGGCTTGGCCCGCGAAGGAGGCTTTATGCAGAAGCCAACGACCGGCATAAAGCCACCTTCGCGCAAGATCTCGGCATGTTATGCCGCTCCCTATTCCCGCCCGCCGCAGCCCGTTGCGGCCTTGACCCCGCCCTGGCAAACGCCTAATCTTGCAGACGTGAAGTCACCCGCATCTGATTTGGAACACCCTACTTGAAGTAGGTAGAATAAAACTGTTGGGATTAAGAGAAATAATATGAATACAAAATATTATACCGCCCTATTGGCCGCTACACTAGTATCGCTATCTGCCTATGGCTCCGACACACTACGCGTAATATTTCCCCAAACAACCAACTTGGTCTTTTCCGTTCCCATCAACGGAAAGACAAGCGAACGCCCATATGATTTCTCTCTCGAATACCCCGCTGAATACGAAAACGATGGCCGACCAACTAAATACGAACGCACTGGACTCGGATATTATATTTGCGTCGAGGTGATCGAAGAAACGGAAGACGGCGTTCTATGCAAACTAAAAGTTGACCGCCATAGTCTATCGGATTGGATTCCATACACCGC
>CALMNW010000059.1 GCA_937872095.1 uncultured Verrucomicrobiota bacterium
GTCGAGAACCGCTTCGTCGGCATGAAGAGCCGCGGCGTCTACGAGACCCCCGGCGGCACCGTCCTCCAGTTCGCCCACCGCCAGATGGAATCGATCACGATGGACCGCGACGTCATGCACCTGCGCGACGGGCTCATCCCCCGCTACGCCGAGATGGTCTACAACGGCTTCTGGTTCGCCCCCGAACGCCGCGCCCTGCAGGTGCTCATCGACGACACCCAGAAGAACGTCTCCGGCACCGTCCGGGTCAAGCTCTACAAGGGCGGGCTCTACGTCGCCGGCCGCAAGAGCCGCCTGTCGCTCTACAATCCGCAGATCGCCACCATGGACGCCGACCCGACCAAGGCCTACAACCAGGACGATGCCACCGGCTTCATCCGGCTGAACGCCCTGCGCCTCAAGGTCGCCGCCAAGGTCCACGGAAAGGCCTGATCGGTCCGGCCCGCGCCTCAGTCCCCCACCCAGCTGGAAGGAAATCCATCGTGAAAAAAACGTCCTGTCTGTTCGTGCTCCTCGCCGGTCTCGCCGGCGGATTCGCCGCTTCGGCTTCGGCCGCGCTGACCGATCCCGCCCAGATCCAGACCGAAGCGTACGTCAACCTCGTCCAGGCCGACCAAAACCTCGATGCCGGCCGCCTGGACGAAGCCCTGGCCCAATACCAGGCCGCGCGAGACTATTATCTCCAGCTCGCCAAGGATTTCCCCGGCTGGGAACCGCGCGTCATCCAGTACCGCAAGACCTATTGCGACAACCAGATCGCCGACGTCGAGCGCCGCCAGAGCGGCGGCCAGCCCGACGAACTCCCCGAGCTGGAACCGTACCAACCCGAAACCCCGGCCGCGGCGACGGCCATCTCCATGCCCACCGAAGAAACGATGGAGCCGGAAGAAGCGCCCGTCGCCAACCGGTCGGCCGAACTCGGCTACCTCAAGAGCCGCATCGCCAGCCTCGAGGCCGATCTCGCCAACTACGGCGGGCTCCAGAACGATTTCAACGCCCTCTCCGCCGAAAACAAACGGCTCCGCGCCGACCTCGCGGCCGCCGAACAAAAACGGGCCGAATGGGAAAGCGGCGGCCAAGCGGAACTCGACGGTCTCCGCAAGGATCTGGACAAAAAAGACCGGCAGATCCAGAAGCTCCAAAAGGACGTCGATGCGAAGAAGCAGCTCGACCAGGCGCTCAACGATCTCGAAGCCCAGGTCAACGACCTGCGCGCGCAAAACGAGCGGCTGAACCAGGAAATCAAAACCCTCGACTCCGAACTCGACGACGCCGAAATCCGCGCCGACCAAGCCGAACTGAAAGCCAAACAGGCCGAAGACAAGGTAAAGGACGCCGAAAAGACCGCCCAAAAGGCCGAAAAGGAAATCCAGAAGGCGGAAAAGGAAGCCCAAAAGGCCCGCGACCAACAAGCCGCGGCTGAAGGGCAACTCGCCGAGGCCAAGAAAAAGGCCGAACCCGAAAAAGCCAAGGTCGAAAAACCGGCCAAACCCGCCGCGAAAAAGACCGAGACGGCCAAGGCCGAACCCGCGGCTCCCGCCGCCGCTTCGCCGGTCGCGGCCACCGTTCCGCCCCGCGCCGTCCCGAAGGGGATGATCGCCGCCGATTACGTCCGCCAGCTCTTGCAGGAGGGCGAAAACGACGCCGCGCTGGCCACGGTCCAGGAAGCGCGCAAGACGCTGCCCACCGACATGAATCTCGTGCTCATCGAAGGCATCGCGCTCATCCGCCTGCAGCAGTACCGCGAAGCCGCCGCCATGCTCGTCGATCTCGCCAAGAACAATCCCCGCAACGCGGAAATCCACGCCACCCTCGGCGCCGCCCTGATGGGCGCCGGTTTCTATCAAGAAGCCCGCGAGACGCTCGGGATGGCCCTCAAGCTCGACAAGAATCTCCCCGAATGCCTCTACAACCTCGCCCAGCTCTACGCGCTGGTCGATCCCAAGGACGTTAAGCAGGCCCGCAAGTACTACAAGCAGGCCGTCGACCTGGGCATCGCCCCCGACGCGCAGCTCGAAAAGGCGCTGAAGTAGATTCGCTCCGCCCCGCCCCAGGCGGGGCCTATTTCAGGCTGATCAAGACCACCGACAGGATGGCCAGCGCGATGGCCGCGAGTCGCAGCGGGGTCAGTTTTTCGCGGTAGAGCAATCGCGAAAGCAGGATCGGGATCAGGATCGAACTGCTGAAAATGGCCTGCGAAAGCGAAATCGGCCCGCTGCCGAACGCCTGCAGCACCAGAAAATAGCCCGCGAAATTCAGCGCGCCGATGCCCGCGCCATAAAGCAGCATGTGCCGATTCAGCAATTCCGGAATCCAGGTCACGCCCCGCCGGGTCACGCTCTGCTTTCCCAGCGTGAAGAAAAACCCCAGCGCGTACGAAACGCAGATGTAGGCGAGACGGTTGGACGAGGATTCCGCCAGCAGTTTGCCCACCGTCATCGACAACGCGGTGAAAACGGCGCTCCCCACCGCCCAGACGACTCCCTTGAGCATCGCGCGGTCGCCCGACGACTTGAAGTTCGCCCGCTGCTCGAAGGTGACCAGCGCCAACACCCCCAGGCCCGTCGCGATGCCCAGCATTTGCACCCCATTCGGAATCTCGTGGAACATCGAAACGCCGATCAGGATCACCAGCACGGTGTTCAGCCGGTTCAGCGGAAACACGATCGCGGCCGGCGCCCGCTTCAGCGCCCCGACTTTCGCGAGGCTGCCCAAGGCGAAAAAGAGCCCGTTGAAAAACGCATAGGTCGCCACCGGTCCCGTGAACAGCGCCAGGGGATGCTCCGCCGTGAAGCCCAAGGTGGCCAAGGCCAGCACCGTCACCGTCAGCCCCACGACGTTGACCAGCTGGTCCGCCTCGCAGCCTTTTTCCGCCGCCATCTTGAACAGGAAATTGAGCAGCCCGTACAAGACCGTCGCAAACAACGTGTAGACCATCCAAGGTTGCATCCCGTCCCGTCTACCATTCCCCGTCGCCCGAGGCCAGCGCGGAAATCGCCCCGGCCAGCCGCCGGTTGTGGCGCCGGCGCGCGCGTGGTAGGATGTTCCCGCCATGAGAATCGCGACCTTCAACTGCAACTCCGTCCGTTCCCGCCTCGACACCGTCCTCGGCTGGCTCGCCGACCACGCCCCCGACGTCCTCTGCCTCCAGGAAACCAAGGTGCAGGACGCCGAATTCCCCGCCGACGCCTTCCGGCTCGCCGGCTGGCACGTCGCCTTCCAGGGCGAAAAATCCTACAACGGCGTGGCCCTCGTCTCGAAAGCCGCCCCCGACGACGTCTCCTTCGGCCTCGATTCCGAACCCGCCGACCCCACCCGCCTCGTCCACGCCCGTTTCGGCCAGCTCCACGTCGTGAACACCTACGTTCCCCAGGGCCGCGAAATCGACCACGCCATGTACGCCTACAAGCTGGCCTGGTTCGCCCGCCTGAAAAAGTATTTCCAGAAAACCATCGGCGCCGACGCGCCCCTGCTGTGGTGCGGCGACCTCAACGTCGCCCGCCACCCCATCGACGTCACCAATCCCCAGACCAAGAAAGACCACGTCTGCTACCACCAGGCCGTCCGCGACGCCTTCGAAGACGTTCTCGCCTTCGGCTTCACGGATCTGTTCCGCAAGCACAACCCGGATCTCGTCGATTACTCGTTCTACGACTATCGCGCGCCGTTCGATTCCGCGAACAAGCGCGGCTGGCGTATCGACTACGTCCTCGCCACCGCCCCCCTCGCGAAGAAATCCGTCGCCGCCGCCATCGATATCGTCCCCCGCACGCGCCCCAAGCCCTCTGACCACTGCCCCCTCTATGCGGACTTGAAGGATTGAACGCCCCCGTTCCAGCCGCGCCCGCGGGCGTCTTGCGCATCCTGCGCGACAACGGCCACGAGGCGTTTCTCGTCGGCGGCTGCGTCCGCGACTTGCTTCTGGGGCGCGAACCCAAGGACTGGGACGTCGCCACGGACGCCCTCCCCGACCGCATCGAGGCGCTGTTCCCCAAGACCGTCGCCGTCGGCAAGGCCTTCGGCATCATCGCCGTCGTCGCCGCCGACGGCACCGTGGTCGAAGTGGCCACCTATCGCGCCGACGCGCCCTACGCCGACGGCCGCCACCCCGGCGCCGTCGCCTTCACCGACGCCCGCGAAGACGCCCTCCGCCGCGACTTCACCGTCAACGCCCTCTTTCTCGATCCGGCCACCGGCGAAATCCGCGATTTCGTCGGCGGCCGAGACGATCTCGACGCGCGCACGATCCGCGCCATCGGCGATCCCGCCGTGCGCTTCGCCGAAGACCACCTGCGCCTGCTGCGCGCCGTGCGCTTCGCCGCCGTCCTCGGCTTTTCCATCGAACCCGCCACCTTCGCCGCCGTCCAAAAACTCGCGCCCCACATTCGCCGCATCAGCGCCGAACGCATCCGCGACGAACTGTTCCGGCTCGTGACCGAAGCGCCCCAGGCCGGCGAGGCCCTGCAACTTCTGCGCGACGCCGGGCTCCTGAAGGAAATCCTGCCCGAAGTCGAAGCCCTCGTCGGCGTCGAACAGCCGCCCGAATTCCATCCCGAAGGCGACGTCTTCGTCCACACGAAGCTCATGCTCGACGCGCTGCCCGAAAAACCCTCTCTGCGCCTCGCGCTGGCCGTCCTGCTGCACGACGTCGGCAAGCCGCCCACTGCCCAGTACGCCACGCTCCCCGACGGCACGCAGCGCTGGCGCTTCGAAAACCACGCCCCCGTCGGTGCGGACATGGCCCGCGCCATCCTCGAACGCCTGCGCGCCCCCAACGCCCTCGTCGACGACGTCTGCGCGATTGTCGCCGGCCACATGCGTTTCGCCGACGCCCCCAAGATGCGCCCTCCCAAGCTTCGCCGCCTCATCGGGGCTCCCACCTTCGACGACGAACTCGAACTGCATCGTCTCGACTGCGAATCGTCCCACGCCATCCTCGACGTCTATGAGTTCCTGAAGGCGAAAAAGGCCGAATTCGCCGCCGAACCCGTCCTGCCCCTGCCGCTCGTCACCGGCCGCGACCTCATCGCGCTCGGTCACGTGCCCGGTCCCCATTTCGCGCAGATCCTGCGCGACGCCTACGACCGCCAACTCGAAGGCCAGACCGACAAGGCCGCCCTCCTCGCCGCCGTCCCCCCGCCGGCGCGTTGAACGTTATCCGTCCTCCAGCGCGCGCAAATCGCCGTCGGACTGCACGGTGAGGCCCATGTCGCGCAGCAGCCCGTCGGAAATCCGGTAGATCCAGCCGTGGATCGCCAGCGGCTGCCCGCGGCTCCAGGCGTCCTGCACGGGCGTGGTGCGGCCGACGTTCAGCACCTGCTCCGCCACGTTCAGCTCGCACAGCCGGTCGAACCGCGCGTCGTCGTCGGGCAGCGCGTCCAGTTCGGCCCGCCGCCGGCGGGCCAGATCGCGCACGTGCCCGAGCCAGTTGTCCACCAGCCCGTGGGGACAGCGCTCCAGCGCGGCCTGCACCCCGCCGCAACCGTAGTGTCCGCAGACGATGACGTGCCGGACCCGCAGGGCTTCGACGGCGTACTGGATCGTGGCCAGGCAGTTCATGTCCGAATGCACCACCAGGTTCGCCACGTTGCGGTGCACGAACAGCTCGCCCGGGCGCAGGCCCACGATCTCGTTCGCGGGCACGCGGCTGTCCGCGCAGCCGATCCACAGAAACTGCGGCGCCTGTTGCTCGGCCAGCCGCCGGAAAAAATCCGGATCGGTCTTCAGCAGCCCGGCCGCCCAGCGGCGGTTGTTGTCGAACAGATGCGGCAGCGTTTTCATCGTCGTTCTCCTCGTTCCAGGCCGGCGCTCAGTAGTAGAACGACGCGCCGAACTCGACCATGCCTTCCTTGGAATCGCGCGGATGCTCGTCCACGGCGTGCCAGCCCCCGTAGATCGACGAGCCGTAGCCCCGGCTGGCGAAGGCCACCTCCAACTGGAGTTGCTCGCGCGTGAAAAACTCGTTTTCGCCGTCCAGCAGCACGTGCGTCAGGCTGTTCGCGTAGAGCGCCCATTTTTCGCCGGCCAGCAGCCGCAGGCGAACGTCGGCTTTCGCATCGGCCACCCAATCGTTGTATCCGTAGAGCGAATCGTCGTTCATGCCCGGAAACGACTGCAGGTAGCCGCCGACCTCCGCGTACCAGAGCCACCGCGGCGGCGCCGGCCCGAACGCGGTCTCCCGGAAAACCTCCGGCCGGACTTCGGCCCGGCCCGCGCCCAGGAAAAGCCGGTTCCAATAGACGTCCGGCGGCACGGCGTTGCTGCCGGCCGTCACGTACCACGGCTCGGCGTGGTCCTTGTAGATCAGATGCTGGCACACGTGGTTCCACCCGAACCGGTACACGTAGGCCGACCGCCGGTATTCGACGAACGGACTGAACTCGTAGGCCATCTCCTTGGGCGAGAACGGCAGGTTGTCGGCCACCGATTTTCCCAAATCGACGACCAGCCCGAACCGCGACCACAGCGACCACCGCTCGCCCACCGACAGCAGGTCGAAGTCGAGCAACGCCGCTCCCTCCGAAACGTAGCGGTCGCCTTGGAACTCGTCGTCGTGGTTGGAAAAGAACCCAAGCCGGCCCACGGTGCTGAAGTCGTCCAGCCACCGGATCTCTCCGTCCGCCGGCGCTTTTTCCGGCGCCCCCCAGGCCGAGGCCGCGATCATCCATCCGACGCATGCCAACCCACGCAACGTTTTCATAGGCTCCTTTTCAGTCCGACGTGGAACACGACGTCCGGCGCGGTGTTGACGGCGACGTCTTCCGCCACGGCGAGATCGAGCGCGACGCGTCCCGGCAGCAGAACCGTCGCCCCGCAAACGAGTTCGACCGCCCAGTCGTCGAGCGGCGTCTGGTCCGTCCCCGAAAAAAACGGGCTGTGGAAATCCACCTGCACGCGCGGCACCAGCCACCGCGCCAGCCGCCAGCCGACCGCCAAATCCCCGTAGCCCGCGAACGGCTCCTGGAAATCCTCCAGCACGTCGCCGTCCGTCATGGCCAGCACGCCGATGCCCCCGTGGAGTTCGAGATTCCACTTCGCCAGCGTCGCGAAATCGGCGCCGGCCAGACCGAGCGAAAAATCCCAGCTGCCGCTGCCGAGCAGGCGGTCGGCGTCGCCCGTGGGCAGTTCGACGCCCGCGACGGCGTCCAGCGCGCGCGTGCCGGCCGCGTCGCGCGCCAACGGCGCCGCCACGGCCAGAAAAACGTCGCCCAGGCCCGTCGTGCAATCGGTTTGGCGGAAGACCGTTTCCCCGTTCCGCAGATACCGGTATTCCAGCCGGCCGGACGGCCGCTGCTTGCGATTGCCGTTCGGCAACCCCAGCGCTTCGTGGTAATCCTCGATGAACGAATCCGTCCCGCCCCCCTGATGCGACACCACGGGCACTCCGATCCCAATCCGCCAGCCGTTCTTCCAGACGTGCCGCGCCGCGAACCGCAATACCCAGGTCTCGCCATCGAGCGCCAGTTCCGTCGAACCGCGAACCATCTGGATGGAGCTGTTGGCCACGTCGAGCCCGACGCGCAGCCCGAATCCCGGGGCCGCTGCCGGGTCGGCGTCGACGCCGACCGGCACGCCATACAGCCGGCCGACGGGTTGGTCGTTCCGGATCAAGAAGGGTTCGCCGGCCCGCGCGGCCGGCGGCGAGCCGGACGCGGCCAGAAGCGCGCACGCAACGAAAATGGGTGGCGTTGCCCGCATGTCGTGGGGCCAACCTTATCGGTTTTCCATGCCGTGGAAAACTTTTTTCCACGCCGTGGAAAAAATTACGTAGCGTGGAAAACGAAGGTAGGGACGCCTCTCCGAGGCGTCCCCAGGCCAAATTTAAAAGAGGCTTTTCGGGAGGCGGGCGGCGACGAGGTCGCCGGCCAGTTCGGCGCGCCAGCCGCGCAGCAGGGCGTGGTCGGCGGGCCGCGCCTCCGCGCCGGCCTGCAGCAGCCGGGCCAGATCGTTCCGGCTGCAAACCAGCGCCGGATCGACGCCACGGGCCGCGGACCGGGTTTGGATCTCGGCCAACGCGCCGTCGAGTTCCTTCCGGAAGGCGGCATCGCGGCGCGGCTGGAAGATCGGCGGCGGCAAATCCGCTTCGGCCAGCTCCTGCGCACGTCGGACGGCCGCCAGCAGGTCCGCGCCCCAGCGCGCAACCGCCGGCGGCTTGAGCTTCAAGCCATCCGGGGTTTGCGGCAGCGCCGCGGCGATGGCCACCAGTTCCCCGTCCTCCAGCAACCAGCGGCGCGGCAGATCGGCGGCGCGCGCGGCCTGTTCCCGCCAGGACGCCAGTTCGCGCAGCGCGGCCAACGAACGCGGCGCCAGATTGGCCGCCGCGCGGATGCGCAGATAGGCCTCTTCCGGCGGTTTCTCGGCCGTGGTTTCCGGATCGTCCAGCGCCGCGCGCTCTTCGTCCAGCCACGCCTCGACGCCCGCGGTCCGGGCACGGACGCGCAGCCGCTCGGCGACTTCCGGCAGGTAGCGCACGTCGTCGGCCGCGTACTCGAGTTCCTCCGGCGCCAACGGCCGCGCCAGCCAGTCCGCCCGGGTGTGCGCCTTGGCGAGATGGACGTCGAGCGTCTCGGCCAGCAGGTTGCCGAGCGACAGCCCGGCGCCCAGCCCGGCGAAGCCCGCGGCCTGCCGCGTGTCGAACACGTTGCGCGCGGCGACGCCCGTCGCGCGGCGCAGGATCGCCAGATCCTGGGGCGCATCGTGCAGAAGCTTGACGATGCGCGCGTTCGCCAGCAATTCGCCCAGCGGCGCCAGATCGCCGGCGGCGAGCGGATCGATCAGAAAACTGCGGCCGTCGGCGACGGCGATCTGCACCAGGCCCAGCCGGGCGTAGTAGGTGCGCTCCCAGGTGAATTCGGTGTCGAAGGCCAAAACGGCCTCTTCCTGCAGGCGGTCTGCGAGCGCGCGCAGGTCGGCAGGAACGGAAATCATCTGGAAGGGGGTGGTCATAGGCCCCGGACCCTAGCAAAAGCCGCGTGGCACCACAACGCCGGCAAAGCGACCCCCGTTCATCGCCATTTTCCGCAACGATCGACCATGATTGGATGAAGCGACTATGATGTTTAATTAAACGTGATAGCGCCAGTTTCATTCCTGCCGGCCCGCGGTTGGCCTCCGGTCCCTCTTGCCGATGTCCGGAGTGGCTGGGTCGGCGATCCCGCGCCGGCGGGTTGCGTCCGTCTTTTTCGGGCTTTTCGGCCCGGGGCGGGAAGTGCTACAGTCGCCGCCTGATTTTGGAAACCCCGAACCGGACCCGCCCCATGAAAAAACTGCTTTCCGCCAACCAAGCCATCGCCTGGGCCGCCTATCGCGCCGGCTGCCGCGTCGCCGCCGCCTATCCCGGCACGCCCTCCACCGAAATCCTGGAGCACGTGGCCGAATTCAAAGGCGCCATCAATTGCGAATGGTCGGTCAACGAGAAGGTCGCCATGGAAATCGGCGTGGGCGCCTCGCTCGCCGGCGTCCGCGCGCTGGTCGCGATGAAACACGTCGGGCTCAACGTGGCCATGGACCCGCTGATGACCTTCACCTACGTCGGCGCCATCGGCGGCATGGTGATCATCGTGGCCGACGATCCCAGCATGCATTCCTCGCAGAACGAGCAGGACAACCGTTCGCTCGCCAAGTTCGCCAAGTGCCTGCTGTTCGAGCCGGCCGATTCGCAGGAAGCCTACGACATGGTGACCGCCGGCTTCGAGCTGAGCGAGAAATACCAGGTGCCCGTCATCGTCCGCACCACGACGCGCACGGCGCACACCTCCGGCATCGTGGACATCGGTTCCGGCGAGCGCGGCGAAGCGCCGGGCATCCCCTACGTCAAGAACGCCCAGCGCAACGTCGCCGTGCCCGCGCACGGCCGCCTGATGCGCTTCGCGGTCGAAAAGCGCTCGGTCGTCCTGCGCGAACTGACGGAAGCCTCCCCCTTCAACCGCGCCGAACCCGGCACGGGCGATCTGGGCCTCGTGGCTTCCGGCGTGGCCTATCAATACGTGAAGGAAGTCTTCCCCGAAGCGCCCGTCTTCAAGGTCGGCCTCTCCCAGCCCCCGCCCATCGAGAAGATCCGCGCGTTCGCGGCCGGCGTGAAGCGCCTGGCCGTCGTGGAGGAATCCGATCCCGTGCTGGCCGAACAGATCCGCGCCGCCGGCATTCCCGTCGTGGAGCCCCAGACCGAACTGCGCATGATGGAGCTCAACCCGACGCGCCTGGCGGCGTTGCGCGCCGAACTGCTGGGCACGCCCGCGCCGGAAACGCCCAAACCCGAGACCGGCGTTCCCGTGCGGCCGCCGGTCCTGTGCTCCGGCTGCTCGCACCGCGGCCCGTTCCATATCCTGTCCAAGCTCAAGGCCACGGTCTGCGGCGACATCGGCTGCTACACGCTTGGATCCGCCCCGCCGCTCGCGGCGATGGACACCTGCATCTGCATGGGCGCCGCCATCGGCGCCGCCATCGGCATGCGCAAGGCCGGCTTGCCGAACCAACGCATCGCCGCCGTCATGGGCGATTCCACCTTCTTCCATTCCGGCATGACCGGCCTGCTCGACGTGGCCTACAACCGGATTCCGATCACCGTCATGGTGTTCGACAACCGCATCACGGCCATGACCGGCCACCAGGAGAATCCCGGCAGCGGCCACACCCTGCTCGGCGAGATTTCCACGCAGGTGCGCGTGGCCGACGTCGCCCGCGCCTTCGGCATCCAACGCGTCCACGAGGTCGAACCCTACGATCTGGCGAATCTCGAAAAGGTCTTCGCCGAATGCCTCGACGGCGGCGAACCGGCGGTCGTCGTCGTGCGCGGCCCCTGCGTGCTGCACGAAAAGTGGGCCGGAAAGTTCATCAACGAAGTCGACGCCGAAAAGTGCACCGCCTGCGGCGCGTGCTTCCGGATCGGCTGCCCCGCCATCGTGCGCGGCGAAGCCAAGGATCCCGCCGGCAAGCGCTTCAAGTCCCGGATCGACCCCCAGTTCTGCACGGGCTGCAACCTTTGCGCGCAGGTCTGCAAATTCGGCGCCATCTCCCCCGCGAAATAAGGAACTCCCGATGAGCATCACCCTCGACCGCATCTTCAACGTGTCCCTCGTCGGCGTCGGCGGACAGGGCATTCTGCTGACGTCCGACGTCCTCGCGCTGGCGGCCATGCACGCTGGGCTCGACGTCAAGAAGTCGGAAATCCACGGCATGTCGCAGCGCGGCGGCTCGGTGATCAGCCAGGTCCGCTTCGGCGCGCGGGTCCACTCGCCGATCATCCCCGACGGCCAGTCCGACGTGCTCGTGTCGTTCGAGCGCATGGAAGCCCTGCGCTTCGCCCACCTCGCCAAGCCCGGCGCGAAGATCTTGGTCAACGACATGGACCGCATCCCCGTCACGGTGTCCAGCGGCCTGCAGGCGCCCGTGGAAGATCTGGACCGGCGCCTCGCCGCCTATTCCGGCCTGACGCTGATCGACGCCAATCCCCTCGCGATCAAGGCGGGCAACCTGCGCGCGGCGAACGTCGTGCTGCTGGGCGCGCTGTCCGCGTTCGCGCCGTTCGCCGACGAGCACTGGCAGGCCGCGCTGCGCGAGCGCATCCCCGCCAAGCTGCTCGAGATCAACCTGCGCGCGTTCGCCGCCGGCCGCGACGCCGTCCGTTAGCGTTTCGTCCCCCAAGCGGGAACTCCCGCCGCCCAGAACACCTGTTCATAGTTAATTAACTATATATCTGTATTTTTGGCATTAATACATCGCACCTGTACGGGCAAGATCGCGCATCTTCATTATTTACAACATATTGCATGATCTAACATCGCAGCAAATCGATCATAGTTAATTAACTATGTATGTGATCATTCGGACCAATCCTTCTCCGGGACCGCGAGCTTCGGAACCGGGAAAAACTAGACCGAGCCGCGATTCATGAAGCGGTAGCAAGCCACGATGCCGTGGCGCACGGCCCAGTGGATCGCAGCCTGGGGCGAGAAGCGCCCGGCGTCGGCGACGGCCGCGCGCCATTCTTCCTCGAACTGGCGCTCGTAGTGGGTGCCGCTGATCGAGCCCGGATGCCAATGGAAGTCCGCCAGCGGCGCGCCGGGAATCCGCGCCCCCCCGCCCTGCCGCCACAGGCGCAGCGTCAGGTCGTAGTCCCACGCCGCCTTGAAATCCGTCCGCAGCCCGCCCGCTGCCGCCAGCGCGGAGCGCCGGAACCACGACGCCGGCTGGGAGACGTAGTTGATGCACTGGATCAGGAACCGGCTCGAAAACGGGAAGCACGCGTTCTTCACGAAGGTCGGGAATCCGCGGATTTCCGTGCCGGCCTCGTCCACGATCCGGCATTTGCCGAAGAAAAACGCGGCGCGCGGATGCGCCTGGGCCGCCGCGATGGCTTTGGCCAACGCGCCAGGCCGGTAGACGTCGTCGGCGTTGAGCCAGCCGACCAATTCGCCCGTCGCCCGCGCGAAACCTTTGTTCAACGCGTCGGCGGGGCCGGCGTCCTTTTCGCTGACGAGCGCGGCGAGGCGGTCGCGGCGCGCTGCGGCGATCGCCAGCGAACCGTCGGTGCTGCCGCCGTCGAGGAAAAGGTATTCCAGTTCGTCGCCCGGCGCGAGTTCCTGCGCCAGGACCGAATCCATGGCGCGCGCCAGCCAGCGCGCGCCGTTGTAGTTGGGCGTCAGGATCGAAATCTTCATATCGCCGCCTCCGCGACCGGCACCACCACCGGCGCCTGCGGGATCATTTCGATGGTTTTCCATTTTCCGCGGCGGAAGCGCAGCCAGAAACCGGCGGCCAGAATGAACACGAACAGCGTCATCCAGATCCAGGCCGCCATCAGGCCGGCATCGAGCCAAAGCAGCAGGACGAGTTCGCCGGGCATCCACACCAGCCAAGTCGCCAAGGCGGAATAGATCAGCACGAAACGGGTATCGCCCGCGCCCTTCAACGCGCCGCCGACGATCAGGTTGATGGCGTCGAGCAGGCCCCAGAGCGCCATCATCGCCAGCAGCCAGCGCCCGGTGTCCAGCACCTCGTCCAGCGCCACCATGCCGGGCGCGTTGCCGGTGAAGAGCGAGAAATACGGCCGGGGCATCGCGAGAAACGACAGCGCCACCACGCCCATGTAGATCCAGCCGATCTTGAGGGCGGTGAGGCCGGCCCGTTCCGCCGTCGCGGGCTTGCGCGCGCCCTGGTACTGCCCGACGAGGATCGTCGCGGCCATGCCCATGCCCAGCAGCGGCATGAAGGCGACGTTGTTGATGCTGAACGCGATGTTGCTGGCGGCCATGTCCGCCGCCGGCAGCCGGCCCAGCAGCACCACGAAGAACGTGAAGGCGCCCACGTCCTGCAGCGAATTGATCGAGGCGGGCACCCCGTAGCGGATCAGCGGGGCCATCAGGCGCCAATCCAGGCGCTGGCCGGTCCACGTGGCGTATTCCTCGCGGAATTCCTTGCGGAAATACAGGGCGAGCAAGATCGCCAGCCCCAGCGCCGAGGAAACCACCGTCGCCACCGCCGCCCCCGCGATGCCCCACGCCGGAAAGCCCCAGTGGCCGAAGATCAAAGCGTAGTCGAGCGCGATATTGACCAAGTTGGACGCGATGTGCGCCACCATCGGCGTCCGCGTGTCGCCGCGGCCCGAGAAGAACCCCGACGCGGCGTTCCCCATGGACCAGAATCCGCAGCCGATCATCAGGATGCCGAGATAGATTTTTTCGGCCGCCAGCACGTCCGCGGGGTGGCCGGCGACCGCCAGCAGCCAGAACCCGGCCGGAATCAGCGCGAGCCCGAGGGGCCAGGTCAGCAACCCCACCCAGAGGCCCTGGGCCGTGGCGCGGCCGCATTCCGGCTTCTGCCCCGCGCCGTGGTATTGCGCCACGAAGGTGCCCGAATAGCCCGCCAGCGCCTGGAAGAACATCGTCAGCGTGAGCGCCAGGATGCCGGCCGGGAACGCGGCGCGCAGGGAGACCGAGCCGTGGTGCGCCAGAAAGATGCGGTCGGCGAACTGCATCAGCGTGAACGAGGCCATCGTCACGATGATGGGCGCCGACACGCGCACCATCTCGCGATAGCCGCCGGGGCTCGGCGGCGGTTTCAGGCTGGACCATTTCCGGATCATCGCGGCCCCGCTAGCCCGCGGCCGGTTTCTTGTCGCCGTGGCTGGAGCGATAGCGCAGGACGAGCGGCACGCCGGCCAGATCGAACGCCTCGCGCAGGCGGGCCGTCAGGAAGGCCTGGTGCGTGGGCGTGCTGAGCGAGGGGTCGTTCACGAACAGCGTCACGCGCGGCGGGTTCGTCCCGGTTTGCGTCGCGTAGTAGAACTTGAGCTGCCGGCCCTTGGAAAACGGCGGCTGCGAGCGCGCGAAGGCGTCGCGCACCACGCGGTTCAGCACGCCCGTCGGCATCTTGGTCTGCAGCCGCGCGGCGACCGCGTCGATCACCTCGAAGCTGCGGCGGATGTGGAAACCCGTCGCGGCCGATCCGAACAGCACGGGGATGTCGCCCAGGAAGAACAGTTCCTCGCGCATCCGCTCTTCGTAGTCCGCCGCCTTGACCGCCGTGCCCTGCGCCAGATCCCACTTGTTCACGAGCACCACGCAGGCCTTGTGGTGCTCGCGGATCAGCGCCGCGATCTTTTTCTCCTGCGAGCCCGGCCCTTCTTCCGCATCCATCACCAGCACGACGATGTCGGCTTCGGCGATGCCCTGCTCGGCGCGGAACAGGCTGAATTTCTCGACCGATTCGTGCACCTTGCCCTGCTTGCGCATGCCCGCCGTGTCCACCAGCCAGTAGTGGCGCTCCGCGCCGTCCGCCGCTTTCAGCGTGAACGGCACGTCGACGTTGTCGCGGGTCGTGCCCGGCACGCCGGAGACGATCACGCGGTTCTGGCCCGTCAGGCGGTTGATGTAGGACGATTTGCCGACGTTGGGACGGCCCACCACGGCCACCTTCAGGCGCGGCAGCTCGCTCTCGGCGGATTCCGGCGGCAGATGCGGCAGCGTCGCCGCCATCAGTTCCTCGATGCCGCGGTTGTGGGAGGCCGACACGGGAAAAACGGGATAGCCCAGCGACGCGAAGTCCTCGGCCTTGTCGTCCTGAGCCGGCAGATCGGCCTTGTTCGCGGCCACGACGACGGGCCGGCCTGACTTGCGCAACAGGCGCGCCACTTCCACGTCGAGCGGCTGCAGGCCGGCCGTCAGGTCCACGACCAGGATCGCCGCCGCCGAATCTTCGATGGCGGCTTGGACCTGGTCGGCCGTCGCCTGCAGGATTTGATCGCCGGACTTGGCGCGGTCCATCAGGGCGAGACCGCCGGTATCCACCACGCGGAAGCGCTGGCCCAGCCACTCCGCGGCCGCCATCAGGCGATCGCGCGTCACGCCTTCCTCCGCGTGGACGATGGCCAACCGGCGGCGGACGAGGCGGTTGAACAGCGCGGACTTGCCCACGTTGGGCCGGCCCACGATCGCCACGATCCGTTCGGTTTTGCGGTCTGGTTCCATTGCGCTCATTTCCGGGCAGGATAACGCAAAAGACGCAAAAGACGCAAACGCGACGATGGCGTCCCTTGCGTCCTTTGCGTCCGGCGTCGAATCGCTGCCGTTTTTAGTACTGGAAGAAGCTCTTGCCGATGAATTCGCGGATCACGCTCGTCGGGGGCACGCGGTCCGTCGGAATCACCAGGAAGTTCGCCAGGAACTGCTGGATGCGCACGGCTTCCGCGTATTCCGGCATGGACGGCTTGATTTCCGCCAGCAGGGGTTCCGCGAAGGGGCGCAGCACGGCCAGTTCGTAATCCAGCGCCGAGTTGAAGGCCACGTCGGCTTCCTTCTGGAACGGGAAGATCCAGGTCTTCTCGCCGCGGCGCACCTTGGGCCACATCTGCAGCGTCTTGATCGCGCTGTGGCTGCGGAAGTTGTTGTCCCGCACCATGCGCCGGATCAGGCGGTTGTCCGTCGTGGAGATCCGGTTGTTGCTGTCGATGTTCAGCTGCGTCAGCGCGCTGATGTAGATCTTGAACTTGTGCTCGGCGGGAACGCTGGCGGTCAGGCGCGGGTTCAGGCCGTGGATGCCTTCCAGCACGATCACGTCGTCCGGGCCGATGTGCATGAACTCGCCGCGGAATTCCCGCTGGCCGGTGTGGAAGTTGTAGTACGGCAGTTCCACCTTCTTGCCTTCGTCCAGGGCGGTCAGCTGCTCGTCGATCAGCGCCAGGTTCAGCGCCTCCAGGTGCTCGTAGTCCACCTCGCCCTTTTCGTCCAGCGGGGTTTTGCCGCGCTCCACGAAGTAGTTGTCCAGCGAGATCGGCTTCGCGTTCATGCCGCTGGCCTTCAGCTGCAGCGACAGGCGCTTGGAGAACGTGGTCTTGCCCGACGACGACGGCCCGGCGATCAGGATCCACTTCAGCTGGCCCTTGCGCTGGGCGATCTGCTCGGCCAGCAGCGCGATGCGCTTCTCCTGGTAGGCTTCGTTCACGTCGATGAAGTCGTCGATCTTCTTCTTGGCGATGCGCTCGTTGAGGTCGCCCACCGTGCGCACGCGCACGATCCGGCCCCAGTCCTTGTGGCCCTTGAAGACGTCGTAGATGTAGTGCGCGGGCTCGAACGGCGGGAACGCGTTGTTGTCCATGCGGTCCGGCCCCATGACGACGAAGCCTTCCTTGTAGCCGATCAGCTGGTAGTTGCCCAGCGCGGCCGCGTTGTTCGCCAGCGGCTGGTTCGCCAGATCCATGAACGCGCCGCACTTGTAGACGCTGACCTTGGAGCTGTTCTTGTAGCGCAGCAGGTTCAGCTTGTCCTTGGCGCCCGCCGCCTCGAAGTGCGCGATGGCCTCGTCGTAGGTGACCTTGATGCGGTCGATCGGCGTCTTCTCGTCGAACAGCTTGCGCAGGGCGGCGTCCAGCTTCGCCAGCTGGGCCTTGGTCACGCCCGCCTCGTCGCCCAGCCGGAAGCTGCAATAGAGCCCCTTGGAGAGCGAGTGATCCACCGCGAAATCGCAGCCGGGGAACAGCTCGTGCGCCGTTTTCGCCAGCAGGAAGGCGATCGTGTGCCGATACACCCGCTGCCCGTACGAATCCCGGTAGCCCAGGATCTTCACCGTGCTGTCCGTCTCGATCCGGTATTCCACCGAGACGAATTCGTTGTTCACCAGCGCCCCCAGGGCCGGGAAATCGATCCCCGCCTTCGTCGCCGGGTACTGCGCCAGAATTTGGCTCAACGAAATCCCCGACTCCACTTCCTGTTCGGGCCCATGCTCGAACTTCACCTTAACCATCCGATTGGTCATGCTTTTCTCCTATTATTTGAATCGGATACTTTAGCCGTGCGCGGGAAGCCGAGGCAAGCTATATTGCCCCGCATGAGTGAATCGTTCCAACCCGCCCACGCCGACTACCTGCGCGACGAGTCCCGGCGCGTCGGCCGCGCCGACCGCATCGCCTTCCCGCGCACCGAAGCCGAGGTCCTCGCGGCGCTCGCCGAAGCGCGCGAACAGCGCTGGCCCGTCACGACCCAGGGCGCCCGCACCGGCGTCACCGGCGGCGCCGTGCCCGAAGGCGGCCTCGTCCTCAACCTCGCCCACATGGACCAGATCCAAATCGAAGGCGAGACCCTGCGCGTCCAGCCCGGCGCCACCCTCGCCGCCATCCGCGCCGCCGTCCCGCCGCACCTCTATTTCGCGCCCGATCCCACCGAGACCTCCGCCTCCATCGGCGGCATGATCTCCTGCAATTCCTCCGGCGCCCTCTCGTTCCTCCACGGCCCCACCCGCAACCACGTCCTCGGCCTGCGCGTCGCCCTCCTCAACGGCGACGTCCTCGATCTCCGCCGCGGACGCGACCAAGCCCAAGGCCTGCGCTTCCAGCTGGGTTCTATCGCGGGCGAACTGCCGCCGCTGCGCCGGCCCGCCGTGAAAAACGCCGCCGGCTATTTCGTCGATCCCGACATGGATCTCGTCGATCTCTTCGTCGGCGCCGAAGGTACTCTCGGCGTCGTGACCGAAGCCGTCCTGCGCCTGCTGCCCGCCCCCGGGGCCGTCTGGGGCCTCATGGCCTTCCTGCCTTCCACCGCCGCCGTCGTCGGGTTCGTCGACGCCCTGCGGGCGGACCAGAGGTCGGAGGTCGGAGGTCAGAGGTCGGGAACAGCCCTAGCGGCGCTGGAGTACTTCGATGCCCGCTGCCTGGCCTTCCTGAACGAGCATGCCGACGAACTCGCCTCCAAGGGCATCGCCGTGCCCGCCCTGCCCGACGGCGCGGCTTGCGTCTACGCCGAGTGGCACGCCCCCGACGCCGCCGCGGCCGAAACCGCCGTGCTCGCCGCCGCCGAACGCCTGCCCGAATTCGGCGGCGATCCCGACGCCTGCATCCTCGCCGACAATTCCCACGACCTGGAAAAGCTGAAGCTCTTCCGCCATTCCGCCCCCGAAATGGTCAATTCCGCCATCGACGAACGCCGCAAGATCCACCCCGGCCTCGTCAAGCTCGGCACCGACATGTCCGTGCCCGACGCCCGCCTCGGCGACGTCCTCGCGCTCTACGAGAAGGATCTCGCGGCTTCCGGCCTCGAACACCTGATCTTCGGCCACATCGGCGCCAACCATCTGCACGTCAACGTCCTGCCGCGGCATCCGGCCGACTACGACGCCGGCCGCGCCCTCTACGCCCGTTGGGCCGCGCAGGTCATCGCCTGGGGCGGCTCCATCTCCGCCGAACACGGCATCGGCAAGCTCAAGCGCGACCTCTTCCGCCAGATGGCCGGCGACGCCGCCCTCGCCCAGATGCGCGACCT
>CALMNW010000060.1 GCA_937872095.1 uncultured Verrucomicrobiota bacterium
GCAGGGCATCGGCCTGTGCCGCACCGAGCACATGTTCTTCGAGGGCGACCGCATCTGGGCGATCCGCGAGTTCATCCTCGCGCAGGATCTCCCGGCCCGCGAGAAGGCGCTGGCGAAACTGCTGCCGCTGCAGCGGGGCGATTTCGAAGGCATCTTCAAGGCCATGGACGGCTACGGCGTGACGATCCGCCTGATCGATCCGCCGCTGCATGAGTTCGTGCCGCAGGACGCGGCGGGCCAGGCCGAAATGGCCAAGCGCATGGGCACGACCGCCGACGCCGTCGCCGCCCGCGTGAAGAAGCTGCACGAGCAGAACCCCATGCTGGGGCATCGCGGCTGCCGCCTTTCGATCACCTATCCGGAACTGTGCGTCATGCAGACCCGCGCGATCATCGAGGCGGCCTGCAACGTTGCCAAGACCGGCCGCAAGGTCCTGCCCGAAATCATGGTCCCGCTCGTCGGCACCAAGGCCGAGCTCGACTACTGCGCCGAGATCATCCGCAAGACCGCCGACGCCATCGTCAAGGAACGCAAGTCCAAGGTGAAGTACCTGGTCGGCACGATGATCGAGATCCCGCGCGCGGCCCTCACCGCCGACGCGATCGCCGAAAGCGCCGAGTTCTTCAGCTTCGGCACGAACGACCTGACCCAGATGACGTTCGGCTTCAGCCGCGACGACATCGGCTCCTTCCTGCCGGACTACCTCGACAAGAAGATCCTGCCGGTCGATCCGTTCCTGCAGCTCGACGCCACGGGCGTGGGCCAGCTGGTGGAGATGGCGGTCAAGAAGGGCCGCGGCACCCGGCCGGAACTCAAGTGCGGCATCTGCGGCGAACACGGCGGCGATCCGGTCTCCGTCAAGTTCTGCTGCAAGGCCGGCCTGAACTACGTCAGCTGCTCGCCATACCGCGTGCCGATCGCCCGCTTGGCGGCGGCCCAGGTGGCTTTGGGCAAGTAAAACGGTCGTTTCCGCGAGGAAATTCCCGCGTCCGCCCCCGGTTTTCCGGGGGCGGATTTTTTTGTGCGCCGCGCGGGCCGAGTCCGGTTGATTTCGGCGCCGGATTTGGTACGGTGGCTCCCATGAAAAGAAGCACGCTCGCGACCGCCGTTTCCGCCGTTCTGGCGGCGCTGTGCTTCCTGCTGGCCGCGGGCTGCGACCGCGCCGCGGACGACCGGCGCGACGCGCGCGACCGCTGCTTGCGCCGCGCGAAAATCGCGCAGGACGCGGAAGACGTCGAGGCCGCGATCCGCTGGTGCGAAAAGGCGCTCCGCCGCCGGCCGGATTCGGCGCTGGCGCATCGCGAGCTGGCCTTGATGTACGACCACTTCAAGCAGGACTACGTGCCGGCCCTCTACCATTACCGGCGCTTTCTGGAATTGCGGCCCGATTCGCCGCAGCGCGCCGAAGTCGAACGGATGATCCGGGATTGCCGCCGGGCCCTGGTGGCGCAGATCGCGGCGGCGCCGGACGAATGGCCCGCCGCCTTGCCGCCGCGCGAACCGGCGCCCGTCGCCGCCGCGCCGCAAATCCACGTCGTCCAGGTCGGCGAAAATCTCGCCACGATTTCCACGCGCTACTACGGAACCCCGTCCAAGTGGACGACGATTTTCAACGCCAACCAGGACCGGCTGACCGATGCCAACAATCTGCGCGTCGGCACCCGGCTGGACATCCCGCCGCCATGAACCAGGAGTGAACGCAATGGGAACCGATTTTTTCGACGACGATCTGGTCCGCGAACGCGAAGCCGCGCTGAAGATCAAGCTGGACGGCGAAAGCGGCGGCGCCAAGCGCGACGGCCACATCCCGTCTTCCCGCGATCTGCCCAATCGCGCCGTGTCCGATCTGACCCTGACGCATCTGGCCCGCCACAAGCAGGAAGTCACCGAGCAGATGGTGGACAAGGCCCAGGAACTGGATCGCCTGCGCGCCCGCCAGGAGGAACTGGAAAAAGAACGCCGCACGCTCGAAGAACTGCGCAAGAAGCAGGAAGCGTTCGATGCGGGCCGGCGCGAAATCAAGGAGCGCCTCGGCGAAAGCCTGGCCCGCATGGAGAAAGACCGCCTGCAGGCGGAACGGTTCGCGCAGACGCTCGAGGAACTGCGCCGCGAACTCCGCGCCCGCCTCGACGAAGTGGGCTCGCTGAACGAAGAAGAATGGGCGGACGACCAGTTGCTCGACGAACTGACCCGGTCGCTGGCGCTGCTGGAAGACGTCCGCTCGGACTACAACAAGGCCATGGCCAAACTCGATGCCGTTCGGCCGGCGGGCGCGGCCGGCGCCGTCCCGGCGGGTCGTCCGCTGACGTTCGCCGAGGACCCGGACCGGTTGCCGGGCCCGGAGCGGGATTTCGGATACTGGCTGCGCGCCGGCTGGGCGTTCACCTTGCCGCTGATGGCTTGGCTCGTGGTGTTGTGGCTGGCGTGGATGGCCTTCTATTTCTGGGCGTGACATGGCGGCGGCGCGAAAACAAAACGGGTTGGAACGGCGCTTGAAGGAAATCGAGCGCGAGAAGGCCGAACTGCGCGCGCAGATGGACGAAGTGCGCCGCTGGGCCGACGACGTGCCCGCGGACGCCGCGTCGCGGAACGAGCCGCGGCTGCGCGCGGCCGCCGTGCCGGAGGGCTATCGCGGCACGTCCGCCGCCCAACGGCTCGCCGAGGCGGACGCGCTGGAACGGGAAGCGGAAGACGCGCCCGTCGATGAAATGTCCCTCGCGTTCGCGCCGGGTCCCGACGGCCTGGACGTCAAGCGCGTGGTGATGCCGCGCCTGCAGCGCACCGATTTGCTGCGGCCGGCCATCGGAGGCGGCGCTTCCGCCGCCCGCCTCATGGAGCCGGAACACGACCGCTTCCGCAACTATTTCGGGTCCGCCGGCCTCAAGCGCGTTCGCGAGGCCCGCAAGGAACAGGGCAACCAGCGCGTCCGCGCCATCTTCATGCTCCTGATGGTGGCGACGCTCGGTTTCATCCTGTTCAAGATGATTACATGAACCCGGCCCGGATGGATTTCCGGCCGGCCGGGGCCGCGGCGGGGGCGGGGCGATGAATATCGCGGTGGCTTGCGGCGGGACCGGCGGACACGTGTTTCCGGGCTTGGCGACGGCACGCGAATTGCTGCGCCGGGGCCACGACGTGACGCTCTGGCTGACCGGGCGCGACACCGAACAATCCGCGCGGAAAGACTGGGACGGCCCCGTCGTCGAAGTGCCCGCGCGGGGATTTCCGTCGGGAGTGTCGTTCCGGTCCCTGCAGACCGCCTGGAAGTTGGCCCGGGCGGTGGGGCAGTGCCGCGCGCAGATGCGCCGCAACCGGCCCGACGCGCTGCTGGCGATGGGCTCCTACGCCTCGGTGGGTCCGTGCGGCGCCGCGCGGCTGCTGGGCGTGCCGATCGTGCTGCACGAGGCCAACGTGATTCCCGGCCGGGCCGTGCGCCTGTTTGCGCGTTCCGCCGCCGCCGTCGCGGCCGGCTTCGAGGAAACCCGCTATCATCTGCGCCAAGCCCGGCTTTCCGTCGTCGGCATTCCCCTGCGCGAGGAGTTGACCGAAGCCGCCCAAAGCCTGCCGCCGCGCGAATCCGCCGCCGGCGCGCCGTTTCGCTTGCTCGTCGTCGGCGGCAGCATGGGCGCGCACCGCTTGAACGAAGTCGCGACCGCCGCGCTGGCGCGGCTGAAAAAAAGCGGCTGCGATTTTTCGGTCGTCCATCTCGCCGGCCGCGACGACGAAGCCGCCGTTCGTGCGGCCTATGCGGCCGCCGGCGTGGCCGCCGAGGTCGTCGCGTTCACGAAATACATGGCTCCGCTGTACCATGCCGCCGACCTGGCGATTTGCCGCGCCGGGGCGTCGACCTGCGCGGAGCTGGCGTATTTCGGCGTGCCGGCGCTGTTCGTGCCGTATCCGCTGGCGGCGATGGATCACCAGACCGCGAACGCACACGCGCTGGAAAAGCGCGGCACGGCGGACGTGGTGGACGAAGCGGCGCTGACGCCGGAATGGCTCGAAGCCTATTTGGCGCAGACGCTCCGCCAGCCCGAGCGGTTGGCGCGTCTGCGCGAAGCCGCCCGCAAGGAAGGCGTGAAGGACGGCACCGCGGCCCTGGCCGATTTGGTGGAGCGCTGCGCGCGGAAACCATGACGGCGGCAAGCGGCAACTGGCGCGAGGAACTGCGGCGCTGGATCCAAACGCCCGGCGCGCGCGTCCACCTGATGGGCGTGGGCGGCATCGGCATGGCGGGCGTCGCGCGATTGCTCGCGGCGCGGGGGTTGCAGGTGACCGGCTGCGACGGCGGCGCCCCGCGCACGCTGGCCTGGCTGCGCGCCTGCGGCATTCCCGCGACGACGGGCCACGACGCGGCGCATCTCGACGGCGTCGCTTGGGCCGTCTTCAGCCCGGCGCTGCAGCCGGGGCATCCGGAACGCGTCGCGGCGGAAGAACGGGGCATTCCCCTGTACCGCCGCGGACAGGTGCTTCCGGTGCTGGCGGAAAACCGGAAAACCGTCGCGGTGTCCGGCACGCACGGCAAAACCACGACGTCCGCGATGATCGCGCACACCCTGCGCGCCTGCGGCGCGGATCCTTCGTGGTGCATTGGCGGCGAACTGCCGCCCGACGGCGCGCCGGCCGGAATCGGAGCGTCGGAACGGCTGGTCATCGAGGCCGACGAAAGCGACGGCACCTTGGCGCACTACGCGCCGGAAATCGCGGTGATCGCGAACGTCGAATTCGACCACATGGAGCACTTCGCGTCGAAGGACGCGATGGTCGACTGTTTCCGGGCGTTCGCGCGCCAGGCGCAGGCCGTCGTGGTTTGCGCCGACGATCCCGAAGCGGCGCGCATCGGCGCGGAAACGGGCGGAGTATCGTACGGTTTCGCGGCTGCCGCGGATTTCCGGGCCGAGATCCTGGAAGCGGGCCCGGCGGGCACGCGGTTCGCGATGCAGGCGCCGGGCGGCCGCGCGGCAACCGTGTTTCTGCCGCTGCCGGGCCGGCACAACGTGCAGAACGCGCTGGCGGCGCTGGCGGCCTGCGATCGCTGCGGCCTCGCGCTGGATGCGGCCGCCGCGGCCTTGGCGAGTTTTGCGCTGCCCAAGCGCCGGTTCGAGGCGGTGGCGGAAGCTCGCGGCATCCGCGTGGTCGCCGACTACGCCCATCATCCCTCCGAAATCCGGGCGCTGATCGATGCCGCGAAACAGGCGGGCGCCGTCCGGATCTGGGCCGTGTTCCAGCCTCACCGCTACACGCGCACGCGGGCGCTGGGCGCGGATTTTCCGCCGGCGTTCGCCGGCGTGGCCGGCGTGATCCTGGCGCCGGTCTACGCCGCCAGCGAACCGCCGCTGGCGGGCGGCACGTCCGAGGATCTGCTCAAGCACTTCTGGCGGTGCGACGGTCCGCCGACCGAGCTGGCGAAGAATCTGGAAGAGGCGGCCGCGCTCGTGGCCGCGCGCTGGAAATCCGGCGACTGGGTGCTCGTCATCGGCGCAGGCGACGTGGAAGACGTCGGGCCGATGCTGAAAAAGCGGTTGGGAAACGAAACGCCGGAACCGGCATAGATGGATCCAAGGAGTCGTTGCATGAACGTGAACGCCAGATCGTGGACGGGGTTGCTGGTTTTGGCGGGCGGGATCTGGGGTTGGGCCGGGGCGGCCGGCGCCACGACGATCGATCACGCCGCATTGGCCGCCGCCACCAATCCGCCGGCCAGTCTCTCCGCCAAGGTCGGCCAGTTGCGCTGGCTTTTCACGCATGCGTCGGTGGGGGGGAATCTCGTCACCGGCCTGAACGTGCTGCACGAGGAGGATGCGGCCCGTTTCCCCCTGCAAATCTACGGATACGACGGGAACGACGGCGACAGCGACTACCACGGCGCCGTCGGAACGGAAGGGTCGGAGGGCGGCGCGGACTACCGGGCGGCCGCCGATCCTGCCAGCACCTCCAACGGATTCGTGTACGAGTGCATGCGGGGAAATCCCGACTGGTCGAACAAGCTGACGTGTTTCAGCAATACCGTGGTCCAGTCCGGCTGGCGCTTTCCCAAGGTCAACGTGGCGATGGATAAGTTCTGCTGGATCGATCCGTACGCCGATCCGGAAGAATATTGCGCGCTGATGGCCGGGCTGGAGGCGCGGTATCCGCAGACGCTGTTCGTCTACGTGACCATGCCCTTGACCACCGAAACCGCCGGTTCGGAAAACGATCTCCGGAACGACTTCAACCGCGCCGTCCGCGAGTTTTGCGCGACGGAAGACAAATGGCTGCTGGATTTGGCCGACATCGAGGCCTGGTCGGAGGCCGGCGTGGAGCAGACGTACGTGTCGGCTGGCGTGACGAACCAGCTGCTGACGGCGGACTACGCCACGGGGCCGGCGTGGGGCGATTATCACTTGAATGCCGCCGGCCGGCGGCGCGGCGCCTTGGGCTGGCACGCGCTTGCGCAAGCCCTGTTTCAGACGGATCGGGACGCCGACGGGGTCTGCGACGGGGACGAATTGATCGCCGGGACGGCGCCGGCGGACGGCGCCGATCGGTTGCGGCTGATTTTCGATCCGGCGACGAGTCCGACGCAACAAGTGGTGCGCTGGACCGGCGCTTCGAACCGCTGGTACGCCATTCAGGAGAGCCCTGCGCTGGTGGCTGGCGCGGTTTGGAGCAATCGGGCGACGAACCTGCCGGCGTCGGGATCTCTCAACGTGCACACGCTTGCCGTGTCGGAAGCCTGGAGCTTCTTGCGGCTGTCCGTGGAGCAATAAGGAGGCCTATTCGCGCCGCGAGCGGGCGTAGACGTCCCACAGGGCGTTGCGGGCGGAGCGGGGATCGGGGGCGAAAGCGAGGATGCCGTCTTCGTGGCCGGCCATCACCAGGCAGGCGACCGGCGGCAGCGTGGCGGCGAGGCGGCCGACGGCCAAGGCCATCTCGGGGGTGCCGAAGGCGGCGTCGGCGGGGGTTTGCGGCGCGCCTTCCTGGTTCAGCAGCCGGAACATGACGCGGTCGTGGATGTGGATGACCGCGCCGGCGTCGGACCGCGCGGCGTAAATCGCGCCGTGGCTCATCGATTCCGACGAGGCCGGCAGCGGTCCGCGGCAGACCACGCTGTTTTTCGCGACGTCGAACGAAACGACTTCGCAGAAGTGCTCGGCGGCGATGGGGAATTTCAGGCCGGTGCCGCTGCCCGTGATGACGAACCGCGGCGTGCCCGCGATGCGCGCGCTGACGTTGCCGTAGCCGATGCCGTCGGGCAGGACGCCGATCAGTTCCCACTCGTGCAGGTCGTCGCGGATGCGCATGAGGTCGTGGAGCCGGGGATGCGCCGGGGCGGGGGCCGCCTCGTGCGCGAAGGAAAACTTGATATACCCTTCGTCCCTATGGGTGGAGGTCGGCATACAGGTTCCGGAGACCTTCCGCGGAAGCCGGCGCGATGCCGCGCTCGGTGATGATGCCGGTGACGAGGCGGGCGGGGGTGACGTCGAAGCCGAAATTGGCGGCCGGGGTTTTTTCGGGGCAGATGCGGACGGTGGCCGGCCGGTTCGCGGCGTCGTCCCAGCCCGTCATGAAGCGCACTTCTTCCGAACCGCGCTCCTCGATGACGATGTCGCGCACGCCGTCGGCGATGTCCCAATCGATGGTGGAAGACGGCAGGACGGCATAAAAGGGGATCTGGTTGTCGCGCGCGGCGAGCGCCTTGAGATAGGTGCCGATCTTGTTGGCGACGTCGCCCGCGGCGGTGCAGCGGTCGCAACCGACGAAGACGATATCGACGAGGCCGTGCTGCATGAGATGGCCGCCGGCGTTGTCGGGAATGAGCGTGTGCGGCACGCCGTGGTGGCCCAGTTCCCAGGCCGTGAGCGAAGCCCCCTGGTTGCGCGGCCGGGTTTCGTCGACCCACACGTGGACGGGGATGCCGTCGTCATGCGCCGCGTAGACGGGCGCGAGGGCGGTGCCGTGGTCCACGAACGCCAGCCAGCCGGCGTTGCAATGGGTCAGGACGTTGACCGGCTGGCCGTTTTTGCGCTGGGCGATCTCCCGCATGAGCGCGAGGCCGTGCTGGCCCATGCGGCGGCTGAAATCGGCGTCCTCGTCGGTGATGGCCTGGGCTTCGCGCCGGGCGGTTTCGACGCGGTCGGCGGGGGCGCAGGCCGCGAGCGCCTTCTGCATGCGGACGAGCGCCCATTCCAGATTCTTGGCGGTGGGGCGGGTGGCCTGGAGGGCGGCGGCTTCGGCCTGCATGCTCGCGGCGAAATCGGCGGCTTCGGCCTGGCGGAGGGCGGCCAGATAGAGGCCCCAGGCCGCGGCGCAGCCGATCAGCCCCGCGCCGCGCAGATGCATCTTGCGGATGGCGCGGGCCATTTCCTCGGGCGTGCGCAAGTCCATGAAGGCGAACTCGTGGGGCAGGAGGGCTTGGTCGATGATCCGGACGCAGCCGGGACTTTCCAGCCAAATGGTGCGGTAATGCTTGCCGTCGACGTTCATGGGCACGGTTTTCCCCTAAAACCGGCAGGCCGTCAAGCCGCGGACGGCGCCAGGCATGGCCATGGAGCAAATCATTGACAGAAATGGCCATGGGGGGAGATGATGAAACCACGATGCGCCGTTGGAACGGAGGTTATGTCTTGCATAAGTCGTTGGGCATGCTGGGGTGGATTTGCACGATGGCCGTTTCGGCTATGGGGCAGATGACCAACTTGCAGGCCGAGACGAATTCGATCCGTCTGGAATGGGCGGCCATGCCGGGGAACCCCTATCGAGTGTTCGCCACGACCAACCTTGTTGTACCGACATGGAACAACCTGACACCGGATGGGGTAGTGTTTTCAGAGGCACAGGGGTTCCATGTTCTCCCAATGGGCAAGCGGAAGGAATTTTGTTTTGCGGTGGCCAGCGACTATATAATCGTGGATTTGTTGGAAGGGCCGGATGCAGCGAACTACTCCGTGAGCTATACGAACGCTCCGCCGGATGGCGGCTGGACGGATGAATACAAGACCACCAAACTTGTCCTGCGGAGAATTCCGGGTGGGCATTTCACAATGGGCTCACCCACCAATGAATATGGGCGGAACAGCGACGAGGCCCAACACTCGGTGCGGCTGACAAAGGACTTCTACATTGGTGTGTTCGAGGTGACGCAGAAACAATGGGAACGGGTGATGGGCAACTGGCCGAGCCTTTTTAGCAATGTGACATGCCGGGATTCTCGTCCCGTCGAGCGGGTCGGCTATATCGATATTCGCGGGGCTGTTGCGGGAACGAACTGGCCGACGGACCGCAATGTGGACACGAACTCATTCTTGGGACGGTTGCGCATGAAGACGGGACAGGTCTTTGACTTGCCCGCGGAGGCGCAATGGGAATACGCCTGTCGGGCAGGAACGGCCACGGCGTTGAATTCGGGATTCGATATGAGCATCGAAAACGCCAATGAACGGATGTCCGAAGTAGGGCGATTTGCCGGTAATCATCCCGGCGGGTATCCAGTAGGCAGTTCAACCAATGGGGTGGAAAGTGGCACGGCGAAAGTGGGGAGTTATCAGCCGAACACTTGGGGGTTATTCGATATGCATGGGAATGTCTCGGAGTGGTGTCTGGACGGGTATGAAAGTGATCTGACAGACGCATGCGATCCGTCAGGGGCCGTTTCAAGTTCAATCCGCGTGTTACGTGGCGGGGGATGGAACGTCAGTTCTTGGAGTTGTCGTTCAGCGTCGCGCTCTCGTGATGTCCAAAGTGGAAACGGAATCGGGTGTGGCTTTCGTCTTGCGCAGCCACTGCCATAATCGGTTCGCCATGTGAAGTGTCATCGCTGGTGGAATCGGCGTTGAATCGCCCGAGGCGGGGGCGTAGAGTGGGGCGCGAGTTTTCCACGCTATGGAAATATTTTTTCCACGGTGTGGAAAAATCCGGCAAGTTTTTCCACGGTGTGGAAAACTTTTTTCCACGGTATGGAAAAATTTCAGGACAAAGCGAAATGAGCGGACAGAAGAGATTTCACAAGGTGGCGGTGCTGCTGGGCGGACCGTCGTCGGAACGGGCGGTATCGCTGCGGTCGGGCGCGGCGGTGGCGCAGGCGCTGCGGGAGCGCGGCTACGAGGTGGCGGAAGTCGTCGTGGGCGAGGACAGCTCGTTCGCGATTCCCGCCGGCACCGAGGTGGCGTTCGTGGCGATGCACGGCCGCTTCGGCGAGGACGGCGCGATCCAGGCGCTGCTGCGGAAGCAGGGCGTGCCGCACACGGGGTCGAGCCCGGAGGCCAGCGCGCGCGCGTTCGATAAATCGAAGAGCAAGCCGGTGATCGCGGCGGCGGGAATCCCGACGCCGCCCTTCGAGTTCCTGCGCAAAGGGCAGGCGCGGACGTTGCCGCTGCCGGTGGTGGTCAAGCCGGTGCGGCAGGGGTCGAGCGTGGGCGTGTCGCGGGTGTTCCGCGAAGACGAGTGGGCGCCCGCGCTGGAGTTGGCGCTGGGCTACGACGACGTCGCGCTGGTGGAGGAGTTCATTCCGGGCAAGGAACTGACCGTGGGCGTGGTGGGGGAAACGGTGCTGCCGGTGGTCGAAATCGTCACGGCGGACGGAAACTTCGATTACGAACAGAAATACACGCCGGGAAAATCGTCGCACCGGATTCCGGCGGACATCCCGGCGGAAACCGCCCGCGCCTGCCAGGAAGCCGCCTTGGCCTGTTTCCGCGCGCTGGGGTGCAGCGGCATGGGGCGGGTGGACATCCGCCTGCGGCCGGACGGCCGGTTTTTCGTGCTGGAACTCAACAACATCCCGGGCATGACGGAAGTCAGCCTGCTGCCGGATGCGGCGCGGGCGCACGGCTGGAGTTTTCCGGAACTTTGCGAACGCATCCTGAACGTGGTATGATCCGACGACAACCGAGGAGAAACCCATGAAGGTATTGCGAGTATTGGCGAATCCCAAGCCGGTGGAGAAATCGGCGAGCCTGCGGATCGAAAAGGCGTTTACCGAAGCGCTGGAGAAGCATCGGCCCGACGCGGTTTTCGAGGCGATCGACCTGTATCGCGACGAGATCCCGCAACTGGACGAGAAAACGCTGCCGTCGTTTTTCGGGGCGGCGCCGGTCGATGCGGAAACCGCGCGCAAGATGGCGCGGCGCGAAGAGATTCTGAAGCAGTTCCTGGCGGCGGATCTGGTCGTGATCGCGACGCCGATGTGGAATTTCAACGCGCCGCCGATGCTGAAGGCGTGGATCGACGCGGTGCTGGTGGCCGGAAAGACCTTCCAGTACACGGCGACGGGCCCCGTGGGGCTGGTGCCGGGCAAGAAGGTCGTGCTGTGCATCGCCAGCGGCGGGGTCTACGAGGGCGCGATGGCCGCTTACGACACGTTGACGCCGATGCTGAAAACCCAGCTGGGCTTCATCGGCATCACCGACGTGACGGAACTGCGGGCGCCCGGGCAGGGGGCGGGCGGCGAGAAGGCGAAAGCCAGCACGGAGGCCGCGATCGCCAAGGCAAAGGAAGCGGCGACGAAGTTCTAGAGACAAAGCGGGCGGAACGCCCGCGCTTCGGCAAAGCAGGATCGCGCCGCGCCCCCCTTCCGGGGCGCGGCGCTTTCGTCGGGAGAGCGGTTTCGGCTTCGGCGGCGGCGGCGGCGGGCGCGTTCCGGGGGGCAGAAACGGTTCGATCCGGAAAACGGGTCGGAGCCGGCGCAAAAAGTGTTTTTCCGGTGGGGCGGGTATGGCATAGTGCGGGCCTACCTATTTTGTTGAAAGAGGACGACCTTGGCGTATGGCAAGACAAAGGAGCGGCAGCGGAACCGTCCGCGGGGCAGCCTGTTGAAGGCCGCCGGGCGCACGACGGAACGTCGCCGGGCGGTCCGGCGCCGGATTATCACGGCGCTGGCGCTGGCGATCGGGCTGCCGGCGCTCGCCGTCGGTGCGTACGTCGGGGGGCACGCGGCGTGGCGCGCGATGTTCACGGAGAACGATTTTTTCCAGATTCGCCAGATCGAGGTGACGACCGACGGCGCGCTCGGCGCGGAAAGCGTCAAGGAATACGCCAAGGTGCGGGAGGGCCTCAATCTGTTTGCGGTTCGGCCGCAGGAAATCCGCGAAGCGCTGCTGGGGGTGTCGGTGATCGCCTCCGCGCAGGTGGGCCGCCGCTTGCCGGACACGCTGATCATCGAGGTGGCCGAGCGCGTCGCGGTGGCGCGTCTGGGGCGGCCGGGCGCGGGCAGCCCGCTGGCGGTGGACGCCACGGGGCACGTGCTGGGGCCCAGCTCCGTGCGGGCCAGCCTGCCGGTGGTGCTGGGCGTGCGGGACGTCGGCCTGCGTCCCGGCGACGTGGTGGCCGATCCCATGCTGAAGGAAGCCTTGGCCATCCTGGAAATCTGCAACGAAACCGCCATGCGCGAGGAACTGGCGGTGGCCTCCATCGACGTCGGCAGCGAAGACCTGCTCGACGTGGAGCTGTCTTCGGGAGAACAGGTCTTGCTGTCGCGCGACAAGCTGAAGGAAAAACTGCTGCAACTGCGCGAAATGCGGAAGGCGGCGCGCGACCGGGGGCTGGATCTGGCCACGTACGACCTGACGGTGGACCGCAACTACGTGGGCCGGCCGGCGGGGGCGGCGGAGTCGCCCTGACGGATCGCAAGCGGAAAGGGATGGAAGGAAGATGAACATCGAACCGATCGTGGCGCTGGAAATCGGCACGAGCCGCGTGCGCGTATTCGTGGGGGAAGCCCGGGAGGACGGCGCGCTGATGATCACCGCGGTCGGCGATACCGCCAGCAGCGGCATGCGCAAGGGGGAAATTTTCCATTTCGACAGCGTCTGCGCGTGCGTGGAAACGGCGCTGCGGCAGGCCGAAGAAGCCGCGGATCTCAAGATCAACGAAGTCTATCTGGCCCTGTCGGGGTCGCAGATCGAGGCGATGCCCAGCCGGGCGGAAATCCCGGTCGACGGCGAAATCGCCCAAGACGACGTGGACCACGTGCTGAAAATGGCCAAGGAAGTGACCCTGCCGTCGGATCGCGAGATCCTGCACAGCATCTTCGGGCAATTCGGCGTGGACGGGCTGCGGGGCGTGACGCCGGTGGGGCTCGTGGGCCAGACGCTGTCGGCGGACATGCTGATCGTGCACGGCGTCCATTCGCGGATGGTGAATCTGGTGCGGGTCGTCAAGGCGCTGAAGCTGGAAATGGCGGAGCCGCTGTTCAGCGGCCTGTGTTCGGCGCAGGCCGCGCTGTCCGCGGACCAGAAGCTGCAGGGGGCCTTGCTGATCGATCTGGGCGGCGGCAAGACCGACTACGTGGTCTACGCGCAGGCGAAGATCGCGGATGCGGGCGTGATCGCCGTGGGCGGCGACCACGTGACGAACGACGTCGCGCGCGCGTTCCGGCTGTCGACGACGGAGGCGGAGGCGCTGAAGCTGCAGCATGGCGACGCCATGGTGAGCGGGGCGGGCCGCACGCGGCGCCTGCCCCTGCCGACGGCGGCGGGCGAAACGCCCCGCACCGCGAAGCTCTCGGACCTGCAAACGATCGTGCATCTGCGCATGGAAGAGACCTTCGGCCTGATCCGCACGCGCTTGCAGCAGCAGAAGCTGCTGCCCCTGCTGGGCGGCGGCGTGGTGCTGACGGGCGGCGGCGCCCACCTGAAAAACGTGGCGCAGCTGGCGGAGAAGGTCTTCGGCCTGCCGTGCGAAATCGGCGTGCCGCGCAACGCCAGCGGGCTGACCGCGAACCTGGCGGTGCCGGAATACGCGACCGGCGTGGGCGCCGTGCTGCACGGCTATCGCGGCGCCCGGGCCCGGGCGGAGCAAAGCCGGGGCGTCTGGAAGAAGATCGGCAACTGGTTTGGCGTGAACTGAGCGGAGGAACGGGACCATGTCGGCGAATCTGGAACATTCGAAGGAAAGCGTCCGAGACCTCCGCTGCCGCGTGCTGGTGGCGGGAATCGGCAGCGGGGCCTGCAACGTCCTGAGCCATTCGCTGGCGGGGTGGTCCGACCCCCCGACGGTGGCGGCCATCAACACGGATGCGCGCGCGCTGGCGGATGCGGACATCGAGCTGAAAGTGGCGATCGGCCGCACCGTCGCCAAGGGGATGGGCACCGGCGGCGACGCGGAATTGGGCCGGCTGGCGGCCAACGAGGACCTGGATGCGCTGCGCGCCCTGGTCGCCGGCCACGATCTGCTGCTGCTGGTGGCGAGTCTCGGGGGCGGGACGGCCACGGGCGCGGCGCCGGTACTCGCCCGGCTCGCCCGCGAGGAAGGGATGCTGGTGCTCGCCTACGTGACCCTGCCGTTCGCCTTCGAAGGGGCGCGCCGCCAGGAACAGGCCCAGGAAGGCTTGGCGGCCCTCAAGCAATCCGCCGACGCCGTCGTGTGCCTGCCCAACCAGCGGCTGCATGCGATGCTGCCGCCCGACACCGCGCTGCCGGACGCCTTCGCGTTCGTGGATCGCATGATGTCGGCCGGTCTCCGGGGCCTGTGGACGCTGCTGGCGCGCGACAACATGCTCAACCTCGATTTCTCGGATCTGCAGAGCTTGGTGGAAAACAGCGGCAACGAATGCGGGTTCGGCTACGGCGAAGGGAAAGGCCCCGACAAGGCCGCGCAGGCGCTGGAGGGGCTGCTGGAAGGGCCCATGCTGGAAAAAGGGCGCGTCATCGCCAATTCCGGGGCGATGATCCTGAGCGTGGCCGGCGGGCCGGACCTGTCGCTGGTGGAGCTGGAGACCATCCATCGGCGGTTCCAGGAAGCGGCGCGGCCGGGGGCCCGGATTTCGATGGGCGCGGCGGTGTTGGGCGACTGGACCGGGCGCCTGGCGCTCACGGTCCTGGCCGCCGAACATTGGCTGCCGCCGGCCCGCAGCGCCGCGGAAACCGTCCAATCGGGCGGTTCGCTCTTTTTCGACGAGGCGCCGCCGAAAAAAGAAGAGGGGCGCGCCGGCCATGCGGGCAAGGGCGTCCGGCAATCCGAACTGCCGCTGGGGAGCGCCAGCGACCGCGGGCGCTTCCAGGACGTGGCGCCGACCATCTACGAGGGGACCGATCTGGACATCCCGGTCTTTATCCGCCGGGGCATCCGCCTGCCGACCTGAAGGCTTGATTTCGGGCGCGGGAATCGCGACAGTCTCGAAAGTGGGAAGAAAAGGAGCCGACACGTGAAATACATGAAGTGGATGATGGTGGCAGTGGCCTTTTGCATGGTTGTTCCGGCGGCGCCGGGTGCGGCGTTGTTGACGCAAGGATCGAACGAAATCGGCATCCAGGGCAACGTGGATACGGCCTCCGTGGGAGGGACGGAATACGACCTGAGCGGTAAATACGCCTATTTCTTCTGGGACCGCCTTTCCATGGGCGCCCGGGCGAGCGTCGGCGGCAACGATTGGTGGAGCTATTTCGGCTTCGGGGTCACGAGCGAATACAACTTCGGCCTGCCGGAGGGCTATCGCCCGCTGTTCGGAACGGATCTCGTGCCGATCTTCCTCGGATTGGCCATGGACTTCCGCTCCACGAATCTCGACGACCGCGAGAACGCCTTGGTGTTCGGCGCGGAAATCGGTTCCAAGTTTTTCCTGACGGATTCGACGGCCCTGGTCGTTTCGATGATCGGCGAAATGGGGACGGAAGACATCTACTACGACGAAGACGAGCCGACCGACACGAACCTGAAGTTCCAGCTGGGCTTGCGCTTCTATTTCTAGGCGAACCGGGGATTTTCTCGGCCACGGCGCGGGCGAACCCCGCGCCGTTTTCGCGCCCCGCCCGCGGCGCGCCGAAAAGGGGTTGAATTCCCGGGCGGGCTGGGGTATTCATCTGCGAGTTTTTGGTCTTGCCCAACCGGGGCGGGACCGGCGCGGAGAGATGGCTGAGCGGCCTAAGGCACTCGACTCGAAATCGAGCGGGCGTTAAAAGCGTCCCGTGGGTTCAAATCCCACTCTCTCCGCCATTTTTCGGCGAGGAATCCATGGCGGCATTGCTTCTCTATTTGATCGGCGCCCGGTCCGCGGGCAAAACGGCGGTCTTCGACGCGTTGATCCAGACGCCGGAGGGGCCGCATTTCGCGACCCGGGGCGGGCATCGGCTCGGGACGGTCAAGGTGCCCGACGCGCGTCTGGCCGCGCTGCGGGACATTTTCCAGCCCAAGAAATACATTCCGGCGGAAGTCACCTTCGTGGACGTGGCGCTGCCGACGGGCGGCGAGGGCAGCGGTTTCAGCCAGCTCAACGCGTTCCTGGGCGAGGCGGACGCCTTCGCGCTGGTGGTGCAGGCGTTCGGCGACGTGGACGGCGCGGGCAAGCCACTCGATCCCGTCGGCCAACTCGAATCCGTTTTGCTGGATTTGGCGATGGCGGATCTGGAAAAAATCGAGCGCCGCATCGAGAAGATCGAGCAGGAAGTCAAGCGGGGGCTGAAACAGAGCCTGCCCGAGCTAGCCGTGCAGCAGAAGTGCAAAGCCGCCATCGACGCCGGACAGTCGCTGCGCGACCTCGAACTGACGCCGGACGAGCAGAAGTTCGTCGCCAGTTTCTGTTTCCTGTCGCAGAAGCGCGTGCTGGCGATCGCGAACGTGGGCGACGGCGATCCGGCCGGCGAACAATGCGCCGCCCTCCGCGCCGCCTGCGCGGAGAAAGGCATCGACCTGCTGGCGTTTTGCGCGCCGCTGGAGGCGGAAATCGCCATTTTGCCGCCCGCCGATCAGGCCAGTTTTTTGAAGGATTACGGCCTGACCGAGCCGGCGCGCACCCGCCTGATCCAGACGGCGTACCGCACCTTGAACCTGATCAGCTTCTTCACCGTGGGCGAAGACGAAGTGCGCGCCTGGACGATCCGCCGCGGCGACAACGCCGTGACGGCGGCCGGCAAGATCCACACGGATCTGGCGCGCGGCTTCATCCGGGCGGAAACGGTGACGTCCGAAATCCTGATCGAGAAGAAGACCCATGCCGCCTGCCGCGAGGCGGGCTTGTTGCGGCTCGAAGGCAAAAACTACGTCGTCCAGGACGGCGACGTGATCGAAATCCGCGCCAACGCCTGAGCCGGCGCGCATCGCGCGGCCACGGAACGGGCCGGGGGGAGAGCCTACTTGAAGCAGAGGCGGGAGATGAGCTCGTTGAAGTCTTCTTCGCCGCTGAGCAACTCGATTTCGACGCGGAGGAAGTAGACGGGGACGTCGCGCCGCTCGAGGAGGGGCAGGCGGACGGCGTCTTTCTCGGTGGTGACGATGGCCTCGGCGCCGCGGTCGCGGGCTTCGTTGATGGCGTCGAGGATTTCCTGCTGGGTATAGCGATGGTGGTCGGCGAAGCGCTTGCGGTGCACGAGCTCGCCGCCGAGGCGCTCGATGGTTTCCTCGAAGCCGCGCGGGGCGGCGATGCCGGACAAGGCCGCGACCTTGCGCCCGCCGAAATGGTCCAGCGGCTTGCGCTCGCCCGTGAAGACGTTCTGGAAATGGCGCGGGGTGTGGCGGCATTCGGCGATTTCCGCCTGGTCGTTCAGGGCGTGGATCTGCTGGCGCAATTCGGGGGAGCCGTCGCCGGGGGACTTGGTGATGAAAATGAACGTGGCGCGGCTGAGGTGCCGGACGGATTCGCGCAGCAGGCCTCGGGGCAGGACGAAGCCGTTGTCGAAGGGATTGGTGCGGTCGACCAGCACGATGTCCACCCGGTGCTTGAGGCGCAGATATTGGAAGCCGTCGTCGAGGATGAGGGTGTCGCAACCGAGCTTCTGGATGGCGTAGCGGCCGGATTTGACGCGGTCCTTGTCCACGAGCACGCAGACGTTGGGGAGATTGGTGGCGAGCATGTAGGGTTCGTCGCCGCCCATTTCGGAATCGAGCAGCAGCCGGTCGCCGTCGGAAACGACGCGGGGCGGTTCCTGCGCCGGGGTCTTGAACGTCAGCAGATTGACGAGCTTCTCGGAAATGGGCGTTTCGGCCTTTTTGTAACCGCGGCTGAGAATGGCGACTTTGCGGCCGTTCCGCTGGAGGGCGCGGGCGAACACTTCCACGACGGGCGTCTTGCCGGTGCCGCCGACGGTGAGGTTGCCGATGCTGATGACCTGGCAGCCGAGCGTCTTGGAACGGATGATGCGGTGCTCGAACAGCGCCAGGCGCATGTTCATGATGAAGCTGTAGAGGCGGGAGAGGCACTTGAGGACGAAGCGCAGCAGATTCGGCCCAAGGCCATGCAGGCGGTCGGAAACGACCGCCAGAATGTAGATTTCCCATCGTTCTCGGGAAGACCGGGCCATGCGCGCACTATGGCGGGAGGGAGGCGTCCGGGTCAAGCGCCGGAAACGGGCGGAAAAGAGGCCGTCCGGGTTGCGGAACTAGGCCGTTGGCGGTAGGCTAGACCGTTGAACGGAGGACGAACGGATGAACAAATGGTTGGCGATCGGATTGGCGACGGGATGGCTGGCGGTGAGCGCGGCCGCCCAGGAGGGCGCGGGCGTGAAGAGCATCTACGATTTCACGATGAAGGACATCGACGGCCAGGAGGTCAGCTTGGCCGATTTCCGCGGCAAGGTCCTGCTGGTGGTCAACGTCGCCAGCAAATGCGGATTCACCGGGCAGTACGCCGGGCTGGAAAAGCTCTACCAGACCTACGCGGACCGCGGGCTCGTCGTGCTGGGTTTCCCGGCGAACAATTTTCTCGGCCAGGAACCGGGCACGGAAGCCGAAATCAAGAATTTCTGCACGCTGACCTACGGCGTGACCTTCCCGATGTTTTCCAAGATCTCGGTCAAGGGCAAGACGATCCATCCGCTCTACGTCTTCCTGACGGCGAAGGAAACCGATCCGGAATTCGCCGGCGGGATCACCTGGAACTTCAATAAATTCCTGATTGGGCGCGATGGGAAGATCCTCGGCCGGTTCGGCAGCCGCACCGCGCCCGAAGATTCCGATCTCGTCGCGGCCGTCGAACGGGCCCTCCAGGCGCCGGAATGAAAAGAGCCCGGCGCGGGGCTTGACGGGCGCGCGCGGGGTGGTATGTTCTCCCGCGACAACTGAATTTGGTCGCTAGGGGTGTCCTCGATCGAGAGGGCTGAGAGTTCCCGTAACCCGGGATAACCCTTGGAACCTGTTGGATCATTCCAACGCAGGGACAGCGGATCGATTGCGATGAAGCCGTGGTTTCTCCGATGGAACCGCGGTTTTCGTTTTCCGCGGCAGGCTCCCCGGCGTCTGCAACCGAGGAGCGCGCCATGTCGATGAACGGACCCGTGGAAAACCAGGAACGGAATCTGAAGGAGTGGGATTTCTTCCTCCTGTGGGCGGGGGCGGCGATTTCCCTGTCGGAAATCTGGGCGGGGGGCCTGCTGGTCTCGTTCGGCTTGCTGGCGGGGCTGGGGATCATCCTGCTGGGCCACGTGGTGGGCAACACGCCGATGGCGCTGGGCGGGCTCATCGGCAGCCGGCACGGCGTGCCGGCCATCGTCGGCACGCGCGGAGCGCTGGGGAATCGCGGCTCGATCCTGCCGGCCATCCTGAACGTCGTGCAGCTCGTCGGCTGGACCGCCGTCATGCTGTGGATCGGCGGACAGACCGCGGCGGGACTCGCGGGCGGAGAAGAAAGTGGCCGCGGATGGATCGTCGCGTTGGGCGTCCTGACGACGCTGTGGGCGCTGGCGGGCAGCCGCGCCTGGAAAACGCTCCAGAAAATCGGCGTCGTCCTGCTGCTGCTGCTGTCGGTGGCGATGACGGCGCTGGCGCTGAAAACGTACGGCTGGCGCGAGCTGTGGGCGGCGCCGGCCGCGCCTTCGATGCCGTTCATGCTGGCGCTCGATCTCGTCATCGCCATGCCGATTTCGTGGATGCCGCTGGTCTCGGACTACACGCGCTACGCCGCGACGCCCGGCCGCGGCCTCCGCGGCACGTGGACCGGCTATTTCCTCGTCAGCTCGTGGATGTTCGCGGCGGGCCTGGTCGCGGCCATCGCCACGGGATCGGATGCGCCGGAAGCGATGCTGATCCAGCTGATGGGCGAGCACCGGCTCCTGATGCCGGCGGTGGGGATCGTGCTGCTGTCCACGCTGACGACGACGTTCCTCGACATCTATTCCAACGCGGTTTCGGCGCAGAGCCTGTTTCCGAAGATCGGCGCGCGGCCGCTGGTGGCCTTGGCCGGAATCGCCGGCACGGCGATCGCGCTGTTTTTCGACGCGACGAAGTACGAAGGGTTCCTGCTCTTCATCGGCGCGGCGTTCTGCCCGCTGTTCGGCGTAGTGCTGGCGGACTACTTCATCCTGAAGCGCGGCCGCTACGAGGCGGCAGACTTGTTTCGCCGCGGGCGCTACTGGTACGCCGGGGGCGTGAACCTTCGGGCCATGGCCGCGTGGGCGGCCGGATTCGGCGTGTATCAATGGTGTACGAAGAGCGGTTTCGCGGGCGGTTCGTCGATCCCGTCCCTGCTGGCCGCCGCCGCGCTGTATTTGGTCGTTTCCTTTGGAAAGAAAGGCAAAGCATGAAATCGGAATCCAATCTGGCCGCGCAGGCGGCCGAGAACCTGAAGAAAATCCGCGAAACCAAGCCGCTGGTCCACAACGTCACCAACTTCGTGGTGATGAACTTCACGGCGAACGTTCTGCTCGCGGCCGGGGCGTCGCCGGTGATGGCGCACGCGGAAAACGAAGTCGAGGAAATGGTCTCGTTCGCCAAGGCGCTCGTGCTGAACATCGGGACGCTGGACGACGCCTGGATTGCCTCGATGGTCAAAGCGGGCAAGCAGGCGACGGCGCTGGGCGTGCCGATCATTCTCGATCCGGTAGGGGCCGGGGCGACGAAACTGCGCACGGAAGCGGCAAAGCGCATCCTGGCCGAAACGCGCGTGGCCCTCGTGCGCGGCAACGCGTCGGAAATCCTCGCGCTGGGCGGCGGCGCGGCCAAGACGAAAGGCGTGGATGCCGCCGATTCCGTGGACGCGGCGGCCGAACGGGCGACGGGACTGGCGCGGGAATTGGGCGTGCCGGTGGCGATCACGGGGCCGGTGGATTTCATCACGGACGGCCGGCGCGTCCTGCGCGTCGCCAACGGCCATCCGCTGATGGGCTGCGTGACGGGCACGGGCTGCGGAGCCACGGCGATCATCGGCGCGTTCGCGGGCGTGGATTCCGACCCTGTATCGGCGGCGGCGACGGCGCTGGCCTATTACGGCCTCGCCGGCGAATACGCGGCGGACGGGGCGGCGGGGCCGGGCTCGTTCATGATCCGTTTTCTGGACGCGTTGCACGCGTTGACCTCGGAAGAAATCCTGCACGGCGCCAAAATCCGCGAGGGCTGAAATGGGCGCGCTCGACTATTCCCTCTATCTGGTGACCGACCGCCCGCTGTCGCGCGGGCGCCCATCGGCCGAAATCGTCCGGGAAGCGGTCGCCGGCGGCGCAACCTGCGTCCAGTTGCGCGAGAAAAGCGGTGACACGCGTGAATTCCTGGAAGAAGCCCGCGCGTTGCGCGCGGCGACGCGGGAACTGGGCGTGCCGCTGATCGTCAACGACCGGGTGGACGTCGCGCTGGCGGTCGAAGCCGACGGCGTCCATCTGGGCCAGCGCGACATGCCGATCGCCGATGCGCGGCGGATCGGGCCGCCCGGATGGATCGTCGGCGTTTCGGCGGAATCGGTGGCGGATGCGATCCGGGCGGAACGGGAAGGCGCGGATTACGTCGGCGTCAGTCCCGTCTTCGCCACGCCGACGAAGACGGACACGGCTTCGCCGCTGGGACTGGAAGGTCTGCGGGCGATCCGCGCGGCGACGAAGCTTCCGCTGGTGGCGATCGGCGGCATCCAGGCGGGGAACGCCCGGGAGGTGATCCGAGCCGGCGCGGACGGGCTGGCCGTAGTGTCGGCGATCGTGTCGGCCGATTCCCCGCGGCAGGCCGCGGCGCAGCTGAAGCGGGAAATCGCTGCGGCCCGGGAATTATGATATTTATAAATAACATATATGATATTTATAAATATCATAAATGGACGGACGAGAGCGGAGGCGGAAGATGGCGATGAAAACCTATCGGCGCGTATTGACGATCGCGGGTTCGGACAGCGGCGGCGGGGCCGGCATCCAGGCCGACCTGAAGACCTTCGCGGCCAACGGTTGCTACGGAATGAGCGTGATCACGGCGTTGACCGCCCAGAACACGCAAGGCGTGACCGGCATCCATCCCGTGCCGGTCGATTTCGTGGCGCGGCAACTCGACGCGGTGTTCTCCGACATCGGCGCGGATGCGGTGAAGATCGGCATGCTGTTTTCGCCGGAATTGATCGAGACGGTGGCGCGCAAGCTCGGGGAGTACCGGATTTCGCGCATTGTGCTGGATCCGGTCATGGTAGCGCAGAGCGGCGACAAGCTGCTGCAGGATGACGCCGTGGAGGCGTTGAAGACCCATCTGATCCCGCTGGCCGAGATTCTCACGCCGAACGTGCCCGAAACCGAGGTTTTGCTGGGCCGGAAGATGTCGGCGGCGGATGGGCTGGCCGGCGCGGCCGCGGAATTGACACGCCTGGGATGCCGGAACGTGCTGGTGAAGGGCGGGCATCTGGACGGGGAAACCAGCGACGACTGCCTCTATCTGGGCGACGGGGCGCGCATCGTGACGCTGCCGGGCGCGCGCGTGGCGACGCGCAACAACCACGGAACGGGCTGCACGCTGTCGTCGGCGATCGCGGCGTTCATCGCCGGTGGCGACGACGTGGAAACGGCGGTTCGGCGCGCGAAGGAATACATCGCGGGAGCCATCCGCGCGGGCGCAGAGTACCGCATCGGGCACGGCCACGGTCCCGTGCATCATTTCTGGAAATTCTGGTAGCGCGAAGCGGAATCCGCGCGCGCCAATTGAAAAGGAACATGTGGAATGAACGGTTGGTTTGATCCGACGACGATCGAGTGGCGCTTGCTGCTGGGATCGACGCCTTTGGAGGTGTTTGCGACGGTATGCTCGGTTGTGGGCGTATTTCTCATCGCGCGCCAGAATATCTGGGGCTGGCCGCTGGGGTTGATCTGGGCGGGCGTTTCGGCCTATCTGGCGTTTGCCAAGTGGCAATTGGTTTCCGACGGCATCCTCTACGTCAGCTACGTTCCCATCCAGTTATACTGCTGGGCGGTCTGGGTCCGGCGCGGCGGTCCGTCGGCGCCGACGCCGTTCGTGCCCAACTGGCAGTCGCGGCGGCGACAGCTGGCGCTGGTTGCGGCCGCCGTCGGGACCATTCTGATCTGGGGGCTGGGGATTTCCGCGTTGGCCGAACGCGTGGCGTGGATTCCGGCGCCGGCTCTGCTCTGGCGCGACTCCACCACCACCGTGCTCAACTACTACTCCCAGTTTTTGCAAGCCCGGAAGCACATGGAAAACTGGGTGGGGTGGTTGATCGTGAACGTGCTGGGCATCCACATCTATTGGGTCAAGGATGCGCCGATCTATTCCCTGCAATATGCGTTCTTCCTGGGGTTGGGCCTGTACGGTTGGTTCCAGTGGTCCAAGTCCCTGCGCGCCGCGGAGCCGACCGCCCAGTGACGACGCGCCGACGGGTGGTGCTGACAGGGCCCGAGTCCACGGGAAAAAGCCGGCTGGCGGCGCATCTCGCCCGGCGCTACGGCGTGCCCTGCGCCTCGGAATATGCCCGCATCTATCTGGAAGCGAATGGCCCGAAGTACGATTTCGCCCTGCTGCGCCAGCTGGCGGGCGACCATCTGGCCCATCAGGCGCGGTGCGTGCCGCGGACGGCGCCCCTGGGCATTCTGGACACCGACCTGATCAACTACAAAATCTGGTGCGAAGTCGTCTATGGCCGCTGCCATCCGGAAATCCTGGAGGCGCTCGACCGCGAAACCGGCCACGTCTATCTGCTGTGCGCGGCCGACGTGCCCTGGACTCCGGACCCCCTGCGCGAAAATCCCCACGACCGGCCGGCGCTGTTCGATCGGCACCGCCGCGAAATCGAACGGCTGGGCCGGCCGTTTCGTTTGGTGGAAGGGCCGGGCCGGGCGCGTTATCGCAACGCCGAGGCCGCGTTCGAAGCGCTGGTGGCCGGCTGACGCTTGCGACGACCGCGGCGTTCGAGGTGGACGAGGACGAAGGTGAAGCCGCCGAGGGCAGCGGTGGCGGCAAGACCTTCGCGGGAAAGGGGCACGAGCATGAAGGCGTCGGCCAGGACGGGGACGTAGATCACGCCGAGCTGCAAGACCAGCGTCAGGAGCGTCAAGGCAACGAGGGCCGGGTTGCGGGCGAAGACGAACGGCTTGTCGGTGAGGGCGCGCAATCCCCAGGCTTGGCCGATCTGCGCGAACCCGATGGCGGAGAAAAGCACCGTTTGCCATTCGCCGTTGCCCCAGCCGAAGCGATACCAAGCTCCGGCGAGCAACAGGGAAGCGGAGCAGATGTACAGGCCCATCCAGCCGACGTGCAGAAGGGCGGGCCGATCGAGAATGGCCGCGTCGGGGCGCCGCGGCGGGCGGTTCATCACGTCGGTTTCGGCGGATTCAAGGCCGAGACCGAGGCCCATCAGGCCATCGGTAAGCAGATTGAGCCACAGCAGATGCAATGGCCGCAGGGCCATGGCGCCGATGCCCGCCATCGGCGCGAGCAGCATGACGAGCACCTTGCCGAGATTGCCGCCGAAGGAATATTTGATGAACCGGACGAGGTTGTCGTAGATGGTGCGGCCTTCCTCGATGGCCGCGACGATGGTCGCGAAATTGTCGTCGAGCAGAACCATCTTCGAGGCTTCTTTGGCGACGTCGGTTCCGGATATGCCCATGGCCACGCCGATTTCCGCCCGCTTGAGGGCGGGGGAATCGTTCACGCCGTCGCCGGTCATGGCGACGACATGGCCTCGCTTCTGCAGGGCGGCGACGATGCGCAGCTTGTCCTCGGGCGAAACGCGGGCGAAAACGGAGATGTCCGCGGCCGCCCGTTCCAGCTCGGCGTCGGACATTTCGGCCAGCTCGAGGCCGGTCACGACGCGCGGTTCTTCGCCGTCGGGCGGCAAGCGCAGGTTGCGGGCGATGGCGGCGGCGGTGAGGGGCTGGTCGCCCGTGATCATGATGGTGCGGATGCCGGCGGCATGGCTGGCGGCGACGGCGGCACGGACGGCTTCGCGCGGAGGATCCATCATGCCGATCAGGCCGCAGAATACGAGGTCGCTTTCGACGTCGCGGGCTTGCAGGTGGGCGTCGGGCGAGGCGTCGATGCCGCGAAAGGCGATGCCGAGGACGCGGATGCCGTCGTTGGCCATGCGTTCGTTGTCGGCATGGAACTTGCGGCGGACGTCGTCGGTCAACGGGACGATGCGGCCTTGGTCGAGGACATGCGTCGCCAACCGGGCCAGGCCGTCGGGGGAGCCCTTGACGGCGGCGAGGAGGGGCGCGGCCATGGCGTCGGGCAGGGGATAGTCGCCCGCGTCGCCGCGATGCAAGGTGGCCATGCGCTTGCGGCCGGAATCGAACGGAAATTCCGCCCGGCGCGGCAATTCTTCGCCGAGGGACTGCGTGGCGATGCCGAAGCGCTCGGCGGCGACGAGCAGGGCCGTCTCGGTGGGGTCGCCGATCGTCCGAGGCGGCCGGCCGGACTCCTCGTAGACCAGATGGGCGTCGTTGCAGAGCGCGGCGACGAGCAGCAGCGGGAAGAGTTCGGGGTCGTCTCCGGCGGGCCGGGCGGGTTCGGCCGTTTCGCCGGGCAGGAAAACGTCGCTGTGCAAGGTGTGCAGCCGGGTGACGGTCATCCGGTTTTCGGTGAGGGTTCCGGTCTTGTCGGTGCAGATAACGGTGACGGCGCCGAGGGTCTCGACGGCGGGCAGCTTGCGGATCAGGGCGTGGCGCTTGAGCATGCGGCGCCCCCCGAGCGCGAGAGTGGCGGTGATCACGGCGGGCAGCCCTTCGGGCACGACGGCGACGAGCAAGCTGACGGCCGTCAAGAGCATCTCGCCGAATTTTTCGCCGCGCAGCAGGCCGATGCCCAGGATGGCCAAGGCGGCGGCGAGGCCGGCGAGGGACAGATGCTTGCCCACCTGCGCCAGTTTGCGCTGCAGGGGCGTGTAGCCCTCGGCGATGCCCTGGATCATGCCGGCGATCTTGCCCAGTTCGGTGCGCATGCCGGTTTCGACCACGACGCCCGTTCCGCGGCCGTGCGCGACGATGGTGCCCATGAAGGCGAGATTCCGACGGTCGCCCAACGGCAATTTTTCGTCGGCGACGGGGTCGGGTTGTTTCTGGACGGCTTCCGATTCGCCGGTCAGGGCGGCTTCCAGGATGCCGAGATGGACGCAAGCGATCAGGCGCAGGTCGGCCGGAACGACGTTGCCGGCTTCGAGCTGGACGACGTCGCCGGGAACGAGTTCGCGCGCGGGGATTTCGCGCAGGGCGCCGCCGCGGCGGACGCGGACGGTCGGGCACGACATCTGCCGGAGGGCGGCCATGGCTTTTTCGGCGCGATATTCCTGGATGAATCCGAGGACGCCGAACAGGACGACGATGGCCAGGATGGCGATGCCTTCGGTGAGATCGCCGAGGAAGAAAGAGAGCACGGCGGCGGCGAGGAGAATGAGGATCATGGGCTCGACGAACTGGGCGAGCAGCATCCGCCAGGCGGGGCGGGAGATGGTTTCCTGCAATTCGTTGGGTCCGTGGGCGGCGAGGCGAACGGCGGCTTCGGCGTCGGACAAGCCGTCCGGGGCGGAGCGCAGCTCGGCGAGGACGTCCTCGAACCTCTTCGTGTGCGGAGAACTCATGGTCGATGTTTCCCTATACGAAAAATGCGCCATTTCGGCGCAGGACACGAACGGGATTGGAGGCGCGGATCGGGATCGAACCGATGCATAAGGATTTTGCAGACCCTCGCCTTACCACTTGGCTACCGCGCCATTCAAGTCGGGGGGAAAGATAGCGGGGGAACGGCGGCCTGTCAACCCGGCGGGGCCGGAAAAGCGCCGTTGACGGCGGGGCCGTCGCCGTGATACACACACGAAACCGTTCGTCACAGGTCGGGGCGTAGCGCAGACTGGTAGCGCGTTTGCTTGGGGTGCAAAAGGTCCCGGGTTCAAATCCCGGCGCCCCGACCACTTTCAAACCCCATAATTCCCTTGAAAATAAAGGGAGTAATTTGTTCCGGCATTTTGCCTTGGTGTCCCTTCTGTTCCCTTCCGCGTCCACTTTTTCCGACTGTCAGGGGTGGACATAAAGGATGGACACATAATAGGGATTAAGTCGGCCGGTATTGCTTGAAACTTGAATCACCCGCTTTGCCATCAATGCCCCGAAACGGGGAATTGCCCTAGAGTTGGGCGCTGGCGTGCCCGTGAAAGCATTTTCGGGCTACTTCCGAGCTTGTGTGGCGGTCTGGGTTGCGGCGCTTCCTGCGCGATTCTGGCGCCCGCACGGGGGTTTGCCGCTGTCTCGCGCCCCATGATGCCGTGTTCCCCTTAATTTCGTTGGGATGTTGCTCAGTGATTCGAAAAGGTGTAAACATCTTGCCAAGTCGCATGACGTTGATATTAAGTCCTGATTGTTACGAGGTGGTGTTGGAAATTATGCGTGTCAGGCATATGTGATTGAGAAGGATGTTGCCATGCCGAAAATTAAATATCGCCGCCCCCCCTTGATAGAGCGTGCGGTTTCTATCGGCTACTCCATCGAAGAGGAACCGTATCAATTGAAACTCGATTCATGGACTGCCGGAATCAAAAAAGATTTCTCCGAAGCGTCTGTCCAAAACAAATGGGAAATTGAGGTGGCTGAAAAAAATGGCATGCCCTACCTCCCGAAAGACAAACAGAAGATAACAACCAAGTATCAGTTTTGGCGGAGTACAGGCGGAGAAAAGGATCATTGTATCCAAGTGTGGCGTGATCGGGTGTCGTTCAATCTGCTTCGAACTAACGATCATCCGCGCACATATGAAGATCTGAGAGTATTCATTCACGAATGGAGTGCGAAGTGGGCTCGGCATTTCGAAATTAGCTCTTTTCGCGGGGCTACTCTCGAATATGTAAACATAATATCCACGCAAACAATGCCGTTATTTTGCAAGAGCCGTGAAATACCAATTGGTGATATATTGACGACATTTCGCGTGCCCGGTCCGATCCAAAATCTGGCCCCACCATATCGGTTTCTGTTTTACTTAAATCACAAGCAAGGAGAATTGCCTGTCCGCCTACGGGTGAAACTTGAAGATACGCCGGGAGAAGTGGCTTTGCGCCTAAACTTCACCGCATCAACGGAGAAGCCTGAGCGCGATGTGGGGCTTGACGCCATGTTGAAAGAAGTGGATGTTATGCACGATGTGATCCTCGGAGAGTTTGAGGCATTTTTCACGGAAAAAGCAAAAGATAGTTTCGGCCCCACATGATTTTCTCGTCACATTCTGATGCAACACCCATTGCCACTTGTGCTAGATATGAAGCGGATCGGGCGCCAATTCCAATAGAAGTGAATGGCTCTCCCCTCGATTTTGATCAGCCTCATGAGATCAGCTTGCAAAGGCGGTTTTTTTCCGTTGGAAATCAGCGCGTTAGCCTTGAGCGCGATCTGATGCTGGAAGTGTATATTAACGCCGGAGTGGTTCGAATTAAAGACTGGGGAATTAAGTTGTCTCTGTACGATGAGGCGCAAGAAATTGAATGGGATCGAGTAATTCTCCGCAAATTTTTAGATCTATATGGAAAAGCGGAAAGTGGCAGCCTCGATGAATCCGAAAGAGAGCAATGGGGCTCGATAATTGAGCAAGTCGATTATCAGCGTTTTTGTGCCGAACGTGCCCCCGAGATATACATAGAGGGCACGTATATTGGCCAGGATGCGAAAGGATGGAATGTCCGCTTGCATGATGGCACGGCTCGACAAATTGATCTAGATACCGGCGCATCATTGCGTCTGCTAGAGGTCGGCGAGCGCTTTGGCGCAATGGTCCGCCTAGGGAACCACGGTTCAATAATTTCCATGTCGAATATTTCGATGTTGGCCGACAGCGAACGCATAGCGTAAAAATAGTTGCTGCAATGGGGCGGGACGCCTGTCTAGTTGATTTTTGGGAGGTTGGACAGGGCGATTGTTCAGTTATCCAATTGCCTAGCGGCCGCCTCTTGATAATTGACGTTGGTCCTCTTGGCTCTCCTGTTGTCGATTGGGTTTCTCGTTATCCCAATAGATTCATTGAGTCTATCATTATTACGCATAATGATTCCGATCATGTAGGGGCACTAACATCCCTTCTTCATGCCTGTCCGCGTCGAGTCGGTGCAGTACACTGGCTCGTTGATCGAGACATAAAAGATTCGAAAATTGCCGATCTATACCGGTATTTAGATCAAGCGTGTCGCAATGGTGAGATTTCAGAGGTGTCGCGACTTGAAGCCCCCAAAAAACTATGGCCCAAGCCGGGCGTATCGCTGGCTCAGGATATTGCGCTAAATTTGTCCCTAGATGTAATACATCCATCTATGCTGGAAAATGTTGGCTCATCTACCCCCAATATTACTTCTGGCGTTATTGTGTTATCTGCCCCATCAGGCCGATCTGTTTTATGGGCCGGAGACACGAGCATAAAGAGGATAGCAGCTGTTGCCTGTGGGCGCTCTCCGTCATTTATGCTAGGGCCGCATCACGGTGGCCCGACGGACAGGAAAAATGCTGAATTTCCTCGCAATCTTGTCAGCATTGCGCCGGGAGTTGTCATAGCTTCTGCCGGAACGAATAATCCTCACAAGCATCCAGCTGTTAGTTATATTAAGCACTCAATAAACGCCGGCGCAGAATTTTACTGCACGCAACTAACAAAGCACTGTGAAAAACCGGGTAAACTTCATCATGTATTTAAAGGCTCTGGACATTATGGGCTTCCTCAAACCAGAACTGGCTTTTCTTGTATGGGGACCATTCGCCTGACTTACAACGGCGATGATTTTCAGCTAGATGATTATGCCGTACAAAAGCATAGAACAGGGGTTGAGCAGCTCTGTCGGCCGAAGTGCCTGCGTTTCTCCCGAAATATTGGTTGAAGCATTTATTGCAGCATCCATCATTTGCTTGCGGCTAGGTGCCGCATATCCCCATAGCGGATCCCTTCGCGCTTTGCGGGAGGGGGGGGCAACGGTTGTCATGTCTTGTCTTCTTGAGATGTCATCCCGGTTTCCAGTTCGCGGATTAAGGTTTTGATGTCGCGCGATTCCTCAACCGTCACCGCTGGTTTTTCGCGTTGGAACAGGTGAGGCAAATATCGCCGGGCCAATGCGATTAAGGCGGAATCGGATTTTCTTATGCGAACGGCTGCGACCTTGCCGCAAGAAATCATCGGTTCCGGGATGCCCTCGACGCCACGCAACCATAGTTCATCTTCAAGCAACGTCCGCCGCCATTGGTGGCCCGCCTCCTGCGCTTGTCTAATGCGTTGGGCAAAACGCGGCATGGGCGAAAACCACCGGGCAATGTCACCGGCCCATGATAGCCCGACCATTCGTAGCGCGGTCCGAGTCCGCACCCCTTCTTCCAGTAGCAGGATGAATCGGCAAAATTTCTTGTACCGTAGTGTCCGCTCCCGCGCCTGCCTCGCCGCCCGCGCTGCCCGTCGTGTTGCTGCTTTCATGGTGACGCCTTTCCCTAACACGCGCGGGCGCGTACGGGCGTAGTGCCCGCTAAACCAATTTTCCCGCCGTCCTGTAAGGCTAAAAGCTCGCGCAGACGGTCCTGCACAAAATGCCGCAGGAGATCAAAAGTCGTCCGTTCGGCGTCGGCTCTGGAATCGCAAAACCAGAATGGAATCTTGCAGCGTACCGAAAGGGCAAGGCATGACTGCCAAGCGGCCCCGGAGTCCATCTGTGAGCGGTAGCGTCCGGCGCGTAGGTCGCTGGCTGGGGACTCGACCACCACGGCGCAGGCATCGAAACCGCGCAACCGGACAAGCTCGGCCTCAAACCGTTTTCGATCTGTCGAAAGGCATCCGATCAAATCCGGCAGGGATTTCCGCTCAATGCCGATCCGGTCAGTGAAACCGCGCAGGGAATAATCGGCGCTCGCCAGCGTCCCGGTCTGCACCGTGCAGGGGTAGCCTTCAAACCGGAAGGGCGATTGCTCGCGGCTGTCCACGACTACCCGCATGGGCCTCTTTGCTCCCGTCTTGTCCGTAAAGTCCGCTTTGTCCGTTAAGGTATTAGCGGCCTTTGTGGACAAAGATGGCTTGCAGGGAGGTGAAGGCGGCAAAGTAAGCGCCTTCCCCCCTGCCTTTGTCCTGTCCGGTTTGTCCGGTAATACTATAAGGCGGACCGGACCGATTTTTGAGGCGTTCACAGTCATTCCGCGATTCCCCGGACATACTTCCCGAACGCTTGAACAACCCGCTTCTTGCCTTTTGCTACGCGGACCAGTTCGTTAAATCGCGTTTTGCCGATTCCTGTTTCTGACTTGGCCTTGGCCAGCCAATCGCCATGCGACAGGCCATCCGGCGGCAACAGGTCCAGCAGGTCATCCAGTGAAAATTTCGCCGGCCTGCCCATCTGTGATTTCAGCCGCTCCGGGTCCAATTCTTCGGCCACGGTCCAACGTGGATATTGCCAGCGCACTACAACCGGGTCCGGTTTGGCGAAACTCCGGCAGGTGGTTTCCAGCGTGTAGGCGTCCGGTTCCTCGTGGGCGGTTAGCGTCAGGATTGCGTCGGGCGCTCTGGCAAACATGCCCGCACCGGATGCGCGATCCAGATGGTCAACCTGCGCCTTGTTGCCCTTGCTGAAGTGGTGCGCGACGAGTACGGCGGCAGACGTTTGCTCCGCAACCTCGTTTAGCTCGTTCATCGTGATGGCTTGGACGGCATTGTCGTTTTCGTCGCGTCCTTGTCCGAAGCGATAGAGCGGGTCCGGCAGGATCAAGCCGTAGGGTCCGCGTTCGCGCTGGCGGCGAAGGATGGCCGGGAGCAGTTGAGGGATCGTCTTGGTCTGTCCGCGCAAATGCCAGATGTCCAGACCTGAAGGCAATCCATCGAACCCCAGCGCGTTGGCCAACACCTTCAACCTGGCTTCCAAGTCGTAGTCTGGCAGTTCGGCGTTGATGTACAAAACTCGGGCTTGGGCGGTGTTCCATCCGAACCACTGTCCGCCCGTCGCAACCGCGAAAGCGGAATCCAACAGCGACCATGTCTTTCCGGCCTTCGATGAAGCGGACAAAATACCGATCTGGCCAGCTCGCAGCACGCCGTGGACAACCTGAATCGGCTCCGGTCGTTGTACGGCGACGAAATCGGTAGCGGCTACAATCTGCGGCCCAGCCTGTGCGCTCTCTACGGCCTCGCCTGCGGCCTTGAGTTGCTGGGCCACGGTGGTGATGTCGAAACCGTTCGCAAGCCGCTCCTGCGCGGTTGTAATCGCCGCATCATACTTCCGCCGCCGTTCGACCTCGCGGACCTGTTCGGCGTAGAATTGCGCATGCGCCGTTGTAGGGCAGGCATCCACAAGCTCGCCAAGTGCCGTCTGGTTTTCCGCCGCGTCGCCGTCCATCGCCTCGGGCACCGTCACAAGGTCGATGATCTTATGCTTGGCGCGTAGCTTTTCCATCGCCCGCCACGCCGCAAGGCAAACGGAATCCGTGAAGCTGGCCGTTGTGATCCCCACCGCCTGCACGATTGGAAAAATCCGGTCATGCTCTTGGAGTAGTGCGCCGATCAAGGCCAGTTCGGACTGTATGGCTTGCGCGCTCATGGCCGGCCTCCCGCCGTGAGAATTTCGCCGCCACACACAGCCTGCCAAAACCTTCCGCGCTGCTCCGGCGTCAGCCGCGTGCGCTGGGGGGCCTTGGGCGTCGGAAACTTTTTTTCAGAATTTTTTGGCCTCGATACCCCATCCCCCGGTGTCTGATTACCTCCCACGTGCCCCATCCCCCGTGTCGTAAAACTTGGACGGTTCCGGGGTGGGGGGGCTGTGATTTTCAATGGGGGAGGGGGTTGCCCTGTCCGCGCGAGTGCGGTAAGGTCGTTCATGTTGGTCGCGTTTGCGGGCTTGCTCTTGCCGGGGCAGGTCCGCTTTTTGCTGGTTGCGGACTTCATGGCTACACCGTCCCCCCTGCCGCGAATTTCTCGACGGCGGAAGCGGGGAAGCGGATACACCGTTTCGACCTCCAAACCGCTTGAAGCTGGCGAGCGTGGCGCAGGACGGTTTTCCGGTGCCAGCCCAACCGTTGACCGACCTCGCCCGCGTTCAAATAAGTTTCGCTCTTCCGCCCTTCGTCACCACGGACGGCCCGGCGGATTCGCGCCACCATCGCGGCATCGGCTCCGCTGGCCTTCGCCACCACAACGGCGGCCTCTTCGATTGAATCAGCATCTTGTGTTCTCATTTCCATTCTCCCCAAGGGGCCGCTTGGCACTTTGCCGCGCTACTTGGCCTCTTGTTGGGAGATACGGAAACGCATTCGCTTAGCACGTTGTATGTGGGGTCGCCATGTGCAAAGAAGTCCCCGCACAATCGCAATGACTGGCGGGGATATTCGGGCTGATGTCGCTTCAACTTTTCACATAGCCATCGGGAGCCATGTGCAGCCTAATTTCTGAAATCGTCTTTTTTGCTGTCCCAACGCGAAAAGCGGTTTCGCAAATAGCCAGTTGACCACGGAATGTTTCGGCCATATTCCCGCAATTCATTTATCATCGCTCCAACACCGGGCGGCGGCCTGTCCTCTTTCGTATAGGAATCTTTTTTCCGCTGTATGGCCCGCATTACGACTTTTAACGCCCGCTCTCCTCCCGGCTTTCTTTGGCCTCCCGGCTTCTTCTTCGCCTTGTCCCGCTCCGTCCGATCCAGTTGGATTGCGCGCCTCGTGTTCTTGACCTGATTGGACGGCGCGGTTTGATCGGCTACGGTGGTCAAGGCGGTTATATTTTCGGCCAGCATCTTCTCGATGCGGTGCAACACTGCCGACTGTTTTTTGGCGCTCGTCGCCGTCTGGGACGGTTCCGCTGCCACCTGTGCCGCTTGTTCCTGCGAAGGGAGTGAATCCTTGCGCCGCTGGGTTTCTTCGGCTCCGAAGTTCGTCACCCTTACGGTTTGAAGAATTCGCGTCTTGCCGCTCGCTGTCCACGCGACACAGAAGTATTTTCCGTCTGGTCTATGGTCCTTATCCAATGCCGCGCGCCCCTCGGAATCGGCGGTCAGTTGGGCGATTCCAACAATGTCCCGGCCATCTACCGGTTCGGGTTCATCAGCGGGGCTGTTATCATTCTGGCCGCGCGGATCAATCTTGCCGTCCCATGCTTCCCATTCAAACCGTTGGCCGGGGATTCCGATATAACATTTTCCGCGCTCCACGACGGGGAAGGACTCGTTGTCGCCGCCGACAAAAAGCAATTTGGTTTGTTGGTTCATTTTTCCACCTCTTTCAGCAGTTCCGCCCTGATCTTCTTCCAGTTCGCCGCGTTCATCTTTACCAGCTTGTCTTTCAATGTCGGTTTCTTTGTGTCGCCGTCGCCAACCAACGCCTTCGGCAGATTGTCGGCCAGCACCCTCCGGAATTGCTCCCGACCGGGGCGGAAGTAGTTTTTCGATACGATTTCCATGGTGCGATGTCCGGTGACTTTGGCGACGATTTCCAGCGGAACACCAGCCGCCAGCGCAAGCGTGGTCCAGGTCGTTCGGAAACTGTGCCATCCCTTCAAGGAAGGCCGCCGTTTCCGTGGATTCTCCGGCGTGATTTCGCCCACCGTCAGCATGGACTGTTCGGGGGAGGCTTCGTCGGAGCGGGGTGGGGTGACGATGGCAAGCCGGGTTAGTTCCTCCAATTCGTGCAGATAGGATGAAACCCCGCCCGGTGTGGTCCCTAACGCCGCCGCAATCTGCCGCCCGGTCTCGCCCCGGAGATGCCGTGCCAACACCTCCCGGCCTTTAGAGGTCCGCTTGCCAGACCATTCCCGCGCCAGCATCGCCGCTTCTGCCGCTTCAGTGATTGCGTCCGGGGTAGCGGCGGGATACTTTCCGGTCTTTGCAGTTCGGGGCGGGCGCACGAATCCGGCATCCGCAAGAACGGCGTTCAACCGGCGGTCCAGCATGTCCGGCTGCCTTCTGTAAATCTGTTCGGCTTCGGGAAACACGAATGGTCCGCGCCGGGGTCTGGATTCTAGCACCGACCGCAGAGGCGGAAAGATGGGGATGTCCACCGTGTCTCCCGTCTTGCTCGTTTTAACGGTGATAAATCCAGCCTTCATGTCCACGCTCGACCAGCGCAAACGGCACACGTCGCCTCGGCGCATCGCCGTACACGCCGCCGTTACCACCAAGTCATGCAATGGCGGGTCTCGTTCTTCCGCCGCCGCATAGACCCGCTCAAGCTCTTCGGCGGTGAACGGGGTGCGATGGGCCGTTAGTTCGTCTTTTTGCGGGGTCTCTTTTAGGTGCGGAATCGCCGCCGAAAACGGGTCTGCTCGTTGTAGGGTTCCACGGAGAAGGCTTAAAACCCCGTTCCATGTTCGGGCGCTCACTCCGTCGGCTTCGATTTCGGCAAGGAAACCGTCAACATGTTCCTTCTGCAAGGCTCCGGTCTCGGTGATTCTCGGTGCCGTCCGCTTCATGTACTCCGCAAATCTGCCGAATGTTCTGCGGGCAACGGCATCGCATCCGAATGTGGGCTTTTTTTTGCGGGGGCGGGATTTCCACACGGCATAGAGTTCGTCTATTCTCACCGGAGCGAGGGTGCGCCGTCGGTTTCGTTTTGACCGTTGCTCGTACCGCGCACGATAGACCCGCTCTGCCTGCGCCGCCTTGTCTGCTTCTGACCGTTTGATTTCGGACACCTGCCGGAGTTCTTCCGCCGCCCGCTCCCGGCTGGCCTCGAAA